>CAMDBI010000029.1 GCA_945889005.1 Bacteroides fragilis
AAATAAAAGCCCCAATATTCAATTATCTATGTTTTAAAACAAAGGGGTAGGTTTTTCAATTTGCTAAATCTGAACTTATAATTAATTGCATATATGATATTTACGTCGTGTTATTTCGTAAATTACATTTTTGTCGGTTGATAGTGAAATTTTTTATAAGTGTATTTAAAGTTGTTGCTTCTCCAACTCCCACTTCAATAATGGATTGTACAGTACCTATATTATCAATTATTTTTGCCAGAGCATTGCAGTAAGATTCTTTAAATTCTTTGTTATTTGAGTAGCCCTGAATATATGAGCCAGCTTGAAAATCGTAACTAATCAGAATATCCTCTATTGTATTTAATTCATTATTACCTATGCTTTTAAGATATTGAATTATATTTTCGCCTTTTGAATAGAGCTCTTTTATTTTTTGTAATTGTTTAAATTTTTCCATGATGAAAATCTAAAAGTAATATTGAAATAATTGCAATGTGTAAATATATAATTACCTGTAATTTAATTGCTTAATAAGCTATTTCGTTTTTTAAGTCCATTGAGAAAATTTCGAAGTATTTGATCGTTACAGGATTTGAACTGTCGTTGGCTGGGATTGCGAAAAAAGGCACTCAATTCATGTTTGCTCAGTCGAAACTCCGATAATAAAAGAATTTCGAGAATGTCGTCGTCTTGCAGGTTGAGTGCAATTTTAAGCTTTCTAAAAACTATATTGTTATTAATACGATTCTCAGGTATAGGTTGTGGACCTTCCTTTCTTCCTCGCTTGTCTACGATAAGCCCATTGAGAAAGGTTGCTAGAAGTGTGTCTGTAATTTCCTGAAAATCGGGGTCGTCGTCTTTTTTGAGCCAATTGCTTATCTGAGCCCGGTTGGTTTGAAAGTCGGCAATAGCAAATATCTCGATCATTTTCGAGTCTGAAAAATCGAATAAAAACCTGATTCGGCGCAGAATGTCGTTGTTTGTCATTTGAATACTACTGTTATAAAAGCAACAAATGTATGCAAAACTGTTTATTATCTTTAACTCAAGTGTTGTTTTAATTTTTGTAACAATAAATCAATATTTATTGGTTTACTAATGTAGTCGTTGCATCCAGTATTTAATGCACGTTCACAATCGCCCGAGCTTGCATAGGCTGTTTGGGCAATAATTTTTATATAGGGCTTTTCCTTTTTAATTATGGCTGTAATAGTAAAACCAGACACATCGGGAAGTCTTATATCCATAAGTATAAGATCTATTGGTTGTTCGCGAACAATATTTAGTGCCTCAAATCCTAAACTGGTGTGAATAATATTTAAACCAATGTTTGCGAGTGCTTCTTTAATAAATATTGCATTGTAGTGATCGTCTTCGACTAAAAGTATAGTAGCTTTAGGAAGCAATAAGTTATAGGAATGTAAACTATGTTTTTCTGTTTGATCATAATTGTCAGAACTTTTTAGAGGTATTGTAAAATAAAATGTTGTACCAATACCGGGTTCCGATTCGAGCCAAATATTACCATCGAGAAGTTTTACAAGTCCTTTTACAATTGATAAACCCAATCCGGCTCCACCATAAAGTTGCGATTTTTCTTGTTCAATTTGTGCAAATCGTTCAAAAACCAACGATTGTTTTTCTTTGGGTATACCAATGCCGGTATCTTTGACATAAAATAAAGTGTGTGAGCTATAATAAGGTTTGCAACCTATTTCAATTTTACCAGAATCGGTAAACTTAAATGCGTTACCAATCAGATTTATAAGTATTTGTTTTAGTTTAAGACTATCTGTAACAATCTGATTTAGCTTAAATTCGCATTGCGGGTCTATGCAAAATTCAATATGTTGTTTATTTAAACGTTTTTTTTGTTCATTGTAAGTTATTTCAAGCTCTTCGAAAAGTTCAATAAGGTTACATAAATTGAAATGAACTTCGAGTTGACCGGCTTCGATCTTTGCTATATCGAGTATTTCGTCGATAATTTGCAGCAGATCTTTGCTTCTTTGTATAATAATATTCGAATAGATCTCTAGTTTTGGGCGATTGTCGAAGTTTTTAGTTATTAGTTCCGAAAAACCCATGATGGCATTCATTGGGGTGCGTATTTCGTGACTCATATTTTGTAAAAAAGCAGTTTTAAGTCGGTCGCTTTCTTCTGCTCTTTCTTTGGCTAATATTAATTCATTATTGATGTTATTAATTTTGGTGTTACTTTCATACAATTCTTCGTTTAGTGTTTCATATTCTTCATTAGTTGCCATAAGATTTTTTTCACTTTCTTCGGCCTTATATTTTGCTTCGAGTAGCTCATTCTCGTATTTTTTTTTGTTGGTTACATCGGTAAAAATCACTGCAAAATAATCCTTGCGAGGGGCATAGGCAACTACATCGTAGTGTTTTTTTAGAGCTTCATTGTAGCTCTCGAAATGTAAGGACTCAAGGGTTTGGGCAACATTGCCATATTTCTCGATCCACTCAGGTTCAAGCATGGGTATTATTTCTTTTACTCTTTTTCCAACTATTTCACTGGCTTTAAGTCCCGTTAAGTTTTCAAAAGCTTTATTTAGCATCAGAAACCGATAATCGATTGGTTTGTGGTCTTCGTCATAAATCATTTCGTGAAGTGCAAAACCTTGTTCCATGTTTTCGAAAAGTAGTCGAAATTGTTTTTCGTTTTCTTCTGCACGTAATTTAGATAAATACAGTTGTTTGGTCTTGTTTTTTACTTCAGTAATATCTTCGAAAGTTACAATAACTTCGTATGGCATTTTTTCGTTTTCCCTAAATTTGGGGATTGAATTAATATTGATCCAATGATAATCTTCTTTTTCGGGTATAAACACACCTAAAATTGAATTCATTATCGGTTGTCCGGTTTTTAGCGTAATCATTACTGGGTGCTCGTAGCCCGGATAATCGCTTCCATCTTCATGTATTGCTTTCCATCGAGGGTCAAATGGTGTTTTTCCTTTTAGTTGGTCATTTGTTAAACCCAGTATTCGCGATGCAGATTGGTTTGCTTCAATTATTTGACCTTTAGAATCGTGGTATACAACTCCCTGAATAGTATTGTCGAACAGAAATCTGTGTTTTTCTTTACTTTCTTCAAGTTTTTGAAGTAGTGAGAATGTGCGTAAACCTGTTGTGAGAATCGATTTGAGTCGGGTAGGGGTAAGTTCAGATTTTACTTCATAGTCGTTTATTTCAAAATTTTGTATTACAAGCGATTCGGGTGCTTCGCCAGGGTAACCTGTACGAATCATAATGCGCACTTTCTCATTTTTAAGTTCCTGGCGTATAAACGATATAAGTTGTAGCCCTTCATGGTCTTTCTCAATTGCTACGTCGAGTATTATATATGCCAAATCGGGATTTTCTGAAATTTGTTTTCGAGCTTCTGATATTGATAACGAAGTCACAATGTTTAGTTTCTTTTGTTCGAAACTAAAATCGGCGAGTATATTTTGGGTAAGTATTAGTTCTTCGTTATCATCATCGACTACAAGAACTTTCCATGTTTTGTTGTTTGTCATTTTTGTTCGAACTAGTTTTTAATGGTATATTTTTTTTTAAAAATCGTTAATTGGGGTTAAGTTAATTAATGATTTTGAATTAAAGTTAATAAAAATTAGTGAGTAAAAACAACATTCAATTTATATTTGTCCATTATTTTAAAACAAATGCAAAATATTTTTGGATTAACACTCCTAGAACTCGATCAACTTGTATTGCTCGAGAAGCTACCGCGCTTTACAGCCAAACAAATAGCCGACTGGATGTACAAAAAACATGTATCGGCTATCGATGAAATGACCAATATTTCGGCACAGAACAGAAACTTGTTAAACGAAAAATATACAATTTTAAAAAATAAACACTCCAATGTTCAGGTTTCGAATGATGGAACAAAGAAATATCTTTTTCCTGCCGCCAACAACAAGGCTATCGAATCGGCATATATTCCAGACAAAGACAGGGCAACGCTTTGTGTATCGTCGCAAGTAGGTTGCAAAATGGGTTGCCTGTTTTGTATGACGGGTAAACAAGGATTTCAGGCACATCTTACTGTAGGTGAAATTGTAAATCAGGTCGAAAGCCTTCCAGAACGCGATCTGCTAACCAATATTGTATACATGGGTATGGGCGAACCCTTCGACAATATCGACAATGTATTGAAAAGTCTCGAAATACTTACTGCCGAGTATGGTTACAACATGAGCCACAAACGTATTACAGTTTCGACGGTTGGTATCATACCCGGTATGAAGCAATTCCTTGAGAATAGTGGCTGTCATTTGGCAGTGAGTCTGCATTCGCCATTCGATGAGGAACGCAGAAAATTAATGCCTGTACAACATGTATATCCTGTAAATGAGGTGATAAAAGCTATTAAAGACTTCGATTTAGGGAAACAACGTCGCGTATCGTTCGAATACATTATGTTTAAAGGCATAAACGACAGCCCAGCCCATGTTAAAGAACTTACAAAGATTCTAAATGGACTCGATTGCCGTATCAACCTTATAAAGTTTCACCCTGTACCCAATGTACCTTTCGAAAGTAGCGACGATACTATTATCGAGAATTTTAAAGAAGCGTTGAATCGCAAAGGAATTGTAACAACGCTCAGAGCTTCACGGGGACAGGACATACTGGCTGCATGTGGTTTGTTGTCGACCAAGGAACTTGTAAATAAACTTTGACCTTTTTATGTTGCCCAAAAAGAATGCTTACCCGAAAGAGAAAACAAAAGAAAACATCAACCCTGATTTTAAATATCGGAGGGCAAAATGGAGAATTGTGGTGTAAAGGAGGGGAGGAGCGATTTGTAGATGATACGATTCGACAAAGTGTGCAATTTTCGACTTCTTGTTTTTGGTTTTCTACTTTAGTTTCGAAACATTCGACTCTCAAAAGCATATATGATACCTTGAAAAAAGTGGGCGCAACAAATGTGAAAACGATTTCGATGGGACAAGGTCAAAAAATTGGACGAATTGTAGCATGGACTTTTTTTGACTATTGAACAACAAAATCAATGGGCGAATAAGAGATGGAAACATTAAAAACCATTCAATTTTTAATTTCCATTAGTCATTAGTAATTTGTAATTAGTCATTACTAATGATTTCCAAATCATCGTATGCCAAGCGAATATTTGGAGGCAATTCAAGTTCAATTTCAGCATGCTTGCCCAATTGATCGCTTATATGTGTTATGAGACCTAGTTTGGGTTTTATTTCTTGAATAAGATTTATAGCTTCACCCATAGTATAGTGCGAAATATGTGTTTTTTTTCGCAGACCACTTACTACCAATGTATTTACGCCAATTATTTTTTTCTTTTCCTCGTCCGATATGTAATTGAGGTCTGTTATATAGGCAAAATCATTAATTCTGTAGCCAAATACAGGAAGCTGGCTATGCATAACTCTAATGGGAAGCACTTCGATAGTATTATTAATTAAAAATGCTTTGTTTTCAATGTTTATAAGGTTCATTTCGGGTATGCCTGGGTATTTTTCAGTACGAAAAGAATAATCAAAAACATTTCTCACGACCATTGCAACTCTGCTTTCGCAATAAATATCCATAGGTTTTCCACTCAGATAGTTGAACGAACGAATATCGTCCAAACCAGCTATATGATCGCGGTGTTCGTGAGTAAGCAAAAGTGCATCGACCATAGTAATGTCGGCACGCAGCGCCTGAGTTCTAAAATCGGGACCAGCATCAATCACAATATTTAATCCATTGAGTTCAATTTTTACCGATGAACGCAATCGCTTATCGCGAGGGTCGTTCGACATACATACATTGCACTTGCAAGCTACTACCGGAACGCCCATCGATGTGCCAGTGCCTAGAAATTTTATTTTCACTATTTACTATGGTTTTTTAACAAAGATAGAAAAATGGAATTAAGTAGAACGTAAAATGATAATAGCTTCAAATCCAAATTTTAACATTCTCACATTTTCAAATTGTTACATTTGCATATTACCTCATTAGTACTTTAGCAGATTATTTTGATAAAATCTTTGAGTATTAATTGGTAAATATCTATTTTCGTAGCCGAATTTAAAATCAATGTATGGAACTCTACAATCTTGACAACTCAGTTCGTGAAGAACTACCGGGAGAAGCAATCTCGGGTACGCCAGATCAAACTATCGAAGCTAATGCTTCTGTTGCCGATACAACTGTTGCAAACGATCAATTAGAATCTACATTGCACATCGATACTCACGAAGATATCGTGATTGGAATACATGTCGATGGCGAAGTGGTTGAAATTGAAGAACAGCCTAGCAGTGACTATTCCGAATTGTCGAAGGAGCAACTAATAGAGCTTCTTCAAAAATTGGTCAACGAAAACGATATAGACCAGATTAAAGCTGACATTGAGAGTATTAAAATAAATTTCTATAAGCGTCACAAGGCCGAATACGAATTGAAACGCAAAGAATTTGTCGATACGGGCAATAATATCGACGATTTTAAAACCGACGAAGATCCTTTGGAATTAAAATTTAAAGATCTTTTGAAAGTTTATAAAGATAAAAAAGCCGTGCTTAACCAAAAAGCTGAGGCCGAAAAGGTTCAAAACCTGAAACTTAAACTTCAGATTGTTGAAGAAATAAAGCATTTGACCAATAGTACAGAATCTACAAACGATACATACCAACATTTTAAAGATATTCAGAAACGTTGGCGCGACATTGGACCTGTTCCTCAGCAAAATGTAAACGACCTTTGGAAAAGCTATAACCACCATGTAGAAGCTTTTTACGATTTTCTGAAAATCAATAAAGAGCTCCGCGATCTCGATCTCAAACGAAATCTCGAAGCTAAAATTGGTCTTTGCGAAAATGCTGAAGAATTGCTACTTGAACCATCGGTTGTTAAAGCGTTTAAGCAACTTCAAGATTATCACGATCAGTGGAAAGAAATTGGTCCTGTTCCAAACGAACTTCGCAACGAAATATGGAACAGATTTAAAGACATTACTTCTAAAATAAACAAGCAACACCAAGATTATTTCGAAGATTTAAAAGTTCAACAAGAAAAAAACCTCGAAGCCAAAACATTACTTTGCGAAAAAGCAGAGGAAATAGCCAATTCAGAAGCTGCAACCGTCAAAGATTTTGAATTGAGATCGAAAGACATGGTCGAACTTCAGAATGTTTGGCGTACCATTGGTTTTGCTCCCAAGAAAGACAACAATAAAATATACGAAAGGTTTAGAGCAGCTTGCGACGAATTCTTTAACAAGAAACGCAATTATATGAACGATGTTAAAGAGTTATACAACAACAACCTGCAACTGAAAATAGATCTTTGTATTCAAGCCGAATCGCTGAAAGACAGCACCGAATGGAAAAAAGCAACAGACGAACTTATCAATATTCAAAAACGATGGAAAGAAATAGGATCGGTACCTCGTAAACAATCAGATCTAATTTGGAAACGTTTCCGTACAGCTTGCGACGAGTTTTTTAACCGAAAATCGCAATATTTTAGTACTGTTGACTCTCAATACGAAGAAAATTTTAAAGCAAAACTTGCAATTATCGAAAAAATTGAAGCATTTCAATTGACCGACAATATCGAAGAAGATTTTGCAAGCCTCAAAGAAATTCAACGCCAGTGGACTGATATTGGTTTTGTACCAATAAAACAAAAAGAAGAAATCAATAATAAATACCGCAATCTGATTAATCAATTGTTCGACAACTTGAAAGTTGACGATGGTAAACGTCGAATGATGAAGTTTAAGAACAAAATTGACAATATGCCTCACAATCAGCGTACCGATGTTAAGATCAACCGCGAACGAGACAAAATGATTATGCGATTGAAAAAACTAGAAAGCGATATTGTGTTGTGGGACAATAATATAGGTTTTTTTGCAAATACTAAAAATGCTCAGGCAATGATCGCCGAAGTGCAGAAAAATATCGATGCTGCACGTGTTGAAATCAAAGAACTTGAAGTTAAGATCAAGTTAATTGATAAAATGGAATAGTTAATTACTAATTACAAATGACTAATTACTAATTTTTTATTAAAGTGGAATTAGGTTTTTCATTTTTTATTTTTAATTCATCATTCATCATTAATAATTAATAAAAATGTCGTCTAATACAAAATATATATTTGTTACCGGAGGGGTAACTTCGTCGTTGGGTAAGGGAATTATTTCTGCTTCTTTAGCAAAATTGCTCCAAGCACGAGGTTATACGGTTACTATTCAGAAGCTCGACCCCTATATAAATGTCGACCCGGGTACTTTGAATCCTTATGAACATGGCGAGTGCTATGTTACTGTCGATGGAGCCGAAACAGACTTAGATCTTGGGCATTACGAACGATTTTTGGGCGAACAAACTACTCAAGCCAACAATGTTACTACCGGTCGAATATACCAAACTGTAATTACCAAAGAACGCAAAGGCGACTATTTGGGCAAAACCGTTCAAGTTATTCCACATATAACCGACGAAATCAAACGTCGCATTAAACTATTGGGAACCAAGCTACGTTACGATGTGGTGATAACCGAAATTGGTGGTACCGTTGGCGATATCGAGTCCTTACCTTATGTAGAAGCTGTTCGTCAGCTCAAATGGGAGTTGGGGCATGGTAACTCTATAGTAATACATCTTACACTAGTTCCTTTTCTTGCTGCATCGGGCGAGTTAAAAACAAAGCCTACTCAACACAGTGTGAAAATTTTACTCGAAAATGGTATTCAGCCCGATGTTTTAGTTCTTCGTACCGAGAAAAACCTCTCGATGGAAATTCGTAAAAAAGTAGCTCTTTTTTGTAATGTCGAACCCGAAGCTGTTATTCAAAGTATCGATGTTAGTACCATTTATGAAGTGCCTTTGAAAATGCTCGAGGAAAAACTCGACCTAATTACCATAAAAAAACTTGGCCTTAAAGAAAGCCACAAACCCGACCTTTCGGGCTGGATTAAATTTTTAGACAAGTTTAAAAACCCCAAAAAGACGCTTCATGTAGCTTTAGTAGGAAAGTATGTAGAACTTAAAGATTCATACAAATCTATTCTCGAATCGTTTATTCATGCAGGTGCTGTAAACGAATGTAAAATTGAAGTCGACTGCATTCAATCAGAGAAAGTTACAGAAACAAATTTAGCCGAATTATTATCTAAAAAAGACGGAGTGCTTGTTGCACCCGGATTTGGCGACAGAGGTATCGAAGGTAAGATACTAGCAGTTAAATATGCTCGCGAAAACAATATCCCATTTTTAGGCATTTGCCTAGGTATGCAATGTGCTGTTATTGAGTTTGCCCGTAATGTACTTGGATATGCCGATGCACATAGTACTGAAATGCAGCGCACTACCGACCATCCGGTAATAGACCTTATGGAAAGTCAAAAAGGGGTGACCGAAAAGGGCGGAACAATGCGATTGGGAGCATATCCTTGTGCATTGAAACGCAATTCGAAGGCTCAAAAGGCTTATGGAGAAACGAAAATTTGGGAACGTCACCGCCATCGTTTCGAATTTAACAGCGATTACCAACACGAATATGAGAAAAAAGGTATGATTGCTACAGGTGTGAACCCCGATAGCAACTTAGTCGAAATTATGGAAATACCTTCTCATCCATGGTTTATTGGTGTGCAGTTTCACCCCGAATACCAAAGCACGGTATTGAACCCTCATCCACTTTTTGTCGATTTTGTTAAAGTGATGAAAGAAAGAAATAGTTGAAAGTTTATAAAGATAAAGGTCTAAAAAGTCAATATTTGATTGAAAAATAAAAATTCATAACACATATTATAATTAGTTACGCATGGATAGAAATTCGATTATTGGGATTATTTTAATAGGAGCCATTTTAATAATGTTTACCTTTTTCAATAAACCTTCGCCACAAGATTTAGAACAAGCACAACGTATTCAGGACTCTATAGAAAGAGTTGAACAACACAATGCTTTGCAACAAGTTAAAAATAATTCAGAAAAAAAACAAGAAATACTTGCTAGTTTCGATTCAACGCTTGCACCCGAGAAAAAGGACAGTATTTTAAGCGAAAAATATGGAGCATTTGCTAAAGCTGCAATCGGCAATAATGAATTTTATACCATCGAAAACGATTTGTTAAAATTAACCTTGTCGTCAAAAGGTGGGCGTCCATATACAGTTCAACTCAAAAATTATAAAACACACGATTCTCTGCCCTTAATTCTATTTAATGGCGATTCTACAGTATTTGGATTCAATTTCTTTGCTCAGAATCGTCTAATTTCTACAAATGAATTGTATTTTAAAAATATTGATTCATTAAATACAATTGCATTTAATGAAAACGATACTGCAAAATCAATATCGTTGAGTATAGCAATCGACGATAAAAAATACATCAAGTACAATTATATTCTTAAAAAAGGCTCATACAAAGTTGATTATAAAATCGAAATGGTAGGTATGTCAAACCTTATTTCGCAAAATACTTCGACACTCGATTTGAATTGGGAATTGTATTCGCCCGGACAAGAGAAGGGATGGAAAAATGAAAATCAATATACCGGATTGTATTACAAATATTTTCAGGATGAAGTCGATAATATAAGTGAAACATCTTCTAAAACAGAAGAACAAAACATTCCTACTCGTTTAAAATGGGTTGCTTACAAACAACAGTTCTTTTCAGTTGTACTTATTTCGAGCGATTATTTTAGCAATGCCAATGTGAAGCAAGTGCCAATGCCCGAAAACAATAAGTATATCAAACAATTTAGCTCACAACTTGGAGTGCCTTTCAATAGTACTAACGAGATCAACAATTTCAATTTAGCATTCTACTTTGGACCTAACCACTATCAAACTCTTAAAAAACAGGGCGACGAATTGCAAGAGTTAGTATTTTTGGGCCGAAATATTATTAAATGGATTAATAGATTTTTGATTATCCCAATTTTTAATTTTCTCAATGGATTTATTTTAAATTATGGTCTCATTATTTTGATTTTAACCATAATAATTAAACTATTGTTGTTTCCATTGACCTATAAGTCTTACTTGTCGATGGCAAAAATGAGAGTACTTAAGCCTCAGATCGACGAAATTAATGAAAAGATTCCTGCCGAAAAGGCAATGGATCGTCAACAAGCTGTAATGGCACTTTATCGAAAAGTTGGGGTCAATCCTCTGGGTGGTTGTTTACCTATTCTACTGCAAATGCCAATATTGATTGCCATGTTTAGGTTTTTCCCTGCTTCGATTGAACTTCGTCAACAAGGTTTCTTGTGGGCACACGACCTTTCTACTTTCGATTCTATAGTATCGTGGGATACATACATACCATTGATAACACCATATTTTGGCAACCATATAAGCTTGTTCAACGTGCTCATGACCATTACGACTGTTATTACTGTTCACATGAGCAATAAACTTCAATCATCGACTCAAACTTTGCCAGGTATGAAAACCATGTCGTACCTTATGCCCATTATGTTTATGTTTTTCCTAAATAGTTTTTCTGCTGGTTTAACATATTATTACTTCCTTGCAAACCTTATAACAATAATCCAAAACGAAGTATTTCGTCGTTCGATTAACGAGGATAAATTATTGGCAAAATTGAATGAGAATAAAAAGAAACCAGTTAAGAAATCGAGCTTTCAGGAACGTTTAGAGAAAATTGCAAAAGAAAGAGGATATAAAATGCCTAAAAAATAACAATATTTAAGTTAAAAGAATAAAAAGGTGCTGATAATTCATAGATTTTCAGCACCTTTTCTTATTTTAGCAAATGCTATATTTTTTAAATTGTGAGAAATATCTTTAAAATCGTATTAATATTTATTTTACTATTGTCCACACAATTGCATTCGCAAGTAATAGATACTGTAGTGAAATACAATAAAATATATGTACCCAAAGATTATTATTTAAGTATTGGCTCGCAACTAATATATTCGAGTATCGATACAGTTGTATATGTTCCAATTCAATCAGATTTTACATTGCGTAAAAGTATAAAGTCCGATTCTGTTTTTAATTCATTGGCTCAAAAAGCCCAAAAAAATACTTGGACTAAAACACTTCACAATATTATTTTAATACCACCTTCGAACACAAGGATTCAGAAAGCTGAAAGTCCAATAGAATATAACAATGAAATTTACGATCGTATATGGGTGCGAAAAATAATAATTGCACGGCACAATATTTTTGGCCCGAGTTTCCTCGATACCGGTCAATATGTATATTCAATTCTTGAACGATTTGGCAATCGTTTCCATATCGATACTCGCGAAAGTATTATTAAAGAGTACCTTCAGTTTAATGTCGGTGGCGAAATAAACAGTTTTCTCATGTTAGAGACCGAGCGTATATTACGCGATGCTTCGTTTATTCAAGATGCAAAAATTATTTTAAAAAACTTTTCGATTAACAACGATACCGCTGATGTCGTGGTATTGGTTCGCGACACATGGTCGCAAGGTGCCGATCTAAGAATAGATGAATTGAACCGAGGCAGTGTGGAAATCTGGGACAATAATCTTCTGGGTACAGGTAACACCAACAGTAATTTTGTTTCGTGGAATCCCGAAAGTAAACCTTCGAATTCATTAAATGGATTTTTCAGAACTGACAATATTGCCGGCTCATTTGTCAATTTGCAAATCGATTATAGCGCAATTGGTAATAAAAACAATGGATTAACGCTTTGGCGCGATTTTTATACATCTTCTACAAAATATGCCGGTATGTTTAAATTTGAGCAATTTGATGGGAATGTTAGGTGGAAATCTATTGACAATCCTTGGTATTATACTCAGTTGGAATATAGGAAAATTGATACATGGATAGGTCGTTCGTTTCAAATAAATTCAGATAATAATTATTTCTTCTCAAAATCAAATATTGCGTTAAGTATTGGACTTATTAATGATCGGTTTTTTAAGAGACCAAACATTTTACCCCGAACTTCTTATTATTATCACAATAAACTAATGTATTTATCAAGCGTAGGGCTATCTCGACAGGGTTTTTCGAAAATGAATTTGGTATATAGTTTTGGACGTACCGAAGATATTCCTTATGGTGTATTGCTTAATCTTACACAGGCTTATGAATATAATCAGTTTAATTCGCGTAACTATTACAGCGCAAGACTTTCGGCCGGAAATTTTGTGAGAAATATTGGGTATGTTTATGCCAGTATTGCTGCTGGTTCATTTGTAAATAATAACAACTTGGAACAAGGTATTTTAAATTTTAAAGTTAACTCGTTTACCAATTTATTAGTGTTAGGACAGTTTAAAACTCGTTTTTTCTTTAATATCGAATATACCAAAGGTTTTAATCGTTATGACGATGAATTTCTTACATTAAGAGATCGAAATGGAATTAGAGGTTTTACAAGCGATTCGGTAATCGGAGACCAAAAGCTTAGAATTAATGTCGAAAATGTATTGTTTACTCCCTTTTATTTAGCAAACTTCAGATTTGTGTTTTTCGAATTTCTTGATCTAGGTTATGTGGGTAAACCAACCGATTGGATTTTTAAAAATCAATTATATACCGGTTTGGGTGTGGGTTTTAGAATTAGAAACGAAAGATTAGTCATAAAAACTTTTCAGTTTCGTTTGGCATATTATCCAATTTTACCCTATAAAAATAACAACTTTATGGCTCAAATTAGAGCCGAAAGTCGTTTTGATCAGGAAAACTTTTTTATTAGAAGACCCGAGGTTATTGGGTACTGATTGTTTTTTTTAATCAAGTGAACCATTTTAAATTTCTTTTGTTTCTATTAAAATTGTTAACTTTAACATATAATCTAAATTAAAAATAAATAACATGGCAGTATTAGTAGGTAAAAAAGCTCCCGTCTTTTCGGCAAAAGCGGTAGTAAACGGAGGCGAAATAGTTGAAAATTTCTCGCTTTCGCAATACATAGGTAAGAAATACGTGATTTTTTATTTCTATCCGGCCGATTTTACTTTTGTTTGTCCTACCGAAATCATTGCATTTCAGGACAAATTACAAGAGTTTGAACAACGCGACACTGTTGTTGTTGGTTGCTCGGTCGATTCTGAATTTTCGCACTGGAAATGGTTGCAAACCGAACAGTTCGATGGTGGTATTAAAGGTGTAAAATATCCATTGGTTGCAGATTTATCTAAAACCATTGCCGAAAATTACGATGTTCTAGCTGGTAGCTACGATTTCGAAGAAAATGGAGAAGCCGTATTTAAAGGTACTCCAATGGCTTACCGTGGTTTATTCCTTATCGACAAAGCTGGTGTTGTTCGTCATCAGGTAGTAAACGATATGCCACTCGGTCGTAGTATTGAAGAAGCATTGCGTATAGTTGATGCTCTCAAGTTTTACGAAGAAAACGGCGAAGTATGTCCTGCCGATTGGAAACCTGGCAAAAAAGCGATGAAAGCTACTCAAGCTGGTGTTTCGGAATATTTGAGCAAGAAATAATTTATTTTCTTATTGTTTAATCGCAAAGTTGTAAAGTCGCAAAGTATATAATCGTTGATTGTATATCTTTGCAGCTTTAACGCTTTGCGTTTTTTTATGCGAGAGAAAATAATAATAGAAAATATTTCATCAGACGATGCTTTTGCAAGAATTATTGCAATGAGTAAGTTATTCGACCCATTTGTACTTTTAAATTCAAACAAACAATTCAACATTAATGTATCTGAGCTATATCAAACAAAATACGATTGGTTAGCTGCTTTTGGAAAGCATTCAGAATTAATATCAACAAATGTTGGGATTTTTGATAGTTTGAAAAAATATTCGAATCAATCAAACGACTGGATTTTTGGACATCTCAATTACGAACTATACACTGAAACAGAATGTATTGAAGCTCCGCTTGTTTCAAATTCTTTTTTCCCGATAATTTATTTTTTCAAACCTATTTATGTAGTATATTTTATCGACAACTGCATTACTGTCGAATATTTGCCCGAACTAGCAAATGAATATTTTATTAATTTGCTTTGTGAAAAAGCTAATAAACCATTTGGACATGCACATCCCCAAAAATCTATTCATCTTAAATGCAATGTATCAAAAGAAGCATATATAGAATCGATCGAGAAAATAAAAAAACATATTTCGAGAGGAAACCTATACGAAACCAATTACTGTATCGAGTTTTATAATAGCAATGTTGAAATTGACCCTGTTGATGCGTATTTGAGACTCAATACACTTTCTCCTTCTCCATTTTCAGCGTTTTACAAGATAGACAGCAATTACTTGCTTTGTTCGAGTCCCGAAAGATATCTTTCAAAAACAGGTTACAGGTTGGTATCGCAACCAATCAAGGGCACTCTTTCATCGTCAATGAATACAAGTATTCTGAAAAATAGCTTAAAAGAACGTACCGAAAATATAATGATTACTGATTTGGTTCGTAACGATTTGTCGCGAATAGCCCAAAAAGGCACAGTTAAAGTTGATGAACAATGCGGAATTTATACCTTTTCCAAGGTTCACCAAATGATTTCGACCATTTCGTGCCAAGTCGATAAACAAATACATTGGGTCGATATGGCAAAAGAAACATTCCCAATGGGTTCTATGACCGGTGCTCCTAAGATTAAAGCCATTGAAATAAGTAATATGTTTGAACCATCGGCAAGGGGTATATACTCTGGTACTTTAGGATATATTTCGCCCGATTTTGATTTCGATTTTAATGTGGTAATCAGAAGTATCGTGTACAACCAAACAAAAAAATATGTATCTTTCCATGTAGGAAGTGCCATAACTTCGATGAGTAATCCGCAAAGTGAATATGACGAATGTCTTTTAAAGGCACAATCTATGCTCGAAGCATTAAATGCAGAAATATGTTAAATCAATTTTCGACATACATCAAAAAAAATCGACTTTTTGAAGTCGACGACAAATTGCTTGTGGCTGTAAGTGGGGGAGTAGACTCTGTTTGTTTGCTCAATATGCTTATTCAATGCGGTTATAATGTTGCAGTTGCACATTGCAATTTCCAACTCCGAGGGGCAGAATCCGATGGCGACGAAGCGTTTGTTAAACAACTGGCTGATGAAAAAAAACTCGTTTTTTATTCAAAAAGGTTTAATACCCAAGAATATGCAAATGAATATGGAATAAGTATTCAAATGGCAGCCAGACAACTTAGGTATAACTGGTTCGATACCATTAGAAAGGCCAATAATTATAGCTTTACCATTATAGCGCATAACCGCAACGATGTGTCAGAAACTTTCTTTATTAATCTTCTTCGAGGTACTGGTATTAAAGGTCTAGCGGGTATTCCAATGAAAAACGAAAATATTGTTCGTCCTTTGCTTTTTGCTTCTCGAATACAGATTGTTGAGTATGTTCATTTTTATAATATACAATATCGAGAAGATTCGAGCAATACCCAAACTAAGTATTTGAGAAATAAAATAAGGCACGAATTAATGCCATTGCTCAACGAAATAAACGAACATAGCCTTGATAATATATATCACACTATTCAACATTTAAACGATGCTGCCCTTATTTATGCAGAAACTATTGACCAGTACCGACAAACATTCGTTCAAATAAATGGCGATGAAGTATATATCGAGATCGAAAAAATTAAAAATACCCAAACCCCCGAAACAATTTTATACGAACTGATACATCAATATGGATTTACCAGTAAACAATGTGCCGATATTTTTGAAAACATTAATGGTATTTCGGGTCAAGTGTTTTTGTCAAATACCCACAAAATGGTACACGATAGGGTTCAATTAATTGTTATACCTATCGATAATATTGTGTCTGAGAAATATTATATTGAAAATATTGAAAAGGCTATACATGAACCAATAAAATTAGTTTTCAAATTGTACACTCCCGATGAGTATACAATTCCAAAACAAAAAACAATTGCATCGGTCGATTATGATTTGCTCGAATTCCCATTAATACTTAGAAAATGGCAAAATGGAGATTATTTTCAACCCCTCGGAATGTCTGGATTCAAAAAACTTAGCGACTTTTTTGTCGACTCCAAATTGTCGATTGTTGAGAAAGAAAAAACATGGATTGTCGAATCGGCGGGGAAAATAGTTTGGGTCGTAGGGCATAGGATCGATAATAGATTTAAAATCACAGAGAATACTCAAAAAATTCTTTCAATTGAATGATGTATTCATAAGTTTTTTTTCTATATTTAGATAAGAATAAGCTTATCGGAAATATGAAGTCAAATTTAGCATTCATAGTATTCTTTTTCATTGTTGTTTTCTCATGCAAAAATTTATATTCTTTATCAAAGGAGTTTGATGAATTGAACATTGCCCAAATTAATGATAGTGTTGAATTTCAATTATATAGTAATTTAATCGATAAACTATTACCCAATCAAACTACCGAAGCACTTGACTATTCAAATCGATTGATGGTATTGGCAAATAGGACTCAAAAATCCGATTTTATTGCTCAATCGCACTACCATTATGCAAAAGTTCTTTTAAGTATTGACGAGTACGACAATGCCTTATTTCATTTCTTAAAAGCATACAAAATATTTGAATCTAGAGGAGACACTCTTGGACTGGCTCAATGTTTAAACAACTTAGGAACTATTTACTTTTATTATAACGATACCGAATCTGCAAAGAAATCGTATTTCAGCGCATATTATCATATTAAACTCATAAATGAAAATAAATATGAACCCGAAATTCTTTACAACTTAGCTTTGGTTCTTAGTAAAGAAAATCAGTTAGATTCTGCATTTGCCTATTTTAAAGTGGCAGAATTATTTTTTTCGCAATCAAATAATCAGAAAGGTATTATTAAAGTTCAAATTGGTATTGGAGAAACCAATTTAAATATTGGTAATTATTCAATGGCTCTTAACCAATTTGAAAAGGCATTGAAAAAAGATTCCTTACTTTCTATCAGTGAAATAGGGTATTTACACACTCAAATTGCTAAAATATATATTCAACAAAAAAAGATTGAAATTGCAAAAAGTAATATAGATAAGTGTCTTAAACTAGCTCAAAAGCATAATTTGTATAGAATTGAAGAGCAATCGTACTATCTATTAGCACAAATCGACTCAATTTTATTGAACAACAAACGAGCGTATTCAAATTTAATGAAAAGCAATTTGATTTTGAAAAAAATTAATCAATCAGACAGGCTTTCAAAGATAGCTCAAATGCAGGGTATTTATAGCTCCGAAGCAAAACAACGTGAAATAGAAAAACTCAAGAATGAGAATTTATTTAAAAGTAAAGAAAATGCTTTTCAACGCAACATTACTTATTTATTTATATTTTTAATAATACTAGCTATTGCTTTAGTTTTGGTATTATTGACCGATTCAAAAGCACGTAGAAAATTGTACTACGTACTGGTCGAAAAAAATAAAAAACTTTTCGAATCTCAAAAAGAATTAGAATCATTGAGTATGACTAAGGATAAGTTTTTCGGCATTGTAGCGCATGAAATAAAAAACCCTTTTGTGAATATTATTGGTGTTACCGATTTCTTAAATGAAAAATGGGATACTTTGCCCGAAGAAAAGAAAAAAATATTAATTGCTGCACTTAAAGAAAACTCAATAAAGGGATTTAAATTATTAGAAAACCTGAATATATGGTCGCGTGCGCAATTAGGGCAAATTGTTGTAAATAAAAAGCTCAACTCATTGTCCGGACTTGTCAATGAAGAGTTATTTTATGCCGATAAATTAATTCGTAAAAAATCGTTGTTACTTATTAATCAAATAGATACAGATGTATTGGCATATTTTGATTTTGAGATGATACGAACGGTTTTTCGAAATATTTTACTCAATGCTATAAAATTTACTTTTGAAAATGGTCGAATTATCGTTGAAATTAATTCTGGACAAACACAAGTTATATTATCGGTTACCGACAATGGAATTGGAGTGCCCAAAGAATACTCAAATAAACTGCTCAGCATAGAAACACAGTATATTGCTAAAGGTACCAATTTTGAAGAAGGTACCGGTTTAGGGCTAATTATTTCAAAAGATTATATTGAAAAAAATGGTGGGCAGTTGTGGTTCGAAAGCGAAGAAGGCAAGGGGTGTACTTTTTATTTTTCATTGCCCAAAGTGTCTCAAATTTAATATTTTGAACTATAATGCTTCGAGTCGCCCCATTCGCCCCAGGCAATTTCACCATCGGCTAACGATACCCTTACTTCCATGCAACTAACACAGTCGTCGGCATTTTCATCGGTACAGGGTTTGTTGTCGTACAATTTGTAGTTGTTTCGGTACAAACCGGGTGTTATATTGGGCATAATTACATTGGCGCCTATTTTCAATGCCTTCTCGCGTCCCAATTTGTCAATTGCTTGCAAGGCTGTGGTCGATGCTATATTGATGTCTTTCATCATAATTCGAAGTATAGATATCATTTTGAAGGTCAACCTAAGGCGTTCTTGCAAAGGAAGTAGGGTGTCTTTATATTGATACAATGGGGTGTCGATATGCTCTATATATGGGCCCATACCCACCATGTCGATATCAAATTGCTGCATAAATAACAGATCGTTGGCCAAATCTGTTGTTGTTTGAAACGGTAGCCCAATCATTACTCCTGTTCCCATTTGATAGCCCAAGTCTTTTAGATTCGAAAGGCATTCGAGACGTGTATTATAACTATGTAGTTCGTTGTCGGGATGAAGTTTTCTATACAGTTCTGGGTTAGATGTTTCGATGCGAAGAAGGTATCTTTGAGCGCCAGCAGCCATCCATCGTCTGTAGGTTTCTCGGCTTTGCTCGCCGAGAGAGAGGGTTATTCTGAGTTGATTATGAGTGAGTTCGCAAATTCTTTTTAAAAGTCTTTCAATTCGATCTACAAATGTTTTGCTGGTGTTTTCGCCCGATTGAATTACAATAGAACCAAATTTCTTATTGTAAGCATACTGAGCAGCCTCAATAATTTCATCATCAGTCAATGAATACCGACTCAAATTTGAGTTACTGCTTCTAATGCCACAATACAAGCAGTCTTTTCGACATATATTCGAAAACTCTATTAATCCACGGAAATACACTTTGTCTTGAACATATTGCAGTTTTACCTTTCTCGATGTTTCTAACAATAGTTTTTCATCATCTCCTTCTGCATTGAGAAGTGAAACTATATCGTGGGTAGTAAATTTGTTTTTCGACAAAAGGTCATTAAACATATTTGTAATTTACGAGATCTTATTTGGTAAACAAACTTTAGATAATAAAGTTTGTTTAGTATTTTTGTTTCATGTGCTTTGACGAGCTATTGCTCTTCAAGTTCTGATATTGCATTTTTTCTTTTCTAATGTAGTAGTTGATTGTTTGGATAAAGTTTCCATACCTAAACTTCATTATTTCCTGATATGGTATTTTGTAATTCGCGTTTTAATAACATTTATAGCAAAGATATATTTTTTTGGTTCATTTATAGCAATTAAAGCATTATGAGCTATATTTTTGTCATTTTCAATTATTTTTGTATTTAAGAAAAATAAATTTATGCGTTTTACCCGAAAAGATTATAACGAGCGAATTGTCGATAATGCCGGAAAAATTCCTGACGAAGAACCTGTGTTTTTACTTCGAGCTCAAGACGTTCATGCACCCTCTACACTAAGGTTTTATGCTGAGTGTATAAAAAAAGCCGGCAATACCGAAATGGCTGAAGAACTTTTTCGTCATGCCCGCGAAATGCTTGTTTGGCAAAAATCGGTTCGTGTTAAAGAACCAGATAAGCCAATTTAAAATATTCTCGATCATCAAATTTTTGCTCCATGTTTTATTGCGGCATCAATCCAATGTTCACCAAGTGTTATGGGATTGGCTCCGATGCTTCGAGCTAGTTGTAAAGCTAGTCCCATTATTAAAACAGATGCTTCATGAAATTCTATGTTTGATTGTGTATTACCATATTTTTCATGGATATTTAATTGAAGAATTTCTTTATGTTTTTCAACAAATAAAATCGGATCTTCAACGTCATCGTTTATTTTTGGCAGCATCAAACAATTCATCCATTCGTTCCCAATTCTTTTAGATAGAGCCTCAGGAGTTTCGTTGCCCATAGTTTTCCAAAGTAATAGGGTTTTCGTATCGCCCGATTGTGCTAAACCTGTTTCGAGAAGAAACACAAATGCCATATCGGCAATATCTTGCATTAGCCCTAAATATTCATCTTGCGCCTTTTCAAACTTACTTGCAGCTTGTTCTTCAAGATATTTCCCTACACTCAATTGTGGCAATTTAGCAACCTCGGGGCATCCATTCAAACAAGGAAATTCACTGCCTTGAAAAATATAGTGTACTTCTTTACTCTGTATTTGTCGACCAAGCGGATATAAACGACACGATAGTGGACGACCCAAATAAACACTACATCCAATGTTTTCGATATATTGACTACACGATGGTTGTTTTCGCCACAAATATTTTCCGTCAAATCGTAATTGAATTCCTCCCCAATTACAGTTTTTTTCGGCAAACTTTTTTGTTGTAACTTTCTTGGCTTTTGCTATACATGCCAACTCCCAAGGGTTGAGCAATACAAGTTTTCCATGACAGCAAGTGCCCGATCGAGAACATGTTAATGGAAATTTATCATGAATACTAAGCTTGGTCGATTTATTCATTATTCCAACAATTCCTTAACATCGACCTTTTTCTGAGAGTGATTATTGTCGTAATCGAATATAAGTTCGCCCGATTGTTTCATCATTTTTATGAAATTGAGGTTGTACCAAATAATTGATTTACCAACACTTATTCCATTTAGTACTTCTACTTGGGTATTACCGGTATTATATGAAAAGATGCGTATTTTTGATTGATTCGAAACTTTCATATACGAAAAATTGACTGGGTCGCCAGTTTTTGAGCGAATAACGACTATACCTTTGTTGTTTTTTATAAAATCAACTTTACCCAAATTGTCATAAACTTCTTTGTTCGAAGTTTTAAATCCAGGGTTGTATTTATTAATTAGTTCTTGTACTTTGTTGCCAGGTACGGTCAATTCGGTACTGTTGATAAGGTTCATTACAGCCACTATACCAATGAGTGACTTGTGATACTGTTGAGCAATTAATTTTGACGATTCGTCTTTGTACAGACTGAGTATATCGAATGCAGCATAGTCGTTGTATTTTATATCTTTATTTTTAAGACTTCCATTGGCAAGCAAGCTTCCGGTAAAGAATACATCGCCATTGGCGGGGTCGAGCGATATGCCAAAGTCGCGGTAAATTTCGTTTTCAGGTAAAATTCGCATGTTTTTCAATTGACCTTGCGACGAGAAGTTCGATGTAAATACATTGTTGTCGGCTTGTTTGTTGGTTTGCAAACCCGATGCTTCTATCCACATTGGATTACCTTCTGTCGATAATTTGGCTACAAATACATCGTTATTTTCTTTCACTTGTACTTTGTCGTTGCCGAATTGTATTTCATTGTCGGTAAGTCCCGATATTAAAATAGCATTTTGGTCGTCGAGTCTAATATTGAAGCCTATGTCGTTTCCTTTGCCTCCAAAGGTTTTTATCCATACAAGCTTTTGCTTTGGATCGTACTTGGCAACAAACAAATCGTTGCTTTTGTCTACCGAACGAAAAAGTGTATGTGCCTTAAGCGAATCGTTGAAATATCCTGTAGCATAGGCATTTCCGGCTTGATCGAATGCAATATCGCTACTGTTGCTACCTCGGTTGGCTCCGCGATTCATTAAATCGGCCCAGATGAGCTCTTTACTTTTGGCATTAAGACTCAACAATTCGGGAACTACTATTTTTGCCGTTTCGTTTTTGTATTTGGGCATCGACATACCAATAGGGGCTCCCATATATGTAGGGTCACATACGGTATAGGGTGTATTGTTAAATGTTATAAAATCGCCTTTGGGTTGTTCTTTAAACTTCACAGCTGTTGCAACATGGTCGCTATATTCGAGACCAATAGCCGGCGATTTTAGTAACTCGCGAATAATTGCTGAGAAAGTAATCGAACGGTCTTCGCAATCGGCCGATGGGTAGCTAAGAAATTCTTCTGGAAACATAAACTTCTCATAACCAAATTGTTCTTGGTCGGTTTGGTAGGGTATATCTTGTATAACCTTCAACACTGTTGCAATGGCATCGCTTTCGTCTTGTCCTTTGGTTATTTTCGCAAAATTTCCTACGATCGATTCTCTTGTAACTTCCGACAATTGAGCTCCAAAATAAACATCGAGGTTGGTGAGGGGGTAGTCTTTGTAAAAATTAACAAGATTGGCATTGTACCTGAGCTTTAAAGTGTCTTTTTCATACACTAATTTTTTGGTTTTCATATCGGGCATCAGGTAGATCGGTAAGTTTATCGACAAATCGAGTATTCGTCGAGCTTCCGGAAAATCGTTTTTGTAGGTGACGATACTGTTTAGGTCTTTGTTTTCGATAGCAAAAAATTTTAATTGGTCAATCACTACACCGGGTTTGCCGTATATTTCTTGTTTAAAAGGAAGTAACAATACTAATTGTTGGTTTGCAGCTCCCAATTTCGCCCTGTAATTGGACTTTAGAAGTACAAACCAAGTAAGAAACACTGAATTGTTGCCAGTTTTCTTCATGGTGGCTTCCGAAAATTGTTTAACTAACTGATAATAACCCCAGTCGTTAAGATTCATTTTATTTTTATAATAACTCAACTCGTTTATGAGGTTTCCGTAGTAGGTGGGAGTATATTTCTTTAGAGCTTCGCTAATTGCTGTTTCAGAAATTTCGGCATTTACGACTGGAACAATCTTTTTATCATACTCAATAGAAATTGGAGTTCCATAGAATGTAAATTGCGAAACATTTTTTGCAAATTTTTCGGGCTCTGCTTTCGACAATACCGGCAGATTGTTTTCAACAGTAATTGGTTTATTGACTTTATCGGTTTTTACTATGGTGCTTTGGCTCGATGGAGCTGCAACAGTAATTTTGGGCTGATCTTTAGGCTTGGGTTTTACCGGCGATGGGTTCTTAAACGATTTAAAACTGACCCATTCTTTTGCAATGTATGCAGTAAATTCAGAGTCCATCTTTTGAATGTAGGCTTCGCGCTCTTTAACAAACTTGGCAAATTCTTCCTTTTGTTGTTTTTCCCAGTTTGCTTGCTCTGAACTCATTTTGGCCATTTCGTTCTTGCGTTCTTGTTCAAATTTTTCAAAATCGCTCTGCGAAAAGGCACTGTTTATCAATATAAAAATAGATGCTGCAATAAGAAATTCTTTTCTCATGATTCGGGTTTTTTATTGAAAATAAAAGTACAAAAAAAAATTAAATCCGAAACCCAATCAACATAATATCATCTATTTGTTCTCCATTTCCAATCCATTCGGTCATAGTAGTGTCAAATACAGTATATTGACCTTTCATGGTTAATGGATGACACTTTTTAATAAGTTCTTGAAAACGTTTCGATTTGAATTTTTCGTTGGTTTCGCCATTAAACTGATCTACATATCCATCGGAATACATATAAATGGTGTCTCCTTTTGATACACAAATATCGTTATTCTTAAACTTTTCGTTCCTTTCGTGTATTCCTATAGGCATTCTATCTGCTTTTATTTCACTCAACTCATTGCCTTTCATTATGTAAATTGAGTTAAATGCCCCGGCATTTTGAATGCTTAGTTTTTCGGGGTTATAAACACAAATAGAAATATCCATTCCATCTTTGGTCGATTGTCGGTCGTTCGATTGACGAAGTAATGAAATTATTTTATATCTCAGTTGATTAAGTATGTCTGCTGCATTAATTTGCTCCGTTTTACTGGCTATTTCGGTTAATGCAGCCATACCCAACATACTCATGAGCGAACCAGGTACTCCATGACCAGTACAGTCGGCAGCAGCTATTATAATATTTTTATCTTTTTCGATCATCCAATAAAAATCGCCACTCACTATGTCGCGCGGACGATACAAAATAAAGAATTCAGAAAAATATTGTTCAAAAAGGCATTCGGGTGGGAGCATTGCTGTTTGAATGCGACGGGCATAATTAATACTGTCGGTTATGTCTTTCTTTTGTTCTTCGAGCTCATCACGCTGCTCGGCTATGGTTTTGGTTCTTTCTACAACCTTCTGTTCGAGTATGCTTTTTTCTTTAATAAGTTGTTTTTCACGTAATTTAATAAAGGTATATAGTGAAAAAACTAGTGCGATAACATACATGATATACGCAAATATGGTTTTATACCATGGCGGGGTTATATTAATTGTAAAATTAGTCCCTTTTTCGTTCCAAACAAGATCGTTGTTACATGCTTTAACTGTAAAACTATAATTGCCGGGCGAAAGATTTGTATAGGTTGCCACACGACTATTGGCATCGGTGTAATGCCAGTCGTAATCGATTCCTTCCAAACGGTAAGCATATCGGTTTTTTTCGGGCATGGTATAGTCGAGTGCCGAAAAATGAAATGTTAATGAATTTTGATTGTATTTTAGTTTTAATTTGTGCTCTTTGAAAAAAGTTGAATCAAAGGGCATTTCGTTGCCAAACAGGTCGATACGGGTTATTGTTACTTGTGGAATGTGCCGGTTGAAACTATCGGTATTGAGGTATAAAAAGTGATTGTCGGTGTAAAAAAACAATTCGCCTTTATTGTTGGTTTGTCTTCTGGGGAATGCTTTAAACGAATAGCTCTGATTGTCGAATTGTGTGTAAAAGGTCGAAATACTTTCGTCTCTGGGGTTAAAATTGCCTAAACCTTTACTGGTTGTTAACCATACTTGTTGTGGATTCACTACAACCAAACCATTGATGATGTTGTCGGGTAAACCATCGTTGTAAAAATAACTCTTGTATTCATTCGATATTCGATTGTAACGATACAATCCGTTATTGCTATATACCCATATATTTAACGAGTCTGTTACAAGGTTACAATAGCTGATTTCATTTGCCGATGGGAAACTATATTTTTCTATTTTGAGGCTTTTTAAGTCTATACTATAGAAATCGGGCAAGGAGGCAAACCACAATTTTCCTTTGTTGTATATACTCAGATTCCCTTTTTCAATATCGTTGTGTTCGTTTTCAAATTTGAATAATTCCTCAATTTTATTTGCACTTTTATTTAGTTTTAATATTTTATCTGTTGTCCGGTAGTAAATATCGTTGTTGGTATCGATTGTCGATGATTTTATGTAATTTATGTCAATTTCATAGAGTTCATCCCATTGCTGCTTTATTTCAAAGAATTGAGTAAATATATTTTTTTTAATATTATAACAATGTATACCGCTTAGACTGCTAATCCATAGATTTCCTCGTTGGTCGTTTTCAATAGTAAATAGTTTATTAGGTATGCTATCGTTGCCTTTACACACAGCATTTACATAAACTATGCGATCAGTTTGTTTATTTGTTTTATTAAAGCCAATGAGTTTATTCTCGTATAACAACCAAATATAACCTGCTTCGTTGCATATATCGTTGTATATGAGTTCATCTTTTCGCCCAGCTCTGGTTTTGTATCCCGGAATATAAACTGTGTGTTTTTGACGTGCTCCTTTATGGTATTCATAAAAAAACAATTCATTGTTGTTGCCGGTATACCAAATGCTGTTTTTGCGATCTTCTACCAACATTATATCACTGTTTATTTGGCATTCGAGCGGGTATTTTATAAAGTTGTTTTTCTTCAATTTATTGAGTCCTTCTTGTGTAGCTACCCATATATTGTTCGAAAAATCTTGATAAATACTAAATATGAAATTGCTGTACAATCCATTCTGAGTCGAAGCTTCAATTTTTGTAACACTATGGTCTGGCTCTATTATATTCAAACCTTTATCGGTTCCAACCCAGATACGATTTTGACGGTCTTTGTAAAGACAAATAACAAAATTGCTTGTAAGTATTGTGTCTGTTGTTGAATTTTTAAATAGTTTGTAATTTTTATTTTTAAGGTCATAAAGTGCTAAGCCATGCATAGTGCCTATCCACATTGTTTGGTCGTTGTTTGGCAATAATACAATATGATATGAAACCTCAGATGAATTGAAGATTTTTTCAAATTCGACAGGGATAAATTTGAAGCTTTTTTTCTGAAAATTATACTTACTTATTCCATTTGGGTAAACAACTATAATATTTCCCTGATTATCAATTGAAAGATCGTTAAAGTTATTTTCGTACGGACTGGGTGCTCCGTTAAATATTTCAATTGTGTTTGTTTTTGGATCGAATCGAATTAATCCTTTTTTGGTAGGCCCAATCCAATAATAGCCTTGTTGGTCTTCAATTACCTTCGTATTGAAAAGGAAGTTGCTTTTTGTAATGGTTTGGTATTTATTCGAAATTCTGTTGTTGTCAAATACACCTAATTGGTCAAAATGTCGCAACCAAATTAAACCCTTTTGATCTTTATACAAATAGGTTATATCGGCAAGTAAATTGGTAGTCGAATCTTTCGAATCTTTTTTGAAGGTTTTATAGTTGTAACCATCATATCTAATAAGACCATTGCTGCGGGTCGAAAACCATAAATAGCCATCGGGTGTTGTTGTAATGCCTGTAATCCAACCAAACGACCTTCCATTGTTTGAAGTAATTTTCTCGAAAAAAAAATCTTTGCTTGAGGGTTTAACTATTCCAATATTGAAAAAAATTGCCAATATCGTAAAATGTAAAAAATATTTTATTCGAAATCCAAACATTTATTTTCTTTATACTAATGGTTTGTTTATTTTTAATCCAAAAGTAATTTTTTTCCTATTTAATAAAAAAAAATACTCAAATTTGTACTGTAATTACAATTGTTACAGAATGAACAGTAGTAGATTTTCTCTTAATATTCATATACTTACAATTCTTGCTTTGACTAAAGAAGAATTAATCTCTTCTGAATACCTTGCTAGTAGTATAAATGTAAATCCTGTTTTGGTTCGTAAAGAATTATCGCTATTAAAAAAAGTAGGTTATATTGGTAGTAAAGAAGGTAAAAATGGAGGTTGTTATTTAGCAATTGCACCCGAAAAAATAATTTTGTCAGATTTATATAAAAAAGTAAGTGACAGATCGTTGATTAATGTAGTTAAGAATGAACCTAATTTGAATTGTCCTATTGGAATACAAATAAAAAACCATCTCAATAGTTTGTTTCAGGATGCCGAAAATGCATTTCTCGAAAAATTAGGTTGTTCAAGCCTTAAAACTTTTGTCCAAAAATTTTTGTAATTTTTTTTTGAACATAACTGTAATAAATATTGTTTCAGTATTAGTTGTTAGACATAAGATTTAATATAAAAAGATTCAAGTCACAAGATAATTGACTTGTGACTTAAATATATAGTATGTTGTATATAATTCGATTTAGATATATAAAAATTTTAGTTTATTAATTTAAAATTTCAAAGATGAGAACAAAAACATTATTTGTAGCAGCTCTGTTTTTAACAGCTTCACTTTATTCGCAAAACTGGTCATTAGACAAATCGCATGCTAAGCTTGGTTTTACTGCAACCCACCTTATGGTATCGGAAGTGGATGGTTTTTTCAAAACTTTCGATATTAAATTAACATCAACTAATGCCGATTTCTCTGATGCTGTAATCGAAGTAACTGCCGATGTAAACAGTATTGATACACATTCAGAACAACGCGACAACCACCTAAAAAGTCCCGATTATTTCGATGCTGCCAAGTATGCTACCATCAATTTTAAAAGTATGGTATTCAAAAAAGTTGACGAAAAAAACTATAAACTTCAGGGCAACCTTACTATGCATGGAGTTACCCGATTTATTGAACTTGATGTAATATTTAAAGGGACTGCAATTCATCCATATAATAAAAAAACAGTTGCAGGTTTTAAAATTACAGGATTGTTGAAACGCAAAGATTTTGGCATTGGCACTACTACACCCGAAACAATAATTGGTGATGAAATACAGATATTGAGTAATGCTGAATTTATTAAAGACTAATTAATTAAACAAACACAAGGTTTACAGGCTGCAAAATATTAATATTTAATACTTTGCAGCCTTTTTTTTTGTTTTTATTTCAAAAGAAAACAAATTTCATTATTAACAAAATATTAATTTTATGTGAATAATAGCAACACGTTGGTTAAATTCACCGAAAATATGGAAGTTTGCAGTTCAAATTGTTAATGAATGAAAAGAGTCGTAGTTACAGGAATAGGTGCAGTTACCCCAATTGGCAACAATGTAAATGATTTTTGGAGTAATCTCATAAATGGGAAAAGTGGAGCCGCACCAATAACTCGATTCGATTCATCGCAGTTTAAAACCCGGTTTGCATGCGAAGTAAAAGACTTTGACCCGTCGATTGCTATGGGAAAAACGGAGATACGCAAAACCGACTTGTTTATTCAATTTGCCATGGTTGCTGCCAACGAATGTATGAAGGATGCTTCAATTGATTTAGAAAAAATTGATAAAAGCAGAATAGGCGTTATATGGGGTTCAGGAATGGGAGGAATGATGACTTACGAAGATGGAATGTTGGATTTTTACAAAAATAATCTCAATCCTCGCTTTAGTCCAATGTTTATTCCGAAAATAATACCGAATATTACGTCTGGTCATATTGCTATTAAATATCATATGCAAGGTCCTAGCTATTCGATAGCTGCCGCCTGTACATCGTCTAACAATGCCATAATCGATGCTTTTAACTATATTAGAATAGGAGATGCCGATATGATGATGGCTGGAGGTTCTGAGGCTCCAATATACTTTGGTCCTGTTGGTGGTTTTAGTTCTATGAAGGCGCTTTCGGAGTATAATGAAAACCCTCAAATAGCATCTCGTCCGTTCGACAAATCGCGCGATGGATTTGTACTTGGCGAAGGATCGGGAGCATTGATGCTCGAATCGTTAGATCATGCATTGGCAAGGGGGGCAAATATTTATTGCGAACTTGCAAGTTATGGCATGGCTTCCGATGCTTTTCATATTACAGCTCCTCATCCCGATGGGGAAGGTGCCATTATTGCAATGAAACAAGCATTGTCCAAAGCTGGACTTACTATATACGATATTGACTATATCAACGCGCATGCTACATCCACACCTTTGGGAGATATTAGCGAATGTAAAGCTATAAATGCAGTGTTTAATGACGCTCTTAAGGGTATCAATATTTCTGCAACTAAGTCTATGACTGGTCACCTTATGGGCGCTGCTGGTGTTGTTGAAGCTATTGCAACTATTAAGTCGATTACAGATAGTATTATTCCTCCAACTATTAATTTTACTGAATTAGATGGACTTCTTCCTGTTGATCTCAATATAACTCCCAATGTTTCTGCCCAAAGAACTGTAAACTTTGCGCTCAACAATACATTTGGCTTTGGGGGGCACATTGCAAGTACTCTTTTCAAGAAGTTTAAAAATTAGATTATAAAAACTCATTTATTTTCAGGCTATTCAAATTGTTTTATTTTTGTTCAAATTTTTAATTTTAATACAACACAATATCAGTATTTGTGTTTATTAGTTTTAATTTGTTTAAAACAACTAACTAAATATCAAATGGCATGAGATTAATAGGTTTAATTTATCGTTTTATACTTTCACTGAGATACCGTATAGAAGTTAAAGGAGCAGATTTGCTTGTTCAAAAGAAAGTTAAAATATTATTACCTAATCATCAGGCTTCGGTTGATCCTCAAATATTATTTACCGAATTGATCAAATATTCTCGTGTTCAATCGGTTGTTTCAGAAAAATATTACAATGCCCCCTTTTTTAAACAATTATTCAATTGGTTGGGTGTAATAAGAGTGAGCGACCTCGAAGCCGGTAACCGCGACCACAAGGTTCTCGATTCTGTGCTTACTGCTGTTGTAGGTGCCTTAAAGGACAATAAAAACGTTCTTCTTTATCCGGCAGGTCAATTGGTGGGACAAGGTTACGAAAAGATTTTCAACAAGCAAAGTGCATGGTCAATTGTCAACGAAATACCCGACAATATTCAGATTGTTGGAGTGCGTATAACTGGTTTGTGGGGTAGCATGTGGTCGAGAGCTTGGTTGGGCAAATCACCTAATATTTTATGGAGTTTAATAAAAGCTGTTTTTTATATTTTTTTCAATTTTATTTTCTTTTTGCCCAAAAGAAGGGTATTGGTCGAGTTTGAAGATATTACAGAGCAATCGAAATTAAAAGCTTTAGAAGGTAAAAAAGAATTCAATACTTTTTTAGAAGTTTTTTATAATAAGCATGGCGAAGAGAATGCATTGTTTTTGAAACATTTCTTTTTTATGCCTACTTCTAAACGTCAATTACCTAATCGAGTAGAAGGATCGGTTATTGATCTGAAGAAATTCAATGTTTTTTCGGAAGACGAAATACCTGAAGATGTTTTTTCGAAAGTGAAAGAAATAATTAATGTGCATACAGTTCAGAAAGCTTCAAATATTAGTCTTTCGTCAAGTCTGAATTTCGATCTCAATATCGATTCGCTCGAATTGGTAATGGTTATAACTGCTATTGAAGAAGCATTTAATAGAACCGCACAGGTAGAGGTTACCAGTGTTAAAACAGTTGCCGATTTGTGTTTTATTGCCATGAACCGCAAAATAGACGACGAAGAGCTCAAACCAAGCAATCTCAAAAATTTTACAATACCGTATTATAACATTTATGTCGACCCCGATTCTACTGTACCCGAATTATTAGTAAAAGCATTTAAATCGCACAGTCAAGAGACTTTTATTTACGACAAAATGTTGGGCTCTTCGACTCGTAAACAGTTTTTGATGAAAGCCTGGGTTGTGTCCAAAATTATTAAGAATGAAGTTCATGGAGATTATGTTGGTATTATGTTACCAGCACTTCAAAGTACAGCATTGTTAATTGCTGCAACTTATCTTGCCGGTAAAGTTCCCGTAATGCTCAATTGGACTGTGGGTCCTAAGGTGCTCGATTATTGTATCAAAACTGTAGGTCTAACCAAGATTATAACTGCTCAAAAGTTTTTGGATCGAGTTTCCGATCAAGTTTCAAGTAATGCACGAGAAAAATGTATTTTCTTTGAACAAAAAGTTAAAACAGCAAAGCTTATTACCAAACTGCAAGGCGTTAAGGCATATTATTTTGAGAAATCTCCAATGCCAAATCCGTGCGATACAGCTGTAATTCTATTTACATCGGGTAGCGAAACTCTTCCGAAAGCAGTGCCTCTTTCGCATACCAATTTATTGGCCGATTTGCACGGTGCTTTTCGAATTGTTAAAATTCAAAGCGATAAGATCTTTTTAAGTTTCTTGCCGCCTTTTCATAGTTTTGGATTTACGGTACTTACAATATTCCCATTGGTTACTGCTGTTAAAATTGCCTATACTCCAGACCCTACCGATAGTCGTGAGGTGTTAAAACTACTCCTTCATACCGAAGCAAATACTGTAGTTGGTACACCAACTTTCTTAAAGATGTTAATGTCTGTAGCATCAGGCAACGATCTTAAAAATTTGCAAATTGTTGTTTCAGGAGCCGAAAGAATGTCTTCGATCATTGCCGATACCTTTATTGAAAAAACAGGTGGTCGCGCAAAAATTTTGGAAGGATATGGTATCACCGAATGTGCTCCGGCACTATCGATCAATTCATTAGACTTACAAAAAACAGATAGTGTGGGTTTATTTCTTAAGGGCATAAGTCATTTAATTGTCGATTTCAACTCCTTTGAACCTCTGCCTCAAGGCGAAACAGGAATGATTATGGTACGTGGGCGTAATGTGTTTGCTGGGTATATCGACAAAAACATCGAATCGCCTTTTGTTGAAATTAACGGAAAACAATATTATAAAACAGGTGATCTCGGCTATGTCGATAAAGACGGATATTTGTTCATTACCGGTCGCTTAAAACGATTTTTAAAAATTGCTGGAGAAATGATTAGTCTACCAGCCATCGAAAATTCTTTAAACCAAAAATATGGTCATGCCGACGAAGTGGTACTTGCCATAGAAGGCAACGATGAGTTAAACCCACCTCAAATTGTACTTTTTGCAACCATACCATTCGATTTGACAGAGATAAACCAATATCTAAAGCAATCGGGTTTCTCGAGTCTAGTAAAAGTGCATAAAATTATTCAAGTTGAACAAGTTCCTCTTCTGGGAACCGGAAAAACCGATTATAAGGTCTTGAAGAGTATGATTGTCTAATTAATATTCTAAAATATGATACTCATTTTTGTTTTTTAATAAAAAATAATCTAATTTCGTTTCGGGAAAATACGAAATGAATTTGCAATGACGGATAAAGAAAAATATTATACAGACAATCAGGAAAAGATTGCCAGTTATGGAAAGGCTTTTTCAAATCCAATTCGTGTTTTTATCCTTGATTATTTGGCAAACAACCTCGACAAATGCTGTTACAGTGGCGATATGGCCGAGGAATTGCCCATAGCTCGTTCAACTTTATCGGAACATTTGTCGGAATTGAAAAAAATTGGGCTTATTCAAGGCGAAATAAACCCTCCGTATATTAAATATTGTATAAATAAAGAGAAATGGGAAGAAGCAAAACTGTTGTTTTCGACTTTCTTTAAAAGATAAAAAATTTAACATTTAATTTCGGCTTTTCCCGAAATGATAAATTATAAAACAAATGGAAATAAAAATTTTAGGTACCGGATGTGCCAAATGTAAAACCCTCGAAAAGCTTACTCGTGAAGTAGTTGAGCAAAATGGGTTTAATGCAAGTATAGCCAAAGTTGAAGACATAATGGAAATTATGAAATACAACCTAATGGCTACGCCTGCTTTGGTTGTAAACGAAAAAGTAGAAATAAAAGGCCGTGTGCCATCGGCTAATGAAATCAGACAGATTTTAAGTAAATATTAATCTTTTAAAAACTAATTACAGATGAAAAAAATTGGAATGTTAATTTTATCCCTTGCAATGTTCTTGGGCTTTATAGTATGTAACGCACAAACTTCAAAAGTGCTTGAAAACACTAAGTCGACGTCAAAAGTAGAAGCATATTACTTTCATTTTTCAAGCCGTTGTGTTACTTGTAAAACCGTAGAGTCGGAAGCCAAAGCTAATATCGAAAGCCTTTATGGCGGAAAAGTAAGATTTACGGCAATAAATTTAGACGATGATTCGAGCAAAGCTTTGGCTGAAAAATTAAAAGTTTCGGGGCAATCATTATTACTTGTTAAGGGCGATTCAAAAATTAACATTACAAACGAAGGTTTTATGTATGCTCGTTCGAACCCCGAGAAATTCAAATCTATTATTAAAGAAAAGGTTGATGGACTTTTAAAATAATTATTAATGGAATTTTTTAACAGCATATTGGAAAATAGCACCATGCCGTGGCTTTCGGCATTGGTGTTGGGCTTAATGACCGCAATAAGTCCATGTCCACTAGCGACAAATATTACTGCTATCGGTTTTATAAGCAAAGATATTGAAAATCGCCATAGAGTATTTATCTATGGTTTGCTATATACACTTGGTAGAGCGATTTCGTACACTGCAATTGCTCTAATTATATTTTTAGGAGCAGACCAATTTGAATTTTCAGGTTTCTTTCAACGATACGGCGAGAAATTTCTTGGTCCTTTGCTCATCGTTATAGGTTTGTTTATGCTCGATGTTATAAAGATTAATTTTCCGGCTATGGGTAATCTTACATCGCGCATGGAGAATAAATCCAAATGCAATTACTTGGATGCTATTTTATTAGGTATAGTGTTTGCATTGGCTTTTTGTCCGTATAGCGGGGTATTATATTTCGGAATGTTAGTCCCTATGACTGTATCAAGTGCTTCGGGTTTGTATCTGCCAATTATTTTTGCTATTGCTACGGGCGTTCCTGTAATTATTTTTGCATGGGTTTTGGCTTATACTATCTCTGGTATTGGCAATGTATATAACAAAGTAAAAACTTTCGAACTATGGTTTCGCAGGCTAATTGCTGTGTTATTCATATTGGTTGGGATATATTACATAGTTAGAGTGTTTTCGTAAAAAAAAATTATAAAATCATTTCGGGTAATTGCGAAATAAAATGATGAATAAAAACAGGAAAATAATAATAGTATTGCTTATAATACCAATATGGTATGTATTATACCACTATTTGGAATCTTTAACCAATTGGTTTATTGATTCGGTTTTGGTCTTAGAAAAGGGCAAACATCTTACAGAGGCTCTACGTTTTTTCGTTTTCGAAGTGCCAAAAGTGCTAATGTTATTGGCATTAATAATTTTCTTTGTAGGTATTGTACGTTCGTATTTTTCGCCCGAACGAACCCGAAAAATGCTCGAAGGGAAAACTACTTTTGTGGGGAATGTAATGGCTTCGATGCTAGGCATTGTTACTCCATTTTGCTCTTGTTCGGCTATTCCTTTATTTTTAGGTTTTGTAGAAGCTGGTGTTCCTTTGGGAGTTACTTTTTCTTTTCTTATTGCAGCTCCAATGATAAATGAAGTAGCGGTTATTCTGCTTTTGGGTTTGTTTGGTTGGAAAGTGGCTCTTATATATGTAGTTACAGGTTTGTTTATAGCTATTGTTGCCGGTTATATTATTGGTAAACTCAAACTCGAGCACTGGGTTCACGATTGGGTATACAAAGCCCAGATCGATAAATCAAATGAAAACGAAGAAAAACTATTATTTGCCGACCGAATTAAATATGGATACAATGCCGTAAAGGAGATAGTAGGGAAGGTGTGGCTTTATGTAATTATTGGTATTGCAGTAGGTGCAGCAGCTCACGGCTTTGTACCGCAAGATTATATGGCATCGCTTATGGGTAAAACTTCGTGGTATAGTGTGCCTTTATCGGTTCTTATTGGTGTTCCATTATATTCAAATGCTGCCGGAATTGTCCCTATTGTTTCGGTTCTGATAGAGAAAGGTGCTTCGCTCGGTACTTCGCTTGCTTTTATGATGTCGGTAATCGGTTTATCTCTACCTGAAATGATTATTCTTAAAAAAGTATTGAAATTACCCTTAATACTAGCTTTTGTTGGTATAGTCGCAACAGGGATAATGTTAGTAGGGTATTTGTTTAATTTGATAATGTAAGAATGTGCTAATATGTTAATGTGCCTGTTAAGCAAAATCATTTGCATATTTGCACATTAGGTCATTAATTAATTTATTATTAACCTTTTAATAAGAAAAACAATGAAAAAAATTGAATTTATTGGTGGTGGTCGAATTACCAAAATTTTGCTTCAGGCATTTAAAAATCAAAACATTTCTTTCGAACGAATTACTGTGTTCGATATTAATGAAGATTCCTTAAAATCTCTGAAAACTAAATTTCCCGATGTAATCGTCACAACTGATTTTGAAACTGTTGCAAACTCCGAACTAATTATTCTTTCTGTGCATCCTCCGGTTGTAATGGAAACCCTTGAAAAAATAAAAGGAAAGCTAAAGCAGAGTTCAGTCTTGTTTTCATTGGCTCCAAAATTTACAATCGAAAAAATATCGTCGATTTTAGGCGGATTGGCAAATATAGCACGTATGAACCCAAGTGCATCAACAATTGTAAACAAAGGGGTTAATCCGGTGTCATTCTCAGCTTCTTTCGATGCATCTATAAAGAATGAAATTCTTGATTTGTTCCAACCTTTGGGCAATACAACAGAAGTTTCTGATTCTAAAATTGAAGCTTATGCCGTTATTAGCGCAATGGGACATACCTATTTCAATTTTCAATTGCAAAAACTTAAAGAATTGGCTATTAGTTTTGGTATGGAAGAAGCAGAAGCTGCAAAAACTATTTCGAATATGCTTTGGGGAACAACTGAAACGCTCTTTAATTCGAAATTAACTTATGACGAAGTTGCAGACCTTGTTCCGGTTAAACCTATGGCAGAAGTGGAAGAAACCATTAAAGGCTTTTATGACCAATATCTGAATGGGATTTACAATAAGATTAAACCATAACAAGGGATAGGGTCTAAAAAAAGCAAAAGAGGTCGTCTTAAAAGACAATATTTAAATTTAAACGCAAAGACACAAAGACGCAAAATATTATAGATCAATATTTATTTTCTTTGCGACTTAGCGACTTAGCGTTAAAAATATACTTTTGCGACAGCCTCTTTTTGCTTTTGTTTAAGTTCAAATATTATTGAGTGAATTTCGATGTTCTGATTGTTGAACAGTTTCTAAAATTAAGAATTGAGAATGTTTGACACAGCGTAGAGTGGATAAACATCAATATTATTGTAGCTCGAAAAGTTTTCTTGTGAAACTCGCACTCCTTTTGTTATTTTTTTAGTTTCCATAAAAAGATTCATACTTTGCATACTACCTTTTGTGCCAGACTTAACTTCAATTGGTAAAATATTCGTGTTTTTTTGTAACAGATAATCAATCTCTGCATTGCTGCTTTTTGCTTCGCGATGCCAGTAATATAGTTGCTGACGCTGATAGCACGATGCATATTTTACTAATTCCAAACCTACATTCAATTCTGCAAGTGCTCCTTTATTTATGGCTTCAAAATTATTGTTTAGTAACACTTCTGAAATGTTTAGACCAAGTAATCGTTGAAATATTCCAGAATCAAACACCAGATATTTCTGCATTTTCATATTAACCTCTGCACCCAGCGGAATACCATTAGCTGAGGTGTTTACAACTGGAACAAGTAAACCAGCCATAGTTAATATGTTTATGGCATTTTTGGCTTGTAAAAGGTTTAAATTCGGCAAAGCTTTTGCAAAAACAAACTTGTTGCCATTCTGTGTTACCACCGACTTAAAAACATCGCGTATAACTGATGCAGAAAGCCGGTTTCGATATTTTGTAAAATCGTCGTCGTATGAATTTATTAAGATGTCAATAATTTGTTGACATTTTAATAAATCACCTCCTTTAAAGTAAGTAGCAACAACCTTGGGCATGCCACCTATTATTTGAAAGCGTTTATACCAATCGAGTGCTTTTATATGAATCGATTCCGGTAATGGATTGTTAGGTGTTGCTTCCCTAATTGCTTTTAGTAGCATTATTTCACCAGCTGCATTTAGGAATTCGTTAAACGAGAATGGATAAATAAACATTGAATTAACACGACCAAAGCCAAATGAAGGCAAATCGGCCAAGGCAAACTCCAATAGAGAACCCGCTGCAATTAAATGCAATTCGGGCATTTGCTCATAAAAAAAACGTAGAGCCGATATCGCAGGAATGCACTGTTGTATTTCATCGAAAAATAATAATGTTTTACCTGCAATAATAGGCTTGTTGTACAAGACAGAAAGCTGCATACATATCCGTTGCGGATTCAAATCGCCAGTGAAAACTTTCGAGACATTGCTATCTAACTCAAAATTAACCTCGATATAGTTGTCGAAGTCCTTTCCAAGATTTCTAATTATTGAAGATTTACCAACCTGACGAGCTCCTCTTAATAACAAAGGATAGCGGTCAGGATCGTGCTTCCATCTAATTAATTCTGTTTCAACAGACCTTTTAATATAAGTCATTGTATTATATTTGTATAATATGTAAAAATACAATAAAATATTATTTATACAAGGCAATATTTGAATTAAAATATTATTTATACAAGGCAATTATTTGTATTTTATATCGAAAATACAAGGCAATATTTATTCAAGTTAATTTCTTAGGTTATCTGTATAAAAACCTCAATTACAAACTACTTATTTTTATAACCTATCTTAATTCTGTCAAATTAAATTTAACATAAATTTAATATTAAAAAGTTATTTAACTTAAAACAATGTCGTATTTTTACGTCATTAAACATTGACCGATAATAATGATAAAATCAGAAGCATTTAGTGCCGAATTACAGGATTTAGCAAAATTTGCAAAAGCCATTTCGCACCCGGCAAGGTTAGCTATTTTGAAATACTTGGCAGAAACCAAAACTTGTATTTCGGGCGATATTTCTGAATACATTCCATTGAGTAGGAGCACCGTGTCACAACATTTAAACGATTTGAAAGAACTCGGACTTATTCATGGCGAAATAGACGGATTAAAAGTAAACTACTGTCTTTGTAGCTCAAATATTGGAAAATACATCAAATTGTTTGAAGACTTTTTCAATAATATTGAAGGAACTGAAATTATTTGCAAAACTAAATAATTGATTTTTTACTTGCACATTTGAATATTAACAAATTTACACATCAATTATATGAAAGTACTAATCTTATGCACAGGAAATAGTTGCCGCAGCCAAATGGCTCATGGTTTTTTACAAAGTTTCGACAGAAGTCTCACTGTTTGTTCTGCTGGCACACAAGCCTCGGGCAAGCTCAACGAAAAGGCTGTATTAGCTATGAAAGAAGTGGGTATTGACATTAGCCATCACACATCAGACTCTGTTGAAAAATATTTGGGCGAGGAGTGGGACTATGTAATAACCGTTTGTGGAGGTGCCAACGAAAGTTGTCCTGCATTTTTGGGTAAAGTGAAACATCGTTTACATATAGGCTTCGACGACCCTTCGCACGCTGTAGGAACCGATGAGTTTATCTGGAGTGAATTCAGAAGAGTAAGAGATGAAATTAAACTTGGCTTTTATTCGTTTTATACACAAAATATCTATTAATTTAAAATATCAAAAATATGCCATCTCAAAAACGTTTAAAATTTCTCGATCGTTATTTGACTCTTTGGATTTTTATGGCAATGGGCATTGGAGTTGCTTGGGGGTATTTTTCGCCTTCGATTGTCGATTTTTGGAACAGTATGTCTGCCGGAACTACCAACATTCCAATTGCCATCGGTCTTATTGTGATGATGTACCCGCCTTTGGCAAAGGTCAAATACGAAGAACTGGGCGATGTTTTTAAAAATACAAAGATTCTAGGTTTATCGTTGGTGCAAAACTGGGTGATTGGTCCAATATTGATGTTTTTATTGGCAATTGTTTTTTTACAATTCAATATCGACTACATGTACGGAGTTATCTTAATAGGGTTGGCTCGTTGTATTGCTATGGTAATTGTTTGGAACGATTTGGCTCAGGGCGACAGGCAATATGCAGCTGGTTTAGTTGCTTTTAACTCTATTTTTCAGGTATTGCTTTTTTCGGTGTACGCTTATGTATTTATTGCCATATTGCCCGGCTGGTTTGGTTTGCCGGTCAACGACAGTGTTGCACAAATTACCATTGGCGAAGTAGCCAAATCGGTTTTCATCTACCTTGGCATACCCTTTATTGCAGGTTTCTTGACTCGTTTTATTCTAGTTAGAGCTAAAAGTACTCAATGGTACGAAAGCAAATTTTTACCTAAAATAAGTCCTTTGACATTAGTTGCTTTGTTGTTTACCATTGTAGTAATGTTTTCGCTCAAAGGCGAATACATTGTCAAAATTCCATTAGATGTTGTTAGAATTGCGATTCCGCTTACTATATACTTTATAGTGATGTTTGTTCTTTCATTCTATATGAGCAAAAAAGCAGGAGCCACTTACGAGCAATCGACCACTTTGTCGTTTACAGCCGCCAGCAACAATTTCGAACTTGCTATAGCCGTTGCTATTGCAATATTCGGAATCAACTCGGGCGAAGCATTTGCAGCAGTAATAGGGCCGTTGGTCGAAGTGCCTGTAATGATAGCTTTGGTGAATTTGGCTTTTTGGTTTAAGAAAAAATGGTATTAAATGCTCTTAAGTATTTTCTATTTCAATATCGTATTTGCATAAAAGTCCTGAAATACCCGAAACAGAAAACTTTGCTTTTTTTATTCGGTTTATTTCGGGGTCTATTGAATAGTTGAAAGATGTGATTATTTCGGTCAAAGTGTACAACTCATTTCGGAGCAAAGTGTACAACTCAAAAGGTATTGATTTGTGATTGTAAATATACTTATTTTCTCTTTCTAAGAGAGTCTCCTTTTAAATCAAATCGATGTGCATTAACTGCCATTCTGTC
>CAMDBI010000030.1 GCA_945889005.1 Bacteroides fragilis
TAGAGAATCATTGTAAATGCGTCAACAGGCGCGTAGCGCCGGAATCTTAGACTGTTCCAATATTAATATATAGAGACTCCGTCCCTTAACAAGGACTGATTATTTCTTTCCTACAAATATTTCGCAACTACGTTGCTATTATTGAATAAATGTAACAAAAAAAGGACGTAGTCCTGAAACCTTTGTAGCAAAGAAAAACGAGAACAAATCTAAGGTGCGTAGCACCGAAATCTTTGACAGCTTCTTTAGTAAATTTTAAAATATTTTATAATGAATTTAGATTATTGAAAGCTGTGAAATTATTGGTTTTATTACTCCAAAAATGTTTTTAGTTATTGCATAAATATCATTCTCTTAATCTCGTCGCAACCAACCCCTAACAATCGTTTTATATTTTAAGGAAAATATTATGTATGGAAAACCAATACGACGAAATGTATGCCTCGAAAGGCTATTACTGGGGCAAACGTCCTTCAACTATGTGTCCATATAACATGCAGCAAACAGGATGGTTGCAAGGAAAGTATGAAAATGCTTAATTATTTAAAAATTAAATCATCGGGATTTCTTCTTCCATCCCAAATGTGTACAATATGAATATCATTTTCAACTATAGAATAAAATATCTGATAAGCATCTTTAACCAAGAAAAGTTCTTCTCTATGTTCTAATTTTCTTCCCATTTCAGGAAATCTGGCAAGATGTTGAATGGTATCTTTTAGTGTTTTGTCTAATTTTCTACTATAATTTTTATTGCCAATTCTTTAATTCCAATATTCGAGAATTTGAATCCTATCTGATAAAGCATTTGCAGACCATACTATTCGTTTAACCATTTCTCTACTAATAAATCTGCTTCTTCATTTGAAAAACAATTTCCAAGTTTAATTTGCTTATGCGAATCTTCAATTCGACTAATTTGGCAATCTGATAGTTTAGGAGCATCATTTACAGCGTATTTTCTGTCAATAATCTCTTTTACGGCATTTAAGAAATCGTCATCGTCAATATTCTCGATGCTTTCGTGAAGTACCTCTTTCAATTCTCTTGTACTCATTTTGAATATGTTTTTACAAATATACAAAATTAAAAAAAACATTACAATTGAGTATGGAGTTTAATCTTACACAACAACATAGCAGTTCATGCTCCATTTGCGGATTTATACTTCGAAAATTCATACTCAATGTTCTATTCTTTTGCAAAAGAAAATTCTATTCTAACGATTTCTTAACAATCGTTTTGTAACATCGCACAATATAATAGCACATTTGTTATGAACTTTGTTTAACTATTCAACTTAAATATATGAAAAAGCTTATATTTCTTGGCATCTCACTGGTAATGTCGTTCAACATATTTGGACAAACCAAAGGAAAAATCTATTCCGACCTCAACAACAATCGCACTTTAGATAAAAACGAGCCCGGAATAGCCAATGTGCTCGTGTCTAATGGGAGCGAAGTGGTGAAAACCGATAAAACCGGTAATTACGAGATTTCCTTAAAACCGGGAGAAATTCTATTTGTTATAAAACCTCATGGCTGGAAATTTCCTCTCGATAAGAATAATTTATCGCAGTTTTATTATATCTATAAACCCGAAGGCTCGCCTACTACAAAGTATATGGGTTCGCAGCCAACAGGTGCTTTGCCTTCAAGCATCGACTTTCCGCTTTATGCCTCTGCAGAGCCCGACAATTTCAAGCTCTTCCTCTTTGGCGACCCACAACCTGCCAATGTGCAAGAAACAGAATTCCTGGCTAAAGACGTGATATCTGAGGTGGCAGGCGATACAGTTTGTAAATTTGGTATTTCACTTGGCGATATCGTTTCCGACAATTTGAACGATTACCCTTTTGTAAAAAGCTCTTTTGCTCAAATAGGCTTGCCGTGGTACAATGTAATGGGCAATCACGACCTTAATTTCGATGCCCCTTCCGACAAACATACAGGCGAAACGTTTGAAGCTACATTTGGTCCTGCAACGTATGCATTTCAATATGCAAAAGCTCATTTTATTGTGCTCGACGATGTGGTATATGGCGAACAATCGTCGGGCAAAAACAAATACATCGGGGGCTTCCGACCAGATCAACTCCAGTTTATCAAAAACTATCTTGCTTTTGTACCAAAAGACGAATTAATAGTTCTGTGTATGCACATCCCACTTTTTCAAGAGATAGCAACCTATTACAAAGACATCAATACATTCAGACCTGAAGACAGGCAACAACTCTTCGATATTTTAAAGGAACATCAGCATACCTTTTCTGTTTCGGCACATACACACTATCAAATGCACTATTTTTTTAAAGCTGCCGATGGGTGGAATCAAACAATGCCGCATCATCATTTCAATGCCGGAGCAACCTGTGGCGATTGGTTTAGAGGACTACAAAATCCTGAAGGCTATCCCGATGCCACCATGCGCGATGGTACACCTAATGGCTACACCATTATGACAGTGCAAGGAAACACTTACAAACTAAAATACAAAGCTGCAGGTATGCACGATAACAAGCAAATGTCAATAACTATAGCCGCTTCCGACACACTTGCTCAGTCGCAGAAATATGTGTATGTCAATTTTTACATGGGCAACGAATTGTGCAAAGCATCGTGCAGGTTCGATAATATGGGCAGTTGGGCAAGCATGGTAAAAACCGAAGAGTTTGACCCTCGAATGGTAGCCATGAAAAAAGCACTCGCGAACCTCGATTCTAAAGCCATTGGCCGACAAGTATCAGACCCTCAGCCATGCTGGCATTTATGGAAATTAGAACTACCTTCTCAACTCGAAAAAGGCTATCACACAGTAGAAGTACGTGTTACAGACATGTACAACGAGGTGCATATTGATAAATTGGTGTTTTTGGTGAAATAGTTTTGAATGTTTTCGAAAAAACCATTTTTTATCAATACTGACCGATTAAATTAAATAGAGATGAGATTTCTCCCTACGGTCGAAATGACTAGCAGCAAGTTGTTTCTTTAGGAGAGGGGTGGTTTGCCGGCCGCAAACCACCCCTCTCTCGGCTCAATCATTCTGTACGCATTGTCATTTCGACTGTAGGGAGAAATCTGTATTTTTTAACCGGACAGTAGTAATAACGAAATAATACAGTAAAAAAATAAACCGATGACAATAATCTATGCCAAAGAATTAAAAGAAACTGAAGCATTTCAACAAATTTTACAAGAATACAAGCAGGTGTATGTATCGATACCGCAGCCTCGTTGGGCATTTGTGCTGAGCGAAAAGCCATTGCTAATATGATTGCCAATGGCGAAATCAAAATAGTGAAGTTGGTTTGCTGTTTTCGTGATGGTAAATTGGGTCTACCTTGCGGTGCTTGCCGCGAATTCTTGATGCAATTAGACGTGAATAGTGCTTCTATCGAAATATTGGTCGTTTTGAATACCTTGAAGAGCATTATGTTGGGTGAGCTTATGCCCAATTGGTGGGGAGTTGAACGATTTTTAAATTAAAAATAATTTCATGAAAGTCGTCCCTAGGGGACAAAAAAATTTATAAAAAATACTTTTCCTCTATAAGGTTTTCAGTACCATTGGCACGAAATATTTGTAGAAAAATATTGACCAATTATACCTCTAGAGTCCCGTAGGGACGACATATTAATAATCTTGTTAAAGTAGCATAAAATAATAATGAATATGTCCGAAAAACTTTTGCAAAAAACTAAAAAACAAACAGATTATTCAAATACTATCAAAAATCTCGAAAACAACAACTTCGAAGTGTTTTGGGCTTACGATATTCAAATGACAAAGGATATTTTTATACACCAAATACTTCCGAATATCAAGTGTTCTTCAGTTTCTTATGCCGATTCACAAACCTTACACACTACCGGTATACTCGAAATGCTCAGAAACAAAAGTGAAATCGAGTTTATTGACACCTTTAACCCTGCCAACAGTTGGAAGGAACAAATATACCAACGTAAAAAGGCTCTTACTGCCGATTTGTTCCTTACTGGAACCAATGCTATTACCGAAGCCGGTCAATTGGTCAATCTCGACATGGTTGGCAACCGTGTTGCAGCATTGGCTTTTGGCCCTCGAAACGTGGTGCTGTTTGTTGGAATCAACAAAATTGTAAAAAATTTGGACGAAGCTTTTCAACGCATCAAAAACATTGCAGCACCGATGAACGCCAAACACCACCCGAACCTTAAAACTCCATGCCAAACCACCGGAACATGCAGCGATTGCAGCAGTCCGCAACGAATTTGCAATACTTGGACCATTACAGAGAAGTCATATCCCAAGCATAGGATAAAGATTGTGTTGATTGATAGAGAGTTGGGGTTTTGATTAATATTTAAGTAATAACAAACATAATTTGGTCGAAAGCTATGCAACATTGTATTAAACTGGAAAATCATCCTTTTTTTGATGCTACCGTTTATGTTCCATCGGTATATTCAATGCTTGAAAAACCCGACACTTTGGTTATTGCATTTGTATGTAATGTGTCTTAATTTTAGCATATTTTATTTTCCCCATTCATATAAGCTATCAGGACAAAAGTCAATTCCATTATCCCAGTATACTGTTTCTAAATCGGAATGTAACTTAACAGTCATAAAATAAGCGGGATTGAGTAAGTCCTTAAATTTTGAATTATCAGACTTAGACCAACCAATCAATTTTTCATTTAAGTCAACCGTTTTTGATTCACCTGTATTAAACAAAATATTTAGCTTAAATGGCTCAACCTTATTTATTTGCTTTACTAGATGTAACATTTTGTTATTTCATTTATTCCAATGGTTCAATCTTGTGAAATTCAGGATTATCTTTTTGACTTTGATTCCAATTATCCATCAAATCTGACCGTTGTAATTCAGCCAATCCTGAATCAATCTTACAGCTCTCCGAGGCATGTTCCCTTCAATCAAATCTCCGGTTTCTATGTTAAACAGTCCCAAATAATCACCATATTTAGCATGAAAATTTGGTGGAAGATGATCTTTTGCATACATCGCAATAATTATCTCAAAGAACCTACTAATTTCAGGCATTTTTTAATACAAATTGAATCATTATCCATCCATTTTTACAAGATTTCTTTTCAATATGTATTAATGATTATTATCATTCCTAACGCATTTCTAACATCTCATTTATACATTTACAAGTGATTCATGTAGCTATTTTTATATAATCGAAGTTGATAAATAATTACAAACACATCAATAAATCTCTATATAACATGGAATTACTTAAAAATTTCGGAGCCGATTATATACAACGAGTCGAACAAGCAATTCAGACCTTAAAACAAGGGAAAGGTATACTTATGATAGATGACGAACAACGCGAGAATGAGGGCGATCTTATATTTCCTGCATCTACAATGCATGTAAACGATATGGCATTGATGATACGCGAGTGCAGCGGCATTGTTTGTCTTTGTCTTACTCCCGAAAAAGCTAACAGTTTAAGCCTTACACCCATGGTCGAACAAAACACAAGTAAATTTCAAACAGCTTTTACTATCTCAATAGAAGCTAAAGAGGGCGTAAGTACCGGGGTGTCGGCAGCCGACAGAATCCATACTATTCGCACTGCAATAGCCCATGCTGCAAAACCCGATGACTTATCTAAACCAGGTCATGTATTTCCGTTAGTTGCCGATGCTCAAGGAGTGCTCCAACGTAAGGGGCATACCGAAGGAAGTATCGATATCGTGAGGCTTGCCGGATTAGGCGATGCCGCTGTATTGTGTGAGCTTACTAATGCTAACGGCACAATGGCTCGCTTACCCGAGATTGTTGCTTTTGCTTTTAAACAAGGCTTTTCTGTTGTTTCTGTTGAAGATATTTTTTTGTATCGAATTCATATCAATAACAATAGCTAAATACTTGATGACACGATTTGTTGGTACCTCAGAAAACGAAGTATAAGCTTTTCTTTTACAATAAAAAATTTGCATGATGAAAATAGATAACCCCGCCTTTGACTACGATCAATCGGGTCAGAAATACTCTGGCTATCGCCGTACCGATCCACGCATAGCAGCTTATGTACACGAAGCGCTGGGCGATGCCAAAACTGTACTTAATATTGGATCCGGAGCCGGCTCGTACGAACCTGCCGACCGATATGTGGTAGCCGTGGAACCATCGGCTGTGATGCGCTCGCAACGGCAAGCAAACAACAAAGTACCTGCCATTATTGGTACTGCCGACGCCTTGCCTTTCGACGACAATGCTTTCGATGCGTCTATGGCTATGGTTACGGTGCATCATTGGCCCGATATGGCCAAAGGCTTGAAGGAACTTCGCAGGGTGACCCGCAATCAGGTCATTGTTATGACTTTCGACCCCGAGCATTTACACTATTTCTGGAATGTGCATTATTTCCCTCAATTGATTGAAGTAGAGCGTCAGCGATACCCAAGCATTGACTTTGTAACCCATTCTTTAGGGGGAAAATGCGAAGTAATTCCCATTCCCATCCCGCTCGACTGTGTCGATGGATTTCAGGAAGCTTTCTATGGCCGACCAGAAGCTTTTCTCGAAAAAGAAGTGCGTCAATCGCAATCGGCATGGGGCTTTTTGCCCAAGGGATTGGAAGAAACCTATGTAAATGCACTTGCTACCGACCTACAATCGGGCAAATGGGATAAAAAATATGGGTATTTTCGCTCTCAGCCAAGTTTTACCTGTGCTTTGAGGTTGATAATTTCAAAAAAATAACTTTTTTTAAGAAATTTTAGTAATTCATGTTTAATTAACCTTATTTTAACACACCAATCAAAAACATTTTATATTTTCGTATTTCAAACTTTTAACATAAAAAAAACAAACAAATGATGTCATTAAAGCATACAAACCCCAATAGGTATCAACACTTAACAGTTGGTTCCTTTGATTGGATTACGCGTACCGGGTGTATAATGTATTTTTGATGTCTGTAAAAGATAACAACAAAACCCGGTTCATATTTTGAATCGGGTTTTTTTTTGCCCGTTCTTTCCCTTTAACTCCGAAAAGCATGAAAACAAAGAAAAGTATCGAATCGTTATTTTTAAAGGCTTACGAGTATGTCGAACTTGGCGAAATTTGCAATGCCAAGCTGGTGCTGGACGATATAGTAATGGAGGAGCCCGCTTATGCACGTGCTCACTATTTGCTCGGGTGGATTTATTTTAGTCATTTGTCCGATTACCGAACAGCCGAAAAACACTTGAAGCTTTGCAAACAGTACGAGCCAAACTTTGCGCCAAACTACAGTGTTTATGCCGATGTGCTTACGGCTCAGGATAAACTCGAAGACCTCACAAAACTTGCTGTCGAAGGCTTGAGCGTTCCGGGTATCGACCGTGCTTATATGTTCTTCAAACTGGCACATGCCAAAGAAGCACGCGAAGATTATTCGGAAGCATTGAAATTTATCAATAAATCGAGGAAGTTTAGCACATCGACCGAATGGCTGCACTTTATCGATAAAGAGAAAATACGTTTAAACAAGAAGATTGGGCTTTTTCAGCAAATAGCATCATTGCTTTGACTGGAAAGCAAATAGTAACGCTAAGATGCGATGCCAAAAAAAAATGTTTTTTTATTAATGTAATTCTAACAAAACCTTAGCTTTAATAAAACTCTTTTGTTGTTATTTTGTTTAAATATTTTTAACCGAAGAAGATGCACGAAACACCTGATTTCACGAACGAGCGCGTAATGGAAAAATATTCATCGGCATTTACTTTGTCCGATATGGAAATTTTTGTTTTTCCCGAATTGTTTTATCCTTTGGTGCTGTCGAATATTATGAGTCCCATAATTTGGCAATGGCGCGAAGACCCGTGGTTTGCCGATATAAGCCAAAAGTCGTTTACCTACAAGGCCAATCGTATTAAGCAATACATCATGGATCACTACACCTTCAACCTCGATCTCGAAACATGGGGATTGACTAACAAGGATGTTGAAATGGATCGGTTCAGCCAATTTGTCGATATGGACATTTTGCGCCAATCAAACGCGCTGTTTGGCTACGAAGGCGATAAGTATTACTTCGATATGGACATACGCAGCCATTTCGGGCTCGACAAGTTTACAACCGACACCATACCTTATTGGAAAACCGAAACCGTCGAAGCCATGACAGCTTTTCGCTACAAGCAGGGCTATACTACAGGTGCAGGCGAATGTGTCTCGCTCTCTGCCTTGTATGCAGCAGCCATGTTTATTGTAGGTCGTATACCACTCGACAATATTTTTTTGGTTGCCACTCCTTTGCATTCGCAGAATTTTATCGATATCAACGAAGGGCTCATTACCAACAACCGCCGCATAGTTACCAAAAACATGTGGTTCAACGGCACTGTGCTTACCGACAAGGCTCGACGTGCGCTTGAGAAAGAGCGTGTAACCATAGTAGCGCATATTTCGGGTTACATTCACCGGATATATGATAAAGCTACTATTGCCCCCGATGCTTACAAACGATTCGACAATAAATTGCGAAATTTCCTTAAAACCGATTTGACTTTTGCTTCATTCATCGGTTTTTTGAGGCTTAATAAGCAATTTTGCATGTATTTTCAATACCGGCAAATGGTCAATGGGCAGGCGCAATATATTGCAATGGAACGCATTTTTGAACTCGAACAAAATATTCAGTTAAGTTTCTCGGAGCAAAATGCAAAAAGTTTCATGCTTCATGTATCCAACGACGAGTTTATTAGCTCAGTTCTTATTGAACGAATTGTGCTTCAGGATGTCGAAGCTTTCTTGGCCCAAAAAAACGAAAATAAAAGTCGCGCAGGCATCGTACAGGCATTATTAGAAATGGCTAACAGGGCGGGTTGTATACATGTATCTCAATTCGAAGCATTGCTAAGCGAATTGTTTACTTTTATTGAAGTAGAACCACGTTTGCCTGAGCCCGAAAAGCAATTTGAGAACACCGAGATGCTCGATATACCTACAAATAAGTACAGAGATGAAATAATTGAATATATATCCGAAAAAGCCGGCGAAAATGAAGTTGCCCGGTTGGCTATGTATACTTACCGTCAAATGGATACAATTGACTGGCAGCCATTTGTAAAAGCGGCATTAGAGCGCAATCCGTTGTCTATTGCCGGTTTGAGCGGTACATCGATTCAAGATGCATACCAGATCATTGCTCGTTTACTGAACGAATCAGTTTACGACTCGAACCGCTTGGCATTACCCGACGAAGTTTGGAACTTCCAACGAGGCGATGGGGTTGAAAAGGCTTTTCTTTTTGCAAACTATATTTTGAGTCTCGACAAAAACGATAGAATTTGTTTGAAAATTAATAAGGATGCTGTTCAATTGATTCACAATCAGATTAAATATTCTTTTCTTTCTTCAAAATCGATCACAAAAGAACTAAAATTGTCGCTTTGTTGTAAGGAATATCTTTGCAGGTATTATTAATGTTTTTTATCTGATGCTAAATAACATAGAAACTACACGGTTATATGGCGAGAAACCCGATGTGATTCATTGGCCTTATTTATCAATTATAAACTCATAAAATCGAGCTTTAATATTTCTTCATATTGCTCAAATGTTATTTCAAAGTCAAGGTACATTTTATTGCAATGCAACAAAGTGAAATTCAATTGTTCAAAGTTTTTATATACTCCAATTTTTGTATCGTTCGATAAATCAAAACAGAAAGTAAAATCGACTTTTTTTTGCTCACTGATAGGGCTAAGATTGTACCTGATAATAGTATCTTCAAACTGATAAGGAACAAGAATGGTATAGTCGGCATTGTCTTTCTGAGCAGCAATAAGCTCGTTGTGAGCATTTAGTGTCGGAAAGAAATTTGTAAACGCTCTTTCAGGCATAGCATTGTATCGATCGTATGTGTTTCGAAAAATTCTTCTCAACAAACGGGCATATAATGGGCTTTCGACATAAACCACCAAATCGGCAAGTGCGGCAAGCTCCTTGTATGCAGCAAATAAGCCTTCGTACACTATAACTGGTGCAGGTTGTATAATTTTATATCCTGTCTGTTTACCCAATGTATAACTATATTCGGGTATATTTGATTGCTTGTTTTCACTTAAAGTTTTTAATGCAGAGTAGCTTTCGCCAACTTCAAAATACTCGGGATTGTCGTGCCCATAGCTGCCTTTAATGAGGTTCTTTGATTCTCGCCCTTTTTGAAAATTGTCTAATTCAATGATTGTTGCCAACCCGGTACCTACTTGGCTCCATATCTGGTTCGTTACCATTGTGCTTTTACAGGTCGAAGTGCCGCCACATACTGCAACCATTACAGGGGCGTACTTCCATTTTCGTAATTCGTTGATATGATTTGAAATATAATATATTTCGGGTAACAAATCCATGTTTATTTTTTTCTTTTTTACAAAAATAATGTCTGATTATTATTGCAATATAAGCTGCATATTAATTATATGTTGAATCAATATTAACTTTTTAAAACTCATTTAGTGGTAACTAAAACAAAACAATGTGCTAATAATTGCAATTTATTTTTGTAAATGTTTTCAATATTCCCCCAAAAACAAAATTTCTATAAAAATGAAAACATATTATTATGTATTTCTGCTCATAATTATAATGGCAGCTGGGTGTAAAAACGAGAGCGACTTGGATTCAAACGCGTTCCCAAAAGTTTTTAAAATAGCACTCTCAGTTGCAAATGATGATATGCCAGAAGAAGTTTTTACCAAAATGGAACCTATGAGGCTCTATCTTGAGAAACAACTTGGAATACCCGTTAGATATTTGCACATAAATGGCAATTCGGCAACCATAGAGGCAATGAAAGCAAAAAAAATACACATGGCAAATTTGTCTCCTTTCCCTTATCTGTTAGCTCGTGAAAGAGCTCAAGTTACAGTATCATTTTATATGGGTAAAAAAAATGGAAAACCCACAGGCGAATATAGAACCGCTATCTTCACTAAGAAAGATTCAAATATTAAAACTATAGCAGATTTAAAAGCCAAAAGCCATGAGTTAACAATAGCATTTGTCGATCCAGCATCTACCTCAGGTCATATTATTCCTTATAATTTTTTATTGAGCCAAGGTATTGAGCCCGACAAGGATTTTAAAAAGCAGGTTTTTGCCAATAGTACGCTTGCTTGTATATTAACACTCTATTCGGGCAAGGTCGATGTTGCGTGTGTTCAAACAAATTCATTCAGGAAAGTTTACTCTATGAATAAAAATATAAATGACAGTAGTTTCAATTTTTTGTGGATTTCAGAACCTATTCCTCCAACTTCTTATTGTTTAAGAAATGATCTAAATCCAGAATTTAAGAAAAAAGTATTTGATGCTTATATAAATGTAAAAAATGATACTGCTGCATGGGGAGCTATAAAACATAGGCTTACATCAAGATCTGTAACTCAAACACCAATAGATTCTCTTTGTTACTTACCTATTAACGATAGTGCATACAATGATTTTGCAAAAATGGTTAAAAAAACAAAGGGACTTAAAATAGAATAGAATGAAAAACATCTTCCAAACAATTTTAATTTTCTTGTTTGCACTTCTCTCTGCATGCAACAGCTCTATAGATATAGATAAAAATGGCAATCCAAAAGTATTGAAGATTGGTATGTCTACCCCTTCGACGAGCGGCGAGGATGCCAGCATGGTTTTTCGCAATATGGAGCCTTTGCGTTTATACCTCGAGAAAAAACTCGATGTACCAGTGCAATTTATTGCAGTAAGCGGTTATGCCCCTATAGTAGAAGCATTGAAAGCAAAGAAAATACATGTTGCCACCATGGCGCCCTATCCCTATCTGATTGCACGTAAAACAGCCAATGTAAAAGCGCTCTTTACAACCGGCAATGCACAAGGTCTTCAGGTTCCTTACAAAAGTTGCTTAATATTCAACAAATCGCTGGGCATTAAAAATATCGACAGTCTGAAAGCCAATGTGCACAAACTAACCATTGCTTTTGGCGACCCATCGTCGACATCGGGACACGTGATTCCGATTATTTACCTGAGGGAAAATGGCATTGACCCCGAAAAAGACTTTAAGAAAACTGTGTTTGCTCCCGACCAATTATCGGCAGTATTGTCGGTGAGCAGCGGAAAGTTGGACGTTGCCTGTGTGATGCCCCAATTGCTCAATTCTATTTACATGATGAACAAAAACATTTCGATGAATAACTTTGATATTATTGAAATATCGAAACCAATTCCACAAAGCCCTCATTGCATCCGTAAAGACATAAACCCCCAATTTGCCGAAAAAGTAATGAACGCATACTTGGAACTCCGGCAAACCGACTCAGCTGCATTTTATTGTGTTTTAAATATGTACAAGAAATACATCGTGTTTAATCCCGATTCGTTCCGATATATCGCGGCAGACGAAAAATGGTACGACCAATACGAAATCATGATTAAAGATATTAAAGGCCTGAGTATCGAATAATTTAACACAGAGGCACGTAGACGAAGTTTTATTTCTCTGTGCCTCCGTATCTCTGTGTTCATCTATATTTCCATTTCCTCATCAAAACCTAACATAAATTTCAAATTAGGCTAATATTAAACCCATACATTTAGTCCGAAAAAATTTTGTAAATTATGAGAAATGTTTTTTTATTATTGGCAATTAACTTGCTTATTATGAATGTAAAATCGTATAGCCAAGAGTCGAATGATAACTTTAGTATTCAAAAAGACATAATGGTTCCCATGCGCGATGGCGTAATGCTCGCAACCGACATATATTTACCTGCCAAAGATGGTAAAGCCATCAACGGGAAATTTCCTGTAATTTTCCACCGTACACCCTATAACAAAAATCAAAGCGACTTCACAGCTGTAAATCTCTTTTGCAGTAATGGCTATGCGGTTGTTTTTCAGGATTGCCGCGGACGATACAAATCGCAAGGAAAGTTTACCAAATATGTAAACGAGCCCGAAGATGGCTACGATGCTGTTGAATGGATTGCCAAACAAACCTGGAGCAACGGAAAAGTGGGTATGCGTGGAGGTTCGTACCTTGCTCACGTGCAAGCATCGGCAGCTAAGCTCAATCCGCCACACCTTTCAACTATTATACTTACAGTCGGGGGTACTTCGAATAGCTGGAAACATGCCGTACGCGACCATGGAGCTTTTTGCCAGAAACAACTTACCTGGGCTTTTTCGAATCTCAGAAAAGAATCGGACGACTCGGTGGTTGTGAAAATGATGCAAAGAGAATCTGTGGGTGATTGGTTCCAAGCATTGCCTCTCAAAAAAGGTTTAAACCCCCTATCGGTTTCGCCCGAGATGGAGGATTATATTTTTGAACAAATGTCGCATACCGACTACGATGCATATTGGAAACAAATGGGCATGAACTGGATGGAATACTACACGCAAACATCCGATATACCGATGATTCACGTATCGGGTTGGTACGACAATTATTGCCAGACTGCAGCCGATAATTATATGGGACTGAGTGCCATTAAAAAATCGCCTGTTCGCTTAATGCTTGGACCATGGATGCACGGCACTTTCGACAAATCGTACTCGGGCGATGTCGATTTTGGCACAGAATCGACTATTCCCGAATACAACCTGCAATGGCACTTGCGTTGGTACGACCATTTCCTGAAAGGCATAAAAAATGGCGTAGAAAGCGACCCTGCTGTAAAAGTATTCGTGATGGGAACCGGCAATGGGCATAAAGATGCTGCAGGTCGATTGTTTCACGGAGGATATTGGCTTACTTCTTCCAAATGGCCATTGCCCGAAACTCGCTTTACCAACTATTATATGCACCAGGGAGGCTTGCTAAGTATGGTCCAACCTACAAAAGACGAAAAGCCGGTAACGTATATTTTCGACCCCGAAAACCCTGTACTAACTATCGGGGGGGCTATGGCATCGACCGAGCCATTGTGGATTGGTGGTGCATACGACCAACGCGAAAAACCATACAACGGCGACCCGAAAAAAGGCCATTATGGCTCTAAACCACCCTATCTGCCTTTAAAAGCACGTAAAGATGTGATGGTATACCAAACAGAACCTTTAGAAAACGACGTACAAATTGTTGGACCCATAGTTATCAAACTTCATGCGTCGTCCGACTGCTACGATACAGATTTTACTGGTAAACTGATTGATGTGTACCCGCCATCTGCCGACTTTCCAAGCGGGTTCGAAATGAACCTTACCGATGGCATTATCAGGGCTCGTTACCGTAATTCACCGGAGAAAGCAGAGCTCATGGAACCCGGCAAAACCTACGAGTTTACTATAGAACCTTTTTCAACTGCCAATGTATTCAAAAAAGGACACCGTATACGTGTCGATATTTCGAGTTCCAATTTCCCGAACTACGATGTAAACCCCAATACCGGCGAACCATTGGGTTTCAACCTGATGAGCAAAAAGGCTCAAAACTCCATACATCATAGTTCCGAAACTCCTTCTTACATAATATTGCCCATAGTCGAATTGAAAAATTAAAATTTTATGTTACAATACGTTAAGCAATTTCCTGAAGTTTCGACCCATCAAAAAGTTGAACGCGACCAGTACAACCGTACCATCGACCCAAGCTGCCGCATAGTCAATAGCCATGTTGGCGAATATGTCGACCTCTACGCCAACACAATGATGCTCGATTCGTCTATCGACGATTATAGCTACATAGCTGGCAACGGGCAGGTTATATATTCGACCATCGGGAAGTTTTGCAGTATAGCCAACCAGACCGTAATAAACCCCGGAAACCACCCACAATGGAGGGTTACGCAGCACCACATGACCTATCGCCGAAAGCACTACGGCTTAGACGCGGTCGACGATGCTGAATTCTTCCAATGGCGCAAAGACCATGCTTGTAGTATCGGTCACGATGTGTGGATGGGTCATGGGTCAATTGTTTTGCCGGGTGTAAAAATTGGAACTGGTGCCATAATTGGTTCGGCAGCAGTGGTTACCAAAGATGTTCCCGACTACGGTATTGCCGTAGGTGTGGGTGCAAAAGTCATCAAAAAACGCTTTTCGGACGATATCATCAACAAATTATTGAAATCGGAATGGTGGAACTGGGATCGTGCAACGCTCGAAGCCCGATACAACGATCTGTTCGACATGAATCTTTTTCTTGAAAAATATTGCTAAAAATAAATTCATTATGAGAAGTTTAATTATTATTATGTTTGCTATATTACTAACAACCTGTGTTGGTAATTCCGATACAAAAATCAAAGAACTTACTTTTGCTGTCATTCCAAGCGACGACATGGTTCAAACTACTCAATATAATAAAAATATTAGTAAATATCTTGAAAAAGAGCTTGGAATTGAAATTAAATTTATAAAAGCTACTGATTATACAGCAGTAATTGAAGCCATGCGTTCCAATAAATGTCATATATGCATTTTGGGGCCATTTTCTTATTTGCTAGCTTCGCAAAATGCTGGAGCAGAGGCAATAGCTACTATTGGTTTACAAAGTACAGGATTGTATACTTACCGAAGCATGTTACTTACCCATCCAAAGTCAGGTTTGAAAAGTACCGACGATATTAAAAAAAATGCAAAATCGCTTCAATTGGCTTATTCCGATCCGGCATCAACATCTGGGCATTTAATTCCAAGAACATACATAAGCAGTTTGGGATTAGACCCCGATAAAGATTTTGCCGGAGTGCGTTTTTCGGGAAGTCATGTTGCATCGTTGCTTTCGTTGCGAAATGCTAAGTTCGACTTGGCTGGTGTGAGTTCAGAATCGTACCTTCGATTGTTAGCCAATAAACAAGCCGATAGTAGTGATTATGTCGTACTTTGGCAATCGGATCCTATACTTACCGACCCTTTTTGTGTGAAAAACACATTGCCTACAGAGCTTAAAGAAAAAATAAGAACTGCATTATTAGAAATGCATATTAAAGATACCGCTACGTTCAAACAATACATCAGATATACATACAAAGGCGACAAAATGCGTGATTCGCTTATTTTTATGGCAGCACACGATTCAGCTTTCAATTCGCTAAGAGTAATTGCTCGTTCAGTTAAATCGCTTAATATTCGATAAATGAAAACTTTTTCTCAACTATTGCTTTTATTATGTTTTTTTATATTTTTTATTGGGTGCAACTCCAAACCCCAAAACCTTGTTATCGATAAAATTGTTGTTGGAGTTGTTGGGGGCGACGATCCGGCCGAGCGAGTCAGTTGTTTTAAAAAACTAACTCCCTATTTCGAAAAAGAATTTGGAGTAAAAAAAGTCGATATTTATGTAACGAGCGACTATGCATCGGTTATTGAAGCCATGCGCTCCAAAAAGGTCGATATTGCTCACCTGGGTGAATTGTCGTACCTATTGGCAGCCGAAAGAGCAGGGGCCGAAGCTTTTGTTATGGCTGGTACTGCCGATGGACAAAGAGCTACAAGCAGTATTATTCTTACAAGCTCAAAATCGACAATAATGAATATCGACGATGTGAAAAAGCGCTCCAAAGAACTTTCACTTGCATTTGCCGACCCGGCATCTACTTCGGGCCACTTGTACCCTCGCAACTATTTCAATTCAATTGGTCTCGATCCCGAAAAATCGTTTAAAACTGTGTCGTTTACAAACGACCATTCGACTGCTATTTTAACAGCTATGTCGCAAAAAGTTGATATTACATGTACGTATTCTTTAGCTGTCAACAGGCTAATAATAAAAAAACGCATTCAAAAAGACGATTATCGCATTCTTTGGGAATCTGAGCCATATATAACTCCCCCAATTTCTGTCAGAGGGGATCTGCCCGCAACTTTGAAAGAAAAAATCAAACAAGCCTATCTCGACCTGCCGGTGAAAGAGCCTAAACTCTGGAGCGATTATAAAAACACATTGTATATTATGTACCCCGATGAAATACGCGAAAAACTCATTTATATTCCTTCGCACGACAGCATGTACAATGGTATTAGAGAATTGGCCCGCAATTGCAAGAATTTTAATTTCTTAGGCTCAAAATAATGTAGCAATGGATAAGAAACGTCCGTTTTACCACGAATATGCCTGGGCATACGATTTGCTGGTCGATTCGAACACCTACAAACAGTTGTCTTTTATTAAAACTATTGTTTCTTTACACCTATTGCCGCAACCTCTTCAGGTGCTTGATGCCGGTTGTGGCACAGGCTCTCTGGCAATTGCATTAGCGGGCGATGGACACCAGGTTACAGCCATCGACCTTTCAGAGCCACTTTTAGAAGAAGCAAAGAGAAAAAATACCAACGAGCAGAATCTTACTTTCGTAACAGTCAATATACTTGAGTTGGAGACCTCAAATACCTACGATCTTATTGTTTGTCGCGGAGTGCTTAACGATTTTACGCTGGATGAACAACGCGAAAAGCTTTTTAGTATTTTTCACAAAGCATTAAGGCCAAACGGTTTGCTTGTTGCCGATGTTCGCGATTGGGAAGCTACCCAACAACGAAAAACCGAAAAACCTTTGTACAAAAAGAAAGTAAAAACCAATAAAGGCACATTGACCTTCACCAGTGTAACCCACCTGAACCCCACCTCCCAAACCCTCGAGATTAGCGAATCACATAGGCTCGAAACCAAAAAAGGCACTTTCGATTCCGATAGTTTTTTTGTAATGAAATGCTGGAACTTGAACGAGATTGTGCAATACAGCCAAAAAGTTAAATTTTCGGTCGAAAACCTTCTAGGCGGCTACGATATCAATACCAAAAAGGGCGAAACCGACCGAATAGTATTTGTTTTAAAGAAATTGTAAATTCGATTCCTATGGAAATCAAGTATGAAAAGCTTTTGTCACATCACTACAACGAAGTCATCAACCTGTGGCTGCATACCGAAGGGGTTGGTGTCGGTATGGGCGACGATGAAGAAGAATTGGCAGTTTTTCTTGTCAAAAATGAGGACTTATGCTTTGTTGCCAAAGCCGACGAAGAGATAGTCGGCACCATTCTTTGCGGTCACGATGGTCGACGAGGCTATGTCTATCATGTAGCAGTCGATAGCGACTACCGTTATCTCGGAATTGCAAAAACATTGGTCGACATGAGTATCAAAGGCCTGAAAGAAGCCGGTATAGGCAAATGCCATTTATTTGTGTTTAAAAACAACACGAGTGCTCAGTCCTTTTGGTCGCACAATGGTTGGAATGAACGTACAGACTTGTTTATTATGTCGAAAACAATTAAATAATAATGTTTTAATCAATATGGGTAAATATATCTTGCACAAAAGTTTATAAAAATATATAGATTATGAAAAAAGTCATTTTATCGGTATTATTAATCTGTTGTTTAAGTTGTTTTGCACAAAAAACAAACACTCAGCCATATTTGGTAGTGCTATCGATGGATGGCTTTCGCTGGGATTATGTCGATTCGTTTCCTACTCCCAATTTGCATTCGATTATAAAAAAAGGAGTTAGTGCCAAATCGGCAATACCATCGTTTCCAACTGTTACATTCCCAAATCATTACACCATGGCTACCGGCCTGTACCCCGACCATCATGGTATAATAAATAACAACTTCTACGATAGCGAATTAGGCGTTTATAAAATGAGCGACAATAGTAAAGCCAGCGATGGTAGGTTTTATGGAGGCGAACCAATATGGGTTAGCGCACGTATGCAGGGTTATACAACAGCCAACTACTTTTGGCCCGGAAGCGAAGCTGAAATTAAAGGGATGCGCCCAAACTACTGGAAAAAATTCAACACGAAAGACACCTACCAACAACGCATCGACACTGTGATTCATTGGCTTAGCCTGCCCGAAGCATCGAGACCTCATCTTGTGATGTTTTATTTCGACGATCCCGATCACTTGACTCATAGTGTTGGTCCTTTTGGCTCCGAAGTCCGAAACATGGTAATGTATTTGGATAGCATGGTTGGACAACTTTTATCAAAAATACAAACGTTGCCAATTGGACAACAAGTAAATATAATGTTTGTTTCTGACCATGGCATGGAAGCTGTTAGCGAAACAAGGACTGTTGAACTCGACAAATATATTCGTAAAGATTGGTGCGATAAGATAAATGGCCACAACTATCTGATTACCATTAACCCAAAACAAGGATACTCAGATAGCATTTTGAATGGACTTGCTCTTGCTCCACATTTAAAAGTATGGCGAAAAAAAGATTTACCCGAAAGGTTTCATTATGGATCAAATGCTCGTATTGGCGACATTGTTTTACTTGCCGACAGTGCATACTCAATGACATGGCCCGACTATAAGCTTACTGTTAGAGGCAATCATGGCTACGACAATCTGAATACCAATATGCATGGAATTTTTTATGCAATTGGTCCTGCATTCAAAACAGATTACCTGCAACCTGCATTTGAAAATGTAAACCTCTACGAACTAATGGCTAAAATACTGAAAATTATTCCTGCTAAAAACGATGGAAATATCGATGCTGTTAAAGGTATGTTAAAATGAACATGTTTTACAAACTGCAGTTTGGTTCTAAGCTTATATTTTTTTCACTACTAGTAAAGCATGTATAAATTTTTCATTGATCAATTGAATATCAGGCAATACTAAGTTTTCTTCAAGCCAGAAATGATAATCTTCTATCCTCAATTCATTTATCTGAAATGACGAGTTTTTAACATTTTTGGCCTGAAGAAAATGCTTTTCAAAATCAGCAAAAAAATCGGCATCGGTAGGCGAATGCAAAACTATGCTTTCTTTTTGACTTCTGAAATATTGCTCAATTTCAAATGGAGAATAGAATTTGAAAAGGTTTCCATACTTCTTAAGCTCGGTTTCGAATCCCTTGTACTTATTTAAATAAGTCAAAGCCAGGTAGCCCCCGGGTTTCAGAACACGCAAACATTCATTTATACAGCCGGGTATTTCTTTTTCTTCGATATGATAAATAGCACCCATGTTTAATACTATATTGAAACTTTCGGGGCTATATTTTTTTAAATCACGAGCATCGCCTACCATCGCTTCGATGTTTAAACCACGAGAGCTTTTTGCTTTTAGTATATCGATATGCTTGGGCACAATATCCAAAGCCTCAACCCGACAACCTCGCTGAGCATAATAAAACGAATATATGCCAGTACCGGCGGCTACATCAAGAATAGAATCCTTACATTTTATAATACTGTCAAGAAAATAAGTAGTTACCCAAAACTCTGTTTGGTGCCTAATACTAAGTCGGGTATCTTCGTCGTATTGGTTATAATAGTCGACTACAGTTTGCATCATCGTACATTAAATGTCTATTTTCTTTAAGAAAGCGTGTTGAGATTTTACGATCGAGTATCCCTCGCGTAGGTAGAATTTGTGCGCTTTGTCGCGTTTTACATTTGAACGTAAATAAATGTAATGTATATTCTTCGACAAAGCTATTCTTTCGAGCTCGCTCAAAAGCTTTACTCCAATATTAAACCCTCTGTATTCCTCGCGGACAATCAAACCCAAGGCTTCATAGGTGCATTCTTCCATTATCGATCGTTTGATATATGCAAAAAGGTAACCTGCCAATAAGCCGGTAACTGTCTGTTCGGCCACCAATATTTCATAGTCCTTATTTTGAAGTAGTTCAACAAGTGAGTTGCTCAAATACTCGACTGAAACAGTGTAGCCTAATTGTTCGTTTAAAATTTGTAATTGTTCTACGTCTTTTATCTCGGCCGTACGAATTTTTATTTCTTCCATATCTTTTTTTATTCTGAAATGATGTACATTACTGTATTATAATCGAATCTGATTTTGTTATCGGAATGGTGAATATCAAAAATATCTTTTAAACTGCCCATTAAAGGTGCAAAATTTCTGTCCTGAGGCTTAGGGCAATAGGAACAAGATCTAACCCGTCCAATGAATGATTCCAAATCCATATATTGATGATTGTTGAGCATGTATAAGTCAATATTTTTATCTTTAAAAAGACCTTTAATTATCGGGAAAGTAAATAGATTGTGATTGGTTTCTTTATAATCTACACAGTATTTTCGCAAAACCTTTTCATATTTGCTCATTAGAATGGTTTCACTGTTTTTTCGTTCGTTCCAAATAAGTAGAATAATACCTTCTGGAATAAGTATTCTGTAAAATTCGCTTATTGCACTTTTTGTATCGAACCAATGAAACGATTGAGCAGCTGTAATTAAATCAATGCTATTGTTTGCTAATTGTGTATTTTCGGCTGTGCCATTGATTGCTTTAAAATTACTAAAAGCAGAAAAATCGTTTTCACTTTTTTTTCGCATTTTGTCATTGGGTTCAACACCGAACACAATTTTTCCAAGTTCCATAAATTGTTTGGTAAAAATTCCGGTACCCGAACCAATGTCTGCAATTGAATTCATGTTTTTAAAACCGTAGAATTTGTCAAGTATATCAATTACTTGAACTGGGTAGTGGGGCCGATATTGATAAAACGTTTCGGCTATATCTGTAAACCGTTCCGTAGGTTTTAATGTGTCTATATAGTTCATAATATTCAAATTACTGTTTTGTCGACTTGCAATATATATTTGTTTTATTAGCGTTTTAAAAGCAAAATTTTATTTATGTATTAATTATGTGTGTTGTAAATAAAATGTTTCTTATATCTCTTGTGTTACCGAAATGCTATTTAGGCTGTAGCTTTTATAATAGCTGTAATAATTACCTTTCAGTAGCATCAGTTCTTCGTGGTTTCCTTGTTCGGCAATATTTCCATTTTTAATAAACAAAATACGGTCGCACTCTCTAATGGTTGAAAGCCTGTGCGCAATAATAATTGCTGTACGACCTTGTATAATTTTTTTGATGCACTGCTTTATGCGAAGTTCTGTAATAGCGTCCATCGACGAGGTAGCCTCGTCCATAATCATTATTCGGGGATGTTTTATTATAGCACGTGCAAACGAAATCATTTGTTTTTCGCCATTCGATAAGCTCTCGCCTTCGTTACCAACCTCGTCGTGCAAGCGATTTACAAGATCTTCGGCTCCAATAAGCCTCAAAGTTTCTATAGCCTCCTGATCGCTGGCATCGGGGCGAGCAAAGCAAATATTGCTTTTAACAGTTCCGGTAAAAACATGTGGCACCTGCGGAATAATGCCAATTTGCTGAAGGTAAGCACTTATAGAAAGTGTTTTAATATCTAAGCTGTTAGCCGCAATCTCGCCCGATACTGGCTCGTAGAATCTGCAAATAAGATTCACGATGGTTGTTTTGCCTTCGCCCGATGGTCCTACCAATGCCACCGATTCTCCGGCTTTGATGTGCAGGTTGAAATCAATTAACACTTTTTGACCCGGCAAATAACCAAAGTTTACATTTTTGAATTGAATGTCGCCCGAAAGGCTAAAATCGGTAATAGCATCGGAATTGTCCTTGATAGTGACCGGTTCGTCGATAAGCGAAAAGATACGTTCTCCGGCAGACATAGAGCTTATAACCGACGAATAAGCTCTGGATATATCGAAAATAGGCATAAATATGCTTCGAACATAAGCAAAAAATGCGCCAAACGTACCTATGGTAATAATGCCGACACCTATAAATGCCATTTTGCCGCCAACATACATTACAATACCGGCAACCAACGAGCCCAGTAATACAAGTATGGGGTTGAAAAACGATGAATAAATTGATGTTTTGAGAGAGGCCGTTTTTAAACGGCTATTGATGTCGAAAAAACCATTGTTCCGGTAATCTTCTATGGCATTAGATTTTACAACCTCTATGGCATTAAGGTTTTCGGTAAAGTAACCAGTCAACTCGCTATTGATTCGGCGCGAATCGCGTGCATACTTCAACACCACAACCTTGAGTTTAACCGACACGAACAGCACAACCGGAATCGATAACAATACGATAAGTGTCAATGGTACATTGAGTATAAACATGGAGATCAAACAGGCAGTAATCATTACAATTGCTCCAACAAAATTGATAAGCACCCACGACATTACTTCCGACAGCCTTTCAGTATCGTAAGTTAAGCGTGCAACCATCCAACCTGCCGACGATTTGTCGTAGTATTGGTACGATAAGCTCTGCATCTTGCTAAACATCTGGCTTCGCAAATCACGAATTACGAAATGCCTCAAACGCCCAGTTTCTAATTGCATAAACCTTTCGGAAAGTGCATTGGTAATAAGTAAAACCAAGTATACCGATATAAATTTCACAAAAACTTCCAATGGAATATTAAAATGAATCGATTCGATAATTCCCTGAGCTTTTATGGGCGTAATGGTGGCATCGATGAGGTATTTCCAAACCAATGGCAGCAATGCTTCGGTTGCTCCGTTTAAGACTATCATTACCAGCAATATCCACAACCAACGGCGATATTTTAAGAAATAGCCAAAAAGCCTCGTGATAAAGGGCCAAATAGACTTCGATTCGCTGTATACCTTTTCGTTTCGGTGGTTTGTTTTTAATTCCATTGATAATTTGCAAGAGTGGTTTCTATTTTTTCTGCTTTGCCCTCGGTCTGAAGATTGTATATTACTTTGAAATAGCCTTCGATATTGACTAATGTTTCGCGATTGCCAATTTGCTCTACCCGCCCATGGTTTAGTGCTACAATCTTATCGGCAAATACTATCGACGATAGTTTGTGCGATATAACAATGCAAGTACAATTGTTTATAACCTCTTTGAGCGATCGCAATATCGATTGTTCGTTCAATTCGTCGATATACGATGTTACATCGTCGAGTATATACAAATCGGGTTTTTTGAGCAGCAAACGAGCCAGTGCCATGCGTTGTTTCTGCCCTCCCGAAAGGTTTATACCCCTTTCACCAATCATTTTATTGAAACCCTCGTCGTATCGCGTCAAAAGATCCGAAATACAGGCCATTTCCATAGTCTTTTCTATCACATTGCTTGTGGCTTTAGGACTCACAGAACACAAATTTTCTCTAATCGATGCCGAGAACAATATCGAGCTTTGAAGCGCTATACCCAAGTGTTGGCGTAGGAAAAGTTTCGAATAGGTGCGAATATCGAGTCCATCTAACAGGATTGTTCCTTCTGTTGGTTCGTAGAGCCTCATGAGAAGTTTTCCAATGGTCGATTTGCCCGAGCCTGTTGGACCAATAATAGCAACTTTTTCTCCAGCCTCAATTTTAAAGCTTACGTTGCGCAATGCATAGGTTTTTTGCCCGGGGTACTGAAACGAAACATTGACAAATTCAATATTGCCTTTTATTGGTTCATCCGATATGTACTCGATATCTTCTTCGGAAGGCAATGTTAGCAACTCGTCGATGCGTTGAAGGGCTACCATTGCCATTGAAAAGTTCGAAAGTACAGAACTTACCTGACGCAAGGGCCACAACATCATATTTACAAATATTCCAATACCCAGAAGCTCACCAATGGTTAAAACTCCTATCGAAGCCAGATAAATGGCACAAAGGTTGGAAACAACTATTTGCAAAAAAACTACGAAGTTCATTGCCGGCCAATAAAAACTATGCAACTCGATGTGCTTTATGCCTGCATCTAATCTTCGTTGGTTTTGTTTTTCAAATGTGTCGATAGCCAAAGGTTCGTTAGCATAAGCTTTTATGGTTCGTATACCTTGTATATTCTCCTGTATAATGGTGTTGAGCAAATCCGACTCCGCCTCGTGCTGTTCCCAAATGTGTTTCTCACGTTTGTAAAATCGAAATGAAAGCACCACCACGATTGGCATCAAACAAATAGAGATTACCGTTATCAGTATATTGATTTTGCACATGATGATAATTGAAAAAACCACCATGAAGAAAATGCGGATCACTTCCACGATATTGCCCTGAATAAAACCTTTAACAACCTCCAAATCGTTGGTAGATCGTTGAATAATTTCGCCCTTCGAATGGTGAATATAATGGTGTATCGATATTCCTTGCAAATGACTAAATAGCTTGTTGCGCAAGCGACTCAGAGCGCTTTCGGTTGAAGTAGCATTAATAGTATTGGCACCAAATACAACAATACTTCGGGCAAAAGTGACCATAACATACAATATTGAAAAATAGAGCAATGTAGATATTATGGGACTAAAGTTCCGGGTAATGCTCTCTAGTATTGGAAAACTAACAACATGGTTGACAACTGCTTTGTGGGTTTTGGACAAAGTTACCAACTCATCGGTAAGCCACTGAAATACCTTGGGTTCTATGGTTCTTAAAAAAATAACACCAATAAATAATATGCTCGAAACCAAATAAGACCACTTATTTCGTCCGAGAATTTTCAATAATATTGAAAATGAAGAAGATTTCATCGGCAGTAAACTTTCATAATAAGCAGCAAACCTACATTGTAAAAATTTATAAGATATTACCCATTTGTTAGTTTTTAATTAAGCTTGGTATATTGTTAATTTAATAAATTAATACAATACTAACATTCAGCTTAAACATACCTAATATTGACCGTGTACATTTGTCGAAAATTAGTTTGAAATGATACAAGTTAAGGATATAACCAAGCAATTGCCAAACGGTAAACAACTTTTAAAGGGAATAAGTTTCTCGGCAGCTAAGGGTGAATTTATAGGTATTTTAGGACCTAGTGGCGCAGGCAAAACTCTTACTATGAAGTGCTTGAATGGTCTGCTAAAGCCCACTACCGGTAGTGTAAATATTACCTTGCCCGATAAGCATCAGGTAGACCTTGCAAAAATTGGCAGAAAAGAATTGAAACATGTTAGAGAGCATATTGGCGTTATTTTTCAAGGTTTTAATCTTGTAAAACGATTGACTGCCCTAGAAAATGTGATGATTGGAAAATTGGGTCAAATCAATGTTTTCAGAAGTTTATTTTATGGCTTTACCGACCACGAAGCTGAACTTGCCTTGGAAACTCTCAAGAAAGTTAAAATGGAAAGCATGGCACATCGAAAGGTTGAAACTATGAGTGGAGGCGAAATGCAACGTGTAGCTATCGCTAGAGCTATGTTTCAAGACCCTATCATGATCTTGGCCGACGAACCCATTGCAAACCTCGACCCTTCAAATGCCAAAAGTATTATGAAACTGCTCAAACCACTTTCCGAAACAATGCCTGTTATTGGTGTTTTTCATCAACCCGAAATAATAATGGAATATTGCACTCGTGTAATTGCTATTAAAGATGGAAAGGTATTTTACGATGGCGATCCAAAAATGAGCCAGCAATTGCTATTCCAAATATACGAAGATGAGTTTAACAGCATTATATCTCATCATATAGTTCCTTCTCCAGAAGAGTCCTTGTTCGATTTGAAAACATCTTAACCATCAACATATATCAACCAGTTTTTTATGAAAAAAGTAGAAGATAGAAATCCTCTTTCACTAAAGAGGTATCGTATGCCAATATTGATAATATTTGTGCTTACATTGTCGATATATGGTTCTGCATTGTTGGTGGGTTTCAATATACCCGATTTGATTGCGGGTTTTCCAAAGGGAATGGAAGTTGTGTCGTTTATGTTTCCTCCCGATTGGAGTGCATTTGGCGATATGATGATGCCAGCATTGCAAACAATCGTAATGGCTTTTTTAGGAACAGTTATTGGGGCTGTATTGTCAATTTTATTTGGTCTGGCAGCTGCTGCAAACATTGCTCCTATATGGATTCGCAATACAAGCCGATTTCTTATAGCTATAGAACGTGCATTGCCAGAGACCATTGTGATATTGATATTGGTTGCAGGTCTGGGGTTAGGACCTTTTCCGGGCATAATGGCTTTAGCATTGGGTTGCATCGGTATGTTGGGCAAATTGTTTGCCGATGCCATTGAAGAAATCGACTCGAAAGTGCTCGAATCTATTGCATCGACTGGTGCAAGCCGCTTTCAGGTGATACGTTTTGGGGTAATCCCGCAGATATTTCCTGCATTAATTGCAAATACCATTTTTCGTTTCGAAATTAACATTCGTTTATCGGTAATACTTGGTGCTGTTGGAGCCGGAGGTATTGGATTTGAACTCTACCACGCTATAGGACTATTGGAATACCAAAGAGCCACAGTAGCTCTAATATGTATATTGTCGCTTGTGTTTCTTACCGAACGTCTTTCGATTTACCTGCGCAAAAAGGTACTCGACGAAAACGAAATTATGAAACGCTCTGAGGTGAAGGCTTTGATTCCTTCGCAAAAATTTAACCGTCAAATGAAAGTTATTACTGGAGTTCTTGTACTTGTAAGTGCCTTATTTATCGTGTTAGAAATAAATCCGTTTATTATTTTTACCGATTTTCATTATATGACCAGCCTTATTTTCGACGACATGCTCCCGCCCGATTTTAAAATACTTTGGGAAAATACTACCATTTTTAAGAGTATATTCGAAACCTTGTCTATGGCATTTTTGGGAACACTCATTGGAGGTTCGTTGGCATTGTTTTTTGCTATGTTTGCTTCCGACAATACTGCTCCTACAAAAAGTATACGTTCGATAACCCGATTTTTACTTGCTTTCGAGAGGGTTACTCCTTCGCTTATTATTATTCTTATTTTTATTATTGCACTTGGTATAGGCTCCTTTGCCGGTACGTGCGCTCTTATAGTCGGCACAGTCGGCACTTTTGGCAAACTTTTTTCCGATGCCATCGAACATGTCGATCGAGCACCGGTCGATGCCATTTATTCTACTGGTGCTAATAAGTTACAAGCCATTAGGTTTGGCATTATGCCACAAGCTATGCCCTCTATTATTGCCAGTTGGTTTTATGCTCTCGATGTAAATATTAGAATGGCTATCGGTTTAGGTATTTTTGGAGGTGGAGGTATTGGTTTTGAACTTTATATGGCCATGAAGGTTTTACGATACAAAGAAGCGCTGGCTTTAATTTTCTTTACAATTATTTTAGTGAGTTCAATCGAGAAAATATCAGATTATTTTAGAGGAAAAATAATTTACAATTCTCATTTGAAATAATCATTTTAATAAGCGATCAGGAAGTTGATATCTTAAATATTGTATTGTATGCCTTATAAAAACTTATTTCCATCGCTTAATTCGTCTAATTACAAGCTGTTTACCATTGGTCAGTTTATTTCAAATATTGGCTTTCTGATCGAAAATATTGCATTGTCATGGTTGGTATATCGGCTTACAGACTCTGCTATGTATATCGGCATATTGGTTTTTATCGGGCAAATTACAATTTTTTTCACATCGCCTTTTTCGGGAATCTTGGCCGATCGATTTTCGCGTCATAAACTTCTAATACTAACAAATATAATAGCGGCCTTTGTTTCTTTTATATTAGGGCTTTCGGTCTTGTTTAATGTTGCAAGTTTATGGTTTGTGTTTGCCACTCAAATAATTGTTGGCTTTGCTCGAGGTATTGACAATCCGATTCGTAACACTTTTGTAAACGACCTTATTGATAAACCCGAACATCTGGTAAATGCAATTTCTTTCAACTCATGTATTTTCAATATTGCTAAAATTATTGGACCATCGTTGGCGGCTATTCTTATACCCTGGGCGGGCGAAGGCATTTGTTTTATTTTAAACAGTATTTCGTTTATTTCGTTTATTTGGTTGTTATACTATATAAAACTTAAACCCCAAGAATTAAACACAAAAAAAACTAATGTTTTTTATGAAATTCGTGAAGGTTTTAATTATTCGTTTAATTACTCCCCAATTCGATCTGTCATTGTTTTTGTGAGTTTAATTGGATTATTAGCTTTTTCACTTTATATTGTTTTGCCAGTATATTCCAAATTGATTCTCAAAGGAGGGGCAGATACTTATGGATATATTACAATGTTTTCGGGTATTGGAGCATTGGCGGCAGCTCTATATTTGGCAGCAAAAAAAAACGCTTTGGGTTTTGATTTTTTAATTTTTATAGCCGGTTTAATCTATAGCTTGGGTTACATGATGCTGTCATTTGTGTCAAATTTTGTTTTTGCCTCAATAATCATGATTTTTATTGGGTTTGGACAGGTTCTGTTATTTGCAGCTGCCAGTTCAATACTTCAGACCCTTACCAACGAAAAAATGTTGGGAAGAGTATATGGCCTGTATTTTATGTTTTTTATGGCATGTACTACCATAGGCAGTCTTATGGTGGGCAAACTAACCGATTTAATTGGTCCTTCAAAAACTTTTCTTATTATTTCAGGTCTTACGTTTTTTTTGAGCATGGCATATAGCACACAAATTAAACATGTTAGGCGAAAAAGTTTTCGACGTTTCATTTCGCTTGGTATTGATCCTGTTGCTTTAAGAAAGGTCAAAATAGTAAATGGTGCAAATAAAATCAGAAATTTTTATGTCCGATAAGTTTTTTATTGTTTAATATTTATTTAATTCTCATTATTTTCTAATCAAATACTAATATTACTACCTCAATTTTGGCTAAAACAATTAATTATTTTCAATATGAATATGTTTATTTTAACAAATGCCAATATTGTAACTCCAACAGAAAGTTTCGAAGGTAGTGTAATCGTCGAAAATGGAATTATTTCTGATATAATAAAATTCAAAACTTACAATGAAGGTATAAACCTTGAAGGTCAATGGCTTATACCTGGCATTATCGATATTCATTCCGATTATCTCGAAAAAGAGATTCACCCTCGCCCAAGTGCCGATTTTCCAATACCTTTTGCTATGCACTTTATGGATGCACGTGCTGCTTCATGTGGTATTACGACCTTATTTAGTGCTGTAAGTTTTTCACAAGACAATATGAAATCGCGTACATTTGCCGATGCCATCAATCTGGTAAAAGCCATTGAAAACACCACCGACAATTTGCTTGTCCGTCATTATATTCATGCTCGGCTCGACCCCAATACTGCTGCCGTACTCGAATATCTCGAAGAAATGAAAAATCTTCGAAATCTAAAATTGGTTGTTTTCAACGAAAATATTCCCGGTCAACGTCAGTTCCCGCTCGAACGACAAATTGAAATGCGCGCTAAAAGTCTTGGTATTAGCCGCGAAGAAGCTCATAAACTTCTGCTCGATTTTATAGAAGAAAAGAGTAAAATTAACCATAGAGGCGATATTCAAAAAGCGTTTTCTCAAAGTATGATAATTGGAAGCCACGACGATACTACGATTGAACATGTAATAGAAGCCAAATTATTTGGAGCTACACTATCCGAAATGCCTACAACGATTGAGGCTGCTCGTAAAGCCAAAGAATTAAATATGTTTGTGTGTATGGGTGCGCCAAATTACTATCGTGGAGGGTCTCATTGTGGAAATCTTTCTTGTATAGATGCGATGAACGAAAATCTTGTTGATATTTTTTGCAGCGATTACCATTTCCCAACTATGTTGGGAAGCCTTGTTAAAATGTTTAATTCTGGAGTAAATTACAGTTATGCAACAAACCTTATGACCAAAAATGCAGCAGACTACCTAAATATGCCACAAATTGGAAGCATTGAAATTGGAAAAGTAGCTGACCTTGTAAGTTTCAATATTAAAAACGATTATGGTATTGTGAAAAATGTATGGGTCGATGGTTTTTTGAAATTTTCTACTAAATATATCAATGACAATAAAAATAATGATATTATAAATGAGCTAAATGTTATATCTAATATGAATTAAAGGATATAGTTGTCATTATGTTTTTTATTAAAACACAACCTCAACTTTTTTAAATTATTGAAACATAGACCTAATATCATTGACAAATTCAAGCAATTTGTCGCGACTTTCTTGAGGAATATTAAATTTGTCGGGTGCTTCTAAATACTGTTCGGTTGGAATAATGTAATATTGGTACTTTCCATTGAGTACTCCTTTGTATACCCAGTAGGGAATGTATTTGAAGTTGGTGATAAATGTTTTTGTCGCGGTTTTGTTGATGGTAAACTGAACCATAATACCTCCATCTTTGTATCGGTCGCGTTGGTTCGATACAAAGTTTCCTAACGAGTAAACTACAGGTAATATATTTAGGGTATCGCTACTTTCTTTTCTAATTAATTCTATAGGCTGCACAACATGTGGATGTGAGCCAATAACTGCTCCACAACCCTCGTGGATCAGAAATTTCGCCAGGTCTTTCTGCGTAGCGTTGGCTTGTCGCTCATACTCAATGCCCCAGTGTATATAAGGTATGGTAATGTCGGTATTTTGCGAATCGGCTTTCTGAATGTCTTGCGATATTTGTATTTTGTCAATTAGGTTTACAATATTTCCTTCGGGAACAGGTATTCCATTAGTTCCATAAGTATAATTGAGCAGAGAAATTGACATTTCGTTTTTCTTCAAAACTAAAGGATAAGTCGTATCTCTATGGGCTTTGTTGTAGAAAGTTCCGGTATACTTAATGTTCAACGAATCGAGAATCTTAATGGTTCGTTCGAGACCCAGTCTACCACGATCAACACAATGGTTGTTGGCTGTAGCAAGTACATCGAAACCAGCATCTTTACATGCTATGGCAAGCATGTCGGGACTCGAAAATTGTGGATAGCCTAAGTAGGGTGGCCCCGCCAGTGTTACTTCAAGATTTCCGATGGCAATATCGGCTTTTTCGATTGTGGGTTTAACAAACTGAAATACAGGTGTATAATCCCATGTTTTATTTGCCGAATCCCACGCTGCATTGATTTGTGGCCCATGTCCCATTATGTCGCCCGCAAAAAGCATGGTGACACGAGATGTATCTTGTGCGCTTAATTGAAAACAGAAAAATAAAAATAAAATGTGCAAATTACGAATGTGAAAATGTGCAAATAAAATTCGCGATATATTTTCTTTTAAATTGAAATTCAACATTTTATTCTTTACCTTAATTTTTCAGCAAATCAGATTTCATTTTCACATTTACTAATTTGACATTTGCAAATTATTTTTTACCAGCTTCCGCTCGATCCGCCGCCGCCAAAACTGCCACCACCAAAACCTCCGAAGCTACCGCCGCCGCTCGAGAAACCGCCATAGCTACCTCCACCGCTATTGTTGCCCATGCCCAATAATAACCACCAAGGTAAGCTCGCTGCTGCTGCGCCTCCAATGTTGTTGTGACGATCTTTGCGTTTGTTGCCAAATACAAAGAATATGAAGAATAAACCAGCTATAATTAAAAAAGGTATTAGCGATTCTTTCTTTTTCTTCTTCTTTTTCGAGTATTGGTCGGCTGTATATTCGCCTTTGGTAAGCGAAATAAGTGTATTTACAGCAGCTTCGACACCTCGGTTGTAATCGTTTTGTTTAAAATAGGGTATCATCTCGTTGTCGATGATACGGTTTGCAATAGCATCGGGTACTACACCTTCGAGTCCATAACCAACTTCAATGCGGACTTGTCCTTTCTCATTACCCTTTTTAGGTTTTATAAGGATAACGATACCGTTGTTCTTTCCTTTTTGACCAACACCCCATTTTTCGCCAATGGCAAAAGCTACTTGTTGTACATCGTAGCCATTGAGACTGGGTACAGTAACAACAACAATCTGATTTGAAGTACTATCGTCGAAAACTATGAGTTTCTGTTCGAGATACTGAACATAGCTTGGGTCGAGTATACCGGCAAGGTCGTTGACCAATCGGGCTGGTTCTGGTCGTTGAGGTATGTCTTGTGCTGATAATAGAATACTAAATAATAAAAAAGAAAGTATTAGTTTTAATTTCATATTGTTGTTATTATCAGTTTTATAATAATTGAATTTGAAACGCAAAGACGCGAAGACGCAAAGTTAAAAATAATTATCTTAGCGACTTCGCGTCTTTGAGAGTATCTTTTTTAAAAAAATTAGTTTCCGAATGAAACATCGTTGCTCAGTTCGTTTACATCGTTAGATTGATAAGGGAAGTGCTGTTTGAGTTGTTCGCCAGTCATCAATATGCCTTTTTCCAAGCCTTCGGCAAATTTCTTTTCGATAAAAAGCTCGTACATAGCCGAGCGTATATCGTCCCAGAAGTTGGCAGGTACTTTGATGTTGATGCCCACATCGCCAATAATGGCAAATTTCTTGTCGGCTATAGCAATGTAAAACAACACAGCATTGCGTTGTTCTGTTTTGTGCATTCCCAGCTTTTCGAAGATATAGGTTGCCCTGTCGAGGGCTTCTATTTTGCAATCGCTTTCGATGTGTACGCGTATTTCGCCCGAAGTATTGAGTTCGGCCTTACGTATGGCTTCTTCAATAATCTTTTTTTCTTCGAGGCTAAAAAAATCTGAGGTTTTCACGGTGTTGTGATTTTATTGTTATTGAAATTCTTGTTAGATAACAAAGCCCGGTGGCTGAGCAACCTGTGCTGAGCGTAGCCGAAGTAAATCGAAGCCCGGTGGCTGAGCGAAGTCGAAGCCTAAAATTTTACTTCCGGTGCTTTTTCGGCTCCCTTGTCGGCTTCGAAGTATGTTTTCTTTTCGAAACCAAACCAGCCCGAATACATTACTTGTGGGAATTTGCGAATATAGGCATTATATTCTTTCGTAGCATCGTTGAATTTCTGACGTTCAACGGTAATTCGATTTTCGGTGCCTTCCAATTGAGCCTGTAAGTCCAAAAAGTTTTGGTTTGCTTTGAGGTCAGGGTATTTTTCGACTACCACAAGTAGTTTAGAAAGAGCGCTGGTCAATCCCCCTTGTGCTGCCTGAAATTGTTTAATCGAATTTTCGTCAAGCTTAGTTGGGTCGATGTTTACCGAGGTTGCTTTTGCGCGAGCTTCAACTACAGCGGTAAGTGTTTCTTGTTCGTATTGAGCATAGCCTTTTACGGTATTGACCAAATTTGGTATGAGGTCAGAGCGACGTTGATACACGTTTTCGACTTGTGCCCATTGCGAAACTACGGTCTCTTGTAGCGTTACCATTTTGTTGTAACCACAACTGCTTAAAAAAGGGATGGTTAATGCAGCAATTAAAAGTACATAAATTGTTCTCATATTATAAATTTATTTATTTAACATTTAAAGTTTTACACTGTTTTATTTCATTTGCATATTTACACATTCGAAATTTGCACATTGTTTTCTGTAAATATATTATTTTGTTTGAAATGTATTAAGTTAATATTTTATAAAAAATCTCTTTGTCTTTTAGCCTCGAATGCCAATATTGCACTTGCAGTGCCTACATTGAGCGAATCGTGAATGCCACTCATGGGTATAATTACCTTTTCGTTACATTTTTCGATCCAAAATTTACTCAATCCATCGGCTTCGGTACCCATTATAAACGCAGTGGGCTTGGTAAAGTTCATTTTATGATATGCACTTTTTGCATCGAGCGAAGCTGCATAAGTACTTATATTGTTTTGAGTAAGCCACTTGTGAGCGTCTTCGTTATTGCAAACTGCAATTTGTGTAGAAAACACGCAACCGATACTCGACCTTATGGCATTGGGATTGTACACATCGCAACGTGAATCGCAAACAATAACAGCATCGAGCGCTGCGGCATCGGCTGTTCGCATTATGGCTCCAAGGTTTCCGGGCTTCTCAACCGACTCAAGTACCAACAATAGTGGATTTGGCGAAAGTTTGATTTCAGACAAATCGTGTTTTTTCGGTTTGACAATGGCTATAAGTCCATCGGAACTCTCGCGGTATGCAATTTTTTCAAAGACATCTTTATTTATTTCAAATAACTTAGCGTCAAATGTACTATTTATCCAATTGCTGTATGAGGTTTTATCGGCAAGTTGGGGGAAAACGAAGAGCGAATCGACCAAATACCCCGCTCTAATGGCGTGGTTTATTTCTCTATAACCTTCAATAACAAAAAGCTCCCGAGCCTTACGTTCAGAAGCCTTTTCGAGTTTTACGATGTTTTTTATCCTTGTGTTTTGAAGACTGGTAATGAGTTCCATTGAGAAGTATTTTATTTAATCATCAGAAAATCGAGATAATTATCGGGTGTAACAAGCAATGTTGTATGTTCGGGGTATGCTTCCATAAATGTACCGGGAAACTTGTACGATTTGTTTTTGTTCCATTTCATTTCGTAGGCATGCGTTTTACCGGCATACTCTTCTATATAATCAATTTCTTGCTGGTTGTGGTTGCGCCAAAAGTAACGATTGACCCACAAACCATGTTCTTCGGTTGCCTTTATGCGCTCACTGATAATAAAGTTTTCCCATAATGCTCCAACATCTTGTCGTAACGATATAGGGTTGAAATTGCGAATCAGAGCATTTCTTATTCCATTATCAAAAAAATAGATTTTTCGACTTTTTTTCAACTCGTTTCGGAGGTTTCGGCTAAGAGAGCTCAACTGAAAGATAATAAATGCCTTTTGCAACAAATCAATATATCGTTCAATGGTTTTGTTGTCTGCACCAACTGTCTGTCCAAGTTCGTGAGCCGAGACTTCGCTGCCTACCTGAAAAGCCAATGCTTGAAGTAGTTTTTCTACAATCAAAGGTTTTTTGATATTTTCAAGTGTAAAGATATCTTTATACAAATAGGCATCGGACAAGCGTTTGAGAATATTAATCTCGTTTCCGGGAGAGGTTACAACTTCAGGATAATAGCCATATATAAGCCTGTGTTCGAGCAATCGTCTTTCGTTTTGAAGTCCATGATTGGTAACCATTTCGGAAAATGAGATTGGGAAAAGGTTAATCTCTGTTTTTCGACCGGTAAGTGGCTCGTTTATGGTGTTTGCCATTTCGATTGCCGACGAACCTAGGGCTATTACTTGCTTGTCAGGAAAATTATCGACAATTAGTTTGAGGGTAAGGCCAATATTCGTTATCCGTTGGGCTTCGTCAATAACAATAACTTTCTTGTTTCCAAATTCGGTTTTAAGTCTTGTGGTGTTAATGTTACTGAGCAATTCGCGTGTATCAGGCTCATCACCATTGTAGTTCAAAACATCGTCGGGCGAAATACCCAACTGTCGAAGCATAGTTGTCTTTCCAACCTGACGCGCACCGGGAATGTATATCACTTTCCCTTTGAACATCGAATCGTTTAGAAGTTTTATGGCTTTACGTTTAATCATTATGTATTATTGTAAAGCACAAATTTAATACAAATATATGGAATATAGTCTAAATATATATATTAAAATAAGTATATATGTCAGTATATTTGTATTAATATTAGGATTTAAATCCATATATTAATACGAAAATTAGGATTAATATATTATGATAGTCTCATAATCTGCATTAAAAACGATTATAGTTTTTGTATGTGCTAAGTCCAATAATATCTAATATTCACTGCCATTGGTTTACTTGCTGAGCATAGTCGAAGCATAAACCAACGGCAATGAATAAGAACTGAAATATTCGGATTTATTCAAATAATTATTGGATTTATTCTATTGTAAATGCCAAAGTGCCTAAATTTCTGGTGAATCCATCGGGGCCAATAGCCTTTATATCTTCAAGATATACTTTTAATCCGATTTCTTGCTTTTGGATAAGATCAATTTGTTGTTGAGTAAACCGATCGCTTTTTGATGGTTCAATTTTAGCAAATCCATCTTTTACAGTTGTTACTAAAAACTCTACTACTTTAAATGACAAATCAAAGTCGAAGTTTTCCATTGCAGCCACAATGCCACCTGATGCAATTAATTCCTCTTTTCTAATTCCTCCCCCTTTTTTTAATTTAAATTGATTGTATCCTTTCGAATCTACTGGTAATGCAATACATGCAACTGGGTCTGGAACATACTTTGCCCTAAATGTAGACTGTTGAATTATTTTACCCTTGCAACTAACAGTAACCAATGCTTTCCCTTTTTCTTTAGGATTAACAATGAATTCTCCATTTTTCCCTTCAATGGTACCATTGTCTATGGTAACGTCGAGGTCTGACGATTCGTAACCCGAAGCCGCAATTCGTATGGGATTGTCGACTCCAATGTACAGAACATTCATACGTACTGGTTCTACAGCGGTTATCACGTTCTTTTGATCGTTTAAGCACGAAACGCCTAAAAATAATAATACTGCTACCGGAACTAAAAGTAAAAGTTTTACCTTTGTTCGGTTGTCCGATTTAAGTGTTGTCATCATAATAATTCGTTTTTTGATTAGTGAATGATTAAAACTTGAAGCTAGGCTCAACAGCCTGCTTTCGGCAACCTGATTGATAAGGAGTGCTTGGTACTCGAGCCTGTCAAAACCGGTATTGAGTACTCCTTCATCGGCCAGGTATTCATGAATCTGCCTAATAGATTTCCGCATATACCAAACTACAGGATTGAACCACATTACGGCCGCTACGAGTTCAATCAACAATAAATCAATATAATGGTATTGCGAAACATGAATGTTTTCGTGGGTAATGATGCTCTTAACTTCCTTTTCGTTCAAATCGCTGGTGTTTATGAATACTAAGTTCATAAAGGAAAATGAGTGATTGAGCTTTTCGTTGACAAAAAACCTTGTATTGTCGATAGTCTTCTGTTTCGATTGTATGTAAATACGTAAAATATTTAATACCCCCAGCAATAGACTTATAAGAATGCCTATGAGTACAGTGATGTAAATCAATTGTAGAATTTGAAGAAAATCTATTTTGTGTGAAGGTTCAATGATTTGAGTTTTTGGATTGGTTTGAACTTCGGAGGTGAAAGATGTTTCTTTTTTAACAATGCTAGTGTTTTCATATTGCTGTTGAACAGTTGCTGGAATTATGTCTTGAGTAAAGCCTATTGAATAGTGGTTTAGAGGTAGTAAAAGCGACAGTATAACGGATGATACCAAATAAATACGGATAAATTTAAAACCACTTTCTTTTCGTAAAAATAAGAAATACGATATATAGAAAAACGTCAAACATGCCGTAGATTTAAGCAAATACACAATGATAGTTTCCATAGCTTATTTCGATTTGTTCTGGATTTCTTGTTCGATATATTTTTTCAATTCTTCCAATTCGCCAATACTCACTTTATTTTCTTTAACAAAAAATGAAACAGCCTGATTGAGCGAACCATTGAATAAACCTTTGATCGAATTTTTTATAATATGCTGACCGTAATTTTCTTGCGACACCAATGCAAAGTAAACGTGCGTTTTGCCATAAGTCTTATGTGTAACATACGCTTTTTTTTCGAGAACTTTAATAACTGTTGCTACGGTATTATAGGCTGGTTTTGGCTCTGGAAGAACATCGAGCACATCGCTCACGGCGCCTTCTTTAATTTTCCAAAGGGCTTTTAGAATGTCTTCCTGTGCTTTTGTAATTTCTTTCATCTATTATAATTTTTACAAATATACTATTAATATTATATTATTACTATAAATGTAGTATATGTTTTTTTAAAATTTGTATTTAATTTAAAATAGAGATGTTAATGCACTACTGACCAGTTAAACAATAGATTTCTCCCTACGGTCGAAATGACAATTCGTATAGAATGATTGAGTTGGGAGGTGGTTGGTTTGCGGCTTTTG
>CAMDBI010000031.1 GCA_945889005.1 Bacteroides fragilis
TTGGTTATCTTAGCTGCCATAAAAGATAGTGTTGCTCACCTCAATGGTGATGTGTGTTTTTGTTTGTTTTACACCTCTAAGATACTCATTAATAATATATTAAGCAAGCTATCTTTTGCTTTTTTTAGTTTAAATCACTCAATTTAGGATTTATTTAAACTAAAAGTATATCAAAAATGGACAATTTAATTAACGACAATCTATTCAAATTTATTGCTTACGCTATTCCCATCGCTTCATCTATTTTTGGGGCAATCAAAGGTGTTAAAAGTATTAAAGAGTCATCATCTAAACAAAAAATCAACGAACGAGAAAATTTAGTAAAGATTATTCAAGAGGTAGAACTTTTGAAAATTGACGAAGACTTTAAAAAATCTATAATTGATGAATATAAACGGTTTGTAGTTAAAGCTATAAAAGGGATTGATGTTGCACCGGATAAATATAAAGCAATTATTGATAGTGGCTTGCTAAATAAGTATTCAAACTCTCAAATTAAAATCTCTAATCGTTTTTTCGAATATCCCGAAAATGGAATAAGCGTAAAAATACCTTGGATAGAGTCCGTAGTCGCAATATTTTATTCTGTTTTCGCATTAATTTTGATTGTTTTGGGATCTGCTGTATTATTAATTGCAATGAATAATGCACTTGAGTTTTGGCGTTATTTAGTATTAATAGGCTTTTCAATGTTAACATCAGCTTTTGGATTTTACACCATTTCTGTTTTTGTTGCTCCGGTAAACGTAGCAAGAATGATAAAAAAAGACTTAGGAAAAAAATAAAATCCAGGGCTTTAAATCCTGCCATTTGGCAAAATGATTAGTTGTTATTAAAGGTATTTTGCCAAATTCCCCCAGTCTTTAAAGCCCTTCCAAATCCGCTTCACTCCAAAGCGGTCTTTTCATCAATGCCAATGTATGGTTCCGCTGAAGCTTCACCAACAACAAAGCGGTGCGCCACGAATTGCGATAGCTAAGTAACATAATACAAATTATATGTTCGCTTCGCACAACCCTGCCGCAGGCGCAACACAGGTTGTCATATAATAGTATTATGTTAAATAGCGGAATTTCAGCGGTGTGGCGCAAACATATTTAACGGGCACAGCCCGAAAAACAACCGACAATTTCCCCACCTCCCTTTCAAAGGAGCAAGGGCAAAAGAAACTATTTCATATTTCGTGCTTGCGGTACATGCCGCCTCAGTCGCTGCATTACACTTCGGGCTTACATTCCGTTCGTTCCTCCCTTCATTACAGACCCTGCCGTTACATTTCACTCCTTCACCATCATAAACCTCAGCACACTTAGCAAGCCTTGTGGTTCCGTTCCTACACCTCAACCCTTGCCTTAAAAATCGGTATAGTTTCTTTTACCCTTGCATCGTGTTCACCCCAAACTACCGACAAAACCCCACCACCCTTTAGCGGAGCAGGGCATTGTATTTTTATTGGCTATTAGCTTGCGGCACATGCCCCTTTTTACTCTCCATTACGTTACAGGGCTTCGTTCCTTTCGTACCTCTCTCCACTACGACCCTTCCACTCCATTCCGTTTCAAAAGTGCCATAAGCCTCAGCAACGCACTGCAAGCGTAGCCCCTTCACTGCATTCCACAACTTAACGCCGAGCTTCATTCCACCGCCACAAAAGCAAATATCATGTTCATTTTTAAAGGTATTTGCTTTCATAGCAGTTACATTGCGCCCCGGCTATTGTTCCATTCCGTTTGTTACTACCCTTGCCTTTTCCAATCCAATCCAGCGGTATGCCCTGCAATCATGTTTACCCCATAAAAAAAACTTCGCCAAACCGTCCAACGCAACTAAGCGTCCACTATCTCGCTGCATCCTTCGTAAACTCTCCGTTCGTACCTTACTTCGTTGTTTTCTCGGCTTCGCTTCGTTACTGTCCACTTACTTATTCCAACACTAATACAACCCATTGAAAAGCAAAATGATATGGTATTTCACAAAAAATAAAAAATAAAGCAAAGGTAACCCCTACACGTTCGGGCTGACAAGTCCAAGCCCTTCGGGTTGCGTCAAATTTTTTCAGCGGTGTGCTTCGCACTTCATTATTCTTTCAAAAAAATTGTGACAGCAAGTCTTGCATCCCAACCGTTCCGGGGTAAAAAAGCGGCTTTCTTTTTTCTTTTTTTCTCGTTTTTTCTTCCTTCTTTTAAAAATATGTGTGCGAAGCAGAGCGAGCAAAACTTTAAACGCGCATACTATGCAAACATTTACCGTAAAATCAGCAGCAGCAAAAGAAGAGAACCCGAAACCTCATTTTTGGGTACTTTGCAAAGGAATGAACAGCGGCAAACCGCTTTCAATGTCATGTCCAAACTCATTTAGGGTTGAAACCGAAACCGAAGAAATAAAAGAATCACTTTACTGGGTGTCGTTTTCGCTGTGGAGGGCTAAGGCTTTTCATCCTTATTTAATTGGTTCGGTTATTCCGTATATCCGCATCGGGGATTACAAGCAACTTATTATCGAAAAATTAGAGGTAGTTACAGCAAATCCGGCCGAGTTTGCCGATACAGTCAAAAAACTACAATTCATCGAACTGAAGGAAAAACAATTTTTACAAAACTTAAAACTTATGCAGGAGCTAAAACGGGCGTATGTACATCAATATTTTAACCGTTATCGTTGAGGTATAGCCACAAAAAAGCCCGGACTAAACCGGGCTTATAGACTCTTTTTGCAAAGAGTTTTGATAGGGGACTATTCCCCATCCACAGCAACCTGACTAACCGCTGCCATCACAGCACCAGCAGCCGACATATAACCTGCAATGGTCACCAGTATTACAGGCATTGCCGGAACAGCTAATATTGCACCTCCGGCAGCAGCTAATGACAGGCCAACAGTTCTAAGTATTTTGAATATTCTGGGTGTTGGTGCAGTAATCCGCTGAACCAACGATAAATTATTTTGTGTCATCTTTTAGACTTTTAAAAATAAAGGTTTCTACATGCGTAAGCCTTTTTTCAAGGAATTCAATTTTTTGGTTCATCAAATCGTTTATTCCCTTGAATTCGGTTTTAATAATTGAGGTAGTGGTTTTCACTTCGCCCAGGTCTTTTTCGACTCGCTTAAAATCCCTGTGCAATTGTTTTACAAAGAAAGCCACCACCGACAGAAGCAACGAGATAATAACCCCGAATAGTTGAAACTCGTTCATAATTATGCAACCTCAACAATTGCCAAAGCATTGTACGAACCGTTTTTCAACGGATATTGAACACCATTCATAAGCTGAAAAAACTCAATCTTCAAAAGGTGAACTTTAATTCCAGTTCCGGCAGGTACTGCGGTTGGGGTAAGCGTTACCGTTGAAGCGGCTGCATTTAATGCAAGATTCTGAACGTTGGTGAGGTTTGCAGCCCAAATACCTGTTGCAAAGTTGATGTTTGCCATACCACCAGTAATGCTCATGTGGGTAGCTCCTGCTGGGGCTGCTATATCCGTTGCCGGATTTAAGCCAGTGATTGTTATTACACCAGTTGCTGTAACAACCGTATAAGGTTTGTACAAAACACCACTTAACATCGAACTTGCATTGAAATTAAAGCCCTTTAACAAAGCTTTACCCGTTGCCAATGCTAACCCGGTTGCAGGGGTTCGTTTACCTCTTACGCTGGTAGCATCGAGTTTAAGCTCATCACTCATTAACTTCGTTACTCTTGATGTTACCAACGAGTCAGAAGCATTCAACATCATGTTACGAAGCGCATCCCGTAGAAGCTTTCCGGCAATACCAGCAGCTCCAAATTCTGAATTATTTTCACGAGTTCGAGCAAACGCAGGGTCATTGGCGATTTTATCAGCCGATATGCTACTTTTTTCTTTGACGAGAAATTGCCCGTCTTTTTTGTAGAAGGTCATTCCGCCAACTGTGCCTTCTATCTTAATAATTCCTTTCTGATTAGCCATAATTTACAATTTTAATGGGTTGAACAAAAGTTAATTATCAGCAACATTACTTTAAAATACTTGCAAATACTATACATACAGCCGTGTAAGGGCATAATTTACCGTTTCGTTCCACTTATTTCCGTTAAACTGTGTATCTTCGTATCAAAGTCATAGTAAAGCCATATTAAAGTCATGGTAAAGCTATGGCTGGCAAATTTTATTATAAAGGATGTCAAAAAGGATAGTAGTTTATCCAAAAGATGTAATGACCATAACCGGACGTTCTGAAAAGTACAGTAGAAACCTGCTAAAGCAGATAAAGCAACAACTCGATAAAGAGAAGCACCAATTTGTTACAGTTTACGAGTTTTGCCAGTTTACAGGAATGGAACCTGAACAGGTTCAACCGCTTTTGGTCAGTTAATGTATTCTCTCTCAAAAACAGGGTTAGAACACACTTGAAAACCTTAACTATTCTGCTATCCAGTTCAAAAAATAGTCTGCTTTACTTCCAAAAGTCCTCTAAAATTTGTAATATTGTAATACGATTTGCAGCCAAACCGCTACAAAATAGTAGTGAGTGATTCGGTGAGTAAAAAATTCGCAAGGTTATAATACATTGTATAATAAGGAGTTTAAAAGGGATTACAAATCCCACTCTCTCCGCAATGAAATGAAGGAGAGGTGGGATCATGCCAATAATCCCACTCTCTCCGCAATGAAATAGCGTAATACTGTAGAATTGTATTTGCAGAGATATTGTGTATTTATATTTCGAAAAATATTAATTATTGATCTAATGTCGTTTAATTAAGAAATATCAACTTTTTAATTACCCCTAAATCCCCTAAAGGGGACTTCATTATCACCCCTTTAGGGGATGGGGATAAAAAAGAAGAATGTTAACTAAACGACATTGATTATTGATCTAATATTATTATGAAAAACAAACTCCTATCATTTTCAATGTTGATGACATTATAATGACCGACAGACGATTTTCAAAATCCTTGTTTACCAACATCACCGAAATATTTACCAGCCGCGAAATGCTTACCGGTAATCAACATAGCGTTGAGGGGGTTAATGGAAGGTGTATTATTCTTTAAGTTTCAAATGAAATAAATTTTTAACAATAATATTTTATAAGTTCAACAAGCGATGTTTGGACAACAGGTTTGGTCATATAGGCATTGAAGCCGGCACTTAAAAATTTTTCACGATCGCCTTGCATCGCGTATGCAGTTAAAGCTATGATTGGTATTGTAGGGTTTAATTTTTTGATTCGAAGCATTGCTTCCATACCATTTAAAACCGGCATTTGAATATCCATTAATATCGCATTCGCATTGTTGTCGAATTTGAAATAATCTACCGCTTCCAAACCATTTTGAACCCAATCAATCTTTGCTTCTGTGATATTTAAATATTCTCGAAGTAAAAAAAAATTAGTATCATCATCTTCAGCAACAAGTATTGTCTTGCCCTTTAAGCAGCCAATTAGAAAGCTTTTGTCCTTCGTTGGTTTTGTTAATTCCATTTTTATTAACTTTCAAATTTGATACTCTAAGTTAAATAAAAAAAACGAACTAATTTATAATATTGTAAGGTATATTTAAGGTATTTTATTATTTACAAGTGTCACATATTAAATGGAATGCGATTAATTATAGATTTTCCTAGGGTTACCTCATCGGTATACTCTAGTTCGTCGCCAATAGAGACACCTCTAGAGAGTGTCGATATTATTATTCCATACTTCGAGATTTTTCTGAAAAGGTAAAAATTTGTTGTGTCGCCTTCCATGGTAGTACTTAAAGCCAATATAATTTCTTTAACAGAACCTGAAGCTGCTTTTTTTTCGAGATTTTCTATGTTAAGATCCGATGGTCCTATGCCATCCATAGGAGAGATAATACCTCCCAAAACATGATATATTCCATGATATTGTCCGGTATTTTCTATAGATATTACATCCCTAATATTTTCAACTACCGAAACGGTAGAATGATCGCGGGTAGGGTCGATGCAAATATTGCAAATATCGCTATCGCTAAGATTGTGACAATTTTTGCAAAATTTAATATTGTCGTGTAACGAGCTTAATATTTCTCCAAATTTATTTACTTTAGTTGAATCTTGTCTTAGAAGATGAAGCACCAATCGAAGTGCGGTTTTTCGACCAATACCCGGAAGGCTTTCAAATACTTTAACAGCTTCTTCTAATGTTTTTGATGGGTAATGATGGTTGTCCATTAAAATATGGAGTATTTAGAAATTAGATAAACTATACTTGTTCTTTTATTCCTAGTAAATCTTTCATTTTTTGGAGCAATACTTCGATCTGAAAAGGTTTACTAATGTAATCGTTCATGCCTGCAGCCAAACATTTTTCTTTGTCGCCCGAAAGAGCATTGGCTGTGATAGCAATAATCGGTATATGAGAATTTGATGAGGCTTCAATTTCGCGAATTTTTTTTGTTGCTGTAATACCATCCATTACTGGCATTTGAATGTCCATTAATACAATGTCATATTTGGTATTGCCAAAGCGATCGAGAGCTTCCTTGCCATTGTTGGCAATATCTATATTGCCAACAATTTTCTTTAAACTTAAAACTACAATTTTCTGATTGATCAAATTGTCTTCAACCAACAAAACATTTGCATTTTTTAGATCGGGTAGGTTTGAGGGCATGTTGACTGTACCTTTCTCTATATTGGCAGTTCGCTCTTCGGCCACTTTCTTAAATCCAAGTTTAAATTCCAAAACAGCCAATTCTTCTGTGTTGCGATTGAAATATAAAGTTGAATTGTACATTTCAAGTATTTTCTTAGAAATGGTGAGATCAAAATTACTTTGTTCTGATGAAAATAAAGTTTCAATATTGTCGTCTATTTCTTTTCGATCGTTCAATGCCAATTCTTTGTTGAGATTGATACTAAATGAAATTGAAAATAATAAATCGATGGTATTGTAGGTCTCTTTTATTGTTTTTATATCAACTTGAACTTCCTTGGTTTTTGTATTACGTATTTTAAATATGTTCTCAAGTATATTTAAGCATATTTGTTTTATACGAATTGGATCATCGACTACATTAATTGGGATGTTGGGCCCCTTGTCGAAAGTCAACACCGGCACTATCTCCGGATGTTGGTAAGTAAAAATCCGCAAGGTGCTATTGATATTCGATAGTAATTCGATATTAATTTTGTTTATTTTTTCATTAACTACCACGTTTGAAATTTTGGCAATACTGTTAACTACATTTACCATATTGTTGGTCGATGCAATTACCGATTCGACCAAGTCTTTTTGATTTTCGTCTAATTTTGTATTGCTAAGTAAATCGCCTAGAACCATTATGTTATTTAATGGTGTTCTTATTTGGTGCGATAGTTTTGAAATAAACTCATCTTTAGTATTTATTTTGTTTTCAAGATCTTTAAGCTCTACATCTTTTTTCGAAATATTTTCGTTTTGATAATACAAGTATAAATACAATAAAAGAAACAGTGTAGCAAGAAAGAAAAAAGAATAGATAACAAAAGATATTGAATGGCCTTTAATGTCAAATACTTGATCGTATATAATCATAAATGTTGAACATATTGCGAAAGAAATAATTGAAAATTGAATCGATTTGCGTAATCCTGAAGCCAAATAAACTAATATAGGATATGATAAAAATAATAATAAGAAAACAAAGAGGTTTTGACCAGAAAAATAAGTTATTATTTGAAAAAAAATAATTGAGGAGAATAAAACTACTTCTGATATTTTTTTATTATGGTACTTGTTTAATGCAATTATCGATGTGATTAATGAAAATATAGCTACAGCATAAAGTGGTATTAGGTTAAAAACGTGCTCTGCTAATGTAATGAAATGTAAAATACCCATTAATGATAATACAATAAACATCAATGCTATTAAATTGCTTGAAACAATTCTTGCCTTTTCAATTCCTGAAATAGGTGTTTTGAAATTAAACCCCAATATGTTAAATGTCTTCTCTCTGATGGTCATATTTGATTCTGATTATTTTACTAAAGTATTACAAAATACTATAAAATTCAAATTTATATTTTCTTTTAATTGCTACAAATTGATTCATCTTTTTTTGTAATTTAGCTTATTCTGTAAATATAATAATAAGTAAATTAACCAATTAATAATCAGATTTATGAAGAAGGTATTGTTGTCCGTTTTGAATGTATTCATTGCATTATGTGTCGTAGCTCAAGAATATGTGCCTACACCTGCCGATATTGAACACTTTTATAAAACAAAAACACTTATTGTAAAAGAAAAAAATCCAATATGTGATTATAATCTTGCATTATCTGAGGTTATAGCAAAAGAATGGAAAATTACTCCCTACGAATTTATTGAGTTGAAAGATTTTGAAGAAAAAAGAATGGATCCGCAATATTCTTTTTTATTTCTAAATCAGGTTCGATTCGATTTGGACAAAACAAAAGCGGTTTTTAATTTTATAAGTCTATTGTTGGGTGGAAACGAAACGGTTATTGGAAATATGCCCGATTTGTGCTCTGTTCCTTTATCGTATCGCGATGTTGACGAAGAAAGCTATAGTTATAAATTGCCTGTACTGCTTCGTTTTATTCAAAATCATGTTGAACTTATTACTAAAAATCCGGATTTAATTTCTCGTAATATTTTCAAACTCTATAACGACAGCATGGGCGATATACGAAAAAAAACATTGTACATAATTCAGTCTGAATTGGCCAAGGACTGCAATTCTGAGTCTAAGCTCAAAGCTATTTATCCGTATAAATTTAAGATTACAACGAAAGAAGAAATTGCTTCAATTATTGAAAAACGCGACGAAAGTGCTGTATTTCTTCATAAAGTTGGTCCTGAAGGTACAAAATTTCGTAGTCGTTGCTACAAAATTGTAATTGGAGCTGCCGATGCCAAATTTTATTATTTCGATTTTCACGATATAGACGAAGCAAAGAAAAAACCCGATGGTATGATGGCCTCCGATTTTAAGGCAATCGCTAAAATGTGTGCAAAAATGGATAAAAAAGATGCGAAGAAATAAACTTCTTTTTCGAAAAAATGTTTGTGAAGTTTAATTTTAATAAATTGATATTTTCCGGAAAATCTATTATTGATATAAAAAAAATAAAAAAATGAGTTTTTTTAATACTATTAATCCAAGCAGCCAAACTCCCTCTGCAGTTGTTGTTGGAGAAGCCGAAAAAGTTAAATGTTTAATTATTGGTTCAGGGCCAGCCGGATATACTGCTGCTATATATGCCGCAAGAGCCAATCTTAATCCGGTTATGTACGAGGGTTTGCAGCCAGGGGGACAGTTAACAACAACTACTGAAGTCGAAAACTTTCCCGGGTATCACGAAGGTGTAACAGGACCTGAAATGATGGAAGACCTCAAAAAACAAGCGCTTCGCTTTAAAACCGATGTGCGTTTTGGATTGGCTACATCGGTCGATTTATCGAAACGTCCGTTTAAAGTAATTGTCGATGACAATAAGCTTATCGAAGCTCAATCGCTTATTATTGCTACAGGAGCTACTGCTAAATACCTTGGACTCGAATCTGAAGAAAAATTTAAAGGTTCGGGTGTTTCGGCTTGTGCAACTTGCGATGGCTTTTTTTATAAAGGTCAAGTGGTTGCTGTAGTTGGAGGGGGCGATACCGCCTGTGAGGAAGCGCTTTATTTGTCGGGTTTATGTAAAAAGGTATATCTTATAGTTCGTAAGGATTATCTTCGAGCATCAAAGGTTATGCAACATAGAGCAACCAATACTCCCAATGTTGAGGTTTTATTTGAGCATACAACTCAAGAAATTGTTGGCGATATGAGTGGCGTGAATGGTGCTATTTTGAAAAATAATAATGGCGAAACTGTTAAAATCGATATAACAGGTTTTTTTGTTGCTATTGGACACCAACCCAACACAGAAATTTTTAAAGGTCAGTTGGAATTAGACGAAACCGGGTATATTGTTACCATAGGGAAGACTAGTAAAACCAGTGTAGATGGTGTTTTTGCTTGTGGCGATGTTCAAGATCCAACTTATCGTCAGGCTATTACTGCTGCAGGTTCTGGTTGTATGGCAGCTATCGATGCCGAAAGGTTTTTGGGAGAACAGGCAGCTCATTAATTGATAACATAAAACAAAAAAGTCCGCAATTGCGGACTTTTTTGTTTTATGTTGGATTGATAATAAACTTCTTTCAATTAGAAAGAAATAAACTCGAAAGGAATTCTTAAGGTGTTCGAAAAGTGTTCGCCTAATTCTTGTACAGCTTCATCGTCGCTTTCGAAATGCCATTGAATGTTAATCTTCTTGTTACTAATATTGTAGTCTTTCATATTTCGTAAAAGTTCAAGCAAAGATTTAGAAGAACCGCTATTTATATACTCGAGTTTAATGATAAAGTTTGTAACTTCTTTTGGTTGTTTAAAATAATCTTGCAACCATTGCGACAATGGTCTGTAAAAACTAGATGGATTTTCTGGAATAGAACGCCCATCTATTCTCATTTCACCTGAAGATGCTGAGAAATTTACGGTTGGGGTGTTTGCTGCTTTTTGTATTTGTAAGTCTTGCATATTCATTTTCCATTTATTATCTACAAAAATATAAAAATATTTTAAAAATTATAACAATATATTAACTAAGTATATTTTTGTACATGAAAATGTTTTTTATGGTTTAAACATTTATTCTTCTTTGCTTGTTAACATGCGTATTAATTTATATTTTTAAATAAAAAATCTTATGACTTTTGACATTGAAATGATACAAAAGCTCTATTCTTTGTTTCCCGAAAGAATAAATGTAGCTCGAAAAATATTAAATAGACCATTAACCTTGACCGAAAAAATATTATATGCACATTTAGCAAATAATTTACCTGAAAATAAATTTTTGCGAGGAATAGATTATGTCGATTTTAATCCCGACAGGGTTGCTATGCAAGATGCAACAGCTCAAATGGCATTGTTGCAGTTTATGCAAGCTCAGCGTGCCAAAGTTGCTGTGCCTTCGACTGTACATTGCGACCATCTTATAATAGCTAAAGATGGAGCAAAGTCCGATTTGGATTCGGCAAATATTACCAATAAAGAAGTATACGACTTTTTGTCGTCTGTTTCTAATAAATATGGAATTGGTTTTTGGAAACCCGGTGCAGGAATTATTCACCAAGTAATTCTAGAAAATTATGCATTTCCGGGAGGAATGATGATTGGAACCGATTCACATACAGTTAATGCTGGTGGGCTTGGTATGATTGCTATTGGGGTTGGTGGTGCCGATGCAGTAGATGTTATGGCCGGTATGCCTTGGGAACTCAAGTTTCCAAAACTTATTGGAGTTAAATTAACTGGTAAAATGTCGGGTTGGGTTTCGGCAAAAGATGTAATACTCAAATTGGCAGGTATTTTAACTGTTAAAGGAGGTACCGGATGTATTGTTGAATATTTTGGTGAAGGAGCCAAGTCTATATCATGCACTGGCAAAGCTACAATTTGCAATATGGGCGCAGAAATTGGGGCTACTACTTCAATATTTGGATACGACCAAAAAATGTCTGATTATTTGAAAATGACCGGAAGGGCCGATGTTGCCAAACTAGCCGACAATATTAAAGAATTTCTTAATTCAGATATTGAAATCGATGCTAATCCCGAACAATATTTTGATCAAATAATTGAGATAGACTTGTCGAAACTCGAACCTTATATAAATGGTCCTTTTACACCCGATAAGGCTTGGCCATTGTCCGAATTTGCTAAGGCTGTAAAGGACAATAACTATCCACCTCAAATGATGGTTGGTCTTATTGGTTCTTGTACCAATTCGTCGTACGAAGATATAACGCGCGCTGCTTCATTGGCCGAACAAGCTGTAAAGAAAAATTTGAAAGTAAAAGCTGAATATACTATTACACCGGGTTCAGAGCTGGTCAGATATACAATTGAGCGAGATGGTTTGCTCGATACATTTCAGAAAATCGGTGGAGTGGTGCTTGCCAATGCCTGTGGACCTTGCATAGGTCAATGGAGTAGGGCAGGGGCCGATAAAAAGGAGCCAAATTCCATTGTTACTTCTTTTAACCGTAACTTTGCCAGTCGAAACGATGGAAACCCCTATACTTATGCTTTTGTTGCTTCGCCCGAAATGGTTACTGCGTTTTCAATCTCTGGAGATTTAACCTTTAATCCAATTACAGATTATTTGACAAACGAAAAGGGCGAAAAAGTTAAATTAGACGAGCCTCAAGGTCTTGAGCTTCCGGTAAAGGGTTTTGAAGTTAAAGATAATGGCTATGTTGAACCTGCTAAAGATGGCAGTAAGTTGCAAGTTTTAGTCGATCCAAAATCAGATCGTCTGCAATTGCTCGAATCTTTCGAAGCATGGAATGGTGTCGATTTGAAAGGTTTGAATTTGTTGGTAAAGGTGAAAGGGAAATGTACTACTGACCATATTTCGATGGCTGGTACATGGCTCAAATATAGAGGTCATCTTGAAAATATTTCTAACAATCTCCTTATTGGTTCGACCAATGCTTTTAACAACGAAATTAATAAAGTTAAAAATCAGTTAATCGGAACTTACGGTGCAATACCCGAAGCTGCAAAGTCATATAAAAATGCGGGCTTGGGTTCAATCGTAATTGGCGACGAAAACTATGGCGAAGGTTCTTCGCGTGAACATGCTGCTATGGAACCTCGTTTTTTAAATGTGAAAGCGGTGCTTGTTAAATCTTTTGCGCGTATTCACGAAACAAACCTCAAAAAACAAGGCATATTGGCTCTCACTTTTGCCGATAAAGCAGACTACGAAAAGGTTAAAGAGGACGATACATTTGATGTGATTGGTTTGACCAGCTTTAAAGAAGGTGTGCCTTTTGATGTTGTTCTGAACCATGCCGATGGTACAAAAGATATTATAAAAGCAAATCAGTCGTACAATGTAAACCAGTTTGAATGGTTTAAAGCGGGAGCTGCATTGAATTTGATGAAAGGCTAAAATTAGGGCTTCTCTAAAAACTCGATTTTTTGAGGCGAGCAAGTTTTTAAAAACCGGAGTTTGCTGTTGTAAATGTGTTACAGCGTAGCTAAAAAGCAGTTTTTCGAGATGCACATTATTTGCCAGAAAATATAATCGGGATGTGAATAATAACTTTCACATTCCGATTTTCGGTTGTGCCTGGTATCCATTTGGGCATACTACGTATTACGTGCACCACAGCAGAGTCTACTTGAGGGTGTATGCCTTTTTTAATTTCGGTATTACAAACATTGCCTTCTTCGTCGATACAAAATGCAACTACAACCATACCGATATTGTTTTTCAAAATTTCATCGCCGGGGTTCTTTATTTTTGTTGCTATATATCTGTAAAGTGCGGCTTTACCATCGGGAAACTGAGGCATTACCTCAGCCTTATGAAATGATCGAGTTATGAACGTGTCTGATTTATGCTTGGTTAGCAGCGATTGGCTTGAATCATTGCCAGTTATTTGTTTTTGTTGGGGCTCATCTTCTTTTTCTGAAAAAAGTGAATCAATTTTTGTGCTATCGCTAACTTTAAATGTGGTATGTTGGTTCTCAACTTCTTCGTTGATTTGAAGGGGTAGTTCTTGTTCAATTTTTATTAAAGTATCGAGGCTATAATACTCAATATCGACATAATCAATATTTTTAAACTCATTTAATTGACTAAATTGTTCATATAACGAGAATAATAAAAAAAATAGTAAGCTTATGCCATTTATTAATAAAACGCTAAAGAAAAGAGTTCTGAAATACTTTTTTCTTAAGTCAAAAGCACCATATTGTTTTTCTCTATTTCTGAAAATAATATCATCGAGTTTGCGATAGGGCATTTAATAATCTGTGTTCCGGTTTTAATTCAAAGGTACGATGAAATTCGACTATTTTACAAATTGTAGCGCATAGTATTTAGAAGTAAGTTTTTCGCCTGTTGCTCGTTCAATCATTACATTCCATTCGAGCAATGCTCCGGGTTTGAATACTTTTTCTTTCAGGTATTCGCCAACAGCAGGCATGTTGCTGTAACTTACCATGCTTTTTTCTTCAGTTTTCAGTATATTGGTGGTAATATAATAATGTAGTTGCGATGCAAGTAGTTCGCCAAGCAGGTAGTTGTGGTAATAGCAAGGCGATGTAGCAATGTGAATTTTCGATGCCCAATCGGGTGCATCGCGACCTTCGGGCTTTTTGATGAGTTGGTATATTTCGACCAATTGCCACCAAAGAGCATTTAGGTCTTGGTCAGGATTGGCATACATGCTTTTTTCGAATCGGTACATGACCTGTACCCAACGGCTGAAAACCAATTGTTCTAATCGAAGCGATTTGTTGCAATCGTCGGCAATGGTGTTTTTTTCGGCTTCGCTTATGCCAGTATTGTCGGCAATCCATTGAGGGTTCGAAGCAAATCGACCGAAAAGCATCGCAATGGCTTCTGTTGTAAAAATATGGGCCGGATTTCTTAAGCTATAAGGTAGTGTTGTGTCTATATACTTGTCGTAGGCAGCGTGTCCAAACTCGTGAAGCATCGTATTCATCCATTGTTGATTCGATTTTACGTTGCACAACACACGTATGTCGCCACTGTTGTCGATATCGATGCAAAATGCATGTTGGTTTTTGCCTGTACGTTCATAAAGGTCGCTATTGGCTAAAATATCGTCGATACCTATTCCTATACCGTTATAAAAAGTTTTTGTAAGTTTTTCAATGTCTTGTTTTTCGTAATAGCTATCTAGTTTAACATTGTATATTTTTGGTGCTTCCTGAAAAAATCGATTTTGATAATGCCAAGGACGAAGTTCCGATTCTTTTATATTGAGGCGTTTGGCCAAATAAATGTCGATATCTTTTTTTTGATCGGCAAATGCTTCTCGTGTCAGATTGTCGAGTTCATCAAATATTCGCTCAATTTCAATGGGGTCTTGCTCACTAAACTGTAGGCTCATAGTGTGATAGTTGTCAAAGCCTAATGAATGAGCCAATTCGTTGCGTTTTTGGACCAATGCCTTTATGTCGGAAGCAACTAACGAACCAATTTGTTTGTGTGCTAGCCAAGCTGTTTCTAGTTCTTTACTATTGCTCGAATTACTTAATATTTCTTCGATATCGTTGTCGCTAACTTTTTTACCATCGACATCGGCCCTGAAGTTCGAGTATTTTTTCTCAATGTCGGTTTGCATGGCTATTAGCTGATTGAGAAGAGCTGTATCGGCCTGACTGGAAAGAAAACTCAGGTATATTACATCGATTTGTCGTTTTTCAATGGAATCGTTAATAAGTCCCGATTCTTTAATATGCTTAACCTTAGCAAATTCGGTACTATCTGAAAAAAACTTGGTCAATTCGACCTGAAGCTCTTGAGCAAGAGCATAAGCACTATCTTTTCCGGTTGTTGCGGCTTCCCACCATGCTAGGTTGGTGCGTTTGCTCAATGGAATTACTTTCGATTCGTAGTACGAAATATATTGCTTAAATTCTTTCTCCATTTCTTCTTTTTTTGAACTACAACATATTATTGTTGCTGTTGTTAATATGATGAATGCTAGATTTAAATGTTTTTTCATAATTTTCACATTTTCACATTTGTCATTTTTACATTTCGACTTACTTCGACTGTGCCCAGCACGAGTCGCTCAGTGCATTGCATTAGTAATTAGTCATCAGTAATTAGTCATTATTTAATATGCTTTTGCAAACAATACCCTTCCTTTCGAAGGTTTTCCCGAAAATACACATTTCCCTTCTTCTTCAATAAAATCTAAAGGAATACAACGGATGGTTGCTTTTGTTTGTTCTTTTATTTTTTCTTCTGTTTCAGGTGTGCCGTCCCAGTGAGCCAAAATAAAACCGCCTTTTTTATCAAGTACTTTTTTGAAATCGTCGAAATTGTCAACTTTTGTGGTATGTTCGGTTCTGTATTGCATTGCTTTGTTGAAGATATTACTTTGAATATCGTCTAAAAGCGTCGAAATAGCTTCTGCCAAATTGTCGGCGGAGTATGATTTTTTTTCGAGGGTGTCTCGTCGGGCAACTTCAACACAGTTGTTTTGAAGGTCGCGAGGGCCAATGGCTATGCGAACCGGATAGCCTTTGAGCTCGTATTCTGCAAATTTCCATCCGGGCTTGTGTGTATCGCGGTTATCGTATTTTACGCTTATGCCTTTTGCCTCAAGTTCTTTTTTTATTAGATTAGCCTTTTCAGATATTTGAGCTAATTCTTCGTCGCTTTTGTAGATGGGGACAATCACTACTTGTGTAGGTGCGAGCTTTGGAGGCAATACCAAGCCATTGTCGTCTGAGTGTGCCATTATAAGAGCGCCCATAAGGCGTGTAGAAACACCCCAAGAGGTAGCCCATACATACTCTTGTCCTCCTTCTTTTGTGGCAAATTTTACATCGAATGCTTTTGCAAAGTTTTGACCCAGAAAATGCGATGTGCCACATTGCAATGCTTTGCCATCTTGCATAAGTCCTTCGATACACAATGTGTCCAAAGCTCCTGCAAATCTTTCGTTGGCAGTTTTACTTCCTTTTATTACAGGCAATGCAAGAAATTGTTCTGCAAAATTGGCATAAACACCCAGCATTTTGTTTGTTTCTTCAATAGCTTCTTCTTTAGTCGCATGTGCTGTATGACCTTCTTGCCATAGAAACTCGGCCGTACGTAGGAATAATCGGGTGCGCATCTCCCAGCGAACCACATTTGCCCATTGATTGCACAATATTGGCAGGTCGCGATACGATTGTATCCATCCTTTATAGGTATGCCATATAATTGTTTCAGATGTAGGACGAACTATAAGCTCTTCTTCAAGTTTGGCTTCGGGATCGACAATCACACCTTTGCCATTGGGGTCGTTTTTTAGACGATAGTGAGTTACCACAGCACATTCTTTGGCAAATCCTTCAACGTGTGAGGCTTCTTTCGAAAAAAATGATTTGGGGATAAACAATGGAAAATATGCATTGTAATGCCCTGTTTCTTTGAACATTTTATCGAGAATGGCTTGTATTTTTTCCCAAATAGCATATCCATAAGGTTTAATTACCATACAGCCTCTAACTGCTGAGTTTTCGGCCAGGTCGGCTTTCAAAACCAAGTCGTTGTACCATTGCGAGTAATCTTGTGAGCGGGGGGTTAATTCTTTTGCCATAATTCTTTTCAAATAAACCTGCAAATTAAAGAAAAAATAAGCCACATTGTATATTTTTTTTTTTTTGTTTACAAATGCATGTTTTTTATGTTAAAAATATTAATTAATAAGTGTTTGGCATGTGGTTTGTAGTTCAAAGGTTTGTAAAATTTAAACAAAATGTATAAGAAACAAAAAAATATAATATTGTATTTGTTGGGAATAATGTTGCTTTCACTACAAATCAATGTTTTGGCTCAAGACGATATTTATTTTGTTCCTGAAAAGAAAAAATCTGGAAACGATAGTCGTTCAGAGGTTTTGAGAGAGTTTGATTCGACATCTGTAAGTGAACTTATTGGCGATAGTAACGAAAAGGCATCGGAATATGAAAAATATAGAGCCGATAAGGAATTGAAATATTTCGTTTCACAAACTGCGAAAAACAAGCAAACTGTTAATTGGGATGAGTTTAAAAATAATAGGTCTTCCGATTCATTGTCATCTGACAAAGACAGTGGCGAATCTCAAAATGTAATTGTAATCAATAATTATGTCGATAACGACGATTATTACTATGCAAATCGTTTTCATCGCCCATATTACAATAGTTTTTACGATCCATATTATAGATATTCTTCATGGGGATCGAATTTGTCTGTAAGTTGGTACGATCCATATTATTACGATTTTTGGGGATATAGTCCATATTATTCATATTACAGTCCATATTATCATCATTATTATTATCACAATTATAATTATCATGGATATTATGATAATTATGATAATAAAGTAAGTAATCGAAATTCATATTCATCGACCAATTATGGTCGAAGAAGGTCTTATTCAGGAATGGAAACGCCATTAAATTCAAGTGTTGCAAATGGTTCATCGCGAAGGGTCGAAAGTTCGAATGGAGCAATGGGAATATCGTCGAGTTATCCTTCGAACCCCGACGGCAGAAGATCTAGTTACAATAGTAATACCGTAAATTCACAAGTTTATAATAGATCAACCGAAAGGAGATCAATATCTTCTGGAAACAGTCAAAGTGCTTATACTCCAAGTTATAGTGAGCCTCGTTCTGAAAATAGACCTACTTATAATTCGAATGAGAAAAGTAGTAGACGAAGCTCTAATTCGTCGGGAAGTAGCAGTAGTACTCGCGAAGGTACTAGTTATTCGGGTGGCTCCGACAATTCGGGCGGTTCGAGACGAAGTAGCGAGAGCTATTCGCCAAGTTCAGGTTCTTCGGGAAACAATAGAAGTTCAGGCTCGTCGGGAACCAGTGGAGGAAGCAACAGCGGTGGTCGTCGTCGATAAAAATTTCTTATCATATAACTTTTCTAGTAAATACTTTTTATTATGAAGTTTAATGCTTTATTTCTTTTTTTTATAATAATATATCAATATTCATATTCTCAAGATTATTCTTCATACTTAGACGATGCGTACAGATTGTCGGCCATCGATTATCAAGGAACTGCACGAGCGCAAGGAATGGCTTCGGCTTTTGGAGCATTGGGTGGCGATTTGTCGTCGATAAGCATCAATCCTGCCGGCTTGGGTGTGTATAGAAGTAGTGAGTTTACACTTACTCCAGGGTTCAATAGCACAACTGTGAATACAAATTATTTGGGAAGCTCAAAAAAGACAACCGCTTATGCCGGATCGCTAAATAATATAGGATTTGTTATTAATAGCGACATTAATTCGGACTTAAACTTGGTAAGTGCTAGTCTGGCATTTAATGTCAGTCGAGTGGGCGATTATAATAACAGTCAGGTAATTGACGCTAAAGAAAAGCCAGTTGGGTCTTCATTTGCACAATTTTTAACTAACAATTCAAATAATCCAGAAATTTATTATGATCCATTTTGGGAAGGTTTGGCTTATGATGCGAATGTTGTTCGTTACGATTCATTAGGATACTATAATAATTTTGAAAACGATGTAAATCAAAAAAAATATAAGATATCTTCCGGAGGTAATACTGAGTATCAAATTGCTTATGGTTTAAATTTTGATCATAAGGTTTATGTTGGAGCAAGTGTTTCTTTAGTGTCAACCAAATATATTCAACAGTTCGATATTACAGAAATAGATATTGATGATTACGATCTACTTAATAGTTATAGGTTTCACCACGAATTATCGTCTATTGCAAGAGGTATTAATGCTAAGTTTGGTTTTATTTATAGACCCAATGAAAGTTACAGGTTGGGTGTTTCTGTTCATTTTCCAACATTTTTTTCTATTACTGATGAATGGGATACCCGAATGACAACCAAATACGACGATGGACGAGTGTATTCGTATTCTCCACAAAACACTGATTATAGCTTGGCTCCGGCTACTCAAAGTTTAAATATAAGCAGTCCTTTTCGTTTTATATTAAGCAATGCCATTGTATTAGAAAAAATTGGTTTAGTTAGTGTCGATTACGAATTGGTTGATTATAAAAAAATGATATTTGGTAATGGAGCTTCGGAAGTAGGTGATGATTTTAATAAATTTGATAATTTAGATTTGAACGAAGAAGTAAAAGAATATATGCGATTGAGTCACAATGTTAGAATTGGAGCCGAGAAGCGCATTGGACCAGCATATTTCAGAAGCGGGTATTCGTTTGCAATGAGTCCATTTAAAAAGGGTGTAAGGAACGACAATGCTCATATTCACACAGGGGCTTTGGGTATAGGCTATAGGGATAGTAAGTTTTTTACCGACCTGGCAATTGTTCATTCCATTACTCAATATAGTAGTAATTTATTTCCCGATTTTTATGCCGATTTGTTTACTTCGTCAATAAATCGCACTCGAGTAGTCGCTACCATCGGGTTTCGATTTCAATAATGCTTCGGCTGTTTCGGTACCCATATTGAACAAAAGGTCAACAATACTCAGATTGGGAACAAATCCATATTTTTCTGAAAAAACCTGATAATATTCCATAGGTTTAAATTGTATATCGGGTTTTGCCATGCGTGGTTTAGGGTGTATGCTATCTCTGTAGTCGATGAAATTTGATGTGTCTTTAATAAATACGTTCGAAAAAGCAATGCTTGGTTTTATGCCAATTAAATCGCAAATACATTGTTGGAGTTGAGAATTGAAGGTGAGTAATGAGGTGATTTTTTTTTCGTAAATACTTATTAAATCGTCGATATAATAATCGTAATATGCAGAATTTTTGTAAGCCGACTCTATTGCTCGCAAATGAATATCCTGCCAACGGGTTTTGTATTCGATCTCAATTTCATTTGTCAATATTTTAGGCGAATCGCTGCGTTTTACCGGAATACTCAATGTTAAAAGGCCATTTGCCGAAAGTATAGAGCATCGGTTGCGGTACGATTGTTTCGAATAATGCTCCCATTGCTCTATGCATATAGCTTCGCCACTTGCTAGCTTGGTATAATATTGAATAGGTGCTAAGTATGCTGTTGAAAGAAGAAGCATGGGGAGTTAAAAGTTGAAAGTTAAAAGTTGAAAATGATTATATTAATATGAATATCACTGAATTATTCAAGTGTGGGTGTAGTTTTATTAGTCATTTGTAATTGGTCATTAGTAATTAGTAATTATTTCAATTTATTTATCATACTTGCCAAATACCCTGCTCCAAAGCCATTGTCGATATTAACTACGCTAATGCCACTGGTACAACTTGTAAGCATACCAAGCAAAGCAGCTACACCACTAAATGCAGCGCCATATCCAACACTTGTAGGTACCGCTATTACTGGTTTGTCGACCAATCCACCAACGATACTTGGAAGTGCTCCTTCCATACCGGCAACTACAATAAGCACTTTGGCACCCTTAATCATATCGAGATTGCCAAATAAACGATGAATGCCAGCAATGCCTACATCGAAGAGCCGACGAACATCGTTGCCAAACAATTCGGCAGTAAGAGCAGCTTCTTCGGCAACAGCAATATCCGAAGTGCCAGCTGTGATTATGGCTATATATGTGTCGGTTGTAGAATGTGTTTGTTGGCGAATGATTAGAGTTTTCGACAGCGGATTAAACTCTACAGTTGGGCAAATTTCCTTAACGGCTTCATACATTTCTTTATTGGCTCGCGTTCCCAGTATATTGTTTTTGCCCGATAGCATTTTTTCGACTATACCTCTTACTTGTTCTGTTGTTTTTCCTGCACAAAAAATAATTTCGGGGTAGCCCCTTCGCAATTGCCTGTGATTGTCTATCATGGCATAACCAAGATCAGAGAAGGGCAATTCCTTGAGTTTTTGCAAGGCTATTTCGGTCGTAAGTTTACCATTTTTAACACTTTCGAGAATTTCTTTAATTTGTTCTGGGGTCATTTCATTTGATATAAATTGCTTTCAAAATTAATAATTTCGGTCGCAGAAAAAGATAATTATTTATTTTTTTGATAAATAGCAATGGCTTCGTTTATTATTTCCGAAACAGGGATTTTATGTTTTTGGGCTAATTGTATGCAATGCTCGTATTCCGGTTTGAATTTTGAAACCCCTTCGCCCGAGGCTATTTTGATTTTAACTTTTCCATATTTGGTTTCAATCTCAACAAAACTACGATCAAGTATTGTTCGTTGAGCCTCAAAATACCTGATTCCAATTGTGGTAGTTTCGGAAAGCAGGTATTTATTGATGTTTTCTAAGTTTGATTTTTTGCATAATACAGAAATTTTTGTAGCTGGTCTCGATTTCTTCATGGTAATTGCTGTAGTATACACATCGAGAGCTCCTATTTCAAATAACTTGTCGAAAATTGAACCGTATATTTCGGGGTTCATATCGTCGATATTGCATTCGACAACTACTACTATATCGTTTAGTGAGTTAGAAACTTGTCCCCAATGAACTCGCAAAACATTCGGAATGTTGAAATCTTTGAAACCAATGCCATACGCTGTTTTTTCAATTGAAAAATTAAATGAATCGGCAAATTCGTTTACTATTCCTGCCAATATTGCAGCACCTGTAGGTGTTGTTGTTTCGCTCTGAACAGTGCCTGTTTTAACGGGTATGCCTTTGAGTATTTCGGCTGTAGCAGGTGCAGGTACAGGAAATGTTCCATGTGCACATTTTACAAAGCCTCCACCAAGTTCAACTCTCGAAGCAATTATTTTTTCGGGTTTTAAATAGTCGATACAGATAGCTGCACCAACAATATCTACAATAGAATCGATGGCACCTACTTCGTGAAAATGAATTTCGTTGAGTGTTTTATTGTGAATTTTTGCTTCGGCTTCGCCTATTATTTTAAAGATTTTTAAACTAACGGCTTTAATATTATTGTTGAGGGTGCTCGATTCAATAATTTTTTTAATATCGGAATATCCTCTGTGTGAGCTATGAGTATGTGAGTCGTGTTGCCGTAAATTTATTTGGAGGGTATTGGGCAATACAAAGTTTTTTTTTGAGTTTTCGTGGGTGTGTGTCGATAAATCTTTAACAATGGCACGTGTGCCAAATATGCCCATTTTATCGGATTTCATAAAATCGACACTCCAGCCCTCAAGATTGAGCTTTTTCAATTCATTGACTATGTGAATTTTGTCTACACCGAGGTCTGCCATAGCTCCTAAAAACATGTCGCCACTAATGCCCGAGAAACTTTCGATAAAAAGTGTTTTCATAGTATTGTTGTTTCAAATTAACGATGCTGCTTCGCTGTCGAGCCACCACTCTGTATTGGGACGCATTTCTTGAACCAGCCAAGCCGGATAATTTTTGTAATTGCCTGTTTGATTGTGTATTTCTTTAATTATTTCGGCTTTGTTTTTCCCGGTTACAAGAAATACAATATTTAAAGCATGTTCTATAATTTTCCCTGTAATACTTATTCTTTTTTGCATACTTGTAGGGTGGAGGCTAATTTCTAAAATATTTGATGAGTTGAAAAGCTCTATGTTATAAGGAAATATAGAAGCCGTATGTCCATCGTTGCCCATTCCGAGCAATAAAAGATCAAATTTTGGAATGGTTTTAGTTTGAGGTAAGCAGGTTAGTAACTCCGCGCCATATCGAACGACTTCAAGTTTTGCATAATTTTCACCTTTTATTCGATGGATATTTTCGTTTGGAATTGAAATCTGATCAAATAATGCATTTTTTGCCATTAGGTAATTGCTTTCGCTGTCGGTAGGTGGTACACAGCGTTCGTCGCCCCAGAAAAAGCTAAGATTTTCCCATTTAGGCATTTCCTTCAATGTTGCTAATTTTTCAAATAATAGTTTGGGGGTAGTTCCTCCCGAAAGGCAAGTGTTGAAAAAAGGTTTGCTTTCCGAAAGTTCTACAAACTTTTGAGCAAATGCATTTGCCAGTATATCGGGATTTTCAAATATTTTTATATTCTTCATGTCAATTTGTTAGCTTTCAATAATATGTAGTTTTTGAGTTGTTGTTCTGTATTCTAAAGTTCACAAAATTCCGAATCGTTGCTCAAATTTCTGCATGGGTATCGCCATGTAAGTCCTAGTGGGTCGATTAGCTTGTCGGCTTCTTGGGGGCCCCATGTACCGGCAGGGTATTCGTAAAGGGGAATGTTTTTGTTGCTTTCCCAGGCTGCCAAAATAGGGTCTATAAAAGCCCAGGTAGCAGCAATGGCATCGCCACGCGAGTATAATGTAGCATCGCCGATCATGCAATCGAGCAACAGACGGGCATAAGCCAACGGAAGGTATTCGCTTTTAAGGTCTGAGTAGTGAAACGACATGTTAACGTTTTGAACATTGAAGCCTGCTCCGGGTACTTTCATTCCAAATTTTACCAATAAACCTTCGTCGGGTTGAATGCGAATGATGAGCTGGTTGCTATCAGAAAGTACAGTATTGTTTTCGATAAATAGTGAGTGAGGAGCCGATTTAAAGTGAATTACAATTTCGGTAACACGTGTAGGCATACATTTCCCGGTACGTATAAAAAACGGAACACCAGCCCACCGCCAATTGTCGATAAAAAATTTTAAGGCAACATAAGTTTCTGTTGTTGATTTGGTATCTATACCTTTCTCGTCGAGATAAGAGGGGAGTTTTTTACTGTCGTTTTTGGCATACCTTGCTCGTAATACACTTTCAGATATTTTTTTTGGATCAATGGGTCTAAGCGATTGAAATACCTTGAGCATTTCGTTTCTGATAGGCCAAGCGCCCATCATTGCTGGGGGTTCCATTGCTGTGAGTCCGACTATCTGCATCAAATGATTCTGAACCATATCGCGCAGAGCACCCGATTGATCGTAGTACCCACCGCGGTTTTCGACACCAATATTCTCGAACGAACTTATTTCGATATGACTTATATAATTGCGATTCCATAAAGGCTCGAAAATGCCATTTGAAAAACGTGTAACCAATATGTTCTGAACGGTTTCTTTGCCCAAATAATGGTCAATTCTATATATTTGTTCTTCGTCGAAATGTTTGTGGAGTTCGTTGTTGAGTTTAATAGCCGATTGAAGGTCAATTCCAAAAGGCTTTTCAATAATAATGCGTTTCCAAGTAGTGGTGTCTGACCAGTTGAGGCTTACCGATGCCAGGTTGCCTGCTATACTGCTGTAAAGCTTGGGTGGCGTTGCCAGATAAAAGATGTAATTGCGGTCTGAATCAATAATGTTATCAATATTTAACAGTTTTTCTCGCAACATTGCATAATCGGAGGGGTCTTCGGTATTTATTGATAGGTAATAAAGCTTTTTTAAAAAATCTTTATTTTGTTCATCGTTGTAACCTGGAGCATATTTAATGAGCGATTCGTGTTGTTGATCTCTATATGTGTCGTCGTTCATGTGGGTTCTACTAACTCCCAAAATTGCAAATTTATCGGGCAAAAGTTGGTGGGTATAGAGTTCAAATAAGGCGGGAATAAGTTTTCTTTTTGTTAAATCTCCGGAAGCTCCAAAAATAACTAATACTTGATTTGTCGCTTTTTTCATTCTATATTGAAAGTTTATTTGTTCAAATTTTATTGTAATGTTTTAAAAAACAGTATTTTAATTTTGGCAATTGTCGAATTAATTTATTTCTTTAAAATAGTAAATAGAAATGAGTTTATAAAGATTTTTAAAAATAATAATAATTAATTTTGATATAAAAGAAAGTAGCGTATATTTGCTAAAATAATTAGTATTATGGTTTTTGAAAAAGTTTTTGATAAAATTAGAATTTTATCAAATGCTGCAAAATATGATGTTTCGTGCGCATCGAGTGGTGTAAAACGTTCTAACAATGGAGCCGGGCTTGGAAATACTACAGCAATGGGTATTTGTCATAGTTTTGCCGAAGATGGGCGCTGTGTTTCGTTGCTAAAGCTTATGCTTACCAATCATTGTATTTACGATTGTGCTTATTGTTTCAACAGGCGAAGCAACGATATTGAACGAACTACTTTTACCGTTAGCGAAGTGGTAGGACTTACCATCGATTTTTACAGACGAAATTACATTGAAGGGCTTTTTTTAAGCTCAGGAGTTATATTGAATCCCGATTATACAATGTCGCAACTAACCAAAGTTGCTCGTACACTAAGAACTGAACATAATTTCAATGCTTATATACATTTGAAAAGTATTCCAGGTGCATCATCCGAACTTATTAGAGAGGCTGGATTGTATGCCGATCGCCTGAGTGTAAATATTGAAATACCTTCTGAAGGAAATTTAAAATTACTTGCTCCCGAAAAGAATTATCAATCTATTTTACAACCGATGAATTATATTTCACAAGGAATACTTGAAAGTAAAGAAGAAGCTGGGAAATCGAGGTACATTAAGAAGTTCTCGCCATCGGGGCAAAGTACTCAATTGATTATTGGCGCTACACCCGACAACGACAAGCAGATACTTGGCATGGCATCAGGATTGTATAGTCTTCAGAAGTTGAAAAGGGTTTATTATTCGGGGTATATATCGGTAAATCAAAACGATAGCAGGTTGCCTGTATTGACCGAACCTCCCATGGTTAGGGAACATAGACTTTATCAGGCCGATTGGCTTATGCGGTTCTACAATTTCACGGTCGACGAGATTGTTAATGACGCTTATCCAAACCTCGATTTGGAACTCGACCCAAAGATTTGCTATGCTTTACGTCATCCCGAATTATTTCCAATTGACATTAATAAAGCCGATTACGAGACTATTCTTCGGATTCCAGGAATAGGTCCACGGTCGGCACAACTAATTGTTACATCGCGCCGATTTGGACGGATTTCGGCGTGGCAATTAAAAAAAATGGGTGTTGTAATGAAACGTGCAAAATACTTTATTACTTGTGGCGAGCTTGTGGCCATGACTGTAAATGAGCTTACTCCTGAGAAAGTCCGTCGTGAGCTGGTTACAGATTATGGGAAACCCCAAATGCTCAAAAATCATGGTCAATTGAGCTTGTTTTGAAAACCCAATTAAACACAGTGACACAGCAACACAGAGATGTTGAAATATTTCTGTGTCGCTGTGTTTTTTAGTTTAATTTTATGCAGATATATAGTTACGATAAGACTTTTGAAGGTTTTTTAACATTGGTATTCGAAGCCTATGAAACCAAGTGTTTTCCTCAGCGTATAGTCGATTTTAGATCGGTTCAGAATAGTATTTTTGCGCCATCATTTCGGGTACATACTCAGGAAGAGAAAGCAAAACGAGTATATAATTCACTTAAAGCACGATTGCACAAGAATAGTTTTAATATGATTTATCATGTATTTCTATCTGAGATCGACAATTGTGAAATGCTTTTGCTGCAATACATACGTTTGGTATTTGATTCGAAGGAGCGAATAGAGGCCGATTTTCGAAACGAAACAGTATTGCAGTTGCTCAAAAATGAAAGAAAAATTGTTCGAGAAGCACTAAGGATACAAATGTTTATTAGGTTTCAAAAGACCATCGACGATCTGTATTTTGCGCCCTTCGATCCCCAATACAATGTATTACCGCTCGTAATACCTCATTTTAAAGATCGGTTTTCGGATCAGAAATGGATTATATACGATACTCGCCGAAATTATGGTTTTTACTACAACTTGAAGGATTGTACAGAAATGACCCTTGATAGCCAAGGCGTCGATTTGAGCTCTGGAAAAGTTAAAAATGAATTGCTTGCTAAGGAAGAAATGGAATTGCAACGATTGTGGAAAAGCTACTTCGATAATATTGCCATTAAAGAGCGCTGTAACCTGAAACTGCATGTGCAATTTCTTCCTAAGCGTTTTTGGAAATATTTGCCCGAAAAACATCGAACAAATTAATAGAATGGATTTTTATAATTAACAAAAAAAGTGTTTATATTGCCAAAAGTTTTTTTGAAAAAAAGAAACTGTTTAATATATTTACAATCAATAATTTAAAATTTATTATGAAAAGAATTGCTGGAATTTTTTTAATTGCTTTGTTTACACTAGGTGTTTGCAGTGCTCAGACAAAGAACGATGCTATTTTATTGTACAATAGTGCTATTGGACTCATGAAAACCAATGCGGTACAGGCAATAGATTCGATAGAATTGTGTATAAAAATATGTGATCAAATAGGCGATTCGGCTGCAAGTGTAAAAGAAACGGCAATTGCTATAGCTCCAGAGATATATTATCAAAAAGCTTACACATTGTATAGTGTTGAAAAGAAAATTCCTGAATCGTTACAGGCATCGAAAGAAGCAATGATGGTTGCAGAAAAGTTTACAAGCGATAAAACCAAGGATAAACTCAATAAACTGATGGCCTTGGCATATAACAATATGGCTGTTGGTTATTTGAAAGCTAACGATGCTGCAAATGCTGTGAAAGCGTTTGATTCACTTTTTACAATAAATCCTGAAAACTATAAGGCTTTATACAATAAATCAATAGCATATTCGAAATTGAATGATAATGTAAAATATGTTGAAACTATTGATTTGTTTATTGAAAAGGCAAAAGAGGTAAATGATACTGATCAAATTTCTAAAGTTCAAAATGCAGCAATGGCATATTTGAAAAGTGTTGGTAATAAAGCTAATAAAGCAAACAAATTAACTGATGCTTTAGATTTATTTACAACAGCTTCAAAATACGGCAATGATAAAGATTTGTATTATAGTTTGGCAAATGTTCAAAATAAACGAAAACAGTATGACGAAGCACTTTCCAATGCTCAAAAAGGTTTAGAAATGGAAACAGGAACACCTGAAGCTAAGGCAAAGTATAATTGGGAAATAGCGGAAGCATACAATGGTAAAAATGAAGTTGAGAAAGCTTGTAATGCATATAAAGAAGCATCTTTTGGTGCATTTGTTGAAGGCTCGAAAGCTCAAAGAACCAATCTAAAATGCCCGGGTGCAGATCCAGCACCTGCGCCAAAGAAATAGTTTGAAAAATATACAAAAAAAGCCGCTAAATCAATTTAGCGGCTTTTTTTATGTTATGTGAGATTGATTATAGACTCAAATCTTTTTTAATAGCTCCGATTTTTTCTTCCAATTGTTTATTTACAGTTGTATACTGCCCTTTATTGCTCATTGCAGCTTTGGTTCCTACATAGAACTTAATCTTAGGTTCTGTACCACTTGGACGAACAGTTATTTTTGTACCATCAGCAGTAAGAAATTGTAATACATTCGATTTGGGTAATGCAATCGCTTTTTCAGCTTTGGATTTTAGATTTGTCTGTTTTTGTGTTTGGTAATCGAAAAGTTCAATTACTTCAGATCCGGCCAACGATTTTGGAGGATTGACTCGATAATCTTCCATCATTTTTTGAATTTCTTCGGCTCCTTCTTTGCCTTTTTTAGTAACGTTGATAAGCGCTTCTTTGTATAGCCCGAATTTTTCGTAGATATCGAGTAGAATGTCGAACATAGTTTTGCCTTGTTCCTTAGCCCATACAGCTGCTTCTGCAATTAGAGCGCAAGCCATAACGGCATCTTTGTCGCGAACAAATTCGCCGGCAAGGTATCCATAGCTCTCTTCGCCACCACCAATAAAAGTCTTTTTACCTTCATTTTCTTTAATTACTTCGGCTATAAATTTGAATCCGGTAAGTACGTCGAAATATTCTACACCAAAGGTCTTGCTCATTTCGGCGATAAGTTCGGTTGTAACTATGGTCTTAACAATGTATTCTTTGCCTGTTAATTTGCCATTTTCTTTCCATTTGGTCAGAAGGTAGTAAATTAGTACAGAACCAGTTTGGTTGCCGTTGAGTAGCATGAAATTGCCCGAATTGTCGCGTACAGCTATACCCACTCGGTCGGCATCGGGATCGGTTGCCATCACAAGGTCGGCTCCAGTGGTTTTTGCTTTCTCGATTGCTAACGATAGAGCGTCTGATTCTTCGGGGTTGGGCGATTTAACGGTTGGGAAATTTCCATCGGAAATATCTTGTTCGGGAACATTGATAATATTGGTAAAACCCATTTTATTGAGGATCATAGGAACCAATTTTACGCCTGTACCGTGAATAGGAGTGTATACGATTTTTATATCCTTGTGCTTGGCAATGAGTTCAGGAATAAGCGACAATGCTTTAATTTTGTCGGTGTAAATTTCGTCAATTTCACTTCCAATACTTGTTATCAACGATTTATTTCCGTCAAACTTAACTTCGTTAATACTTTTGATCTTGTTTACTTCTGCAATAATATTGTTGTCGTGAGGTGCAACAATTTGTCCACCGTCGTTCCAGTATACTTTGTATCCGTTGTATTCTTTGGGATTGTGCGATGCTGTAACAACAACGCCACTCTGGCAGCCAAAGTGACGAATGGCAAACGACAATTCGGGGGTTGGGCGTAGCGATTCGAAGAGATATACTTTAAACCCATTGGCTGTAAATACATTGGCGGTTGTTTCGGCAAACAAACGGCTATTGTTGCGGCTATCGTGAGCAATGGCAACTTTTATTTCTTTTTGGCCTTCAAACTGTTTTTTAATATAGTTGCAAAGTCCTTGGGTGGCAGCTCCAACAGTGTAAATATTCATGCGATTGGTGCCTGCACCCATAATGCCACGTAAACCACCGGTTCCAAATTCCAGATCGCGGTAAAAACATTCGATCAGTTCTTTCTCATCGCCTTTTAAAAGTTTTTCAACTTCGGTGCGTGTTTGAGCATCGTATTTTTCGCTAAGCCACGAATTGGCTCTTTTTTTTATATCTTCAATTATTTCTGCCATAATATTTTTTTTTCTTAATTTACGAATAATTTTTTTTCTAAATAAGGCTTACATTTTATGTATACAAAGCTGTAAACTTGTTTCCCACCAAGGGATTTCGATATTGAAATCCGATTTTATTTTTGCTTTATTGAGCACGCTATAAGCCGGACGATTTGCTGGAAGCGGGTATTGATGTGTTTCAATGGGCTTTATTTTACACGATGTATTGCCTTTCATTTGTGCAATTTTAAGTGCAAAATCGTACCAACTGCATACTCCTTCATTCGAGAAGTGATAAATACCGCCTTTTCTATTGGGTGTGTCTTTGAGTTGATTTACTATTTGTAGAATAGTATTTGCTAAATCTGCAGCATATGTGGGGCTTCCTATTTGATCAAAGATCATTCCAATTTCTGGTCGTTCGGACGATAAACGAATTACTGTTTTTACAAAGTTATTGCCAAATGAGCTGTACAACCACGAAGTACGAATTACTAACGATCGTTCGTCTTTCTGAGCTTCAATTTCACCTTCAAGTTTTGTACGGCCATAGGCTGACTGTGGATTAACTTTATCAGTTTCTTTATATGGCAAGTGAGCCGTGCCATCAAATACATAATCGGTCGAAACATGTATAAGCCGAGCATTATTTACAATGCAACATTCGACAAGATTCTTTACAGCTGTGGCATTTATAAGTGTGGCTGTTTGTGTGTCGGTCTCTGCTTTGTCTACAGCAGTATATGCTGCGCAATTAATCACAAACAAAGGTTTTTCGACATCAAAAAGCTTGTTTAGTTGTTCATTGTTTGTTATATCGAGGGTGTCGACATCGTGAAACAGAAATTGAAAGGTTCGGTAATTGCTAGCCAATACTTTTAATTCGTTTCCTAATTGACCATTTGAGCCTGTAACGAGAATTTTCATTTTAAAAATTGTCTATTGTCTATTATCTATTGTCTATTATCTATTTCAATATTCAATAATCAATTAAAACGGTATTTCAGCATCTTTGAACATTGGAAGCGAAGCGTCTCGTGGCGATTGAATGGCTTTTGCTGGATCGACACCCCAATCGATTGCCAAAGCAGGATCGTTGAAGTTGAAACCTCTTTCGGCAGATGGGTTGTAGGGCGCATCGATTTTGTATAGTACGGTTGCCAATTCGCTCAAAACTGAAAATCCATGAGCAAATCCTTTAGGAACAAGCAATTGTTTGCGGTTTTCTTCGCTTAGTTCTACACCAAACCAATGGCCAAATGTAGGACTATTGCGGCGGCAATCGACAGCAACATCGTAAATGCTACCATGGATGGCCCTTACAAGTTTTGTTTGTACACTATCGCCAATTTGATAATGCATTCCACGTATTACACCATAAGTTGATTTTGATTGATTGTCTTGCATAAAATCAAATTTCAATCCAACTTTGGCAAATTCTTCTTCACTATAACCAACTAAAAAATATCCTCTATTGTCGGGGAAAAACGAGGGTTCAATTACAAAAAGATCTTGTATGGGTGTTTCTACTAATTTCACTTTGTTAATTATGAATTATTTATGATAAATTGCCTTTTTACTTTATATCGTTATAACTTATTAAGACTTTGTTGAAATTTTCTCGTTTGCCAAATCGATTAGGTATTTTCCGTATTCGTTGTTTTTCATGGTATTGCCGATCTCAAGCAATTGCTCTTTGTTAATAAATCCTTTTAAATAGGCTATTTCCTCGACGCACGATACTTTTAGACCTTGACGTTTTTCGACTGTTTGAATAAAATTAGATGCTTCGAGTAAGCTATCGTGTGTACCTGTATCGAGCCAAGCGTGACCACGACCAAGAAGCTGTACTTTTAATCGTTTTTCATTTAAATATAAACGGTTTAAGTCTGTAATTTCAAGTTCTCCACGTGGTGAAGGTTTCAAATTTTTTGCTTTTTGAACCACATCATTTCCATAGAAGTACAAACCAACTACAGCATAATTCGATTTAGGATCTTTGGGTTTTTCTTCGAGACTAAGGGCATTCCAATCGTTGTCAAATTCGACAACTCCATAGCGTTCTGGATCACGAACATAGTAGCCGAATACAATGGCGCCATCTTTAAGTTGAGCCGACTCGGTCAATACCTTGCCAAAGCCATGTCCATAAAAAATGTTGTCGCCAAGAACTAGGCATACACTATCGTTACCAATAAACTCGTCGCCAAGAATAAATGCCTGAGCTAAGCCATCGGGCGAAGGCTGTATCTTATATTCAATACGAAGACCTAAATGAGCGCCGTCGCCCAATAAATCTTGATATAAATGAATATCTTTGGGGGTTGAAATAATTAAAATTTCTCTTATACCTGCAAGCATCAATACCGATAATGGATAATAAATCATTGGTTTGTCGTAAACCGGTATGATTTGTTTGGAAATACTTTTTGTTATAGGATAAAGTCTGGTTCCAGCGCCTCCAGCTAAGATGATACCTTTCATGAAATGTGAATTAAAATTTTATAAATATGAAAATATTTTTTGAATTAGAGTTTGAGTTTGTCTTTAAAATACTCAATAGTGTATCTAAGTCCTTCTTCTAATTGAATTTTGGGAGTCCAGCCATTGAGTTCTTTCTGTGCCAAAGTAATATCGGGTTTGCGTTGCATTGGGTCATCGGTAGGAAGGGCTTGGTAAATAATTTTTGATTTTGAACCTGTTAGGAAAATGACCTTTTCGGCAAGTTCTTTAATGGTAAATTCTCCGGGATTGCCAATATTTACAGGACCAATAAAAGAGTCGCGTGTTGCCATCATACGAATAAAGCCTTCGATAAGGTCGCTTGCATATTGAAAACTACGTGTTTGACTGCCATCGCCATATATAGTAATATCGTGGTTTTGCAAAGCCTGAACTATAAAATTTGAAACTACGCGTCCGTCGTTGGGGTGCATTCGAGGGCCATAGGTATTGAATATGCGAACGATTTTTATTCTAACATTGTTCTGAGTATGGTAACTCATAAAAAGCGATTCGGCACAACGTTTTCCTTCGTCGTAACACGAACGGATGCCAATAGGATTTACATGTCCCCAATAATCTTCTTTTTGTGGATGTACCTCTGGGTCGCCGTACACTTCGCTTGTTGATGCTTGCAATACTTTAGCTTTAACTCTTTTGGCAAGCCCCAGTACATTGATGGCTCCCATTACAGAGGTTTTTATTGTTTTTATCGAATTATATTGATAATGAACAGGAGAAGCTGGGCAAGCTAAATTGTAAATTTCATCTACTTCAGCGAAATAAGGCATAGTAACATCGTGCCTTACCAGCTCGAAATATTTGTAATCCATCAGATGAATAATGTTTTCTTTTGAACCAGTGAAGTAATTGTCCATACAGATTACCTCATTTCCTTCGTTCAAAAGTCTTTCGCAAAGGTGCGAGCCCAAAAAGCCAGCACCTCCCGTAACTAATATTTTGCTCATTTTTTAAAAAAGTTGATTAAAAAAATATTTTCAAATGACAAAAGTATAAATGTTCAAATAATAGAAATGCAAAATAAATTTTTACATTTTCAAATTAGTCATTATTCATTAATTACCGGTTTGCGTCCGATACTGAAATATGTATAGCCAGTTTCTTTCATATCAGATGGTTCGTAGATGTTTCGACCATCGAAAATGAGTTTGTTTTTCATAAGTTTGTCCATAATTTTAAAGTTGGGCAAACGAAACTCTGGCCATTCGGTCAATAGAAGCATGGCGTCTACGTCAATCACTGCTTCGTATTGGTCTTTGCAATATTCAATTTTGTCTCCAATTTTTCGGTGGGTTTCCTCCATTGCAGCTGGGTCGTATGCCTTCACTTTGGCTCCTTCATGCAGTAAGTGGTCGATAATTACTAATGCCGGAGCTTCGCGCATATCGTCGGTTTGTGGCTTGAACGACAAGCCCCATACGCCAAAGGTTTTTCCTTTCAAATCGCCTTTGAAATGAGCTTTTATTTTGTTGAAAAGCACAGACTTTTGTTTGTCGTTTACATCTTCAACTGCTTGCAGTATTTTAAGTGAATGACCTTTGTCTTTGGCTGTTTTTACAAGAGCTTTTACGTCTTTAGGAAAGCACGAACCGCCGTAGCCAATTCCAGGGTATATAAATTTATTGCCAATACGCGGGTCGCTGCCAATACCTTTGCGTACCATGTTTACATCGGCTCCAACAATATCGCATAGGTTGGCAATATCGTTCATAAAGCTAATTTTGGTAGCAAGCATTGCATTTGCAGCATATTTAGTAAGCTCTGCTGAAGGTATGTCCATAAAAATTAATGGATGACCATTCAAAAGAAAAGGTTTGTAAAGCTTTTGCATCAAGCTTTCTGCTTCTTTGCTTTCAACTCCAATTACAATACGATCGGGTTTCAAAAAATCGTCGATGGCGTTTCCTTCTTTCAGAAATTCGGGATTTGAAGCTACATCGAATTTTATTTTGGCTTTACGTTTGGCTAGTTCATCGTTAATTGCTGCTTTAACTTTTTCGGCTGTTCCAATAGGAACGGTACTTTTGGTTACAACAACCATGTAGTCGTTCATGTTTTGACCAATTTCGCGGGCGACTCCTAGTACATACTTCAAATCGGCACTTCCATCTTCATCAGGAGGTGTTCCTACAGCAATAAAAACTACTTCGCTGTCTTCTAATACGTCTTTTAGGCTCGTAGAAAAGAAAAGCCGCTCTTTCTTAACGTTTCGCTCAACCATTACTTCGAGACCAGGCTCATATATGGGTATTATTCCCTGGTTTAACTTTTCAATTTTCGAACTATCGACATCGACGCAGGTTACCGATAAACCGGTTTCTGCAAAACAAGTACCTGTAACTAAACCAACGTAACCTGTGCCTACAATTGTAACTTTCATATTATTTAGTTTTTAATATAGAAAACGCTAAGCATTTATAATATATTGTATAAATGCTTAGCGTAAAAAATGAGTCGTAAAATTAATTTTTTTTCTCGATTTGTCTAAAATTTAAATAGAAATTCTTATGCCGCCCATAATCCAACGTTTTGGCATAAGAGGGCCAAGTATTGCCATATATTCTTTGTCAAATACATTATTTACTTGAATATTTGCCCAAACTTTTTGGGGTAAAATGTTTGCTTCTAATTGCGTGTTGCAAACAAAATATTCAGAATCAAGTTTTAAATTTTTGTTTGTTGATTTTATTTCAGATGCTGCATGCGCATCTCGAACAATATATTTTCCGTCGATAAACCATCGAAAACGTCCTATTTGAAGGTTTAATTGATTGTTGAGAATTTGTTGTGCGTGGTTTGAAATATAGAATGTTACAATTCCTTCTTCATTGCTTGTTTTCTGAAGTGTATAGTTTATTTGGTATTTAAAACTTAGTTTATCGGAAAACGAATGTAAAAAATTAAATTCGTTGCTTATTCCAATAATACTCGATTTAGCAATATTTTTTGCATAAAGATAATCGGTCTGATATTTTAGAAACGACATGGAGTCAATAGTGCTGCTGTTTGTTAAAACGTAGTCTATCAGATTGTTGGAATTGCGATAAAATATGGTAGAAGAATATTTAATTTTTTCAGAAAAAAAGATGTCAGTTCCAGTTTCGTACGACCACGAATCTTCTGGCTTAAGGTTTGGATTTCCTACTTTATCGCCTCCTCTTACAGTTTTTCCTATAGCCCATCCATAGCGTTGATAATACAATTCGGTATAGTCGGGTGTTCGAACACTTCGACCTGCA
>CAMDBI010000032.1 GCA_945889005.1 Bacteroides fragilis
AATGCAAATAGTGGACTGTCGAATCGTTAACAGTATAAATATCTTTATTTTATACAAATTTTGCAACTTAATCTAAAAAAGATTCAAGAAAGTTATTAACAATAATTAACTGTATGTTAATATGTTGTGAGTTTTCTTAGAGGCACTAAATAAGCAATCAAAGACCATTGTTCACATAGCTCATTACTTGTTTTCATAATTGTTCCTTTTGGAATAACTTTTGAAATCAAATAAATATCTTTTATCATTTCTTTATCTCTAGAGTAATCCCCGTATTTAAGGATTGAATATAATATTGCACATGACAATACAAAAATTGAACTATTCTTAATCAGCCTTGATTTTTTTGGAGTTATTTTCTCCTTTATTGAATTTATATAAGGATTTAATAATGTGCTAATTGAAAGTATATAAAATGGAATAGACGGTAAAGTATAAAATGTTCTTTGTTTTAAGGTTAAAACTAATGGGATAGATGCTGAAATTGCAATTAGAAACCAAAACAATGCTACTTTATATTGAATTAGCGAATTTATTTTTTGTTTTTTCCAATCTTTGATTGCAAATAACAATAAGATGATTATCGGCAATAATAATTCACTAATTAGATTCAATAAAATTGAAAATCTATTATTTGTTGTAATTTCTCTTTGGTTATTTAATGCCGGAAAAAGTTGTTGATTGAAATAATGTATTAAATTTTTATTCAATTCAGGGAATACATATAGACTAACAATTATTGAAGCTGTTATTAAGAATATTGAATAACCAAAGTATAAAATTGTTATTTTATCGTTTTTATATACAATGGCATAAATTATTGGAACAATTATAGGAAAAATTCCTACAAAACCTTTTGACAGAAAAGCTAAAACTATTAAAGAACTCCCTAAAAATAAGTATAGAATTCTTTTTTTAATCAATGATTTTGTTATAAAGAAAATTGAAAAAATGGTAAACACTCCCATTGTGTTTTCAAGTATATTATTCTTATATGCCCACGATATTAATGGTACAAATAACCATAGTAGTATGGGTAACCAATCATTTTCTCTTGAAAAAAATAATCTCCAACATTTTACTATTCCAATTAAGGTCATTAATGCAATGAAGAAACTATAAATTCTCTCTGTATAGAAAGCACTCCCAAATATTTTGAAAAACCAAGATTGAATTATAAATACCAATGGAGGGTGTTCATAGAAACTAATATACATAGTTTTGGTGTAACTAGGACACCATATACTACCAATTCCATTTGCTAGGTTATTAGAAATAGCACTATATGTAATGCCATCTAAAAACATTCCTTCTTGAACTAATGAAGGAATGAGTAAAACAACAAAAACTGTAATTGTTAAAAACCAAAATTGTTTATTCATAAATAATTTCAATTAGCCAAATGTTTTATCTTATTAATAATTTGACTATATGTTGAAAAACTTATACAAGTTGCTAAAATAAATCATTGTTGTCCGTTTAAACTTTATCTCGTCCCTAAAGGGACTTTGTTTTGTTGCTTAACTATTTATCTACCAATATATAGCCCCTATGGGGCAATCCCGTTAGGGATTATATATAGGTAGAAATTAAAAGCGACCCCAATTTGCATAAAGTCCCGTAGGGACGATATATAATAAAGGTTAGCTGTATTTATATAAATTTTTATCGGACAACAATGTAATTTTTTAATTAAATTGTTTGACTAAAAAAATTCAAATAAATGATAAGAACCAAATTACTTTATTATTATTGTGGTAAATAACAAACATTTACCCAGTCATCAAATATCTATCATATTATTCTTTATTGCAAACATGATAAGGTTGGCTGTATTTTTAGAGTTTGTTTTATCTAGCAGGTTTGCTCGGTGTTTGTCAACTGTACGTTTACTTATATGCAGCATTTCGGCTATTTCTTGGTTCGAAAACCCGATACAGATTTGTTTCAGTACTTCGAGCTCACGATCCGAAAGCTCTACATTTACTTTTATGCTTTGCGACGATTTTATATTTTTTACAACATTGTAAAGCAATTCTTGCGAAAAATACTTGCCACCATTATATACAGTGTCAATAGCTGTTTTCACCTCATTTATATCTGAGTTTTTGAGCAAAAAACCTTTAACACCTGCTTCTATCATTTTGTAGTAATAATCTTCTTCGCCATACATCGATAGGCAAATGATTTTTAGCGAGGGATAAAGTTCAAGTGCTTTGCTTGTAGCTGTGATACCATCCATTAGGGGCATGTCGATGTCCATTAGAACGATATCGGGTATTTGTTTTTCAATTTTATTTAAGAATTCAATACCATCCGATGCTTCTGCCACAATGCAATAATTCCCGGCATTCGATAAGAGCAATCGCATTCCGTTTCTAAAGAGGCTGTGGTCATCGACTATGATTATTTCTATTGCTTGGGTCAAACGTTCTAGTTTTAAACTGTAAATCTAAAAAATACTTTTTTAATACTCCTTTTTTTAAGTTCATAAAGTTCATAAAGTTCATAAGGTCCCAAAAGTTTGTAACTCTTCTTCCATCTCCTAACTTCCGTCTTCTGACTTCTGACTTCGGTCTCCATACTTTCTAACTTTCAATTATCTATTATCAATTATTATCAACTCCTCACTTGTATCAACACTCTAGTCCCGGTTTCGAGGCTACTCTCAACGTCCATCTTGCCTTTAATTGAATTGATTCGCGAAAGCATATTCGAATAGCCCATTCCTCTATTCGAAGGCGAATCGCTCATTATTTCATTGGCATTGAAACCTATACCATCGTCGGCATACGACAGGCTAATTGTTTTGTGTTGTAGGGTCAGGTTAATATCAATGGTCTTTGCTTTCGCATGTTTGAGGGTATTGTTTATAAGTTCGCAACAAATACGGTACAAAACGACTTCTACATTTTCGTCGAATCGTCGATCGTATACATTCGAATCGAAATTAATGTGAATAACTTTGTCGTCAATTTTTTTAGAAAATTCCTTGATGGCACTTGCCAGTCCAAAATTATTGAGAATGTGAGGACTCAAGTTATTCGAAATTTCTTTGATGCTTTTGATCGACTCATCAATAACATAAGCAGTGTTCTCAAGTATTTCTTTACGGTTAGTGTCATTATCCATGAGTCGAAGGGTCGAAATCGACATTTTAACGGTCGAAAGTAAGGGGCCAAGTCCATCGTGCAGGTCTTTTGCAAATCGTTTGCGTTCGTGTTCTTCGGTTTGAATAATTACATTTAAAAGGCGCTTTTCTTGATCGCGACGGTTTTTTTCCATCTTATTAATAAAATCGAATATTTTTCGAATTAGGAACAAGCCCACCATGAAAAAAAGCGAGGTAATAAAGCCTAACCAAATAAATACTTTGTTGATGTCGAAGTGAACTCTTTCGTAAAGAACTGGTAAAAGCTCGAAAAAACGATTTACAACCATAATTACAAAACCCAGCGAGAAAAGCACCCACGATAGGTTGTACTTTGTTACACGTGTGAGCCTTATGGCGGCTATGGCAGCAATAAACTGCATAATAATGGATATAACCAATGCAATTTTGGTAATCATATTTCAACGTTTTTGATGGTTCAAATATAATCAATTCAAAATCGTCTGGTTATATAATAATAAAGCTTTTTATATTTAAAACACAGAGGCACAGAGTGTAAAATTGATTTTCATTGTGTCTCTGTGCCTCTGTGTTCAGTCAAACATTTTATTTTTACTACTTTGCTTCTTCGTTTTCTTTTATTTCTTCAGCTTTTTCTTCACATAGGCTTAATAGATCGTTTTTTTGAAGCAAATTGTACCATACCACAACTTTTTTCATATCCGAAACATATACTCTTTCGCGATCGTAGTCGGGCAGAAGTGCTTCGAAATATTTTTTATACTCTTTGTTGTCGGCTTTACTATTGAGCACAGACTGACTGTTTTCCTTTTCAGCAATTTGCAACATCACTTTGCGAAGTGGTATTTCGCCCGAATCGGTAAATATCGCGATATCCTCCAGCGAACTAACTTTATAATGCGAATAGGCGTTCATTCGTTTTTTGTCTTCCAATCCTTCGACTACGATACCGTTTTTTCCCTGGGCTACAAATTTAAACAAACCCCCAAAACCCGAAATTGCTAATATTTCTTTTAATTCCATAAAATTAATTACTAATTACAAATGACTAATTACTAATAACATTTAACTACTTTTAAACTTTATAAACTTCCATCTTCTGTCCTTTGACTTCTGACTTTCGTCCTCGATCTTCTAACATTCAACTTTTCACCTTCAACTATTATACCATTCCCCGCTCTTTCTTAATTTTCTCATAAGCTTCATTCACTTTTTGAATTTTTTCGTTAGCCGATTTCTTAACATCTTCTCCTAGATATGCTACTTTGTCGGGGTGATATTTAATTGCCATTTTGCGATATGCTTTCTTCACTTCTTCGTCGGTGGCTGTTTTTTCGATTTCCAAAACCTGATATGCTCCATTGGTATCTTCAATAAACATCGATTTTATCGATTTCAAATCGCCCTCGGTTATTCCTAAGCGATGTGCTATTTGCTCTATAATGTTCAGCTCTTCTTTTGTTACAATTTTGTCGGACATGGCAACGCCAAACAAAAGGTGAAGCAACTCGAGACGCGATGGGTAGTTCAGGCTGGTTTTTATTTGACTGCACACTTCATCGAGACTTATTTCTTGTTCGAGCAGTTTTTTGAGCAATTGAAGTGCTTCGCGGGTATCGTCTTCGTTGAAGTTGCGACTTAGGTATGTTTTTACAAAGTCGAGTTCCGAACGCATGATCTTTCCATCGGCTTTCATCACAGCTGCCATTAAAACCAGCAAACTTACCATGAAATCGCCCATTGTTGTGGGCATTCGCTGTCCCGTTTGTGCTACTGTTTTTACTTCAACATTGTCGATTACAGCACCCAATGCAAACCCGAGTAATCCGCCAATAGGACCGAAAAACGCCCAACCTAGCCCGCCTCCAATCCATTTACTAAATCCAGCCATTAATTTGATTTTAAGCCGACAAAAATAGAAAATATTGTTTTTACAATATAAGCCTTTACGAAATTTTTATTCTTTTTGACAAAATTACTATGTTACAACAATTATTAATTAATAGATTTTTAAATTATGTACAAGTTAATTGTCTGTGTATTAAATGTGTTTTCGAACTTATTGTTTTTTTAGAAAAAAAAATGAATAATTGAGATTGCTGAAAATTCTATTATTTGAGCTTTAATGTAATATTTTAAATGCTTTAGCCATATTTGACATTTCAATATTAATATTAAACATAAAAGTATCGATTCCTTATTGTTGGCTTGTTTCTTTTTATCTCTAAAAAGAAAGTCTAACAAATTGAAACTAATTTTCACTCTAAACATCAAACAAATTTCCTAACTTCGCACCCTAATTTTTCAATTATTGATATATGATTAAAAAAGTCATATGTCTCATATCTTTTATCTAAATACTATTTTTAAATGATTACAGTTTCGGGTTTGCAGGTGCAGTTTGGTAAAAGGGTATTGTTTCAGGATGTAAATTTGAAATTTACACCCGGCAATTGTTATGGCATTATTGGTGCCAATGGCGCCGGTAAATCTACTATGTTGAAAGTAATAAGCGGTGAGCTCGACCCTAGTCGTGGTTCGGTTGAAATGGGTAAAGGCGAACGTCTGTCGGTACTTAAACAAAACCACCACGAATTCGACGATTGCACAGTTTTAGAAGCTGTTTTGAAAGGTCATGCTGAGCTTCAAAAGATTATAAGTGAAAAAGATGCATTATATGCCAAGCCCGATTTCTCAGACGAAGATGGAATGAAGGTTTCTGAATTGGAAGAACGCTTTGCTGAGCTCGAAGGCTGGAATGCCGAAAGCGATGCTGCCAACCTATTGAGTGGATTGGGTATTAAAGAGTCAATGCACAGCAAACTTATGAAAGACCTTAGCGGTAAAGAAAAAGTACGAGTGTTGCTTGCTCAGGCATTATTTGGCAAGCCCGACAACCTTTTGCTCGACGAACCTACAAACGACCTCGATCTTGAAACCGTAACATGGCTCGAAGAATATCTTTCAAACTTCGAAAATACGGTGTTGGTGGTATCGCACGACCGACATTTCCTCGATACGGTGTGTACCCATACGGTCGATATCGATTTTGGTAAAACAGAAATGTATGCCGGAAATTATAGTTTCTGGTACCAATCGAGCCAGTTAGCATTGCGCCAGTCGCAAACTCAAAATAAGAAAGCTGAAGAAAAGAAACAAGAACTTCTTGAGTTTATTCGTCGTTTTAGCGCTAATGCTTCAAAATCGAAGCAAACTACTAGTCGTAAAAAAATGATTGAAAAGCTCAATATCGACGACATAAAACCATCGAACCGCCGTTACCCTGGAATTGGATTTAATCCCGATCGCGAAGTGGGTAATGTTATACTTGAGGTAAAAGATTTGGAGAAAAAGGTTGAAGGTGAGACTTTATTTAGTAAGGTCAATTTTACGGTTAATAAGGGCGATAAAATTGTATTTCTATCGCGCGACCCACGGGCTATGACGGCTCTGTTTGAAATCATTTCTGGACACATGGCTCCCGATTGGGGAGGCTTCGAATGGGGGGTTACCATTAGTCGTGCTTATTTACCAATGGACAATGCGCCATTTTTCGAAAAAGAAATGACGCTGTTCGACTGGATGGCCCAATATTCGAGCGATACCAGCGAAATATATCTGCGAGGTATGTTGGGGCGTATGCTTTTTGGTACTGAGGATATTCAGAAAAAAACCAAAGTTCTGTCGGGTGGCGAAAAAATGCGATGCATGATTGGGCGCATGATGTTGCACGATGCAAATACTGTAATTCTAGATTCGCCAACAAACCACCTCGATTTGGAATCGATACAGGCTTTTAACAATGCGCTGACTCGTTTCCAAGGAATTGTGCTTTTGTCGTCGCACGACCACGAATTTATCGAAACGGTTTGTAATCGGGTAATTGAACTTACTCCAAAAGGAATTATCGACAAACACATGGATTACGACGATTATATTACCAGCGACCATTTGTCGGAACTAAGAGATAGTATGTACAGCTAATCGAGCTTTACTCGTGGATCGAGCCATGTATAACATATATCAACTAGAATATTAACTACAACAAAAATCATTGAAATAACTATTACGGCACCCATTACTAAAGGTACGTCGTAATTGTTCAATGCGCTTACTATTATATATCCTAAGCCTTTCCAACCAAATATATACTCAATAAATACAACCCCTGCCATCATAGAGGCAAACCAACCACTGAGTGATGTAATTACAGGGTTAAGAGAGTTTTTGAGTGCATGTTTCCAAATAATGGTGAAGGTCGAAGCGCCATAAGATTTGGCAGTGCGTATATAATCTTGCGACAGCACATCGAGCAGCGAACTGCGGCTTAGTTGAACCGCAACAGACAAGGGTCGAATGCCCAGTGTAAATGCCGGAAGTATAATGTTTTTCCATTGAATGGTGAGGTGTTCGCCCATATCGTCCATTTCTACAAAGTTTCCGGTTAGGTTAAGTCCTGTATAATTTGCAAATACATAAGCAAAAAGCCATGCTACAATGATTGCCGCGAAGAAGGAGGGAAGCGATACTCCCAACGAAGCTAATGCCATCAACGATTTGTCGTACCAAGTATCGCGATACAAAGCACTTACTGTTCCAAATGCTATACCCACTATAAATGCAAAAAGTATGGCAACCGTAGCTAATAGCAATGTATTGGGCAGTGCATCGAAGAGTATTTCCGAAACATTTTTCTTGTTCTGGTACGAACGTCGCAAATAGGGCGCTTTTAAAACAAATATTTTATCTCCAACTGTAAATAGTGCGATACTAGAGCTATAGGTTTCTGTATTGTAGTAAAAATATGATCCTTTATTGTATTTGTCGTGCAACGACAGTGGCGACATGTCGTTCAAATACTTTATGTACTGAATTGTAAGCGACTTGTCGAGCCCTAGATCTCTGCGGGCGGCAGCCAACGATGCACTATCGCTTCGTTGGCCCATTACCATACGAGCCGGATCGCCGGGTACAACATTGAATAATATAAATATTAAACTGATGACTCCCCAAAGAACCAAAAGACTATAAAGAATTTTTTTTGCAATATAATAAAGCATCAATTTTTAAACTTAATCATATTAATATCTATAAACATTGATTTCCTATATGGTTTAAAATCATCGATGCTTTTAAAATATTGATAAGTAGGTGTGATAAATGGTATCTCCAACGATTTTTTATTATTCTCGATTATTCCTATTGTATATGACAATAAAGGTTCATCGACAGATCCTAAAACATCCAATTGGCCACTTAATTCAATAATTGATTTTGTCGGTTCTATAGAAAAAGTATTATTGTTGTTTACATATTGAACTATAATAGGTTGAATTGCCCATGTATGTTTGCCGTTCACATTTCCAAACCGATCTTCATCTTTAATGGTAATGGAACCCTGATTTTTGCCAACTGTTTCGTCGCCCACAACAACAATATTAATATGAGCACTCAAGGCATTTATTAGCAACTCACTTGCCGATGCAGATCTATTGGAACTTATAAAATATACTTTACTTAGACCTAAACTATTTATTGGTGTTTTCTTCGTGGTATCTGCCTCTATTAAATATTCGGTATTGTATACAATCAATGATTCGACACCTTCTTTATTAACTATAAGATTCTGAATATTTTTATTATATTCTTGTTTTAACAATACTTTTTTGGATTTATCTAGAATCATACTGGCTATATTGATACATGAATTCATAGAGCCTCCGCTGTTGTATCGCAAATCTACTATCAATTCATCAATGCCTTTTTCTTTATATCTGGCAAAACATTCATTTACCGCACTATCAAAATCGGGTACAAATTGGTTGTACATCAAATATGCAATTTTCTTCGAATTTCTTGTATAAATGGTGTCAATAAGTATTGGATTTTCTTGCAATTCAACAGCAAATAATCTATAGGTCGATGAATTTAAATAATTATTAAGTGTATAAGTCTCTTTGCTCAACAATTCCATAAAATTGCTCTTTGTCAATACTATCCCATCTATTTTTGTAAAAAGAAGTCCGCGTTTTACATGAGCTTTGTCGGCAGGCGAATTTTTTAATACATACTTCACTTCGCCAATTATTTCGTCGCCATCATAACTTAATAAATACAATTGAAAATCAAAACCCATACTCTTCGAAATACCCGAATATATTTCTTTTTCAAAATCAATATAGTTGTCAATTATAAATGAAAATCTATCTACAATTCCGGGTTGATACAACAAACTATTGAAAAATTTTTTGTGATCTGCCTCATCGTCTGCAATATCAGTGCGTGCTTGTTCAGTGTTAATTTTATTCTCGTCGAGGTTTGTTACATTATCGGTCCATAAATAATAAAAATTCATACCTTCCCAAATAAACTTATTAATCGAAATATCTAATTCACTCATTGAGTTATCGTTATCTTTGTCTGGTTCGCACGAAATAATATAGAAAAGACTGAATAAAATGAAAATTTTTAAAATATAGAATATGTATTTCATAATAAACAATTGATTTTGAGAATTATATAATTATTTTTTTTAACTAAACAAATATATACATTGAAATTTGAAATAAAAAATCGTTTGTTAATTCAGAATAATTATATATTTGCACCGCAATTTGGTAAAGCCAAGATTTCGTCTTGAGTTTTTTAATAGGGAATGCCGCGTAAATCGGCAACAGTACCCGCTGCTGTAAGTCCTGACCAGTAAAATGGTTATTAGGTTTTTGAAATTCTACACCACTGTCTCCACAAATTTGAGATGGGAAGGTATCAAAAATCGGGATAAGTCAGAAGACCTGCCAATGCACACTAATTTGTAGCTTTCGGGATGAAAAGCGAAGAATAGAAGCCGTTTTGTAACAATCAGCATCTATTTTAATCGGTTCCGTTAGTTGCAAATGATAAATTTTTTATGAATTTAATCATTTGTAGCTGTTATGTATTGTAGGTTTTTTACATTGTTGGCATTTTTTGCCTTTTCGAGCGTGCTTTTTGCCGAAACTAATTTTGAAGATTCGGTTTTTCAGATCGAAACAATCAATATTGTTTCTGAAAAGTTCAATACTTATGCTGTAGGTTCTTTGATTCATACATTTAACAATGAATTGCTCAAATTGCGCAATTCCGAATCTTTAGCATCATTATTATCGGCAAGCTCAGCTATTTCTATCAATAGCTATGGACCCGGAGGAAGTGCATCTCTAATGTCGCGTGGAGGAGGCTCTGGACATACCTTGGTTACCTGGAACGGGCTTGCTTTAACTAATTCGATGACTGGTTCAACCGAGATTACCAATATTCCTGTATCTTTTTTTAACTCAATCAGTATCCAACAAGGCGGTTCGAGCACCCTATGGGGCAGCGGTGCAGTAACTGCAGCCATTCACCTGGGCGACAATGTTGAAATCGATGGGAAATCGAAATACAACATTTCCGGAGAAATAGGAAGTTTTTCGATGTCACCTTTGACTCTCAATACTCGTTTTGGGGCGTTCACTGTTAAAAATTCTACCAATCGGTGGGCTTCAAAAACATCGGTGTTTGTGGCCGAATCTGATAATAAATTTTCGTATAAAAACATTTATAAATTTCGAAGCCCAATCGACACTTTAAAAAATGCAGCTTTTCTCAATAAAGCCATTATTCATGAAATGGCTCTTAAAATTGGAGAATACTCACGTTTGTCGCTTGCTTTTTGGTACGATAATTATCACAAAGATATTCCCTCGCAAATGGCCGACAACAATCCCGGAGTGGCATTTCAGGACGACGAGAATTTACGAATGTCGGCTAATTGGACTTGGTCACAAAAGGAGTGGAGTATTAAACTTATGTCGGGTGGACAGATTAATGACAATAAGTATAACAATCCTGCTATAGGAGAGACCGGTAAAAATTGGGCTAGTTCGGTAGTCAACGAATTGGAAGCTAAGTATAGTTTCAATCAATCGAGTATGCTATTGTTTGGGTTCAATTATACTTATGAAACTGCAAGGTCGCTTTCATTCAATGGCGATAAAATACGCAATCGTTTGGCACTTTATTCCCTTTACAGAATCGACTCATGGAATTCGAAGAATATTTTCACAGCCGGTATCAGAAGCGAAGAGGTCGATAGCGAATTTATTCCTCTTATTTGGTCTTTAAACAATCGTTATTCAATGTTTAAATGGTTGAAAGTTAGAGCTAGTGCATCATACAACTATCGTTTGCCGGCAATGAACGATTTGTATTGGGGGCATTCTGCGTATGCTTCAGGAAACCCTAATTTAACACCCGAATATGGTTGGAACTTTGAATGTGGAGCCGATCAGTCTTTTGTTTCGAACAACAGAAAGGTTGAAGCTGGGCAAACGTTTTATTATAACGATATTAACAACCGAATTGTCTGGTTGCCCGACAATACTGATTTCTGGACTCCTACCAATAAACAAAAAAGCAAGGCTCATGGAGCAGAACTATCGCTTAGTTATATAGAATCAATCAAACCTCTAACATTATCAATCAATGGAATGTATTCTTATACCATAAGTAAAATGTTCGAAAAAAGTCAAACAGGGGAGTATAGTTCAATGCCTCATATTTATACACCCAAACATAAGCTTAGTGGTAGTTTTAAAACATCTTTCTTATTTCAAGAAAAATATTTCAAAGAACTATATGGTTTGTATATGCAAACATACACCGGACAACGTTTGTACATTGAAAATGCATATATGCCCCAATACTCAATATCATCGTTACATATAGGCAGTAAGCTTATAATGGCTTCGTATAGTTTCGATTGTATTGCTCGAATCAATAATATTTGGAACGAGCAATACCAAGTAATGCGTTTGTTTGCCATGCCCGGCAGAAATTATTCCCTTGCATTTGTTTTTGAATTTCAATAAATTATAAATTTAATAATCAATTATTATGAAAAAAGTTAATGTATTTAAGTATTTGTTTTTATTGGCTTTGCCTGTGTTTTTTGTATCGTGCGAAGATGATAACGAAAATGAAAATGAAAGTACCGGGAAATATTCAAACGGAACTTTTATAATTAATGAAGGTAGCTTTTCAGCTAGTAATGCCGATGTTACTTTTATTGGAGCTAACGATTCGGTCGAACAGTCTGTTTTTGCTAATGCAAATAATTCTGTTGTTTTAGGTAGTGTGTTGCAAAGTGCATATTACTATAATGGTCAGATATTTTTAGTAGTCAACAACTCAAACAAAGTTGCCGTTGTAAATGCCGAAACTTTTAAACAAGAACAACAGATAGATGGTCTTGTGCAGCCACGTTATATGACTGTTGCCAACGGCAAGGGTTATATAACGCAATGGGATTCAACTGCTAAAGGTCAGGTTAAAGTGGTAGACCTTACGACCTATAAGGTTACTAAGACAATTGAAGTGGGTGACGACCCTGAAGGCATTGTGCTTTCAAACGGCAAGTTGTGGGTTGCCAATAGCGGTTATGGCAACTATGTTAACAGTGATTCAACTATTTCTATTATTGACCCATCGACCGACAAAGTGTTAAATACTATTACTGTTGCTGAAAGCCCTCGCGAGTTAACAGTAGATAAGGATGGAAATGTTTGGGTATTAACTGCCGGTGTTGTTGTTTACGACTGGAATCCACCTTATGCAATTACAAAGCAAACTTCATCTTCATTAGTTAAAGTAAATGTAACGGACAATACAATAAGTAAAACAATTATATCTATTGACTCTCATCCTTCGCATATCGACATTAGTGCCGATAAATCTAAAATCTATTATGGTTGCAATGGCAACTATGGTATTTACGAGGTTTCTGTTAGCAATCCCTCAATTCCCTCTCAACCAATCATTGCCGGATGGTTTTATGGTTTTAATGTTAACCCCAAAACAGGCGATATCTATGTATGCGATGTCAAAGATTATAAAACTGCCGGAGAAGTTACAAAATACTCGTCAACAGGCACAAAAATAAAGAGTTATACCGCAGGTTTAATACCTAACGGAGTGCTTTTTACAAAATAAGAAAAATTTTATCAGGTTTTTAATATTTCTATGAGGTGGGGTGACAACCCTGCCTCTATTTTTTACGAAAAACAATAAATACAATTGTTGAAACAGTTATAAAAAACAGAATTGTTAGTAACCATTCATTTGTTTTTCTTTGATTATCCAAAGCACTCGCCAAATTGGGCAGTTTCTTTTCGTTTACCGGAAAATCGTTATAATGCCACATATCGAGTACAACACCTTCTTTTAGCATTACAAGTCCCGGGTTTGAACGAACTATTGTTTTCAGTACTATTTCGTCGCAGGTATAAAAGTCGAAAGCCAAACCAAGTGCTTTTTTCTTTTTATTGATTTCTCCTTCCGACGAAGCTGTAATTGCATAAAACCTGTTTGAACCTATTGTTTGCGATTGCAAATATAGCTGATTAGCCTTTTTCAGTCCTTCGTCATTAGCTTTGTCAATATTATAAGTTATAAGCAAAAATGATATTGCTGTATCGCTTAGTATATCGTTAGTGATATCGTTCCCATTTTTGTCCGATATGCTAAATCCATGAATGGGTGGTTCGTAGCCTTTTTTTATAAGCTTAGGCTCTGTAGTACTCACAAACTTCCATTTGGTGCCGCTATACCAGTAGGTAGAATCTTGAATGTATTGATTGCTTTCAATTTTTAGTGTTGTTTCATTGCTTGTATCTTCTAATACAAAATATTGTTCATATACATCACTCGGTGCACCTTCTGGTATAGTCATTTGCGAAGGCAGGTATGTGCCAATCTTGTAAGGTCTAAAATCGATAATTGGTAAATGTGTGTAACAGTAAATTGTTAATGTTATAAATGCAACAACTCCAATAGAAGTAATCGACCACTGTGTAATAATTGTTCGATTACTTTTTAAACGCTTACGGTTTATAAATAGAAGAATTATTATTGAAATAAATATCAAATTCTTAAAAAATGTTTGCCAATTGGTAACTTTCAATGCATCGCCAAAACAGCCACAATCGGTTATGGGATTATAGTAAGCCAACAAAAAAGTAAGTATCGTAAAAAACGACATCAGCAATAATGCCAGCCACATGGTAAAGTTTGTAAATACATTGAATATAAGAGCTAAACCTATCATAAATTCAGCCAAATTCATCAAACCTGCCATCCAAAACGAAACTTCGTACATTCCAGTCAAACCAACTACCCCAAAATAGTCGTTAAACTTATAGGTGGTTCCCAGGGGGTCAACTCCCTTTACAAAGCCCGAAAAGAGCATTACCAAGCCAATAGCTATTCTTAGAAAGACAAGTGAGTGTTTTATGATTTTGTTCATATTCTTTAAGTTTACTTTTCAAAATAAAAGCAATATTTTAAAAAATGCTTTGAATCTTTTCTAAAAAAATGTTAAGTACTTTTTTAATCAAAAAAAGCAGGAAATTAACTGCAATTAAAATTACTTTATTTTTCCCAAAATCTTTTCAAACACTTCTTCAGCTTTTAACATTTCTTGCTTTTCGTTATAACATTTAATAATGCTATAGTTTTTTTCTTTTCCCTCGAGCGAAAGATACACTTGGCGTACTTTTTCCTGAAAGTTCATACTCGCTTCGTGTATGTCTATAGAGCCTTTCAGATAATCGCGATCGTCGCCATGGCGTTGGCTTTCGAGGTTTTTCTTCACAAAGTCGAAAGGTGCATCGAGATAAATATTAATATCGGGAACAGGAATCCCGAAATAGTTGTATTCCATATTCAAAATCCAGTCGCGCAATTTTTCTTTTCCCTGTGAGTCGTCGATTTTAGCACATTGGTAGGCTATATTTGAATACACGTAGCGGTCGAGTAACACCAGCTTTCCATTGTCGAGCCAAGTTTGAATTTCAACGGCAGCAGCTTTGCGATCGCCTGCATATAGCAATGCTACTATATACGGATCTACTTCGTCTATTTTCCCTAGCTCTCCTCGCAGAAAACGTGCCACCAACTCGCCAAACACGGGGGCTTCCATGCGTGGAAAATGCAAATATTCAAAATCAATCTTTTTGCCCGAGAAATAATCTCTAAGCATTTTCATTTGGGTCGATTTGCCCGAACCATCGAGTCCTTCTATTACTATAAATGCCATATTCAGTGTTTCGTTGACCGTGATTCGTGAACAGTATTCCGTTTTTTTAGTCACGGTTCACTATACACTAATTACGAATGATTATTTTTGTAAAATGATGGCTAAAGATACATTTTTTTCGAAAAAACAAACATTGAATATTGGAGGTAGGCTCATTGTTCCCAATTATCCTTTGGTAATGGCTATTATCAATGTTACACCCGATTCTTTTTATACCCAAAGTCGCGCACAGAATGAGCTTGAGCTTATTTCATGTGTTGAAAAAGCTATTTACGAAGGGGCTTCTATAATTGACATTGGTGCATATTCTTCGCGCCCAAATGCCCTTGATATCGATATCGATGAAGAAAAAAAAAGACTCTCTTTGGCTTTAAATATCGTAAAAAACAAATTCCCTAATATTTGGGTATCGGTCGATACTTTCAGAAGCGAAGTGGTTCGTTGGGCATACAATGATTTTGGCATAAGCTTGGTCAACGATATTTCGGGCGGATTGGCCGACGAGCGAATGTTTCGAACCATTGTTGATCTCAATATACCGTATATACTTATGCACATGAGAGGAACGTCTCAAAATATGCAATCGATGTGTAATTATGAAAATGTAACTAAAGATGTCATTTTCGAATTATCTCGTCAATTCGAAAAAGCTAAAATTGAGGGTGTTTCCGATTTAATAATTGATCCGGGATTTGGTTTTTCGAAAAATATGGAACAAAATTATGAACTTTTGAAAAACCTGAGTGCTTTTAAATGTTTCGAAAGACCCATTATGGTAGGTATCTCTCGCAAATCAATGATTTGGAAACTGCTAGAATCTTCTCCCGACAATGCTTTGAATGGATCTACTGTACTAAATACAATTGCCCTTCTCAATGGAGCTGATATTATTAGGGTTCACGATGTTAAAGAAGCTATAGAAGCTATTAAATTAGTTAGCAAATTTCACAATGCTAACTAATTTGTAAATTATTTGCGATATTTCTCTACTTTTTATCACTTTTGTTATACATTTTACTTTTTTACTTTTTAACTTTCAACTTTATAAACTTTTTTAACTTTCAACTCATTCTATGCTGTTTATTACTTTTAAAACGATAGATATTATCGATATTGCGTTGGTGGCTTTTTTGTTTTACCAGTTTTACAATCTCATAAAGGGTACTGTTGCCATCAATATTTTTTTTACAATAGCTGTTATTTATCTTATTTGGCTGGTTGTTAAAGCTCTAAATATGCAATTGTTGAGCTCCATTATTGGTCAAATTATTGGAGTAGGTATTATTGCTTTAATCATAGTGTTTCAACAAGAAATCAGGCGTTTTTTATTAACTATCGGAACTCGCTACATGTCCAAGAAATTTTCGTTACGAAATCTTTTTACTATCGATTCAAAAGATGAACATTCAATTAAGGTTAAAGAGTTGACACGTGCAGTTATCAATTTGTCGAAAAATAAAACAGGTGCTTTAATTGTAGTTGCGCGCGAATCGGCTCTCGAACTTTATGCCGAAATGGGTGAAATTATCAATGCCAATTGTACTGCAAGGCTTATAGAATCAATATTTTTCAAAAACAATCCTTTACACGATGGAGCCTTAATTATTATTAAAGACAAAATATTTGCTGCCAAATGTGTTTTGCCAATTTCTGATAATAAAGATATTCCTCAGCACTTTGGAATGCGTCATAGAGCAGCATTGGGAATGTCGGAACGTAACGATTCTCTTATAGTTATTGTTTCTGAGGAAACTGGTAAGGTTTCAGTTGCTGAATATGGAGAATTAATTAGTGAGATAAGTTTGAAGGATTTTATGCTCAAACTATCGAATATACAGAAACGAACACATTAAAAACCTATTTTATTTTTGGGTTCGTTGTAAGTTTTTCTAAAATGTACCAAAACACCTACACACCTTAGCTCCTGATCGCCCTTGCCGGTTGGGTCGTCGGGTACCGCTATTTCTATGATTAAGCGACGAGCAACGTTATTGGAAATATTCATGTCAAGTTTATAGCCAAATTCAGAATTGTCGTATAGTACCGATCGATTTTCATTATCTTCAAGTAAACGCAAACGTACGTTTTTAAACTTCTTTTCGTAACATAAATTTATATTATAATCTTCACCACCAAATGTAACCAGTTTAAATTCAGAGGTCATGCCAAAAGTAAATAAGGCGCTTCGCGATTGTCCGCTATAAAAATATGTTGAGTTGGGGAATTTGCAAAAATATTCATGATAATAGAAACAATCTTGTGCGTTTGTTTTTATTACGATAAACAACAGAATGGTTTTAAATAGTAATATTATTTTTTTTAGTTTCATGGTCTTCGTGTGCAAATATAAAAAGCTTCTTAATAAATAAAAAATTACTTTGGATTAACTAACAAATTTCTCAATCGTTCTACTTCTTTTTTCATTTGTTCGAATAGTTCAGGTGTAAACGAAAGTTTCGTGCCTCCTCCTAATACTATATCGCCGTCTTTGGTTTGTGTAACGGTAGTTTTTCCCAAATCTTTTTGCTCAATCTTGCTAAAGAGCTCCGATAATGGTTGTAATTGTTCTGATAATTCTTTTATTCCTTTATCATCCGAAAAAATTAATAAATATGAATATAAATTGTCAAATGCATATTTCAAATCAGCAATTTTTACAATCATTGTATTGTTTTTGCTGTATTTGCCAGCTAAGCTAAATACCAAATGAAAACATTCAATATATGAACCAGCTGCTATTAATGCCAATGTCTTTTCGCGGTTGTTCAATACCAAAAACTCTACCATGCTGGAATATGAATCTATTGAAATACTTTTCAAAGAATCGATATTCAAAAGGTTTTTCTCTATTCGCTGCGCAACTTCAAGGTCGTATGCCGATGATATACGGATTTTTGAACTTAATTCATGTACTGCCTTATAATAATCGGCCGATTTGTTGTATGCTTCAAACATTGTAACGTATGCCAAATCTGCTATATAAACTCCAAGAGCAGTTGTTTGCGACTTAATGTCAAGGTATGTATCAATTTTACTAACTTCGTTCAGTAGCGATGGATTAAATTTGAGCTTCTCGTTATTAATAAACTTAAATACCTCATCGGGTGTTGGAAACCTATAATATACACTCTCAAGGTAGGCGTTGTTCATCCCTTCAGTGGATATGGTGTCAATAGTACCTTTGTTTGAAGTAGAATTTTTAGTGCCACACGAAAATGCCAACATTAGGACTGTTATAAGGCAGCTTTTTCTAATGAATGATGTGTTGTGAAATATCATTTTTTTATTTTTTTTCTATTTTTCTTAGATCTCTTGATAATGAAATTGTATGAATCTTTGTCATTAATTTACCTAAAATATTGTATACTAGTAGCAAATATAATCCAAAACTCATTAGCCATATAATTATTATATTAAATGCAAATGTACTCAATTTTATTTTTCCAACTTTCTTAAATGGTGCATAGAAATGTGCCCTGCCATTTTTTTTATCGGGCATATTAAATATGGGTTCATAATTGTTGGACAATTTATTTTTATATTTATAAATCAATCGGTCTGTTTCTTTTCTATTGAGCAATTCGTCGGCCAATGCATTGTTGTAGTTTTGCTCTTTCATTTTTACAAGATTGGCTCTTCCAATTTTTTCTCCAATTGCTTTTATTTTTTCATTCTTATTGTCAATTGCAATCTCCAACATTCCAGAGGTACGCAATCTTACTTTTCTCAAGTAATCTCTTGTTTGTTTAATTTGATCTTTATTCAGACTGTCTAGGTTTATCTTGTCAATGTTTTCGTATTCAGGTATATTTAAAAAAACAGCAATACTTTCGAGTTCATTTTTCAGAAGTGTAATTTCATTTTTTAAACTTTGGTTTATCGAATCATTTTCGAGGTTTAGTTCGCAATAGTTCAGACTATTTACAATTTCTGGTATCCAATAATTGGAACAAAAGGTTATTTCACTTTCTTTTTGTTCAAGTTCGTACAAATCGGATTCAAATTTATTGTAACAAAATTGGCTCACAGCCAATGCCTCATATGCCCATCGAGATGCCATTATGTCGCCAACAAATGGAACTTGTTCTTCTGATCGGAGCATTGGGTGCAATTTGTCAAATTTAATTATTACGCCACTGAGCAAAAACTGTGGGATAAGCATCAATGGTATTAATATATAAATGGCAACTACTGTTTTCATTCCGTCAGATATATTGAGCGACAGCATGTTGGCAAAGCATGAGGTTGAAAACAATATGGTCCAATATTCCCAATTAAGACCTTTTATTTCTAATACATAGTTTGTAATTAGCACAAATACAAACATTTGAAATGCAGATATTAAAAATACATATACTACCTTTGAATTAATAAAACTCAAGCGACTCAAATTCAGAAACGATTCGCGTTTCAATAGTTTTCGGTCTTTTATTATTTCTTCGGCGCCAACCATCATTCCTAAAAACAACGCAACGACTATGCTCATAAATAAATATGCCGGAATATTGATATTGTTAATCAATAAATACTCATTCGGATTGTCAGATGTGCCAGATATATATTTGCTAAAAAAGGCTACTATAAATGCGAGTAATGGAGCCTCTAGTAAATTGATAAGTAAATATTGTTTGTCCGAAATTTTTGTCTTTATATTGCGACATAAATAAATAATAAACTGTTTAGCTCCCGATGGTTTCCTAAAATTGCTTTCCGGCAATTGCGTTTTTGTTATATCTATGGTTGGTTTTTTGGTTGTTTTGTTCTGTAATAGTTGAAACCATTCTTCTGGCGATACTTTTCTTTCTTTTGTAGGAAATCCTCTAAAATTAACTTTCTGAGCCTCTATTATTTGTAATACTTGCTCGGGATTCAAATTGCCACACCAAATACATTCACTTTCGCTTGCATTGACGAGTTGCGATGCCGTTTTGAAATAAACTACCGATTCAATAGGATTGCCGTAATAAATAATTCGCCCTCCTTTATCTAGCAATAAAAGTTTGTCAAACATTTTAAAAATATCGGACGATGGTTGATGGATATTTATTATAACCAATTTACCATTGTAGGTCAATTTTTTTAATATCTCTATTATTTTTTCCGAATCGTTCGACGATAATCCCGATGTAGGCTCATCGACAAACAATACTTGGGGTTCGCGAAGCAACTCAAGGGCTATATTGAGTCTTTTTCGCTGCCCTCCACTAATAAGTTTATTTAAAGTACTACCAACCTGCAAATCTCGTGTTTCGTACAAATCCAATTCGGTCAATAGCTGGTCTACCTTTTCAACTATCTTTTCTTGCGATAAATGACTGAAACACAATCTAGCATTGAAATACAGGTTGTCAAATACACTTAGTTCTTCAATCAAAAAGTCGTCTTGTGGAATAAAACCTATAATTCCTTTCAATAATTTACTTTCTGAATATAAATCGAATCCATTTATACATACTGTTCCCGAATGAGGCGGGAGGGTGCCATTTAATATACTCAATAAGGTAGATTTGCCTACTCCACTACCTCCCATAATACCTACCATTTGTCCCGATTCGGCCGAAAAAGAACTTTTCTTGAATCCGTTGTCGCTATTTTTAAATGAATATTCAATATCCTTAGCTACTAAATGTATCTTTAAGGCAATATTGGCTTTCAAAAATTTGGTTGTGATATCGCTAAAGTAAATGGGCGCAATTTTGGGGCATCGTATTACTGAACCTTTATCGAACATATAAAAACGATTGAAAATAACACTGCGACCATTTAGCATCAATTCATCATTCTCTATTTCGTGTCTGAAATAGAATATATTGGTTTCTGTATGATGGTAAAATACTATTTGACCATCTAAATGCTCTCGATATATCTGATGAACCGATTTGGCATCGTCTTCCAAATTATTTACCAGTAAAAAAGATTCGTGCTTACGCTTACGAGCAATGCTCTGAAATACAAACATGTACAATATGTTGTATTCGCTGTTTGTTATCCCAATACTTTCTGCAATGGTTTTTACAAATTCGAAGGCTTCAAATGAAAGGTCTTTGTTGATCGATAATATATCGAGCAATTGTATTATAATATATATTTTTTGTTTCGCTTCAACTACTTCATTTATTTGTTCGCAAATAAGCAGCGTTTTAACAGAAAATAATGAAATTCGCTTATTGGCAGAAATCGTTTTTTTCTTTTGAAGATTTTTAAAGTGAAATTCGAAAATTTGAAGATTGCGTTGTACTTGACTTGGATTGAGTAGTTGGTTTAAATAGGCATCGGTAACATTGAGCGAATGCTTATAATTTTCTTCTGCATCGGCAACAATATCGGTAGTTTTTAAATTACCAACAATAGCAAATAGCCTCATTACCGATTTAAGTACCGAATCTGTCATCCACTCATTTTTTACTGCATAAAACTAATAAATTTAATCATTTTATATATATCAAATCGTAAATTTTAAAAATGAAAAAAACTTATCGATAAACTGTAGATATTATTATTTTTTAGTATATTTTTGAATAAGAAAAATAAAAATACATAATGAGTAAAGACATTACCATACTTGTTATTGACGATGACCCTATGATGCAAAAAATAATTGAGGCTAGTCTTATCAAAGACGAGTATACATTATTATTTGCACAAACAGGGCTCGAAGGTATCGAGAAAGCCCGTCAACACATGCCCGATCTAATTCTTCTCGACGTTATTATGCCAGATATCGATGGTTTTGAAGTATGTAATCGTATGCGAAACGACAATTATTTGCTTTATATTCCTATTATAATGATTACAGCTCTAGACGACCGAGATTCTAAAATTCAAGGTCTCGAAGCCGGAGTCGACGACTATATCTGTAAACCTTTCGATAAGCTCGAATTTAGAGCGCGTGTTAAAACAATTACGCGTCTCAATAGATACAGCCGTTGGAAAAAAATATTTCAACTTCAACAAGTTGTCGAAGAAAAAAACCGAACCATCGATAATCTCAAAATCGAAATCGCAAAATTAAAGGAAGGAAAATAATCCTTTTTTTAAGATGTTTATTTTTGAAAAAAAATATTTTATAGCTTTAATATCCTGACGATTAAAATTACTGATTTAATTAGTCATTTTTTTTCTTCACCAAAAAACCTGCTTTTTTTTCTTCACCAGCAAGTAGTCGTTGAATATTCTTTGTATGCGTAGTAATAAGCATAATTGCTACTGCAATTGAAAATATTTTCATAGAAATATAAGGGCTGGGATAAATAATAAATACTGTAATAGGGAAGGAGATGCCTCCCATCATCGATCCGACCGATACGTATTTCGTTGAAAGTAGAACTACAATAAATACTGCCACAGCAATAAGTGTGCCAGCTGGATTTATTGCAAGCACCGCTCCGGCAACTGTTGCAACACCCTTTCCTCCTTTAAACTGTGCAAAAATTGGGAATATATGCCCTACAACAGCTGCTATCCCAACTATAATCTGATATGTTACAAATGTATTACTATCAAAGTTAAAACTCGACAAGAAAGTAAGATAAACAGCCAACCAGCCTTTAAACATATCAAAAACAAGTACAGGTATCCCGGCTTTAGCACCCAATACGCGCATTACATTGGTTGCACCGGCATTGCCACTGCCATGCTCGCGAACATCTAATTTATAAAACCATTTACCAACCCAAACAGCAGTGGGTATCGAACCTAATAGGTAGGCAAAAACAATTATTGCTATTTCTGTTATTTGCATTTCTTATTTCTATCTAATTTTTCAAATATCTAAATCCAAATTCGTGCGCAAACCTAATAGTTTTTTTATTAAAAAATGAATAATTTTTTTACTATAAAAACAAAGCCCTGTAAATCAAATTACAGGGCTTCGATTATAATGAAATATTTTGAATTAAGAAAGCCTTTTTTTCAAGCTTTCAAATTGGTTTTTCATTTCGGCAGGTAGTTGAGCGCCAAATTTTGCTTGGTGTTCAGCTATTAATTCGCATTCATCTAACCAAGCTGATTTGTCTACCTTCAAAACTTCGTCCATCTTGTCTGCCTGTCCAGCCAAACCATCGATGTTGATCGAATCTTTTTTAGGAACAAAACCAATTGCTGTTTCTACTGCATTGTCGATACCTTCTGTTCGGTCAAATATCCAACCTAATACGCGGATATTGTCGCCATATCCTGGCCATAAGAATTTACCTTCGGCACTCTTGCGAAACCAGTTTACGTTGAAAATCATTGGTAATTTTGATTTATCAGGAGCTGATTCGCCAATTTTTACCCAATGTCCAAAATAGTCGCCCATGTTGTATCCACAGAATGGCAACATTGCAAATGGGTCGCGACGTACACCGGCTTTCAAACCGATAGCTGCTGCTGTAACTTCAGAACCTACGATACTACCCATAAATACACCATGGTTCCAGTCAAATGCTTGGTATGCCAAAGGCACAGTACCAGGACGGCGACCACCAAATAATATTGCAGAAATTGGAACACCGGCTGGATTTTCCCAATCTTTGTCAATAGCAGGACATTGATATGCTGGAGCTGTAAAACGTGCATTTGCATGAGCTACAGGATCACCTGCTGCTGTTTCACGAACATTGTTTTTCCAGTCAATTGTTCCGGCTGGCATATCGTGACCAATACCTTCCCACCATACATCGCCATCGGGAGTTAAACCTACGTTTGTGAAAATAGTGTTTGCTTGTGCACTTAACATTGCATTTGGATTGGTTTCCATCGATGTAAATGGAGCTACACCAAAGAATCCGGCTTCGGGGTTGATTGCGTATAAACGACCATCGGCTCCAAATTTCATCCATGCTATATCGTCGCCAACACATTCTACTTTCCAACCTGGAATAGTAGGAATAAGCATTGCTAAGTTTGTTTTACCACATGCACTAGGAAATGCTGCTGCTATATATTTCTTTACTCCTTTTGGACTGGTTATACCCATAATGAGCATGTGCTCAGCTAACCAGCCTTGTTTTTTAGCCATGTTTGATGCTATACGCAATGCAAAACATTTTTTGCCAAGTAATGCGTTGCCTCCGTAACCCGAACCATACGACCATATTTCGTTAGTTGATGGGAAATGGCAAATATATTTCTTTTCGATAGGTGCACATGGCCATTTAACGTCTTTCTGACCTGGTTCTAATGGAGCGCCTACTGTATGAATACAAGGTACAAACTCGCCATTGGCTCCAAGTACATCGAGTACTTTTTTGCCCATACGTGTCATAATTCTCATATTTACAACAACATAAGCAGAGTCTGTTATTTCAATACCAATATGTGCAATGTTAGAGCCAAGAGGTCCCATGCTGAAAGGAATAACATACATGGTACGTCCTTTCATACAACCTTTGTACATGGCTCTCATGCTTGTTTTCATTTCGTTTGGATCCATCCAGTTGTTGGTTGGACCTGCATCTTCTTTCTTATCTGAACAGATATATGTACGGTCTTCAACGCGTGCAACATCGCTCGGATCGCTTTGAAAATAATAGCTTCCGGGGCGTTTCTTTTCGTCTAATTTAACGGCAGCACCTGATTTTACCATTTCGTCAAGAAGTCTCTGGTTTTCTTCTTCAGATCCGTCGCACCAGTATATCGAATCGGGTTGGCATAGCTCAGCCCATTCTTTTACCCACTGATTTAATTTTACGTTGTTTGTCATTGTGTAATGAATTAATTGTTTAACTAATTTTGAATGATATGATATATTTTATGTTGTTATTTTTATAACAAAACAGGCAAATATACGTATTTTTTAAATTCAAACAATTCTTTATAATACTTTATTTAATATTTAATATTGTTCGTTTTGAATAATAGTCTTTTAGATTCAAGCAATTAATGGTTAATTCAATTTGAAAATAAATGAACTTATTTCGTCTATTTTTAAATTAAACTATTTTTAATGATTATTTATTTCTAATTTTTATTTTGAAATGGTCATAAAACAAAAAAGCCGTCTTTAAACGGCTTTTTTGTTTTTTTTAAATTTTAGTGTACAGGGTGGTGAGATTCTTCTAAAATGGAACGCGCCAAATCAATTATGCTTGGGTCGTCAAATGTAACAATACCACCATCGGGACCTTGCTCGAAATGGACACCTACAGCTTTGCCTTCTTTGGCATTGTAATGACTACCTCCGAAATAGTTGCGTACTGTATCTTCTTCGATACGTAATCTTTCGGCTATTGTTTTCATACTGCCAACTGGCAAAGAATCTTTGATACGTCTTAATTCATTAAAGGTAATTGCAGTCATATCGATACGATTTAGAGTTGTTAGAAATCAATATTTTAACTGTATAAATGTAAAACAAAAAATAGAAAAAACAAAATTTTTTTTACCCTTTTTTTAATCATTTATTATTTCTTTATCGTAAAGTAAATGTTAAATAATTGTTACTATTTTAAAATGGTAAATCGTCGGTAGGCTCACTTTGTTTAGAACCCGAAAAGAAATCTTCTTCAGGTATTGGAATTTCATTGTTTGGCGATGACGAGGCTGGTTGCCCTGCTGTTTCCAATTTCCATATTCTGAGATCGGTGTACCATTTACCATTGAATTCGCGCGATTCGGGATTGAACGATGCTTTAACCATTTGCCCAATCGAGAGGGTTTTAACCATGCTTGCTTTATCGCTCCATGCACTAAAACATACTTTTTTGGGAAATTGTTCTTGGGTTTCAATTACAAAATCTTGTCGTATCCATACTCCATTTTTGCCTGTGCCACTTTGTTCGGGCAATATGCTTATTACTTTACCTGATATGTCTAATGCCATATTTATTTTTTTTTGCGAAGTTAATAATTCTTGTTTTTACTTTTAAAAAAATATTTGCTTTATCGGTAAAAGTTATTGTAGACTTATTAAATTTGAAATCTCAATTTCTTTTATGAAAAAATATTTGTTTATATTAATTTTATTTACTGGGTTCAATGCATTTTCGCAAGTAAGCTTTCCGCCTTGCGAAGCATTTGATACTACAGGAAAAGGTTTGTTGAAAACCAAAACGTCTCACAGTAATACCTTGTACTTGGGTGTCGATAATATTATTGAAATTAACAAAGATCAAATTCAAGTTGATTCTTTCTTTGTGAAAGTTGAAAATGGTCATTTATTTAAAGAAAGTAAATTTAAATATTTATTAATTCCCTCTAAAATTGGAGTTTCAAAAATTCGAATTTTTTCTAAAAAAGATTCTTCTATTATTTTTTCTTCTGAACTTAAAGTTATAAAACTACCTAAACCATATATCGTTCTTAACAAACTGAAGATAATGGATACGGTTGCTATTTCGAAAGATGCATTTATGATTTCTAACTCATTTAATGTTGAACTGTCGCCCGATCTTATTATGGAAGATGAGTTTTATACAATCAACGATTTCTCGATGGGCTATAAATATGGTAGTGTATATATGAGAAAAAATACCATTGGCAATATTTTAACGGTCGAAATGCAAAGTATTATTAAAAAAATGAAACCTGGCCAGGAAATTGACTTTCAGTTTTACTTAAAAAGCGAAGGGGATCTTATACAATCATTGCCTCCCATTAAAGTCATTATTAAATAAGTATCAATTTAAAACTCTTTTTTTAAATTTGTAGTTTATTCACCTTATATGGAGAATTGTCGAATTCATTGTATTCAACACGAACCTTTTGAAACACCTGGTTGTATTATTGATTGGGTAAAAGCACATGCCTTTTCAATTAGCTATACCCACGTTTATAACAATGACAATTTTCCTGAATTAAATACATTTGATCTTCTTCTAATTATGGGAGGTTCGATGAGTGTGTATGACGAAGATCAAATAAAATGGATTGCTCAAGAAAAAATATTTATTAGTGAGTCTATTATTGCCGGAAAATATGTTGTTGGTATTTGTTTGGGCAGCCAATTGATAGCAAGCGCATTAGGAGCAAAGGTGTATGTCAATAGGTTCAAAGAAATTGGATTTATGCCTATATATTTATCGTCTGCTACTCGACGAATGAAGATGTTTAAAGGTTTTTCCAATAAAATTGATGCTTTTCACTGGCATGGCGATACTTTCGATTTGCCGACAGATGCTACTCATCTCGCATATTCGCATGGTTGTCACAATCAGGCTTTTATATACAACAACAAAGTGTTGGCTTTGCAATGTCATTTAGAAGTTACTACTGATATTATGAACTCGTTGATCGACGAATTTGGCTCCGAGTTGGTTTCTTCGCCTTATGTTCAATCGGCCGACGAAATGCGCAAGCACCTTAGTTTAATTCCGCAAATGAACCGCCAATTGTGGGACATGCTCGATAGTTTAATACAAACTCCATGAAATTAAAAATTGTATCTGAATTTGTTCCTACTGGCGACCAGCCCGAAGCAATTAAACTATTGACCGAAGGTTTAGTGCGTGGCGATAGGTATCAAACTCTTTTGGGGGTTACTGGTTCTGGAAAAACTTTTACAATAGCCAATGTAATTGAAAAAGTCGAAAGACCTACTCTCATTTTGAGTCATAACAAAACACTTGCTGCTCAGCTTTATGGCGAGTTCAAACAATTTTTTCCCGAAAACCTTGTCGAGTACTTTGTTTCGTATTACGATTATTATCAACCAGAGGCTTATATGCCTGTTACAGACACTTATATTGAGAAAGACTTGTCGATAAACGAAGAGATTGAAAAATTGCGTTTGAGTGCTACATCGGCATTGCTGTCGGGTCGCAGAGATGTAATAGTGGTCTCGTCGGTTTCGTGTTTGTATGGTATCGGAAATCCCGACGATTTTCACAACGGAATTGTATATGTAAAAAAAGGTCAAGTGATTCCTCGCAATCAATTGTTGCGCCAGTTGGTCGAGAGTCTTTATTCCCGCAATGAAATAGAATTTAAGCGCGGAACTTTTAGAGTAAGAGGCGAAACTATCGATATATGTTTGCCATACAACGATATGGCTTATCGCATTACTTTCTTTGGCGATGAAGTAGAAGAGATTTGGTCGTTCGATCCTTTGAATGGGCATAAAATTGAAGATATTGAAGTGGCTATCATTTACCCAGCCAATATCTTTCTAACATCGAAAGATCGTTTGCAACAGGCTATTCGCCAAATTCAGGACGATATGGTGAAGCAGACCGAGTTCTTCAAATCGATTGGCAAACATCAGGAAGCACGCCGCTTGGAAGATCGTGTTGTGTATGACCTCGAAATGATTCGTGAATTGGGCTATTGTTCGGGTATCGAAAATTACTCCCGTTATTTCGATGGGCGTGCAGCCGGTAGTCGTCCTTTTTGCCTGATCGATTATTTTCCCGACGATTTTTTGATGGTGATAGACGAGAGTCATGTTACTATTTCGCAAATTAGGGCTATGTGGGGAGGCGATCACTCGCGCAAGCAGGTATTGATCGATTATGGATTTCGTTTACCTTCGGCAAGCGACAACAGGCCATTGAAATTCGAAGAGTTTGACCAGTTAACCCCTCAAACTATTTATGTAAGCGCTACTCCCGGCGATTTTGAACTCGAAAAATGCAAAGGGGTATTTGTCGACCAATTGATACGTCCTACCGGTGTGCTCGATCCAATTATCGACGTTCGTCCTAGTCTGAACCAGATAGACGATTTGATTGGCGAAATAAACCATCGTGCAAAAATCGACGAAAGGGTATTGGTTACAACTCTTACCAAGCGAATGGCAGAGGAGTTGAACGATTATCTTACCAAAATGGGTGTTCGATGCCAATACATACATTCCGATGTCGATACACTCGACCGGGTGCGAATCTTAGAAGAACTGCGCAATGGATTGTTCGATGTACTCATTGGTGTTAATCTGCTGCGCGAGGGCTTGGATTTACCTCAGGTATCGCTTGTAGCTATTTTGGATGCCGATAAAGAAGGGTTTTTGCGCTCTGAGCGTTCGCTTACCCAAACTGCTGGTCGTGCAGCCCGCAATGTAAACGGTCGTGTAATTATGTATGCCGACAAAATTACAGGCAGTATGCAGCGTACCATCGACGAAACCATTCGTAGGCGCGAGAAACAATTGTTATACAATACTGAAAATAATATTACTCCAACACAAGCACAGAAACAATCAGGCTCTGTTTTGTCGTCGTCGTATATCAACAAATTGGGCGGTAATGCTTATGTCGAAAGTGAAACCATAGATATTGCAGCCGATCCGCTTATTAAGTATATGGACAAAAAATCGGTACAGAAATTGCTCGACCAAACCAAAAAGAAAATGGAAGCAGCTGCCAAACAACTCGATTTTATTGAAGCGGCTCGTTACCGCGACGAAATGTTTGCCTTGCAAAAAATGATTGAAAAATAGTTCATTACTTCAATTCGAAACGAACCAAAACTGAATATTTTAAAGGAATTTTTTGAAACTCAATTTCAGGAACATACAATTCGTTTGCATTATCAGACGAAACGCCCCTGATTTGCATATTTGATGCTGTTTTGTAAATGCGTAAACCCGAATAGTCAAGTTCCTGAATATATAATGCTCTGCCGATATTTTGGTTAATTGCAGAAGACAAGGCTTCTGCTTTATCCTTTGCAGCTTTCACGGCATTTATTTTTACTTCTTTTCGGAATTCTTCAATCTTTGTATGATCGACTCTGTCAACATTTATATTTGAAATTCCATTCTTTTTAAGGTTTAAAAATACTCTTTGAAGTGTTTTTGCATCATATACAAGGAGCTCATATTCTTTTACAAGCAATACATCGGTACTTCCGATCAAATGAAATTTAAAATTGCTCTCAAAATCTTTAATAGTAAGGTCTTTTTTTATATCGATACCTATTTGAGTCAGTTCATCGATCATTTTCTTTTCAACATCGATAAGTCCTTTGTCGTTTTTAAGTTCTTTTTCGTTCAGTACAATTTTCAAAAAAATCTGATCGGGAACAATCTCCATATCGGCTGTTCCATTTACCTCGATATAATTTTGATCGATAAAGTTTTTTTCGCCAGTTTGAGCAAAAATTGAAAATGAAATGCATATTAGAATAGAAACTAGGATATTTCTCATTTTATTATCTGTTTTTAAACTTTCAAAATGAAATTACTTTTATAAATTCAAAAATAATCTATAATTGTTAAAAAGCTCTAATATTAAGAGAATTGTAAAGAATATTTTGAAAAAACAATGTTTTTCTTTACATTTGCTTTTATGCAAAAAGCCATTCTCTATATTGTTTTTTCGTGTTTGGTGAACATCGTTGGGTATTCACAAATGGCTTATTCGCCTCTTTTTCATTCGATAGATACTGCAGATTTCACAAATTCAAAAAAAGTACAATATGGTTTACAAATGGGAACTGGTTTCTCGTCGTATGCTGGCGGAATGTCTTCGACCTATTATAATCCTTATGTAACATTTAAAGCCAGTAAAAAGCTATTTGTTCAAACAGGTATAACTACCCAAAATTATAATATTGGTGGGTTTTCTGTTACACCAAGTTTTGGAAAATCATTGCCTAATCAATCGCAATCGGTTGTGGTCAATACTTCGGCTATGTATAAGGTCAATAGTAAACTCAATGTATATACTGCCATGTATGGCTCGTTTGGACAAAGTGGTATGGTTTCTAACGGTTCAAACAATGCTCTTTTCCAACAAGCTAATGGTAACGACAGCCGTGGTGTAAGTTTTGGATTGGAATACCAATTGCGCGAAAATGTTAAAATTAGCACTCAGTTTCAGTATTCTAAAAATGCTCCCTATAACCCCTTCGAATCTCAACGCAATTTTATGAGTCCCTATTATTCTCCCTTTAGCGGTACTTGGTAATGAGTTTCGAATGTCCATATTATCTCGAAGATCGTTGTAAACTTCAACAAGGCAAATGTGTTCCTGCTGTTGGTAAATGTATTTTGAAGGGCAAAATGAATAGGTTTAAAGAAGTTGACGACATTAAAACAGATACTGAAAAGCTTTGAAACATCAAATTTTATTAGGATTGGGGTATCCCTGATTAGCAAAGGCTCAGAAATGAGTTTTTTTTACAATACTTCGCTAATTAACAAGGATATCATAATTCAATTAACGTAATTTAGAATTTATTTTGTTTATGATAATCGATCTTCCCAAATTTGAGGATCGCGGCTTGTGCTTATAATGCCGATTATTACAATTTTATACTTAATTTCATCGATAATAAAATGAATCATATATGGAAAGCCCCTCATTGGCAAGCATCTTACGTTTTTATACCTAACAACAAAAAAGGGATTTATTTCGAGTGACTTATAATGCTTTTTTAATTGTTTATAAAACTTATTACCTAGAACTTTTGATCGCTCAGAATACCAGTCAATTATTTTATAAGTATCCATAAGAGCTAAAGGGCGAACTTCAATTTTAAAAGCCATATTTTTGCTCAATACGTTTTTGAACATCATCCCATTCAATACTATTTTCGGGATTTAACTGATAATCTTCTAAACGGAGATCTAATAAATCTTTATGCCATTGAGGAATATCTACTAATTGTTCTTCTTTTTCAATTCCTTTATATTTATTTTTTAGATATTGCCAATCTTGTATCGGTAAAAAGACACCGGTAGTTAAACCTTTATTGTCGGATATATACTGAAGTCTCATGAATATTTGTTTTTGTAAAGTTAAATTTAATTGTAAAAAGTCGCAATTCTTTACATAAAAAAAATTAAAAACAACTAAAAGGAGTTGGAAGTTTTAAATAATAATACACGTCTATTAAAAATAATATGCACTGAGCCTATTTCACCAATCCAACTTTAATCTACATTCCTAAATTCTTTTTCAATCCTTCTGGCAGCCCTTTTTTATTGACCAATAATGTAATTGTTTTATATTTCACATAGTCTTCTGAAACCATCATAAAGCCATTCAGACTATTGTCGTTGGCTCCCCATGAGTTTTTCATTAAGTACATTTTCTCTTCATCTTTGTCCTTTGCAATTCCTATTACTTGCATTGCGTGATCGTCTAGGGTCGAGTAATTGTCAAATGCTTCTTGCCTTATGGCTGCAGTTATGTTTTTTTTGTCTGCTTTTTCGGTATAGGCTACACCATCGGCCCATTTATAACCTTTTTCGGTAATGTCGCCTGCCCAGCAAAGGGTGTAGCCGTTTTCTATCGAGTAGTCGATCAAACTACATATATCGTCCAACTTAATATTATAAGCTTGGCTCGCCATCCAATTGTCGGGTACTTCGACCAATACTTTCTGGTAATATGGTTTATACTCAAATGAAGTTATTAAAATATAATCGTTAAAATCGATGTTCAATGTTTGTGCAAAGCTTTGAGGAAAATACTTTTTACCACGGAACACAAAATCGACTGGTGGTTTACCCATATAAGCATCTAAAATGCCAATATAACCATCCCTCCACGAAGGATTAACATCGGTATTGTTGCTTTTTACCATACTTTCCATGTATGATTTGAGTAACTCGTCCATTTCGAAATGGTTGTGATTGATGTTACCATTGACCAATCCGCTATATATTGAATCGGGCATTAATCCATATTTTTTAATAATTTCTAATGGATCGGAGAGGGTGCCGCCCCCGGTAAAACTCATGTGTCCATGAAGGCGAAGAAATCGTTCGGCCTTTTCGATATAGGCATTGCGAACAATCCACATTTCAGATAGATTATATTCACCTTTCCCGATGCGCAAAAGCTCCGATTCGAGAAATGCAATGGTGGTGAAATCCCAACAGGTATTGGTTTTGTATTGTTGCTTGACCGCAGTTACAGGTAACTGCTTCGATATTACAAATCCATTTTTATTGTCGAGCGGACTAATTTGTGATTTTAAAGAAAATGTTAAAACAAGCAAAAATACTACAAATGTGTGTTTCATAGCTAGTTAGATATTATTTTAAACTCAGTTCTTCGGTTTTGGGCTCTTCCGGTCTCAGTCGAATTGTCGGACTGAGGCTCGGTTTCGCCATAGCCTTTATAGGTTAGGCGTTGTATGTTTATTCCTTTTTCAACCAAATAATTAACCACTGACTGTGCGCGTTTTTCCGACAGTTTCTGGTTAAATGTTTTCTCACCAACATTGTCGGTATGTCCTCCAATTTCAATTTTCAACATATCGTTGTCGTTCAAGAATTGTAAAAGTTTATCGAGCTCAACTATTGATTCAGGTTTCAACTCAGCAGATTTGGTTTCGAAAAAAATATTATTAAGTATCGATTTACTACCAGTTTTGAGGGGTTGTAAACCAACATCGACTAGGAATGGTTCTGTTTTATCGTTAACACTGGTTAAGGTAAAATGTTGAGAATAGAACAGAAATCCTTTTTTACTAACATTCAGAGCATATTCTCTGTTGGCAGGTATGCAAAGCAAAAAGTTTCCGGTTTTTTTACCGGATTTAGCCCTCGAAATGGTTACTTTGTTTTTTAAGTCGATAAGCTCGAAACGTGCATCTAATGGTGCACGTGTTTCTTCATTATAAACAAAACCTTTCATATAGGTTGTAAGCAAAGGACGAGCTTCCTGAGGCAGGTCAAAGCTGTAAATATCTTTGCCGTTCTGCAAGTCTCGGTCTGATGAATAATAGGCTTTTTCGCCCTTTGAATCGACTACCAAGCCTGTTTCTTCCTTAAATGTGTTGATCGGATAACCAATATTTAGTGGTTTAGCCCAAGTTTTTTCGTCAATTCTTCTACTTAAGAAAATATCTTGTCGGCCCATACCCGGCCATCCATTGGACGAAAAATAGAGCGTTTGATTGTCGGGGTGAATAAAGGGCGATTGTTCGTCGTAAGGTGTATTGATGCTATCGCCAAGGTTTTCGGGCGCACTCCAGGTGGCATCGTCCCGCAAATGACTCATCCAAATATCGAGTCCACCTTTGCCATCGGTCCGGGCACTCACGAAATAGAGGGTGCGTCCATCGGATGCCATCGAGGGTTGTGTTTCTTTATACTTTGTATTGACTGGCGAACCAAGATTGAAGGGTTCAGACCAAGTGTCGTTGTCGCGTTGGGAGAAATAAATATCGCAGCCACCCATACCTTGTGGACGGTTGCATGCTGTAAAAAACATATAATTACCGTCGGGCGAAAGGGTTTGCGTACCTTCGTTGTCGAAAGTATTGAGTGGTGCGCCCAATTCCGTTGCTTTACCCCAAATACCTTCATTGTATTTACTGATATAAAGGTCTTCCTGTCCATTTGAACGCGATACCGGGTTGTTTGGATTTTTGGGAACCAATCGGGTCACAACTAACAGTTGGTTGTCGACCGAAATAGAAGGCCAATACTCGTCGAGTCGCGAATTGATACCTTGCCCCAGGTTGATCGGATTAAAAGAAACGGGTTTTTTCAATGCTTCTATACCAAACAAACTATTTGCTTTTATTCGGTTAGCATCTTGTTTCATCCATTGGCTTAACTTTGGAATGGTAAGAGCCGACTCAATATTGGAAAGGGCTTCGGCATATTGCCCCATTTTAAGAAGCAGATCTGCTCTGTAATAGAATGCCTGTGGGAAGAAATTCGGGTCTATATCTATTGCTTTTTGGTAACATTCAATAGCTGCATCGTAATTGGTTTGTCCATAATAGGCTTCGGCCAATATTAACCATGCTTCTATAAATCGAGGGTCGTTGTCGACGGCTTTTTTGTTGTTGAAAATAACGGTTTCGAAATCTTTGCGATTCATAAAATCGAGCGATTCGATATAAAGTTTCTTAGCAATTCTCGATTTGGTCGTAAGCTCAGGTTCATTAGCAAATAGAGATGTTGAAGTATATAGTAATATCAGAAAAAGCAATTTCATAGTAGGGATTTGAAATTGACTATTGACTATTGATTCAATTAATTAGTCTTTAGTCATTTGTAATTAGTAATTTATTAGTTTGCAAGTTACAAAAAATATTATTACAAATTACAATTTACACTATAAAACAAGAAAGCCGTCATGTCTGCCGGCTTCTTATCATTAACCAAATATTCTAATTATGGGAAATATCTATAAAAATCTTTTCTGTGTCCATACGTTACAAAGATCAAACTGCTTTCTATAAGCTCAATTCCAATACGATAAGAACTGAATTTAATTCGATAATATGACTTATAACCTTTTAATTTCTTGACATTTGGAATATCGGTTAGAGATTGAGCTTTTTCAATCTGTGTAATAATCTCTTTAATTGTTAATTTAATTTGAGGATTTAGCTCATTTAAAAGCTCTTTCTCAAAGTTTTTATCGAATAATACTTCCATTATTCAAGTAAACTCATAATGCGTTCTCGACTAACGAATTTTCCGGTACGCTTTTTTTGAATTGCCGAACCAATAGCAAAGTCTTCCATGTTCTCCAATTCTCTTTCACTTTTCATACTAACTTCATGAGGCAAAGTATTCATACTTCGAACTAATGTAATTAAACTGCGTCCTTTAGAAGTTTTATCATCAACTTCAATTATGTATTTCATTTTTTATTGCAAATTTAGGAAAACTTTGATTATAACCCCAATGTGTTTCTATGTTTTTCGAACCCGATAAAAGAATATTATCCAAAAAAATAGTTTAATTTCCATCGAAACACATAGCCCTAAAACGAGCGATTTAAACTAAAAAAAGTAAAAGATAGTTTGCTTAATATATTATTAATGAGTATCTTAGTGGTGTCAAACAAATAAAAACACACATCACCATTGAGGTGAGCAACACTATCTTTTATGGCAGCTAAGATAACCAAA
>CAMDBI010000033.1 GCA_945889005.1 Bacteroides fragilis
ATTCAACATTTTATTAGGCTGGAAAGATGCACTAAATTGAGGTAAAATATTGTAATCGAATATTTCATTTTTGTCGATGCGAAGGGTTGTATTGATGGTAAAATTCTCTAAAATGTTATATTTTAGAGACGTAAATCCTCCATAGTGCCAGGTTTTATGGTTACCCCGATTGTTACTCTCAATATTTCTTTGATTTGCTTGCAATCCGAACATTAACTCGGTTTTTTCATTTAGTAATAAAAGATGCGAGCTATTGAGAATGACTGATTTCATGTTGTTTTTAAAAGCAGGAACTAAGGTGAGCATGCTTGGGTTATATATATAGTTATCGAAGGTAGAAAGCAATCCTCCATCGATGCGGGTTGCGCTTTTCTTTCCTTTATGCGAGATTCGTGTTTGAAGCCATTTGCGACTGACTTGCTCATTTGCACTGTCGCTTGCGTTGAACGAATAAAAGTTTTGTGCACTGAAGTCTCTGTAGTCGTAAGCTCCTCGAAGAGACAATTGCCAATTTTTCGGAAATTTATAAGAAGCTCCAACCGTATAAGTATTTATATTGAATCGAGTGGGTGCCAGTTTCCCGATTTTCTCTCCGTCGCTTTGGTTGTGAAGTACACTTGCACTAACTTTTAGATTTTTATTTTCCGAAAACACACCACTACTATGAGAAAGCAGATTGTTTTGGCCAATAGTATATTTAGTATCAATGTTAAAGATTTGATTCTGTTTTACTTGAGAAAAAGTTTTGGTAATAATATTAATAACGCCTCCCACTGCATCGGGGCCATACTCGGCAGCTGCCGGGCCTTGAATAATTTCTATTTGTTCGATTTCTGAAGGTGCAACGGGAATGTTGCCATTGAAGTGAGCAGTCATGGGGTCGTTGATGCGGAGACCGTCGACTAGAACTAAGACTTGTTGAAATGTACTGCCTCTGAGGCTAAAATCGGTTTGTACGCCAAATGCATTTCTGCTTTGGTTTTCGAGACCGGCAACTCGTTGAATTATCTCTTCGATACTCGTCGCGGGGAGTTCTTGCAATTCTCGTCCTTTGATTACGCTTATTTGACGACCTGTTTCCAACACTTGTTGGCTAATTGGCACTCCCAGAACCACTACCTCGTCGATTTCGATAGCTGTTGAGTCTTTCGACTGGGTTACCTGAGCGTTTACCAATGCTGGCTCTGCAACCATGTTGTATGCCAAGGCAAGTGTGCAAATTTTTACAGTCTTGTGTAAACTGTTAAATGCCCCAAAGGGTTTGTGTGTCCATTTTTTGAAGTGAACCAGTCTTCGTTGTTGATTTGAAAAATTCATTATTTAAAAGATTGAAAGAGTGAGGATTTATTAATAATGGCTACTCTATAACCCCCAATTAAAAAAGTGAAGCCATAGGTGATGAAACACGAATGCGAAGGTTTTGTTTATGGTGATTTGAAATAATAAGAACACAGATGCATATAGTCACTGAAGATAAATTGCTTTTCTCTCTGTGTCTTTGTGCATCTGTGTTTAAGCTCGAATCTTAAGTCATATAGGCCTAAGTTCCGTTAAAGTCTAATTCAAAATTACTCCAATACAATTTTTATTATTTCGGAGCAATTTGTAACTCTTACTGAAATTGATAATGTTTGCAACTGCTCGCTTTGGAGCTTCTAACAAGTTATTGTTGTTTGTAAATAGTTGCATTTCAGCAATTCTGTTTTTTTCTGTTAAATTGTAGCAATACTTCATAGGCGAATTTTTGTTTTCTTATGAAACGTATGCATACATTATTTATTGTAAAAATTTGAAAACTTTTAGGGCATCTCGAAAAACTGCTTTTTAGCTACGCTAAGCCCTTCGGTGTTCTTTGTTGAGCTTCATTTTTAAAATCGTCGCTTCGGCTTTCGCTCAGTGTAACACTGAGCAGTAGTAAACTCCGGTTTTTAAAAACTCGCTCGCCTCAAAAAATCGAGTTTTTAGAGAAGCCCTTAATATGCAAATAACGAATAATTAGCCATAAGCTTATTTACGCGTTTGGCAACATTGGTCAATACTGTCTCGTTGTCGAATTTGCAGAGTACCTCATCGATAAAATCTACAATCTGAACAATTTCGTTTTCTTTTACGCCACGAGTTGTGATGGCTGGTGTACCAACTCGAATTCCAGATGTCTGAAATGCAGAGCGGCTGTCGAAAGGAACCATGTTTTTATTAATAGTAATATCTGCTTTTTCGAGAGCTATTTGTGCTTGTTTTCCATTCAAATCGGGGAGCTTGGTGCGCAAGTCAACTAAAAAGCTGTGATTGTCGGTTCCACCTGAAACAACTTTATAGCCTTTCGAAATAAATGAATCGGCCATTATATTGGCATTTTTCTTTACCTGAATTATGTATTCTTTGTAACTGTCGGTCAAAGCTTCGCCAAAAGCAACAGCTTTAGATGCAATAACATGCTCTAGCGGTCCACCTTGTATTCCAGGGAATATGGCTGAATCTAAAAGCTGCGACATCATTTTTTCTTCACCTTTAGCTGTTTTGTAACCCCATGGATTGGCAAAATCTTTGCCCAACATAATAATTCCTCCACGAGGACCACGCAAAGTTTTGTGTGTAGTAGAAGTTACAATATGGCAGTGTGAAAGCGGGTTGTTGAGCAATCCTTTGGCGATTAAACCTGCCGGATGTGCAATATCTGCCATGAGGAGTGCGCCTATTTTGTCGGCAATCGAACGCATACGAGCATAATCCCAATCGCGCGAATAAGCCGATGCACCAGCAACAATAAGCTTGGGCTTTTCTAATAAGGCTACACGTTCCATTTCGTCGTAGTCGACGCGTTCGGTTTCTTTGTTGAGCGTATATGCAACTGGTCTATAGAGTATACCCGACGAGTTGACCAATGATCCGTGCGAAAGGTGACCACCATGCGACAAATCGAGCCCCATGAAAGTATCTCCGGGTTTTAGGCATGCCAAAAATACGGCCGCATTGGCTTGTGCGCCTGAGTGTGGTTGCACATTGGCCCACACTGCACCAAACAACTCTTTCAAACGTTCGATAGCAAGAGTTTCTATAGAGTCGATGTTGGTACAACCTCCGTAAAAACGATTCCCACTATATCCTTCGGCATATTTGTTGGTCAAAACACTGCCCATGGCATTCATTACTTGTTCGCTTACGAAATTCTCAGAAGCGATGAGCTCTATACCATGCAATTGTCTTTGTTTTTCCTTTTCTATAAGGTCGAAAATAACTTTGTCGCGTTCCATGTTGGATTATTTTTTTTGAGAAACGCAAAGTTACTTCTTTCAAAAAGTTTATCAAAAAAAAGATTTAACAATTTTGAAAAGTTTATAAACAGAGTATTTTTATTTTCATTTCACTACATATTTTATTCCATTCATTTTTTCAAATGTTGTATTCGCTCTTAAATAATTTTTAAAAAAGGTTTAAATTGTCGATTTTTGGTTGAAATTTTTAAAAACAAAACGATGAAACGACTTTTACAAATTTCAATAGCGGTTACTTTAATGATTGGTAGTTTATTGGCTCAGAATACACAAACCATTCGCGGAACCGTTTACGACAAAGAATCGAAACAGCCTCTTTTGGGTGCTAGTGTTGTTGTAAATGGCAATTCGTCTAAGGGGGCGATGAGCAATGAAAAGGGAGAATTTAAAATTACAGGTGTGCCTGTGGGTCGCCAAAGTGTAAGTATTTCATTTTTGGGATACAAAAATGCTACAATCGATAATCTGATTGTTAACAAAGGAAAAGAGGTGGTTTTGCAGATTGAAATTGAGGAAAATGTAACCGCGGTAGATGAAGTAGTAATAAGAGCAAGTAATAGTAAGGATAGGCCCGTTAACCAAATGGCTTCGATTAGTTCGCGCTCGTTTTCGATAGAGGAAACCGAGAAATATGCCGGAAGTAGGGGCGATGTGGCTCGTATGGCGATGAACTTTGCCGGAGTATCGGGCTCGAACGACCAACGCAACGATATTGTAGTGCGTGGTAACTCGCCAAGCGGTCTGCTGTGGAAACTCGACGATATTGAAATACCTAACCCCAATCATTTTGCCGAAAATGGAACAACAGGTGGGCCTGTAGGTATGCTTAACAACAACCTAATGCAAAATTCCGATTTCATGACTTCTGCTTTCCCTGCTGAGTATGGCAATGCGCTAAGTGGAGTTTTTGATCTCAAGCTTCGAAATGGCAACAACAAAAAACATGAATTTTTGGCACAAATTGGCTTTAACGGTTTCGAAGCAGGTGCTGAAGGTCCAATTGACTCTATGCGTGGTAGTTCATATTTGCTCAATTTCCGTTATTCGACACTCGAACTTATTGCTCAAATGGTAAATATTGGAACTGTTGGGGTGCCCAAATACAAAGACTATTGCGCAAAATTCAATTTTCCGGTTAATAAAGGTAAAATAAGTTTTTTTACCTTAGGAGGCTGGAGCTCAATTTCGATGCTCGATAGTGAGCTCGATTCGACCGAAAAGGACAAAGCCAAAGATTTGTATAGCGATGCCGGACAAGATCTGGTCAATGGTTCGGCTATGTCGGTAAGCGGGTTGTCGTATACGCGTTTTTTTAGCGATCGTAGCCATTTCAAACTTTCGGTGTCGGGTCTGTACTCAGAAGGTTCAACAACCATCGATACCCTCGATGCAATGAACAATAAATTCAGAACTCTAAACCATACATACATCGAAGATAGGGTATCTGTCAATGCTTTTATCAATACCAAATACAACAGTCGATTGTCGACCAAAGTGGGCTTACAGGTCGATGTTTTGGGCTACAATATGAATACTGAAGTTTTTATTGGTAAATGGAAGCAATGGAAAACTATTGTCGATAGCAAAAAGCAACTTTTTAGGGGAATGAATATGTATAAGGCTTATTATCAGGCAAGTTATAAGTTTACCAACAATCTGAGCATCAATCCGGGTTTGAATATTTCTTACCTCGATTTCAACAACACATATGCAATAGAACCTCGTTTTGGAGCTTCGTACCAATTTACTCCCGATCAGAAACTGAGTATTGGATATGGAATGCACTCGAAAAATCAAACATTGTATTCATACTTCTTTATAGACGATACTATTTCAAAAGTACCGACCAACAAAGACCTCGAATTTACCAAATCGCAACAGTTTGTTATTGGACACGATTTTAAGATTAGTTCCAACACGCGTTTAAAAACTGAGGCATATTATCAACACCTTTACAATATTCCTGTTGAGCCTCGTCCTTCATCATATACAACTCTCAATACTGGCGATGGATGGGGTATGTGGCTCGAAGACAGTCTCGAGAATAAGGGATTGGGGCGCAATTATGGTCTCGAATTTACATTAGAGCAATTTTTAAACCATGGATTTTATTATTTGGCAACCCTTTCGCTTTTCGAAGCAAAAGCCAAAGGAAGTGACAATGTGTGGCGCAATACAGCTTTTAACAATCAGGTAGTTGGAAACCTGCTTCTTGGCTACGAATACCCCATAAACGAACTTATGAGTATAAACTCAGATATTAAACTTACTTTTGCTGGAGCAAAGCCTTACACACCATTAGACACAGCACAAAGCCGTATAAAAGGCGAAACTGTGCTTCAATACGATAAACTATACAGCCAACTTTTCGATAAAGATTTCTTTAAACTCGATCTCAAACTCGGTTTTAAAATGCAAAGCAAAAATTCGGCTGTTACTCAAGAATGGCAAGTTAGCTTCGAAAATTTAACCAACCAGAAAAATCCTTTTATGATTTCGTACAATGCTAATAAAAACAAAGAGGAGATTACTTACCAAATGCCTATGTTTTTCTATGCTTTGTGGCGTATAAACTTTTGATAAAATGAAAAATCACGATAACTTTATAAAAGACATGTTTGTACGCAACAAGCGCGAATTACGAAACCGCTGGATCGGAATTGTTGCGATGTCTTTTATTTTCCCAATTTTATACACATTTGGTCAATTTACTTTTGAACGTTTCGGGTGGGGTTTTCTTTTGTCGTTTGTACAAACAGCTGTTTTTTGGAATGGTACAATACTGGTTATTAGTTTATCCAATTTCTTTTTTCCTATTTCGAGAGGTATCAATTTGGCTGTAGGCTCAATGTTTCTGTTTGTTACCATATTTGTTGTTTCTATGGCTTTGGTAATTAAGTGGGTGCTAATAGTCTTTTTCGGGTTTTCCTTTACTAGGGACGAATCGATCAACATCGTTTTAATGAGTCTTTTTATAACCTATTTTATCAGCACCTTTTATGCAGCCAATTATTTTTTCAAAAATTGGAGAGAAAATGAACAAAAAGCAGAGCTGCTAGAACGAGCCAATCTCGAAGCTCGTTACGAAAGTCTCAAAACACAAATAAATCCGCACTTTCTGTTTAATAGTCTCAATACTTTGCTTACTTTGGTGCAGGACAATGAACAAGCCTCGCGATATGTCGAAAATCTCTCGGAGTTTATGCGCAATTTGCTCCAAAACCAAGATAAACAAGCAGTTTTGCTGCGCGACGAATTGAAACTTGCTCAACAATACATTTTTTTGCAATATAATAGATTTGGTAATAAGCTCAATATCAATATAGATATTCCCGAAAAATACTACCACTATGCCGTAGCGCCTTTGGCTGTTCAGATGCTTCTCGAAAATGCCATGAAGCACAATATTGTTTCAATGGAACATCCCTTATTTATTAAAATTTATATTGAAAATGAAATGTATATTGTGGTTGAAAATAATTTGCAGTTAAAGTTAGATACCGTTCCTTCTACTGGGATAGGACTCACCAATATAAGAAACCGCTATAAGTTTTTGAATGAAAAAGAAATTGTAGTATTGAACGAAAAAAGTAATTTTATAGTCAAACTTCCACTTTTTGAAGTAAAGTTATGAAAATACTTATTATTGAAGACGAACAACCAGCTGCCGAGCGCCTGATTAAGATTTTGAAAGGCATTGACTCTTCAATTTCGATTGAAGGTCCGATAGACAGCATTACTTCGGCTGTCGATTATTTGAGAAAACAAAAAGATTTGGAGCTTATTTTTCTCGATATTCAACTAGCAGATGGCAAATGTTTCAATATTTTTGATCAGGTTAAAGTCGAGGTTCCTGTAATATTTGTTACAGCTTACGATGAGTATGCCATAAGGGCATTTGAGCTCAATAGTATCGATTATCTATTGAAGCCGGTCAACAGCGAGAAACTCGAGAAAAGTTTTGAAAAGTTTAAAAAACTGAAAACCATATTTTATAGCAAAGATCATGAGGTGCTAAAAGACTTATTTAAAGAAATAAATACTAATAATGCCAAGGTATTTAAAAATAGATTTTTGGTCAATAAAGGCGAAAATCTTATATCTATCGGGGTTGAAGATGTTGCATGGTTTGTAGCCCAAGATAGATTCGTGTTTATGGTTACTCGCGACAACAAGCGTTATATTGTCAATTTTAATTTAGACCAACTCGAAAAAAAGTTAGATCCCAAAGATTTCTTTCGCATCAACCGTCAAATAATATGTTCTTTACGATCGATCAAGAAAGTACATTCGTTCTTTAATTATAAGCTTAAGCTAGAGCTTTATCCATCAGTAAATGAAGAAACAACAGTAAGCAAAAATCGTGTATCCGATTTCAAACAATGGCTCGATAGTTAATAATCTTTTATTTTTAAACATCATTACTATCCGGTAATTATTTACAGATTTCGACCGCAGGGAGAAATCTTATGTTTATATTTTTAATCGGACAACAATGTTAAAATATATATTTCTTTTCTTTTATAATATTTTTGATTGCATTTTTGCATTTCCAACAATTGTGTAAATTCTTTGTTTTGATGTATTCATTCAATTATTATTATAACACACCATGAAACGAAAACCATTATATTTCATTGCAATACAAATATATTTATGTTTATTTATTTCAAATATGAGCGCACAACAAAACACACTCAAAAACGATAGTTTTCAGTATTTCTCTGAGCAATTTGCCGATATGAAAATACTTCGATATCAGATACCGGCATTCGAAAGTCTTTCGTTGAAACAAAAAGAATTGGTTTACTATCTGAGCCAAGCTGCACTAGCAGGGCGCGATATAACCTGGGATCAGAATGGCAAATACAACTTGGCTATTCGCAAGCTTCTCGAAGCTATATATACGACATACAAGGGCGATCGGAATGTCGATGATTTTAAAAAAATGGAAGTATATCTCAAACGTCTTTGGTTTTCTAATGGTATTTACCACCACAACTCTACAGATAAGATAATGCCTGAGTTTTCGAAAGATTATTTTTTTCAAATAGTCAAAGAATCGGATCAAAAGCTTTTCCCAAAAATGAAAGGTCTCGATATTCAGCAAATGCTTGAATTATTGAGCAAAGTGATGTTTGATCCTGCATTTTTACCCAAAGGGGTTGAGCAAGACCCTTCGAAAGATATTGTTGCCAATAGCGCACACAATTTTTATGAAGGAGTGAGCCAACAAGAAGCCGAAGAATTTTATAAAAAATTAAAAAAATCAGACAATCAACAGCCTATTTCTTATGGTTTAAACTCAAAATTGGTTAAAACAGACAAAGGGATTGAAGAAAAAATATGGTATGCCGGTGGGATGTATGCCAATGCTATAAAATCTATTGTCGGGTGGCTTGAAAAAGCCGAGACTGTTGCCGAGAACAAACAGCAACAAGAAACAATCAAGAGCCTTATTGAATATTACAAAACAGGTAATCTTGAAACTTTTGAGAAGTACAATGTTCAATGGGTAAAGGACAACGAGAGCCATGTCGACTTTGTTAATGGGTTTATTGAGGTTTATGGCGACCCAATGGGGCTTAAAGCTACATGGGAAAGTGTGGTTAATTTCAAAGATATAGAAGCAACCAAACGCACCGAAATAATAAGCTTCAATGCGCAGTGGTTCGAAGACCATTCGCCTGTCGAAACTCGTTTCAAAAAAGAAAAAGTACAAGGCGTTAGCGCTAAAGTTATAACTGTGGCTCAATTGGGAGGCGACTGCCATCCAACCACGCCAATAGGAATCAATCTGCCCAATGCCGATTGGATTCGCCGCGACCATGGCTCAAAATCGGTTACCCTCGAAAACATTACCTATGCCTATGACCGTGCGGCTGTGAAGTCTGGTGCTCTCGAAGAATTTGCCAACGACGAAGATGAAATAAAACTGATTAGAGAAAATAGCTATTTGGCGGGCAATATGCACACCGACCTGCACGAATGCCTTGGTCATGGTTCGGGCAAGATGCTACCCGGAGTTACATCGGACGATTTGAAGAACTATCATTCGCCTATTGAAGAAGCACGTGCCGATTTGTTTGCGCTTTACTACATTATGGATCCAAAAATGGTCGAACTGGGACTCATTCCTTCGCTCGATGTTGCCAAAGCTGAGTATATTAGTTATATTCGAAATGGTTATATGACCCAATTAATGCGTGTCGAATTAGGTAAAGATATTCAACAAGCTCACATGCGCGACAGGCAAATGATTGCCAACTGGTGCATAGAGCATGGGAAGACCGACAATGTAATCGAGATTTACAAACGCGACAACAAAACTATGGTGCGGGTCAACGATTTCGAAAAACTACGTTCGCTTTTTGGAAAGCTATTGGCAGAGATTCAACGAATCAAATCTACCGGCGATTACGAGGCAGCTCGCAATATCATTGAAACCTATGGGGTAAAAGTTAATGAAGAGCTTCATACCGAAATAATTGAGCGGTATAAAAAACTCAATATTGCACCGTTTTCAGGTTTTATAAATCCAAAGCTTGTGCCAGTTATGAGTGGCAACAAAATTATTGATGTGAAAGTCGAGTACCCCGACAATTATGCCTGGCAAATGCTCGAATACAGCAAAGAACATTCGTTGCTAGGGGTCGAAAACTAATTGTTATAAACACAAAGACACAGAGAATAAAATATTTTCTCTGTGTCTTTGTGTTTTTTAAAATAATATTAAAACCCCAACCCATTTGTTCCGACTTCGCTCAACAACCAGGGGCTATAACAATGCTGTGCAGCAGTTTTTTCTCCTTGCTTACTGAGCTTTATCGAAGTAAAGAAGGGATAGGGGAGGTTAAAAAACGTAACAGCATGTGTTTATTTTTGTCTATTTATTTCCCAATGGCATTACTGTTTTGCCATACAATTCGTTGAGGATTTGCGCTACACATATATACAATGCAGTTGAACCACATATAATTCCAACAATTCCTCCAATTGTGCCAAAAGAAGCTATACCTGAAAAATCTTTAATAGCTAAAAGGTAAAATAGTGCAACTACTGTGCCAAAAAGAATCTGCATAGCACGATTCATCTTTAAAGTGCCAATAAACATAAATGTAGAAAAAATGCCCCAAACAAGAAGAAACCATCCCATCGAAATTTCATCAGATTTTAATCCTTCGCCAAACGACATACGAGGCAACAACCAAACAGTACACAATGCAATCCAGAAAAAACCATAAGCTGTAAATGCGGTAGCTCCAAAAGTATTGTTTTTCTTAAACTCCTGAACACCGGCTATAACCTGAGTCAATCCTCCTACAAAAATACCCATTCCAATAATCATAGAATTTACGCCAAATAAACCAACATTATGAAGGTTTAGCAAAATGGTGGTCAAGCCAAATCCTAACAATCCAAGTGGTGCCGGATTGGCAGTTGAAATTGTAATTTGTTCGTTATTATTCATTGTATATATATTATTTAGTTAAAAATTTGATAAAAAAAGTTTGAAAATGCTTATTAAACAAAATTTCATAAATATAGCCACCTACAATTATTATGTATCGGTGGCTATATGTTATTGATATAATTAAAATGTATGCGGTGAATGATTAAAATCCTTTAACAACACCTAAGAAAGTTTCGGCTTTAAGTGCAGCTCCACCAATAAGACCTCCGTCTACATCGGTGTTGGCAAATAGTTCGGCTGCATTTTTGTCGTTGCAGCTACCACCATAAAGTATTGAAGTAGCTTCTGCAACTGTTTTGCCATATTTTTCGGCTATTACGCTACGAATATACGCGTGTATTTCTTGTGCTTGAGCCGATGTAGCAGTTTTACCTGTACCAATAGCCCATACTGGTTCGTATGCAATTACTAGTTTTCCAAAATCCTCGGCCGAAAGATCAAATACGCCATTTCCCAATTGAGCTTTTACCACTTCGTTTTGTTTGTTTGCTTCGCGTTCGGCCAATACTTCGCCAATACAGAAGATAGGAGTAAGGTTGTTTGCCAAAGCTAATTTTACCTTTTTAGCCAAAATAGTATCGGTTTCGCCATAGTATGCACGGCGTTCGCTGTGACCAAGTATAACATATTGAGCGCCTGTCGAAACTACCATAGATGCAGAAACCTCACCAGTATATGCGCCACTTACTTCAGCTGCACAGTTTTCTGCACCCAATTGAACTTTGTTCAATACTTTTTTAACTTCAGTTAAATGGGTAAATGGAGTACAAACTACTACAATTGCTCCATTGTTTACTTGCGATGCAAGGGTTTCTACTTCTTTTGCCAAGGTTACACCTTCGGCAACAGAGGTATTCATCTTCCAGTTACCAGCTACTATTTTCTTTCTCATTGAATTATGATATTAATTATTGGTTGAAATTTTAAAAATGCAAAGGTAATAATAATGTGAATTTGTTGTTGCAATTTTTCATTTATTCGAATTGAAACAAAACTTTTTTTAATTCTTAATACCATCTAATCAATTATTTTCTTACATAAAATTCATATAGAATTAACGTTTTCTTAATAGTCAGTTTTGTAATTAGCACGTATTTAGTAAAAAAATATTTATCAGAATTGTTGAAATTTAATATTTGGTTATGAGGATTTTATCGTTACGTTCGAAGTTTATTATTCAAATTGTTTCTGTTTTTGTAATTCTACTTGGTATTAGTATTATTTCGGGGCTTTCGCTTAGGAGGTTAAATAATACAATTCGTTTTTTCAACGAAGCAAAAGAACTTCATGCATCTGTGCTTAAAATGCGAAGCGATGCACTTGAAGCTATTAATGTCGATTTTAGAAAAGAAGAATATTACAAATCGGGCGAAAGTATATACCTAAAGTCTTTTGCAAATGAACAAAAGGAAATACAATTAATTATTGACAAGCTTAAAAACAGTGATATAACAAAAAGGATTCATATTAAAAATGAAATTGATAGTTTGTATTCAATAAAAAAACAATATGTCGATATTTTTGAAAAAATAATTGTTGCATTTAATGAACGTGGCTTTAAAGACTATGGACTCGAAGGCAATCTTCGCAAAACCATTCATGAAATGGAATCGGAAGCCAAAAAATATAATCGTAGCGATTTTACCATTCATGTACTCATGCTTCGTAGGCACGAAAAGGATTTTTTTTTGAGAAAAGACCCTCAATACCTGCAAAAATTTAAGGATGAAGCAAGTGCATTTTCCAAAACGATAAACAACTCAAATTTATCAATTAGCATCAAGACCAATTTAGATAACTTGCTCGACAATTATAAAATGAACTTTCAGAGAATATACGATCTTGAAGAACGAATAGGTTTCAGACCTATTGATGGCTTAAATGGACAATTAATTGAAGTTTCAAAAGTAATTGAACCTCTTAGCCAACGAATCAATCAGGCTGTGCTTAGAGAAAGTAAGGGTATTCAAGAGTCGACAAATGTCGGACAAATATTGTTTTTTGTTATAGGTACATTATTGGCCTTGTTTATTACTATTTCAATATCGAGGGTTATTTATGTACAGGTGGGAGGCGACCCTCGCGATGCTTTAGAAATTGCCGATAATATTTCGAAGGGTAAACTAAATTTTAAATTCAACAACCACAGAAAAAGTACGGGAATGATTTATTCAATGGAAGAAATGACACTTAAACTAAAAGATGTAATTTCTTCTATTATAACTGGTTCTGCTCATTTTACTGAACAAAGTGAGCTAATTAGCAATAAAAGTAAGATATTGACCGATAGTACTAACAACCAAGCCAGTTGTATTGAAGAAATATCGGAATCGATCGATCAAATGGTTTTAAGTATTAAGGAAAATAGCGACAATGCTCATAAGGCTGAACGAATATCGAACGAAATAGCTTTGAGCTTGAGCAGATTGTCGAGCTCTACCAAAGAATCGATCAATTTTAATAAACAAATAACCGATAAAATACAAATCATTAACGACATAGCATTTCAAACCAACTTGCTAGCTCTCAATGCCGCTGTAGAAGCTGCACGTGCAGGCGAGCATGGCAAAGGCTTTTCGGTGGTTGCCAGCGAAGTGCGCAAATTGGCCGAACGCAGTAAAATTGCTGCCGACGAAATTATGGGCGTAACAAACTCAGGTTTAAGGATTTCCGAAGAAAGTTCCAGTCTTTTGGAAACCATGATCCCAGAAATTCAAAAGAAACTACAGTTTGTTCAGGAAATAAGTTCTGCCGGACAATTGCAAAATTACACAGTAAGTAATATAAACAATGCCGTAAAGGAATTTAATTCCTCGGTATTTAAAAACGTGAAGGCTTCGGACGAACTTTCGATGAGTGCTATGGCATTAGCCATTCATGCCGAAAACTTGCTCGAAACCATCTCTTATTTCAATGTCGATGTTGATTCAGGTGCTGATGACGAAAATCATAACTAATTAATTAGCTATTCTGTCTAATTGAAGTTCAAACGATTTGTTCATTGTTATTTTTACACTGCGTTCTTTTAGAAGGTTTTTGGTTATGGTGTTTTCGTCCAAAACACGCCATAAATCGCGGGCTATGCCGGTATTGCTAACAATGTTTGCGGCTCTGCCATTGATAAGGTCAATACTAAATGTAATATTGGTTTTGTTTTTGTTGCCACTGTGGTCAAATTCGTGTTTAAACAATTGAAAACTTTGTTTTTCAGTATCTGTTTTCTTTAATAAAATTCTGATTACAGCGGCATATTTAAGCCAATGTTGTGTGTACTTCCCCTCTTCCTTAAGCATATTTTTTCAGATTTTTTAAATTAATGAGCCTACAAAGGTATTTTATTCTTCCGAAATTATTTGTTTTTTTTTAAACTTTAAACTTTCAACTTTCAACTTTATATACTTTTCACTCTTTTTCACTTTGCCCCGCCCAAAATAATTAATACAATTCCTGCCAATATTCCACTCAAAATGAGGGCTTTGATTGCGATATTTTTTTCCTTAAAAAGCAATGCACCGAGCGAAAAAGATACAACAACACTGGAGCGTCTAATGGTTGATATTACTGCAACCAAAGCACCGTCGGAACTCAAAGCCATAAAATAGATAAAATCTGCAACAATAAGAGTAGCGCCTATGAGAGGTATGGTATAGCGCCATTTAAAAGGAGTAAATTGTTCGCGTTTGGGCCACCAGGTAATCATAAGGACTGTTCCCATAAACGGAACCATATAGATCGAGAACCAAACCTGAATAGCCACACGATGGTAATATGCAACCAAAAACTTGTCGTATAAGGCACTAAATGAACTAATAATAGTTGCAAGTATCATAAAAAGTACCCATTTGTTGCTACGAAACTCAATACCTTCCTTCTTTCCTACAAAAGAAAATATATAATAAAATACAATAGTTGTAATTACGCCGATCCATTGCAAAGCATTCATTACTTCGCCAAATATTAAAATAGCTCCAATCAATGTCCAAAAGGGTCCCGACGAGCGAATGGGCGACACAATGGTCATTGGAAGGTTTTTTACAGCAAAGTAGGCGAAAATCCACGACGATCCTACAATCAATGATTTGATGAAAAAGAATAGATGCTCTTTTAAGCCTATTTCGGGGACAAACCAGAAATACTGCGAAGCCCAATCTGTATAAGTTCTAGAAAGCAACAGAAAAGGCACACATACTAAAGCTCCTGTTAAGGTCGAAAAAAACAATACGGGCAGTACTGCATTATCGTTCAGCGATTTTTTTTTGAAAATATCGTATATGCCTAATAATGCTGCTGAAATAAGCGCCAATAATCCCCAGATCATTTTCTTGAAATTTGAGGGGCAAAGGTAATTAATAATTAATAATGACTAATGACTAATGACTAATGACTAATGAATGGGAAAATCTTATTTTGAATTGTAATATTTGGATGGATTTAACAATCTTATTATTTAAACATTCTTTATAATTTTAATATTTAAATATCATAAAATGAATTATATGTGTATTTTTTAATTTAATATATAATGTTAAAAATGATTTGCAGAATAAGCCCTTATTTGGAATTATTCTGCATAAATGCTAGCTTTGTAAAATATAAATTTTTCAATGAGAACAATTTTTCAATTAAAGGATCAAATTAGTTTTAATGTCTTTGTTTTCTCAAAAACAATGCTTGGTTGTTGTTCTTGCTGTTGTTGTAGCTAATTTCTTGGCAACATTTCTTTTCAAATTTCTATTCAAACATTTTTATTAAACGAGGGTTTATAATATCTATTTCATAGAATATTTCCAAAACCGTATTCTTTTTTTTTCAAAATTAATTTATGGAACGCAAAAGGCGAAGTATTTTAAAAGCTATAACATGGCGCATCACAGGAACTGTCGATACATTCTTGGTTTCGTGGCTTATTACCGGGGAATTAAAACTTGCACTTTCGATAGGTTTGGTTGAGATTATCACAAAAATGACATTATATTATTTCCACGAGCGGCTATGGACTCGAATAGAATTTGGAAAACATAAATCACAAAAAAATTATGTCGATCATGGAGAAAACATTTAGAAATATCGATCGCAATTTTAACAAAAGTTTTATGCCAATTGCCATCGATGTTAATGACAAAAAAGTGTTGTTGATCGGTGGTGGCAAGGTAGCCATGCATAAGATCGATATTTTGTTGCAATATGCAAACCATATAGAAGTGGTAGCCCTCGAAATAGACGATGAATTGAAAAGAAAAGTGAGCCGATGGCAAGAAAAAGCATACCAAGAAAGCGATTTGGATGGGAGTGTGATTGTTTATGCTTGTACCAATATAAAAGAACTCAATGCTCAGGTGAAAGCCGATGCCGCCAAGCGAAATATATTGGTCAATGTAGTAGATAATCCTGCCGAGTGCGATTTTGTGTCGCCGGCAATCTACAAACGCAATTTTGTAAGTGTAGCCGTGTCGTCCAATGCTCGTAATGTATATAAAGCAATAGAAGTAAGAAATAAGATAAAAGAACATCTCGATCATGATAGCACTTTATTCGATTGATCAACATTATTCGCAAATAGAGCGTGAAAAAGCATTCAAAACTCTTCATTCGTTGCTAGAGTGCAATGCTATAAAGCTTACTACTTGTAACCGTGTTGAAATATATGATGGCTCCGGTTTTGTCCCCGAGCATGTTGTTAGCCATTTGTTTAAGGTTTCGGCAGGGCTAAAATCATCTTTTGTTGGCGAAAGTGCAATACTGGGTCAGGTTAAAGATGCATATCTAAAAGCATCGGAACATGGCTGTATCGACAAAAATATGCACCGCTTGTTTCAGACTGCCATTTTTGTTGGAAAACGCGTTCGAACCGAAACTTCAATTTCTAAAGGTGCTGTTTCGCATAGTCAGGCTGCTGTTGCTCTTATAAATAGAAATTTTTCCGATTTGAGTAACAAAACAATTGCATTTATTGGTAGCAATAAAGTGAACGAAACCATATTGAAGTATTTGAAAAAACAAGGTGTGCATACTTTTTTCCTGGCAAACAGAACCTTCGAAAAAGCATGTCAGTTGGCTCAAGAAACCGGCGGGCAAGCATTTCGAATCGATCGTTTGAAGGAAGTACTTGCTAAATCAGATATTTTAGTTTCGGCAACTTCGGCTCCTCACCATATTGTGCGAATGGAACATATCGATGCATATAAACCATTGTTTATAATTGATTTGGCTGTTCCATGCGATGTGGATCCCGAAATTGGAATGTTACAAAATGTTCGTCTTTTTACTCTAGAAGATTTGGAAAGAACTGTTGAACAAAACCTCGACAAGCGTTTCTTAGAAATTGAAAAAGCAAAAGTTATTGTCGACGAAGAAGTTAAAAAATTTATATCGTGGCAACTGAAACAACCAGAAGTGGGGAATTAATGACTAATGACAAATTACTGATGACAAATGACAAATGTCTCCATACTTCGGACTTTAAAACTTAAAAACATGAATACAAACAAGCCTTTGCGAATAGTAGCCCGCTCGAGTGAGCTTTCTCTTATACAGGTGAAAGAGGTAATGAGCCAATTGCCTCGTTTAAACTATACTTTGTTAAAGGTCGATAGCTATGGCGACAGTTATAAGGAAATTTCGCTTATAGACAATAGCATGATCGATATATTTACTCGTGAACTCGACGATATGGTATTACAGGGCGATGCAGATGTTGCTATTCATTCTGCAAAAGACCTGCCTTACCCTTTGCGAAGCGGATTGAGCGTGGCTGCACTTACTGCGTCGATCGATAAAAGCGATTCTTTGGTTAGTAAAGAAAATTTGAAGCTATTGGAGCTTTCCAAAGGGGCGAAGATTGGAACTAGTTCGCCTGAGCGTAAAGAGCAACTGCTCAAACTCAGACCCGATCTGGAAATAGTAAGTATACGAGGAACAATTTCAGAAAGGCTTCAATTGATTGAAAAAGGGCAGGTCGATGCCATTGTAGTAGCTACATGTGCTTTGGAACGATTGGGTTTATTGTCAAAAGTAGCAGAACGATTGCCATTTTCGACTCATCCCTTACAAGGAAATCTTGCTGTGACTGTAACTTCCGATAAACCTGAGATAAGCGAACTTTTTAATAGCATAGATATTAGAAAACAATTGGGCAAAGTTGTTATTGCTGGTTTTGGACCGGGCGATCCGGGTTTGCTTACAGTAAAAGCGAAAGATGCATTGGAAAACGCCGATATAATTTTTCACGACGATTTGGTCGATCGGTTCTATCTTTCGCAGTTCAATGCCGATAAAGTGTATGTCGGGAAAAGGTTCGAATTGCATAGTCATTCGCAAGGTGAGATTAATCAATTACTCTACGATGCTGCTCTTATAGGGCAAAAGGTAGTTCGACTTAAAGGAGGCGATCCATTTATATTTGGCAGGGGAGGCGAGGAGTTTGATTTTTTGCGTGAGCGCTTGATCGATGTTGAGGTTATTCCAGGGGTGTCGACTGCTCTGGGAGCTTCTGCATACTCGGGTATACCGCTTACACATCGTACAAGCTCGGCATCGGTAGCTTTTTGTACAGGTTACCCGGTCGACCGTATACAATTTCCTAACACCGACACAATTGTGTATTATATGGGATCAAAAAACATTGAACTAATCGCAAATGGCTTGGTTCAGCGTGGCAGAAAACCCGAAACGCCAGTGGCTCTTATTAAAAATGCAACTTTACCCAGTCAAGATATTATGTTTACCACATTGGCCGATATTATAGAGTTTCCTGGCGACTATGGCTCTCCTTTGCTCGTTATTGTTGGCGATGTGGTAAAAGATAAGAACTATCATAGGTTTTCGCCTATTCGGAAAAAAGTTATGGTCACAGGTACCGATGCTTCAAAATATTGGAATCTTGGAGAGGTAATTCACACGCCACTTATCGAGATTGCTCCAATTGAACAGGTCGAAAATTTTAATGATGCAATTACTCAATCGTTCGATTATGTTGTATTTACAAGTATGTATACGGCTCGTTTTTTCTTTCGCCGCTTATACGAACAGGGGTACGATGCTCGCTGGTTTATCAACAAGAAGGTGGTATCCATCGGTAAAACAACCAGTGCAGAGCTAAGGCAATTTGGCATAAAAGCCGATTTGCAACCTTCCAATGAATCGTCACAAGGCATAGTCGAACTTTTTAGAAGCTACAATATAACAAATAAACGGGTTTTATTGCCTCGTTCCGACAAAGCCCTTGGTATAATTCCCGAAGGATTAACAGCATTGGGTAATCAGCTCGAAACACTGGTAATTTATTCCAATCGTTTGCCAAAACATATCGAAAAGCTTGATATTGACAAAATAGATATTGTCGTATTTACTTCGCCATCGACGGTTCAGAATTTTGTTCAGGTTTATGGCTATATTCCTTCGCACGTAGAGCTTGTAACGCGTGGAGAACAAACAGAGAGCGAACTCAACAAATATTTGAAGGATAAAGGCAAGAAAAACCTAATGCTGGAGTTTAATATTTGAAAAAAGTCAGAAGTCCCTTGAATGATGAGGAAAGCACGGTGCACCGTGCACGAAACACGAAACACGAATTTATGGAGAGATTTAGAACATATAGAATCAATCAACAAGAGCGCGACAGCCATGCAGAGGTGTTTTTGCGTGTAGAGGATTTTATTTACCCCGTGTTTGTTGTTGAGGGTGTTGGTATGGCCAACGAAATATCTAGTCTTAGAGATGTTTTTCAATATAGCATCGACAAATTACTCGAAGAAATTGGTAATATAGTTCAGGTTGGTATCGATAAGTTACTGTTATTTGGAGTTGTAGACAAGACACACAAAGACGAAACAGGTTCTTATGGAGCTCTGGACAATAATATAGTTTCAAATGCAGTAAGAGCAATAAAAAAGCAATACCCAAGCCTTATAATTATTACCGATGTGTGCTTGTGTGCATATACCAATCACGGACATTGCGGTATAGTTGAGGGTGAAGCAATTGACAATGACAAAACCCTGCCATATCTGGCTCAAATAGCTCTGTCGCATGCCCGAGCAGGTGCCGATATGGTTGCTCCATCGGCAATGATGGATGGTCAGGTTACTGCAATTAGAGCTTTGTTGGATCAACAAGGCTTTCGAGAGGTTCGAATTTTGGGATATTCAGCAAAGTATTCGTCGTCGATGTATGGCCCCTTCCGAGATGCCGCACAGTCGGCTCCAGCATTTGGCGACCGGCGTACTTACCAGATGGATTATAGAACAGTTTCACAAGGTGTGGGCGAAGCAAGAGCCGATATAGCTGAAAAGGCCGATTGGGTTATGGTTAAACCTGCACATACGTATCTCGATATGATTCTTCGCATTAAACAGCAATTTCCATCTGTGCCTTTGGCTGCATATCATGTGTCGGGCGAGTATATGCTTATAAAAGCTGCTGCCGAAGCTGGGTTGGTCGATGAACATTTAGCAATGACAGAGGTTTTAACAGCTATTAAACGTGCTGGTGCTGATTACTTAATTTCGTATTACGCAAAAAAAATTTTTAATCAAAATGCAAGATAATAATACCCAAAAAGGTTTTAATGGTTTTGAAAAACAGGTTTCAACGCAATTGTCTAAGAATCTGTTTGCTCATGCAAAAAACTATATTCCTGGTGGAGTTAATAGTCCTGTTAGGGCTTTTTCTCAAATGGGACGCGAACCTGTATTTATTAAAAAAGCCAATGGAGCTTATTTGGTCGATGTTGATAAAAACGAATATGTCGATTATTGCTTGTCGTGGGGTGTTGCTATATTGGGCCATGCCAATAAGACTGTCAATAAAGCTGCACATGAAGCCATAAAAGATGGAAGTAGCTACGGTGCAGCAACCGAACACGAAGTGAAATTGGCAAGGAATATTTTTCATGCTATTCCATCGATGCAGAAGTTGCGACTGGTGAGTTCGGGTACCGAGGCGGTTATGAGTGCTTTAAGATTGGCGCGGGCATTTACGCGAAAGCGATATATAGTAAAATTCGATGGTTGTTACCATGGTCATTCCGATTTTCTATTGGTTTCGGCAGGTTCGGGTGTTGCCGATTTATACCAATCGTCGAGTGCAGGTGTGTTGCCCGAGTTTGTGCAATTTACTATTAGTATTCCATACAACAATATCGATGCTGTGAAGGAGGTTTTTATGAAGTTTCCTGACGATATAGCTTGTGTTATTATTGAGCCCATTGCGGCTAATATGGGCTTGGTTCTTCCAAACGATGGTTATTTGGAGTTCTTGCGAAGTATTACTTCTCAATACAATAGTTTACTTGTGTTTGATGAAGTGATCACCGGATTTCGAAATCTATATGGAGGTATTCAAAAGCATTACAATGTTAATCCCGACTTAACTACACTTGGAAAAATAATTGGAGGAGGCTTCCCTATTGGTGCTTATGGCGGAAGCACGCAAATAATGGATATGATTGCCCCTTTGGGTCCAGTTTATCAGGCGGGTACACTGTCGGGCAATCCGGTTGCAGTTCGTGCAGGTTTGGCTACACTGAATCAACTATCCGAAAATGGTTTTTACAACGAATTGAACCATAAAACGACTTTGTTTGTTTCTGAATTGAAAGATATTTTTAAGTCAAAACCTGTCGTTGTAAACCATATCGGAAGTATGTTCTCTATTTTTTTCGGAACAGAAAGGGTTTCAAATTATGATGATGTTCGGAAATGCGATCATCAATGGTTTGTACAATTTTACAACAAATTGCTCAACGAAGGAGTGTATTTTTCGCCCTCGTCGTTCGAAACCAATTTTTTGTCATCAGCACATACCAATAAGTTGCTTGAAAAAACTTTGAAAAAGGTGAAGAAAATTACTAATAACTATTAACAAATTACTAATGATAAATGTTTCAAAATTAAATACTTGAAGTTAACTATAAGTTGTTGAATATGATAGATTTATTCATTCTGTTAACTTCCATTGACTTCTATAAACTTTAATTACTTCATTAAAATTCTATATAATATTAATATGAAAGACTTCATTCAGGAATTAAATCAAAAGGGAAATGAGGCTTTTCAGGAATTGTTGAAAAAATTTCCGGGAACGCTTAATAAAGAACAACAAACTTTCTTGACTGGTTATTTTGCGGGGGCTGCCGAAACCAATCGACAATTGGCTATTACCTTTGCCAAACTTGCTGGTGTCGAAATATCGGCTTCAACCTCTCAAACTCAGACAAAATCCACTGTAGTTAAGGAAATTACAATCCTTTATGGTTCGCATACAGGCAACGGCAAGGGTTTTTCTAAACGTGTAAAAGACGAGGTCGAGAAAATTGGCTATAAAGTTAATGTTTGCGATATGGCGCAATATAAAACCCGCGATTTGAAAAACGAAAAAAACTTAATAGTATTGGTTAGTACACATGGCGAAGGCGATGCACCTGCTGCTGCTGAGGAATTGCACGAGTTTATTCATTCGACCCGCGCCCCAAAGCTCGACCATCTCAACTATGCTGTATTGGCGCTGGGCGATAAAACTTATATTCATTTCTGTAAAACGGGTATAGAGTTCGATACTCAATTGGAAAAACTGGGAGCCAAACGAATTCTTAATCGGGTCGATTGCGATGCAGACTTTCTCGATACAGCCAACGAATGGCTCAAAACAGTAGTCGAAGCTTTAAAAGCATGTGGAGGAACTGAACAGATTGAAGTAAAAGCGACAGAGATAGAACAGCAGCCCAAAGTGGTGTATTCGCAAAAGAATCCCTACTTGGCATCGATACTATCGAAGGTCAATCTCAACGGACGAGGTTCTGAAAAAGAAACTTGGCATGTAGAGCTGGCAATTGACGGACAAGAAATTACATACAAACCTGGTGATGCTTGTGGTATACTGCCTCAAAATTCCGAGAAGCTTGTTGGTGAGCTTGTTTCTAAACTCAACCTGGCTGGAAGCGAATTGGTCGATACTTCTTTCGGACGTGTATCGCTTACCGATGCTCTTAAACGCTACGAACTTACAGTACTTACACCCGATACATTGCGCAAACACAACGAATATGCCGCCAGTCGTGAATTGTCCGAAATTATATTTGATAACAAGAAGCTCAAAGATTATATTTACGGTCGCGATATCATTGATCTTTTTCATCAGTTTCCTGTTCGTTATAGTCCGGTCGATTTGTTGAAAGTGCTACGTCCTGTGCCGCCAAGGCTTTACTCTATTGCTTCGAGCCAGTTGCAATATCCCGACGAAATACATTTATTGGTAGGAGCCCTTCGCTACAATGCATTTGGGCGCGAAAAAGAAGGGGTTGCATCGAGCTTTTGGGCCGATCGTCTCAATATTAATGACAAGGTGCCTATTTATATCAAGCAAAACGAAGGTTTTAGACTTCCCGACGATGGCACAACTCCAATTATTATGATTGGACCCGGAACGGGGGTTGCTCCTTTCCGATCTTTTGTCGACGAACGATTGGCTCGTGGCGATGCTGGAAAAAACTGGTTGTTTTTTGGAAATCAACATTTAGTTACAGACTTTATGTATCAGTCAGAATGGTTAGAACACCTCAAAAAAGGCAGTTTGGCTCGACTCGATGTTGCTTTCTCGCGCGATCAGGACGAAAAGGTATATGTTCAACACAAAATACTCAAAAAATCAAAAGAAATATTCCGTTGGCTCGAGGAAAATGCTAAAATATATGTCTGTGGCGATATTCAACGCATGGCGCCCGATGTTCACAAGGCATTTGTCGAAATAGTTCAGAAAGAAGGCGGTATGAGTGCAGAGAAAGCCACCGAGTTCATCAAATCGCTCAAACGCGAGGGCCGTTACCTCGAAGATGTGTATTAATTAGTAATTACTAATGACAAATTACTAATTACTAATGAAAAATAGGTGTATCGGTAAAGTAATGCAAAGGTATATCTGTAAATTATTAATTTTTAAAATTGAATTTTATGTCAAAAAATAAATATACAACACTAAAACCAGTTGTTAAAGAAGCAAAGCCATTGACAGAGGTCGAACATATTAAAGAGAAAAGTAACTATTTGAGAGGCACTATTGTCGAAAGTCTTGAAAATGATATTACGGGAGCTTTGTATCCCGACGATCAACAATTGATTAAGTTTCATGGCACCTATCAGCAGTTTGATCGTGAGCTCGAAAGCGAACGTAAAAAACAAAAGCTCGAACCGCTTTATTCTTTTTTAATTCGTATACGTGTGCCAGCCGGAATTGTAACACCAAAACAATGGCTCGAAATTGATTTATTAACAGGAAAATATGGTATTGGTACTATTAAACTTACTACTCGTCAAGCATTTGAATTGCATGGTGTTGCGAAGAGCAATTTGCGAAAAACAATGCAAGGCATAAACGATTCCTTGCTCGATACCTTGGCTGCTTGTGGCGATGTGAATCGCAATGTAATGGCTGGAGCTATTCCTAACATCACCAAAGCACATGCTTCTATGACCGAGGTTGCCAATGCCATACATGTGCATTTAACTCCCAAAACCAAAGCGTATCACGAAATTTGGCTCAATAACGAGATAATTGGTGGTGGCGAACCCGATTTTGAACCAATTTATGGTAAAACATATTTGCCTCGTAAGTTTAAGATTGCATTGGCTATACCTCCCATAAATGATACAGATGTATTTGCCAACGATGTTGGCTTAATTGGTATTGTTGAAAGTGGAAAGCTTGTTGGTTTCAATATTACGGCAGGTGGTGGCATGGGTATGACCTTTGGGATGGCCGATACACATCCTCGATTGGGCGATGTGCTTGGTTTTGTTCCTATCGATAAGGTTGTAGATGTGGTCGAAAAGATCGTGCTTATTCAGCGCGACAATGGAGGCCGTACCAACCGCAAATACTCGCGTTTGAAATATACCATCGAACGAATGGGAGTCGAGGCCTTTAAGGCAGAACTTACCAAACGTTTAGGTTATACTCTTGAATTAGAAAGTCCCTATAAGTTCACTCAAAGTGGCGATCAGTTTGGTTGGCACAAAGGTGAAGATGGCAATTGGCACTATACCATGTTTGTAGAAGGTGGACGTGTTAAAGATTCCGACAAATATAAACTTCGCGAAGGTTTGCGCGAGATAGCTCATATTCACAAAGGTGTTTTTATACTTACCGGTAACCAAAACCTAGTAATTTCTAATATTTCTGAAAAAGAGAAGAAAAATATTGAGCAGTTGCTTACTCAATATGGCATTGCTCAGAAACAACAAATAAGTGGCTTGCGCAAAAACTCGATGGCATGTGTGGCTCTCAATTTGTGTCCTTTAGCATTTTCTGAAGCAGAACGCTATTTGCCCAATTTTATCGATAAAGCCGACCAACTATTGGCAAAACATGGATTAGAAAACGAAAACATCAACATTCGCATGACTGGATGCCCCAATGGCTGTGCGCGTCCATTTCTGGCCGAGATAGGCTTGGTTGGTCGTGCTCCCGGAAGGTACAACATGTATTTGGGAGCTTCGCACTCGGGAAACCGGCTCAATACGCTTTATCGCGATATGATGAACGAACAGGAAATTCTCGATACGCTCAATCTCTTGTTCGAAGAATATGCTCGTGATCGTCGTTCGGGTGAGAGCTTTGGCGACTTTGTAATTCGTAATAAGGTAGTGCCCGAAATGACCGATAGTCAATTGTTCCAGAAGGTTAAGGGGCTATCCGATCAACAGACTGCCAATAGTAGTAATTTCCAAATTTAATTTTTTTGTTCATTTTTTGGGGTAATACGACAATTATTATTTAGTTTTGGGCTCATTATCATTGTAATGTGTTTTTATTATTACATTTAACTAACACTTACACTAACACTAACACTATTGGAGATTCAATAATGAATGTAAAGTATATTGCTGCGTTTTCTTTTTTTGCTTTGTTTTTCAGTTTTTTTATATTGAAAGGTTTAAGCACTTATCCCGAAAAAAGTCAAAAGATTTTTGACACAAGAACATCTGAAAAATCGGAAATGTCCGATCTATATACTATTTACGATAGTGTAATGATGGCCGAAATGGATTCGACGGGTGTGGTGGGTGCCAGTGTAGCTATAGTGTATAACAATAAAATAGATTTTTTGAAATGCTATGGTGTAAAGAAAACTGGGGAGTTAGATTCTATTAACCCTCAAACTGTATTTAGGCTTGCATCGGTTTCGAAAACAGTAACGGGGGTTTTAGCTGGCATGCTCGATAACGAAGGGTTAATAAGCCTCAACGATCGGGTTGTTGATTGTATTCCCGATTTTAAATTAAAATTACCGGAAAATACCAATAATGTTCGAATCAAAAATATTTTGAGTCATTCGTCGGGTCTTGAGCCTCATGCATACGACAATTTGGTTGAACTCAATATGCCACTTGGCAAACTTATGTACAATCTGAGAAAAGCCAATATTTCGGGTAAACCAGGGCAATTGTATAGTTATCAGAATGTTGCTTATAGCCTGTTCGATACCATTGCTGCTTTAAAAACATCGATGTCATATTCCGATGTTATGTCTGAAAAACTTTTCAAGCCATTCGAGATGTACAATGCGTCAACCGATTTTGCATCGTTTCGTTCAAACAATAACATAGCTTATCCTCATCAACGTTCAAAAGAAGGTTACAAACTTTTACCCTTAAATAAAGGATATTACAATACAATTTCAGCTGCAGGTATCAACGCCAGTATTTCCGATATGGCGCATTTTATGCTCAAACTTCTACGAACCGATAGTTTGTCGTTAGATTCGAGCATTAAGCAAACCATTTTTACGCCTCAAATTGCTACTCCTTTAAATAGGCATTATTTTAAACAATGGGGCCATGTCAATTCAAAAAAATATGCAATTGGATGGCGCATTATCAATTATAAAGGCCATTCAATTGCATATCATGGTGGTTTTATTGAGGGCTACAGAGCTGAAATTGCACTGTGCCAGGAGCTCAATATCGGTATCGTGTTCTTAACAAATTCGCCCAATAAAGCTGCCAGTGTTAGTATTCCTACTTTTTTGAATATGCTTTTCGATTATAAACAAGAAAGTGAATATATGGCTAAAAAATAACAGATTCCGAACGAAGTGAGGAATCTGTTATTAAAGTTACTTTACCAGACAACAGTGATTTAAATTATTCTGTAGTTGAATCTTTTTCAATAACTTCTCCTTTGATAGTCAGTACCGTCGATTTTTCGTTAGCGTTTGAATTAATCGTAATATTTTTATTGAAAACACCAACCGATGCCGCATTGAAGGTCGCTTTTACAAAACCTTTTTGTCCGGGAGCAATGGGTTGTTTCGAGTAATCGGGTGTTGTACATCCACACGACGATTTAACATCCGATATAACTAATGGCGATTTGCCAGAGTTGGTAAATTCAAAGGTGGTTTCAACCGGAGTACCTTTTGCAATCTTTCCAAAATCGTGTTCTGTAGTCTTTATCCATGCAAAACTTGGTTCTGCGCCGGGTTTGGTTGTCGATAGTTCTGCCTTTTGTTGAGCCGATAAATACATAGAAAATGATGTCATTAATGCGACCAAAGAGAGGGTAATTTTTTTCATGTGTTTGTATTTTAATTATGAATAAACAAATTTAATAGTTTCATCAATTTATGACTTAAATTAATACGTTTTTTTTCTTGCCGAACTGTTAATCTATCTTAATTTCAATTCAAATTATTTTTGTAGTATTGGTTAAGATGTATTAACTTTAAGTTAAGCATCAAATAATGGAAGACCAAGAAACAAAATATCAAATATTACTCAACGAAATTGCCGTTTTAAAAGAAAAACTTACAACTTTTGAGAGTCTTTCTAAAATAAGACTCGAAAAGGATTTCAATAACGAACGCCTACAGTCGCTGCTCGAAATATCGGAATACAAAGCAGTCGATACTCAAGATTTGCTCGATTTTTCGCTTCATCAGGCATTGAAACTTACACAAAGTAAGTTTGGATACATTTATTATTACAACGAAGAAACTCGTCGGTTTACGCTCAATTCGTGGTCTAAAGAGGTTATGAAAAACTGTGGAGTATTAAACCCCAATACACTCTACGATTTGGACAATACCGGTTGTTGGGGCGAAGCTGTTCGTCAACGAAAACCGTTTATACTCAACGATTATGGAAGTCATCACCCAACAGTAAAGGGTACTCCCGATGGTCATGTTTCTTTGAAGAAATTTTTGACCATTCCGGTTTTTGTCGATCAAAAGATTGTAGCTGTTGTAGGTGTTGCTAATAAAGAAAGCGATTACAATTCGGACGATATTCGTCAGTTAACCCTAATGATGGGAACTGTCTGGAAAATGGTCGAAAAACACAATTTTCAAATCGAATTGTTGGCAGCCAAAGAAAAAGCCGAATTGAGCGACAAATTGAAAACCTCATTTTTGCAAAACATGTCGCACGAGATTCGAACGCCTATGAATGCTATTGTTGGCTTTTCTGAATTGCTGCTGAAACAAGATTTGGATAAGAATCACAGGTATTATGCTCAAATTGTTGTGGATAGTAGTCAGCAATTGCTTGCAATAATTAATGATATGCTCGATTTGTCCAAAATTCAGATAGGCGAAATAGCTATAAACAAAGATATTTTTAATATTAACTGGTTGTTGTCCGAGATCTATTCAGTTTATTTACCCAAATCGACCGATAACTTTGTTAAATTAGAATTATATAAAGATTTGAACGATAATAAGGCTTCGATAATTGCCGACAAAACCCGTCTTCGTCAGATATTCAACAATTTGTTAAGCAATGCTTTAAAGTATACTGTCAAGGGTACAGTAAGTTTTGGATATTCCATCGAAGGCAATTTTTTTAGATTCTTTGTTCAAGACAATGGAATTGGCATCGACTCGACTATGCATCAAGCAATATTTGAGCCATTTCGTCAGGTCGAAAACGAAATGACCCGAAAGTTTGGTGGTGTAGGTATGGGGCTTTCTATCTCTAAAAAACTTGTCGAAATCATGGGTGGCACTATGTGGGTCGACTCTGAACTGAGTAAAGGTAGTTGTTTTTATTTTACAATTCCTAAAGAATTGCCAGTTAGTCAAAATGTGCAGATTATTGATAATTCAATAGATGTAAATTTTGATAAAGAAGTATTGATTTTAGTAGCAGAAGATTCTGAATTGAATTGTTTGGTCATAAAGGAATTTTTAAAGTCTCACAATATTAAAACATTAAACGCTCGTAATGGTCACGATGCTATCGAATATATTCAAAGTCATCCGGCAATATCGTTGGTTCTAATGGATTTGAAAATGCCTTTGATGGATGGCTTGCAAGCAACACGAGAAATAAAAAAAATTAAAAAATCAATGCCGGTTGTTGCTGTTACTGCTTTTGCCGCGAGCGACGATCGCATGGCTGCTCTTGATGCTGGTTGCGACGAGTTTTTGTCTAAGCCTTTTAACCTCGAGTCTCTTTTATTTGTTATCAGTAAATTTTGCAAATAACTTATGCTGGAAAAAATTCTCTATATCGACGACGAATATTATAACCTTCAACTTTTCAAAGAGTTTTTTGAGAAAGAATTCGATATTTTTCTCGCTCAGTCGGCGTACGAAGGACTCGAACTAATGAGTGCATATACATTTAAGTTGGTTATTGCCGATCAACGAATGCCCGATATGACTGGTGTTCACTTTGTCGAAAGGGCCAAAATTTTATATCCCGATACATTATTTATTATTTTTTCTGCTTATGCCGAGTCGGACACTATTATGCAAGCTTTTAACGAGGGACTTATATGGAAATACTTAGTAAAACCCTGGGACGAAAATCTCATTCGAATCAATATTCAAAATGCCATAGAAACATACGATCTGCGAATGAGCAATAAGCAATTGCTTTTTGAATTGAAACATCAAAACGAAGAATTGACGAGACTAAAAGACCAATTGAAAGACGAGAACTTCTACTTGCGTGAGGAAATAATGAGCAATAGCAATTTTGAGGAAATTGTTTGCCAAAATATTAACTTTCAAAACATTTTGAAGCAAATAGAACAAGTTGCCAATGCCAATACTTCTGTGCTTATTTTTGGCGAAACGGGTACCGGTAAAGAGTTGATTGCACGTGCGATTCACAATATTAGCCCTAGGTTTAAAAAAACACTTATCAAAGTCAATTGTGCAGCCATACCCGAGTCGCTTATCGAAAGCGAGCTTTTTGGTCACGAAAAGGGCGCATTTACCGGGGCTATTCAACAAAAAAAAGGAAAATTCGAATTGGCCGATGGAGGTACAATTTTTCTCGACGAAATTGGCGAAATGCCTCTTGATTTGCAACCAAAGTTGCTTCGAGTACTCCAAGAAGGAGAAATCGAGAGGGTGGGCGGGAGCAAGCCAATTAAAATAAACGTCAGGGTTATTTCGGCTACCAATAGAAATTTATTGGACGAAATCGGTAAGAATCGCTTTAGAAGCGACTTGTATTATAGGCTCAATGTATTTCCCATAACCTTACCTCCTTTGCGCGAACGAAAAGACGATATCCCATTGTTGGTCAATCATTTTATCGACAAATACAATAAACGTAACAGCAAAAATATAACTTCTATTTCACAGCGTAGTGTCGATAGACTTATTGCTTATCCTTGGCCGGGAAACATCCGCGAACTTGAGAATGTTATCGAAAGAGCTGTTGTTCTTTCTAAATCTAATAAATTAGATATTGAACCTTTCTTTGCTCCTAAAAATGAGAAAAACGATCAATTAGAACTCATTCCTTTAGAAGAAATTGAACGCCGTTATATTAAGAAAGTACTCGATTATACCTCGTGGAAAGTAAGCGGCGAGAACGGAGCCTGCGAATATCTTAAAATAAATCGTACAACCTTACTTTCGAGAATGAAAAAACTGGGAATAGCCCGAAATTAATATTCCGTATGGTTTTGTAAATTTAAAAAATGAGGAAATTTCCAAAGTTTCCTTTGTATATTTTGCTACTGATAATCATATTGAAAGTTTTTTTACAAAGAGAACTTTGGAAAAGTTTAACGAATTATTTTTTAAATATATAGGTATAGGCGTTTAGGTATCCCACTGTTTCATTACAAATACTACGAGGTTTTGAAGGTCGTAGACCTTCCTTAATTGTAATAAATATGCTCCCCCCCTTGACAAATAATAATAAATAGATATTAATAATATCGATGGCGACCTAAACGCCTATACCTATAAAAGTAATTGAAATTTACTTTAAAGTATTTTCGTACCTTTTGGCTACTTCGTCCCAATTTACCAAATTCCAGAAAGCATCGATATAGTCGAGTCGTTTATTTTGATATTTCAAGTAATAGGCATGTTCCCAAACATCCATTGCCAGCAGAGGAGTACCTTTTTTTTCGGAAATATCCATCAACGGATTGTCTTGATTTGGAGTTGAACATACAAACAGATTGCCTTTGTCGTCCACACAAAGCCATGCCCAGCCACTACCAAATCTTGCTTTTCCGGCATCCGAAAATTGTTTTTTAAATTCGTCGAAACTGGCAAACGATTTTGTAATTGCATCTGATAACTTTCCTGTTGGTAAACCACCGCCAGATGCTTTCATAACTGACCAATATAAATTGTGGTTATAATAACCTCCGCCATTATTTCTAACTACCACTGAATATTTGCTTATGTTTTTCAATATGTCTATGATATCTATCGTTTCCAAATCTGTGCCTTTTATTGCATTTACGAAATTGTCGAAATATGCTTTATGATGTTTGCTATAATGGATTTCTACTGTTTGTTTGTCAATAAAAGGTTCCAGTGCATCGTACGAATAAGGCAGTGCTTGAAATTCCAATTTGGAGAATGTTTGATTCTGATTGGCATTTTGCGATTGAACAGTTATTGAATACTGCATGCTTAGAAATGTCAATAAAATTGCTGTTGTTGTTTTTCTCATTTTTCTCATGTTTTATTGTTAACATTTTTGTTTGCCCAAATGTAATTGGATTAAATATTTTTAAATTATATAAAATTTATTCGAAATTAATTTAATCTTAACATTTGTATCACACTATTGTTTATTTTCCCCATAAAAGAGGATTTGTATACAAGTTGTCGATATTTCGTCTTTATTTGAATTTGTGTCGATATTTCGTCTTTTTATAACGTTCATATTATTAGCAATATGTATTTTCTTGTCATGTTTACTTTTTTATATATTTCGCGTTATCACCTCATTTGAGTAACATAGCTCAACAAGTACTAGAAATTTACTGTCGATATTTCGTCATACAATCAAGTCTTTTATCGATCAATTGTTGCTTAAATAACTGATTAATAATTTATTGTATTTTTGGCACGTACTTTGAATAACATGATATGTTCAAAAAGAATTGAAGGCCATGACAACCGATAATATAGAATACCTCGATAAAATGTCAATAGAAAATATTGTTTCAAATAGTGAAGGGATCGTATTTGTCGAATGCTACAAATATTCTAAAGGGCCTTTATTTATTATTGAGCCGATAATGAAAAAACTTCACCAATCGGGAATGATACAGTTTAAACAATACAGAGTCAACTTGCTCGAACAACCCGAAATTGAAGTTAAATATCAAATCGTTGTAGTTCCTTGCTATTTAGTTTTTAACGACCATATCCTTATCGATAAAATCTATGGAGTCACAGCATTCCACGAATATATTAACAAGATAATTGAATAATCAATAAAATAGTTAACCATAAAAAAATTAGAAACTATGACCAACGTATATCTATCATTCATTATTGGCAACGAGTTGTTTGCTGTTAATGTAACTAAGGTGCTCGAAGTGCTACAGATGCAACATATTACGCACTTGCCCAAAGCTCCCGATTACATAAAAGGTATTATCAACTTTAGAGGCGATGTGCTGCCTGTTTTCGAGTCGAGGGTGAAATTTGCACTCCCCAATCGTGAGCAAGATGCAGCCTATGTTGTTATTGTACTCGACCTAACTGTCAATGGCGAAAGTCTTTGTATTGGAGCAATTGTCGACCGGGTCAAAGATGTGATCACCATCGACGACAAAGACATTAAACCTGTGCCTGTAATGAGCAAAGAATTTAATACAAATTTTTTACAGGGCATATATAAGCAAAATGAAGAGTTTATTATGTTGCTCGATGTCGAAAAAGTATTTTCATCCGAAGAACTGGAGGCTCTAAAGGATGTAAATGCTCTAGAGAATGCTTGAAATCGTGAACCGTGAACCGTGAACCGTGAACCGTGAACCGTGGACAGTGGACCGTGAACCGTCCACGAACCACGAACCACGAACCACGAATCACGGTCCACGAACCACGGTCCACGGACTACGACCCTTTATTATTAACTCCTTACACATAAATAAAATGGCTTTTACATTTTTCTTTCGCGACGAACAAATACTTTCACTAGCGGTGCAGCATTTGGTTCCTAAAACGATGGGGCGCAGTACCGTTCACATTCTCAATGCAGGCTGTGCCATGGGTATGGAAACATACACTTTTGCCATATTATTGGCCGAAAGCATGGGTAAGTTTGCTCTTAGAAATGTAAAAATAAAAGCAGTCGATATCGACAACGAAAATGTCGATTTTGGAAAAACTGTGACCGATGGAGTGTACAACAAGGAGCATTTGCAACGTATTCCTCCAGAGTTGTTTGCCAAATACTTTAGCCCAGCCCCAATCGACGACCATTTTATTGTGAGCATGGATTTGCGAAACCTGGTGCAATTCGAGAAATACGATCTGCTTACGCTTAGGCCTTTGCGTTCAGATTACAGTCTCATTATATGCAAAAATGTATTGTTGCACTTCAACTATCAGCAAAGAGTCGATGTAATTAATATGTATTACAACATGCTGTTGCCCGGAGGCTTGTTGGCAATGGAAAATACACAAAGTATGCCTGTTGAGTTGGAGTCGAAATTCATAAAATTGGTTGGATATGCACAGTTGTACGAGAAGCTATGAAAATTACCAATTTGACCGAAAATAGCAAGCAATACACCTCCAATGTTTATTTGGTGCTAGGTACTTGGAATACCTTGGACGACATTACTACACTAGTCGACGTAGGTAGCGATGGTTCAATTGTAGATAAAATACAGAATATTAATACAGGACTTGGAAAACGAAAAGTCGACCAGGTAATACTCACACACAGCCACTCAGACCACTCGGCAATAATGCCTATTATCAAAGAGGTTTTCAACCCTCAGATATGCGCTTTCAACTCGCATCTCAAAGGGGTCGATCGCATACTCCGCGATGGCGATATACTTCGCATTGGAGAGCAGCAATTCGAGGTCTTTCACATTACGGCACATAGCTACGATTCTATATGCTTGTATGGTCGCGACAATGGGATACTTTTTGCAGGCGACACTTCGTTCCCTATCGAATTCGAAAACGAGGTATTGAAACGCGAAAACGAATATGTGCTAACTCGTTTAGAGAAAAAGAAAATAACAACAATCTATCCGGGGCATGGAGCTCTTTTAGATTTTACAAATAAAGTTTTTAATGTATTTAAAGGAAAAAATTATTAAAAATACCTCCCAACCCTCCTTATGAAGGAGGGCTAACAGTGCAAAAAGTATCAAATAGCACGTCACTGTTATTGCCCCCGTTTGTTGAGCGTAGTCGAAACATAAGGGGTTGTGGTTTAAAATGAATATAAATAATTATTAACTCTTAAAATTAAATAACATGAATTGGTTTAAAAACATGAAAATTAGAACGAAACTACTCAGTAGTTTCTTGATTGTAGCCATACTGGCGGGATTGATAGGCTACATGGGCATAACCCGTATGCACCAAATCGATGATGCCGATACG
>CAMDBI010000034.1 GCA_945889005.1 Bacteroides fragilis
TGCTCCGAAATAAAGCCGCCGCCACCGCAAAAAGGGGTCAGTATAGTCCGAAATCTAGTGTGTTTTGAGCCGATTTTTGGCCATTTTTAACTGAAATTCGGCGAGATTTATCCTTTGGAAGGTGGGGTCAGCATAGTCCGTAATATCCAATAGTCGCCATATTTTGCGTGAAAATGAGGTGGATTGTGTTCATTGAAGTTCATGAAAATTACAATTCCAAGAAATCTACATAATTCGGGCATGTTTACTTTTTAAGCAAATTTAACATAATATAAAGAAGAATGCAAGGTTGATTAAAAGCCTAAATACACCTAAAACAAAAAAGGGGCTATCTTTTATATCAGACAACCCCTCTTATTTCTTTCTATAATGCCTATTGTTTTATCAATTTAAAACTAAAGTTGTCGATCGATAAATTGTAAATGCCCGGTGTCAATTCTCGAATGTCGAGTTGGTCGCTTTCCATTTTCTTCGAAAGTTTTTGGCTGTCTGTTAGCTATTGTTGTGCAACGTGATTATTTACTTTCTTCATTTACAATATAGTCAATTTGTGATTTATTCATGGGCAAATAATTTGTTGCAACATCCCAAATAATCTCATAATCAACTCCAAAATACTCGTGTGATACTTTATTGCGTAATAAATACATCTCATCCCAAGGTACCTCTGGATATTTCTTTTTAAATTTCAAGTGGTACATTCTTTGCACCTTCTCCAATTATTTCAAAATTACGAATTACAGCATCAACCGTTCTGTAATCTCTCTTGAAATTTATAAAATCATAACCCTCAATATATTCAGCAATTCTATTCATTGCAAGCTGAATATCATCAAGAAACATTTGATATGTTCTATCTTCCTTCTTCACTTATACATAATTAACTTGTCGAAGTATCTGGTTCTTAATTTGCTCTTTAAGAGCATTTTTAGTCACCAAATCAATCTTACGTCCAAAAATATTTTGAAGATATAATTCTAATGTGAAAAATTTCCAACCAATTGGTTTTTCCAATTCAACAAGAATATCAATGTCACTACTTTCAGAAAATGAATTATCAGAGAATGAGCCAAACAATCCAATTTCTCTAACAGAATAATCCTTATATAGAATTGGCTTTAACTCTAACAATTTAGATAATATTTCATTTTTTGTAATCATTAAGCAAATATATACTTTTTTGGACAATAATATCTTAACAAACTGTTGTGCAATTTTACCCTCATGTTGCAAAACTATTGCCAATAAACAACCAACGAAAATGAAACAAAAAAGGGCCATCTTTTTTATCAGTCAGCCCCTCTTATTTCTTTCTATAATGCCTATTGTTTTATCAATTTAAAACTATAGTTATCTATCGACAAATTGTAAATGCCCGGTGCCAATTCTCGAATATCGAGTTGGTCGTTTTCCATTTTCTTCGAAAGTTCCCAAAATTATATTGTGCTATGTTGGGAGGCGTGACTCCAATTACTTGTTTAATGAGGATTTTCAAATGCTTCTGATATATTTATTCCCTTTTTATAATCGTCAGTTCTTTAATCCTTTCAAAATCTTTTAGATTTAGGGTTGCTATCTTTAAATCATTTGAAATTGCAGAGGATGCAATCAAAATATCTTGTAAACCAATTATTTTATTGTCTTTCCTAAGTGTTTGTATAATTTTAGATGCAATATCTACATCGGGTTCTGTTAAGGGTAAAATGGTTAGCTTTTCAAAAATATTTTCCCAAAATTCATTTTGACCTTTCGCAACACCAACACTAATTTCAAGTTTTGTAACTACTGAAATTGCAAAATCATATTTGTCAGACAGTTCAACTAAAAAAGTCTTGTCCTTTCTTTGTTTTCGAAAATAGTCTATAAAAACAGATGTATCTAAACAGATAATTTCTTTGACCATTTATTGAATTGTTTTTTTAAATCCTTATAATTTTCGAGACCATCTGCTGTCATAATTGGACCTGATAAAAGCAATTGTTTTAAGGTCTTAACCCCTTGTTTTCTTGACGGCTTTAATTCCCTGTCTAATTGACTTCTAATAATCAATTTGTCATCATAAGGTAGATTACTAAGCAATCCAACGATTTGATTTAAACCAATATTTAATCTTAATTCCATTTAGTTTCATTATTTACACAAATATACAAAACAATCAATCATTATTAAAAACAATTGCCAAAATTATATAGTTTTGAAAATGTGAATGTTGTACTGACGCCCAATACCCCCAATTATTGTCGCCAAACATTCAACGCAAATGAAACAAAAAAGGGCCGTCTTTTTTATCAGTCAGCCCCTCTTATTTCTTTCTATAATGCCTATTGTTTTATCAATTTAATCTATCGACAAATTGTAAATGCCCGGTGTCAATTGGCGAATATCGAGTTGGTCGTTTTCCATTTTCTTAGAAAATTTTAGGCTGCACGTTAGCGGGCGTTATATTTTCCCTTCGTGCAAATTCCAAATAGGAAAACACATCTCATAATCATTCCAAATTATATCTCCATAATCAATTGAAAAGTTCGCAAACAATTTTTTATCAAGGTATTTCTTTGCCATAGGGTTTTTGGCATTCATTAAAAAATCTGAGAAATCAATCAATCTCTCAACACTGTCAGAAAATAAAAACTTAATTTTATATTCTCCCATATAATCTGCTTTGTTAATAGAGATTACCATATTCTTAAATTTTTTTTGTTATTTTCTCAGATGAAATTTCAATACTATATACAAAATAATCAATCCATTTTCTTACAATATCGTCTCGATAAAGCTCAACTATCTTTTTGAACTTTTTTAAATTCTGAGTATCTAAAGGCTCCTTGCCCTGAACATTTTTGATAACTATTTCTTTAAATTTCCCATTCTCAAAGATAATCTCAGCTTTGCTTTCTTTATCCTGATACTTCCCATGCACATGAATCGGTTCATGATCTTGAGAATAAAACAAGAAAATTAATCCAAAATATTCATACAACTTAGGCATAAGCTTATCTTTTAGACAAAGATAATAAAATTTTAAAAGTCTGTCAATTAGCGAATACCTTATTGCCCACTAACTATTGTGAATGAACAATTAACGTAAATGAACAAAAAAGGGGCTGTCTTTTTTTATCAGACAACCCCTCTTATTTCTTTCTATAATGCCTATTGTTTTATCAATTTAAAACTATAGTTATCTATCGACAAATTGTAAATGCCTGGTGCCAATTCTCGAATATCGAGTTGGTTTTGCATAGATTCGAATTGTTATTTAAAATTGATTATAAATTATATACGTGTTTTTTAGAGAGGGCAAAATTAAACAATATTTTATTTTGGAGTAGTATTTTTTTATAGTTCGGCATTGTTTTGTAAGTTGTTAATATTTAGTAGTTTTGTATTTAACGAATACATTAAAGTTCATTAATGAAATCTTTGGCCGATTGTAGTTTAATTTTGCCTTGACTGTGCTGTTCTACTTCATTGAGTGAGTGTTTAATATCATCGACAAACTTTTTTTGTTTTGACGAGATTGCTATTGGTTTACTTTTATTGTCCGAAACCTTTACAAAATCGAAGCTGTTAAGTAGCTCCATAAAAAACTGGTATTTATTTTCTTGAATATTAATTGTAACCTGTTTCATTTTATCCCTTTATAATATTGCAAAAACACTTTGTAAAATTATGAAATATTGTCAATCAAAAATCAAAAATATTTCTGTTTCTTGTTATTTTATCACTACTGACCGACTAAAAGAATAAGATTCTTCGCTTCGCTCAGAATGACAGTCTTTACAGGATGAAACAGTTAATGAGGGGGTAAGCGGCGGCTTCGCCGCCGCTTACCCCCTCATTGAAACACTAAATAACTGTCATTCTGAGCGTAACGCAGTGGGGCGAAGAATCTCATATCAAATATTAATATTAGTCGGTTATTAGTGTTATTTTATGTTTAACCCTCTGATTGGCTTAGAATGTAATTTTTCACATTTGTCATTTTCACATTTGTCATTTCCACATTATTCTTTCATCTCTCCGAGAAATTTCCTTTCATATCAATCACCCCGCCTTTTTTGCCAATTTTAACAGTGGCAATGCCCGAGGCGTTGAAGTTGCCGGCTGCATCGAATTGAAAATCGATGGCGACTTTGCCTTGCCGGTTTATATATCCGAATTTTGAGCCTTTTTTGACCATTGCCAAGCCATTGCTGAAGTTGCCGGCATTGGTGTAAATGAATTTAGCTATTTGTTTGCCTTGGGTGTCTATATATCCCCATTTTTTACTTTTCATCACGGCTGCTCGTTCGTCGTAGAAGCCGCCTGTGGCATCGTACCATTCGGTGCTAATCAATCGTCCGTTTTTGTCGATAAATGCTACTTTTTTGCCTTTCCGAACCTGTGCTACGCTGTAGTTGTAGTTCCAACATTCGTCGTACTCAAAGGGAATCAAGGTTTTTCCGTATTTGTCGATAAATCCCCATTTTCCGTCTTTTTTAACTGCTATGCGTCCTTCGGGGAAAATTGAATAGTCTTCGGCCCAAGGATAGGGGAGTCGGCCTTTGAGGTCGCGAAATGTATATAGGTTGTTGCATTCGAGAAGGTCGTACTGGTCGGTTTTGATCAATACTTTGAAGTGCCAGTCGTCAACAATAATTCCAAAGGTGTCAATGGTTGCATACAGTCCATCCTCACGTTTTATTTCGGCCAATCCGTTTACAAATTTCTGTGCCGCATTGAGCCATTGGGTTACCAATTGACCATGTTCGTTGAGGTAGGCGTACTTTCGTTCTTGTCCCGATGCATCTTCTACCTTGGCTCGCCCTCCCGAAATGTTTTTTACCGGAAACATGGGCGAAAACAATTGTTTTCCATCTTTGCCGATATAAGTATACTGGCTTCCTTGTCGCACTTTTGCTATTTCATCGCGATAAGCTTCGGCATCGTCGTACCATTCGCTGCTTATTTCGTTGCCTTGTGTGTCAGTAAAATTCCATTTGTTGGAGAGCTTTACGGCAGCTCGCCCTTCGACAAAAGCCATTACGTAATCGTATTTGGGCTGAATGACAATTTTGTTTTGTTGGTCTATGAAACCCCATTTCTGGTTTTGTGCCCATGGTCGAAGCGCATTGGAGGGTTCAATCGTTTTCTTTTTTACAATATCTGTACGTGCTGTGCCCATAAGTTGGTATTTGTCGGCATTGTTGCGCGAACTAGTAAGTCGCGACTGCATGTTGTCTGTGTTTGCACGAGGTGTTTTTCTCAAAATATTGCCCATGGTGTCTATTACGGCATCGAAGTTGCCGATGCTCACTTTGGCTATGCCATTGGCGAAGTCCGAAGCTTCGTCAAGTTTAATGGGTATGCGCTCTGTACCTGCTTTGTCGATATAACCAAAAGTGCCGTCGAAGCCCCACGAACGCCAGCGCCCATTGCCGACCATTGCCAGTCCATTTCTGTATGAGCCAATAAAGTTGTACCAGTTGGGAAGCAATATGTTCCCGATGGTATCGATTATGTTGAGTTTCATTCCTTTTTTGATGAGTGCCAGTCCTTGGTTGAAGCTATTGGCATCGTTAATTTGATAGGAGTTGAGTCCAATTCTGAGTTTTCCCTCCAAATCGTAATAGTGGCATTCGTATATTCGTGCAACGATTGGTAGTCCGGTCGAGTTTATTTCTCCAAAATCGAATCGTATGCTGCCATTGAATTTCAGTTCGTTCAGGGGTTTGAAATTGTTGCTGCTGTCGATAAGCATAAGGGCCTTGAACTTTTTCATAAGAATGAAGCCATTTGTAGCCGGTTGTGCTTGTTCGTATATTGGTTTTACTATTATTTGTCCTTTACGGTTCTTTATTCCGTACTTATAATCGTCTCCGGCAAAGGGATGAGCATCCTGAGCTCCAATAAATGGCGCGTTACATAAGCAGAAAATAAGTAGAACGAGTCGAAACATATTGGTTTAAAAACAAAACGGCACCTTTAGGAGGCACCGTTTTGGGGTTTTTCAAGATATTAAAAATTAATTATGAAAAAATCAACCACATTTAGAAGCGCCGCACGATGAGCATTTCAAACAGCCTTCTTGATATACGAGCGATTGTGATCCACATTCGCCACATTTAAGTCCTGTACTGGCAATGGTTCCATTCGGAATATATTTTGTTAAGGCTCGTTCGATACCTACTTTCCAGGTGTGAAGGTGTTCGCCTTCGAGCGACAACGAGCTTACCAAGTTTACAACATCGGGAATTGGCATCGAATAGCGCAATACACCCGAAATTAATTTGGTATAGTTCCAGTATTCTTTGTGGAATTGGTGCGACAAGCCTCCCAAGGTATTCTTGTATCCATATTTGTCTATGTACATAAAGTCGTAACGAGTCAAGCCGTCTTCGTCTTTGTTTTTGATAATTTTACCTTTTGTAATGGCTTTCGGAATCGGGAACATTTCGTCGTCCGAAATACCGGTAAATATTTCGTATGGGCGACCATCTTTAAGGCCGATGAATGCAATCCAGTTTTCGTTGTTGTTTTTGAAACGTAGAATCTCGGCTTCGAGCACTTTTGGGCGTTTAATTGGTTCCATATCTGAGTGCTGATGGCCTTTATCTTTTGATTCCTTGTTGTCTTTCCCTTCTTTTTTGTTCGAAATAAGTACCCCAGAACGAGATCCTTCGCGGTAAACGGTACAACCTTTGCAACCGCTTTTCCAAGCATTGATATAGAGGTCGGCAACCAAGTCTTCGGTGGCAGATTCGGGCAGGTTAATGGTAACACTAATAGAGTGGTCGACCCATTTCTGTATTTGCCCTTGCATATTAGTTTTGTTTACCCAATCTACATCGTTTGATGTTGCTTTGTGGTATGGCGATTTTTCGACAACCGCAGCCATTTGCTCGTCGTTGTATTTTTTTACTTCTTCAACATTATAACCATTTACTTCGAGCCAAACCAAGAATTTATGGTGAAATACATTGTATTCTTCCCATGCATCGCCCACTTCGTCGACAAAGTTGATTTTAACATTCGAATCGTTGGGGTTTACTTTGCGGCGGCGTTTGTATACAGGCAAGAACACAGGTTCTATACCTGAAGTTGTTTGAGTCATAAGGCTGGTGGTGCCTGTAGGGGCAATGGTTAGCAATGCTATGTTGCGGCGACCAAATTTAACCATATCTTGGTATAGGCGCTCGTCCTCGGCACGTAGGCGTTGAATAAATGGATTGTTGCGCTCCAATTGCCAGTCGAAAACAGGGAAAGGTCCACGTTCGCGAGCCATGTTGACCGACGAACGATACGCTTCAATAGCCAATGTGCGGTGTACTTCGGTCGAGAAGTCGGTAGCATCGTCGCTTCCATAACGAATATTGAGCCCAGCAAGCATATCGCCTTCGGCGGTAATGCCAATACCTGTTCTGCGACCATTTTCGGTTTTTACCTTAATGGCATTCCAGAGATTTTGTTCAACACGTTTAACTTCAGTGTCTTCAGGGTCTTTTTCTATTTTTGCAAGTATGGTGTCAATTTTTTCAATTTCAAGGTCAATAATATCGTCCATGATGCGTTGAGCCAAGTGTACATGCTTGCGGAACAATTGGAAATTGAAGCGAGCCTGAGGTGTAAATGCATTTTCGACATATCCGTAAAGATTGATTGCCAAAAGACGGCAACTATCGTAAGGACAGAGGGGTATTTCGCCACAAGGGTTGGTCGATACGGTTTTGTAACCAAATTCTGCATAGCAGTCAGGTACTGATTCTCGAATAACTGTATCCCAAAACAATACTCCTGGCTCGGCCGATTTCCATGCATTGTGAATAATTTTTTTCCACAAGCCACGGGCATCAATTTCTTTGGTAAATGTTGGGTTTTTAGAACCGACAGGGTATTGCTGTGTATATGGCGTTCCGGCAACTACAGCTTGCATAAACTCGTCGTCGAGTTTTACAGAAACATTTGCTCCGGTAACTTTTCCTTGTTCGAGTTTGGCATCGATAAATTTTTCGGCATCGGGGTGCTTAATCGAGATCGAAAGCATAAGCGCGCCACGGCGACCGTCCTGAGCCACTTCGCGGGTCGAGTTAGAGAAGCGTTCCATAAATGGCACTACACCGGTCGACGACAAAGCACTATTTAAAACAGGACTTCCCATAGGTCTAATGTGCGAAAGATCGTGCCCTACACCACCACGGCGCTTCATAAGCTGTACTTGCTCCTGATCGGTTTTCATTACACCGCCATACGAGTCGGCGTCGTTGCCTATTACAAAGCAATTGGAAAGCGATGCTACCTGAAAATAGTTGCCTATGCCAGTCATAGGGCTTCCTTGCGGTACAATGTATTTGAAGTCTCTCAAAACTTCATATACTTCGTCTTCTGTCAAGGGGTTGATATATCGTTGTTCGATACGAGCAATTTCTTTAGCTATACGACGGTGCATATCGTCTGGACTCTTTTCGTATATTTTACCATACGAATCTTTGAGCGAGTACTTGGTAACCCAAACGCGGGCAGCTAATTCGTCGCCTTTGAAGTATTCGAGTGCACATTTGAAAGCTTCGTCGTAGCTGTAATTCTTAGGGGTGTTGTTTTTGTTCTTATTCATCGATATTTCTGACATTTCCTCGTTAGAGGTTTTTTTAATTAGGGTTACCAAATTTTGCATTGTTTCCATTTTTAAATCTTTTTGCTTATTTTACGGCATTTTTGTAATGGCGAAATGACAATGCAATGTAAGTCGTAGTTGTGAATTAATACAAAGTTAATATGTCGTAGTTATTAACTCCAATTTTGTAGTTATCAACAAAGCGAAAAATAATCGATTTAATAAATATAACTACATGAAATACAGTAGTATATTATTAACAGCCCGAGATTGTTGACATAAATAAAAGAGGTGCTGTAAATGTCTTATTTTTGATGAGAAATTTCGATTTTAGAATTTTTGTTCTTGTTTATTTCGAAAAATATAAGTTAAAGAATTATAATAAGTTGCTAGGTTTACTTAAATTAGCTGAACAATGTTTGTTGTATTCAGAAACAAACTGTTCGAATACGATTCGAAACCAATAGGTGTATTTATGAGGTTGTTTAACAATGTCTTCGCTTAAGTGCTTTAGGTCGACCCATGCCCAGTTGCAAACCTCGTCGGCCAGGGGTTGAGGTTCGCCATCGTAGAAGCCTACATATATATGGTCTATTTCGTTTTCGCTGAGACCATTGTCGAATCTTACTTGGTATTGGAACTTAAATAGCCATTGAATGTTACAGTCGAAGCCCATTTCCTCAAAAAGCCTTTGATGTATGACTTCTTCAAAATCCATGTTGGGCAAAGCGTGGCTGCAACAGGTGTTGGTCCACAAACCTGCCGAATGGTATTTGCCAAATGCCCTTTGTTGCAGCATGAGCTGTCCATTTGAGTTAATCACAAATACCGAAAAAGCTCTATGTAATATGCCATGTAGGTGTACAAGCATTTTGTCGCCGACACCTATTTCGCAATCGTCGTTGTTTACAATAACTATATGTTGATTGATCAACATGATTAGGGGATGTTTAGGGTTTTGTACAACTGTTGAATATCTATTTGTGTCGAAATGCCACTTGGGTGCCAATGTTTTTGACAACCGCTGTAGTTTAAAAACACACATTGTGCAGCAATGTTGAATCCTTTCATTTCGTATCCGCCTGTTAGTAAGTTTAATACGCATGCAACACCTATCAAACCTATGTCTTTATTGTTTTCCCATTGTTTCAAAAATTTCGAAAAATTTGAAGAATGAGGGATTAAGAAAGTTTGTACATTGTGTGCAGCCAATGATGTTACAATATTATGAATATTACAGTTTTTTGAGCAATGTTGGCAGGTAATTTTTCCGTTATTATTTTTAGCTTTACAATTGCTTGAATTTCTGCGCATACAGGTTGGTAGCAATACAACTTTATGGCTGGTTTTGTCAAATTCTTCTTTAAATTGTCGGTTGAGTACCTCGGCAGCAAACATATTGAGGTGGTACTCTACTCTGTGTCGACCACAAAATATGCGATTTTCGTTGTTCTTATTATTGATTGGTACGTCTTTCCTGAATGCTTCAACTTGTTGGGTGTAAAAACCGAGATGTACCATCGATTTATATTGAAAAGATTTGGCTATTTGCGAAATACATTCAAGTATAAAACTTTGCTCAGAGGGTTGGAGGCTTCGCAAAAATGTAGTCCAATGTTGAAAGCGAGTGAGTTCTTGTTTGAAATCGCCCGATGCTTCGAGCCATTGAAAAAGCTTTTCTAAGTTCTTTAGCGAATACTCAGTTTCTTTTGCTTTGCTTTCATTTATTATATATGTAAGCAAGTGTCCTCGAAGGTTGTCGGCATAGCGTTTTACAAAGGTGTTTTTGTTTCGTATACTATATAAATAGGAGGCAGATTTTACGACGATTGGATTTGATTCAATGGCCTGATTGATATAGCAATTCCAAAGCGCACCCAGTATTAGAGGTTCAATTAAATATTCGTTTTTAGTCCTTAAATTTTCTATATTATTGTCTTTTATGAATGTTATGTACTTGTCGGTAATTGAGCCTTGCGACTCTTCTAAAATTGGAAGGAAAATGTCGGTGAAGTTCGATAAATCGAGATAAAACCATTTACTATCGGACGATTCATGGTTCAATTGATATGTAAAAGGTGTTAATTTGCTGTTAGAAAAAGACTTTTGAATTTCTGATACCTTATTCATTGCGATTGCTGCCATAGTTTTTAAATTTTAGCTAAGATCGCTAGACTTCAAAACGATTGCAATAATTATTAAATGAACGAAGGATTATAAAGGGTGAGTTGGCAAATTTTGGGGGTGGGAACAACTAACAACTAACAAGTCGCAATTATTTTGCCAGTTGCTCCCACATTGCTCTCGACCAATTGACGTGCTGCATTGCTAGCTTTTACGAGTGTTTGTGGGTTTTCGATCAACGAATCGATTGTGTGCTTTAGTTCTTTGAAATTGGATATTGGATATGCACCACCTTGCTCGACCAAATCGAGTGCTTCCTGGAATTTTGTGTAGCAAGGGCCGAATATAACGGGTAATCCAAAGGTGGCTGCTTCTAGAGTGTTGTGGATTCCCTTGCCGAAACCTCCTCCGATATACGATATTTTGCCATATTTGTATAGCGACGAGAGCATTCCTATGTTGTCGATTATTAGCACATCGAATTCATGTATGGTATTTTCGTTCGCTTGCGAAAAACGAATACATTTCTTGCTTGTAATACCTTGAATAATAGTGTTGATCTGGGTTTCGTGTATTTCGTGCGAAGCAATAATGTATTTTAGTTGGTGTTGCGATTGGTTGATGTATTGAACAATCAATAGTTCGTCGGTAGGCCAAGTGCTGCCTGCAATAAAAACCATGTTATTACCTGCAAAACGTTCGACAATTGGTATTTGTTTGGTTTGTGATGCAATTTGTGCCACTCGGTCGAAACGTGTATCGCCTGCTATGCTCGCATTCAGTATTTCTATTGATTCTAAAAGCTTGATAGAACGTTCGTTTTGAACATATATATGTTTGAATTTTTGTAGCATAGACCTGTACCATGCGCCTCTTTTTTTAAAAAAAAGTTGATTTTCTCTAAAATTTGCCGAAACCAAATAAATAGCTATTCTTCGTTTCGATAATATATTGAGATAGTTGTACCAAAATTCATATTTGATAAAGAAAACCTTTTGAGGTTTCACGATATTGATAAATCTACGAGCATTTCGAGGAGTGTCGATGGGCAAGTAGAAAATATAATCGGCATGGGGATAGTTTTTGCGTACTTCGAAACCCGAAGGTGAGAAAAATGTAAGTATTATACGACAGTCGGGGTGCTTGGCTTTGTAAGCCTCAATTAATGTACGAGCTTGTTCAAATTCACCCAACGAAGCGCAATGAAACCAAACAACCGGTAGTTGACTACTTACAACTGTATCTTTTAAATGAAGAAAGAGTGCTTTTCGACCAACAACAAATTGTTTGGCCTTGGGGTTAAACAGTGCTGCAAATCTGATAAATAAACCGTAAAGGAAAATGCCGAGATTGTAAATAAAAGCCATATTTTTTCAAATAACCCCAAGCCCCTTTAAAATGGTTTAATAACTATGCTGTAATTTTCAAGCTGTTATCTCTCCTTTTTGAGGAGGGGAATGGGATGTTTTACTTTATTCTACTGTTACAGATTTTGCGAGATTACGGGGTTGATCGACATTGCAACCACGCATTACTGCTATATGATACGATAGCAATTGCAATGGAATGACAGTTAACAGAGCCCCTAGCGATTCGTGTGAATTAGGAACTTCAATAATATGGTCTGCCATGCCTTCGATTACAGTATCGCCTTCGGAAACAACAGCAATTACAATGCCTTTGCGGGCTTTAACTTCCTGCACATTCGAAACTATTTTTTCGTACGATTTGTCGCGGGTGGCAATAAATATTACAGGCATTTTGTTGTCGATCAATGCTATAGGTCCGTGTTTCATTTCGGCAGCCGGATAACCTTCGGCATGAATATATGAAATCTCTTTCAGTTTCAATGCTCCTTCGAGAGCAACTGGGAATAAATAACCACGTCCAAGGTACAAGCAATTGGTGGCATCTTTATACGACGATGCAATTTCTTTTATTTTGTTGTTTTGAAGCAGTATTTTTTCGATTTTTGAGGGAACATCGATAAGCTCATTGAGCAATACAGCGTGTAATTCGTCGGAAATAGTTTTTCGTAATTTGCCAAGCATCATTGCCATAAGTGTGAGCACTGTGACCTGAGCTGTAAATGCCTTTGTTGAAGCTACGCCAATTTCGGGACCTGCATGCGTGTATACTCCGGCGTGTGTTTCGCGAGGAATACTCGAACCTACAACATTGCAAATCCCCAGAACGGTTGCTCCGGCTTCTCGGGCTTGTTGAATAGCAGCAAGCGTATCGGCTGTTTCGCCGCTTTGGCTAATGGCTATAATTACATCGTCGGAGTTTATAACCGGATTTCGGTAGCGAAACTCCGATGCGTATTCGACTTCGACAGGTATACGTGCAAGGTCTTCGAACAAATATTCGCCTACAAGCCCAGCATGCCACGAGGTGCCACAGGCAACAATTATGATGCGATTTGCTTTTTCGAGTTTAGGAAGTACATCGTGCAAGCCTCCGAGGTGAACAGCATCGTGGTCTTTCGAGATTCTTCCGCGAAAGGTGTCGAGTATGGCACGAGGTTGTTCAAAAATTTCTTTTAACATGAAATGGTCGAAGCCTGTTTTGTCGATTTCGCCAATGTCCAAATTGAGGGTTTGAATAATGGGGCTAATCAATTCGTTTTTGATGGTTTTTAACGTTAACTCATCGCGTTTGATAATGGCCATATCGTTGTCGCTGAGATATATGACGCTTTTGGTGTGTTCAACAATGGGGGTAGCGTCCGAAGCAATAAAATATTCGCCTTCGCCAATGCCTATTACAAGAGGGCTTCCTTTGCGAGCTGCAATAAGCTTGTCGGGTTCGTCGGTGCAAATAATAACCAAACCATAGGCGCCAACAACTTTGTTCAGCGCCAAACGAACAGCCATTTCGGCGCTTACCTGACCTTTTGAATATATATATTCGATTAAGTTGGCTAGAATTTCGGTGTCGGTTTGACCTTTGAAAGAATATCCTCTGTCTTCGAGTTTGTGCTTTAGATCGCTGTAGTTTTCAATAATGCCATTGTGAATAATCACAAATTTGCCGTTCATAGAGGTGTGAGGGTGTGCATTAATATCGTTTGGTTCGCCATGAGTAGCCCATCGTGTATGTCCCATACCAATGGTACCTTTTTTATTCATATTCGTGGCAAAAGTTTCTAAGTCACTTACTTTGCCTTTACACTTGTATACATTGGTTTGGCTATTGAGCAAAGCAATACCCGACGAATCGTATCCTCTGTATTCGAGACGTTTCAGACCATTTATTATTATAGGATATGCATCTTTATTGCCAATATAACCTACGATTCCGCACATATTTTAAAAAGGTTTAATATTTGTTGTATTTGAGTTTGAGTATAATGTTTTTTGCATCGATAATGGTTGCAGTATTGTTGAAATTGGTGTACTCAGCTCCTGGATCAATAGCGAATATGTTTTCAAAAGCATTTGATGTCTCTAAAATGAAATATATATCCTCATTTGCTTTGCCGGAGATGTACTCTTGCATGTATTTGGTGATGTTGATAGTGTGTTTTTTTGTTCTGGTATCTAATTTGCCATCGACCAATTCGTCAATATTGCCATTGAAAATATAGTCCGAAATCAAAGCAAATGTACCATCTGGTTTTTTGTAAGCTGCATACAATTTTTGTGCCAAAGGGAATTGTGAATTTATTATATTAAAAGAATCTATGTATGCTGTAGTTTTAGTGGTATCGTTATAGTTAATTGCAATTTTAGTGATCAAAGTTGAATCTTCCTTTATATTAGGCATGTACAAAGGTATTTCAATATATGCTCTTTGTAAAACTATTTTTTTTCCGTATTTCGTTTCAATATCGCTCAAAGAAGGAAGTTTTAATCGGCCACATGCTCCTCCAAGTCCTTTGATATACAATAGTGAGTCGGGGTTGGTGTCGAAGCTACTTTGAAAAGATGTGCCTAAGTAGTCGTGTTTAAATAAATTGAGGTGGGTAATTATATTGTAGTTAGTGTTTTTTTCAATAAGTTTAATAAAAAAATACGCGGAGGTATCTTGATTGTTTGAGTTTCGGTACGATACTTTTATTGCTGAATTTGAGGAGTATGCATTTAATTTTAAAATGGAATTGGATCCGGAAAATGTATTGACTTTTAATAGTAATCCTTTAAATTTTTTCTTGTAATTTTGAATTGTTGAGTCAGGAATGGGAAATGATTTGAACTGTGAAATTCCATCAATAGTGTCTTTAATTAATTGTTCGCCAAAGGAATTTGATAGAGGTATTCTGATTTCGTTTTTTTGATAAAAGCTAATTGAATTGTTGTTTTCGTCATTTACGGTTTGCTGGGTTTCGATTATATCTGAAGTGTATAATTTTCTGAAATACAATGAGTCGGTTTTTATTGTATTTACATTGATTTTAAAAGCATTGGTGTCTCCAATGTTGGAAGTTGTTGTTTGCAGTATTATTTCAACCTTGGTAACTGTATTTTTTTCCATATCTGCAATCCACGAAATGTTGTTTGCTGGAACAAATTGAATAACTAAATCTGCAGAAGTTTTGCCAAAAATGGGATCGGTATATTCGCCCAAATAAACATAGTATGGGTTTTTTGCGTCAATTATAAAAGAGTTGTCTTGGTATCCGCTCATGAACATTGAATCCTGATAGGTCGAAAGCAGAACATCTTCAGGTAATACTTCGATTCCGAAATCGGAATATTTGTCTTTGCAGGAATAAACAAGAAAAAAGAATGAGAAAAAAAGGATGAATAAATTATTCAACTTGAAGTATTTTGTTGTAAAATTGGTTAAAAGCTTCGGCGTAGTCATCGGTTTGATATGATAATGTTGGTATGTTCTTGGTATTGATGTGTTTTTCGAGTTCGGGGTTTTTGGTTTCGCTACCGTAAATAATCCCGTCGGAGAAGTTAACGGCAATCTTCATGAAATTATTGTACGATGGGTCTTTGGCGACAGCAATATCGTCGTCTTCAATGCCTTCGAATTTCATTTTTTCTATAAAATTGGCACTCAACTTGTTGCTAAACTCCCGGTCGTAAACAGATGTTACGATTTTGGAATGAGCAAACAATGGATCGTCGAAATATGATTTTTTGATTAGTAAAGGGATAAGCCCCGTAAACCAGCCATGGCAATGAATAATATCGGGCGACCAACGGAGTTTTTTAACTGTTTCGATTACGCCACGGCAAAAGAAAATGCTGCGTTCGTCGTTGTCGGGAAATTCTTCGCCGGTTTCGTTTTCTAAAGTTGCTTTTCGGTGAAAGAATTCTTCGTTGTCGATAAAGTACACCTGCATTCGGGCACTTTGAATTGAAGCTACTTTTATTATTAAAGGGTGGTCGGTATCATTTATAATCAGATTCATGCCCGAAAGACGAATCACTTCGTGAAGCTGGTTGCGACGTTCGTTTATACAACCAAACTTTGGCATAAACGTTCTTATTTCTCGTCCTTTTTCCTGAATTTGCTGTGGCAGATTGCGTGCAATCAATGACATAGGGGTTTCGGGTAAATAAGGAGTAATTTCTTGCGATACAAATAAGACCTTTACGCTTTCCATCCACTTATTTTTTTTAATTCTCGCAAAATTACTAAAAAATTATAAAATTGAGTAATTTTTAATGATTATAAAAAAGCACGGGGTTTAATAACTCTCAAGTTGTATTAAAACAGCGGTTTTTTAAATCTTTTATTTGATAGTCATAAATGGAATATTGGCAGTAGCTATATTTTGATTTCGATCGTACAAATATACAAAAAGCCTAAGTTGTTGAGCTTGGTCAGGGGTTTGTATACTAAAGGAGTTTTGAAATAGGAAAATGCTGTCAGATTGAATAACAATTTGTGTAGATGCTTCGTGTGCGCCGCCTGTTTTTCCATAATATTCGCCTTCTAATCTTACTTCCCATCTCATCCAGATGCTGTCTTTGTCGGGATCGTGAGCTTTTATGTGTACATTATACAGGCTGTCGGGCGCTAAAAAGTTCGATTTTGCCGATTGACTATTTTCTATAAAAATTGTATCTATTCGTGGGCAGTAATTAATCGGATTTTTGCCCGACCAAATGTATTTAAGTTGTTCGGTTGCTTGACTCTTGAATTTGTTTTCGGGCAACAGGCTAAACGAAGTATGTGTGCGTTCTTGTTTGGTTCCCCAATAAAATACATATCCACCAATCATTTGAGTTTCATTTTCTTTAAAAATCAGATAATAGTTGTGGGTAAAATTTTGGGCATTTTGGGTGCTTGAAGGCTCCAGAATAGCATTCCAGTCGGTTAGTTCACAGTCCCAGTAGGGTTTGCCACCCCATTCGGTTACTAGGATAGGTTTTTCGCAACCCCAAAGAAAATTGTCCAATTCTCTTCCTATTCTAGGAGCAAACTCGTAAATGGTAAGCGACCAAAAATCGATATCGGGTGTGGCAAGTTTCAGTTGTAGAGGTTGATAGGTTGCGGTGGGGTATGCTGCTATTGTCGTGGTGGTTGGATGTACCGTATCTATGCGGTGTATCATTTTTGATATTTCGTTCACTTCGTTCCAGTATGATAAGTTTAGTCGGCGCTGAATATGTAGCTCGTTGCCTACAATCCAAAACAATACCGCTGGGTGTCTACTGTATTTTCTGACAGTAGCTTCAATACGGTCTCGTTGTTCTTTTATAAATTGTGGGTTCTTGTAGTTGTTTTCATTGTTGTAAAATTTTTCTATTTGCAGACTTATACTTACCGTAAGGTTCAAGCTCGTGGCTTTGTCGAGAAGCGAGTCGGAAACTTCCGATTCGTAAACCAAGAGGGAGTTGCCTCCTAGCTCTTGAACCCATTCGGGTTTTATATAACCGTGAGCTCCTTTAATGAAATAGGGTTTCTCATTGAGGTAAAGCTGCCATTTGCCCTTTTCCTGACGAAAATGTATTTTGGAATTTGTGTTATATGCCTTAGTTGATTTTTTTTTACAACCGGAAACGATGACAAGATTGAATAAAATGAATATCGATAAAGTGGCTATAAGTATGTGTTTCATTAAAATGTTTAGTTTGATGTTTTATGTACATATATAAAACTGCTAATTCTTTATATTTTTAGCAGTCAACAATTAAATAATTGTATAAATTTATGAAAAAAATATATTTAGACAGCTATCAAAAATTAAATATGTTCTCTAAGCCTTTACAGCCACCAAGCCGCCAACAAATTTTTATAGGTCGAATGCTTATTGTTGGAGGATTTGTTAGCAATTTGTTTTTTCTTGTTTGGCTGCTTCAACCCGAATTTAGGGGTTTTGAAATTCTTTATTGGTTCATTGTTGCGATTTTTTTGTTCAAATCATTGGTTCGGATGTTCGAATGGTGGATGTGTTTTAGCCTTAGTGTGCCAGTGAAGCCGCCAATTATTAGTCAATGGAAGGTCGATGTTCTTACTACATACTGTGCTGGAGAACCCAAGGAAATGCTAGTGGAAACTCTTGAGGCGATACAGCGAATTTCTTATCCTCATCAAACATTTTTGTGCGACGAAGCCGATGATACAGAGTTAAAAGAAGTATGCAAACGTTTGGGAGTGCAGCATGTAACCCGGGCATTGAAAATAAACGCTAAAGCAGGGAATGTTAATAATGCGCTGAATACAGTTGCCCATGGAGATATTTGTTTAATACTTGACCCTGATCATGTTCCTGCTCCCAATTTTTTAGATGAAGTGTTGTCTTTTTTTGAGGATGAAAATATTGGTTTTGTTCAAGTAGCGCAAGTATACTACAATCAACAAAGCACGGTAATTGCCAAAGCTGCTGCACAACAAACATATCAGTTTTATGGCCCATTTATGATGGGGCTCAATACTTATGGGGCTGTGCCGGCAATTGGAGCTAATTGTGTTTTTAGGAGAAGTGCATTGGACAGTATTGGAGGGCATGCACCAGGTCTTACCGAGGATATGCACACGGCCATGTTGTTGCATTCCAAAGGTTGGAAATCGGTATATCATCCTGTGGTAGTTGCAAAAGGCTTGGTTCCTTGGAATTATTCGGGATATTTCATACAGCAACTCAAATGGTCAAGGGGTTCATTTGGACTATTGTTTACAGTTTTGCCAAAGATTGCAACAAAACTTAGTTGGAAGCAGTTGCTATATTACTTGTCAGCTCCAATTTTTTACTTGGCAGGCTTAGTTTCTTTTCTCGATTTTATGATACCAATATTGGCACTTATAACCGGTTGGGTGCCAGTTAAAGTTTCAATTGTCAGTTTTGTGTTTTTCTTTTTGCCTGTTTTTATTACTTCGTTTCTTATACGACAATATTTTCAGCGATGGCTCATGGATAAGCACGAAAGTGGAGCTTTTCTTTTGGGTGGCACTTTGTTTAAAGCATCTTGGTTGGCAAGCTTTTTGGGTTTGTTTTATTCGCTGATACGAAAAAAGGTGCCCTACATACCCACTCCGAAGGATAATCGTCCGGAATCTCCATGGTTGTTGCTTGTTCCAAATTTTATTATTGTCGCGACTAGTATTTGGGCAATTGTATATGGACTTCAACGCGATTATAATCCATATATGCTATTTATGGCGGGTTTGGCTGCTGTAAATGTTTTGGTTCTTAGTCTTGGCAATTTCATGGCGATGCAACATTTCATTATAAAGGTTCATCAGGTTTTTCAGGATAGCTTTATAACAAAGCATAGCAAAACCCGAATATTTATTTACGGCTTAAAACACCGGATGTACCTGGGTTTTCAGTCTTGGGCTGTGCCGGTGTTGTTGCTATTGCTGGGTGCTGTTGTATGGTTTTATCAGCTTCAGGAATCCAAAATCGATAAACTATTGATCGATGTTCACGAACAGGACAATTTCTTTATACCATCTATGCAGGGAGGAGGAATAGGACAAACACTTGCAAACGATCAGTTTGTGGTTGATACGTTTTTACTTAATAGTGTAAGTCTTGCCGAACTGTCAGATTTTCAGTTGAATTGTAAAAATAGGGGGCTCATTCCATTTTTTCAGATTTCTCTGTCGTCAGAACATTTAACAGATACATTTCAGTGGAATCGGACTATTGTGAAAGAATGGTTCGAGTTGCTTCGAGAGAAATATCAGCCTGTAATTATTGGGGTATTAATTCCGGATTCTGAACATTCACATAAAAGTGTTTTGATTAGCTATATTATGTCGCGAATAGTAGAGATTGCGAATGCGGTTAATTATCCAAATATCGCGTGGGTAGGTTCGGTTCGTACTAGTGCCGATTTCGAAGCATACAAATCTAGCAGATATTTTATTTCATGGTATATGATAGACAGTATAAGTCTTGCCGAAAATGCTCTTAAGCACATGCAAAGAAAAAATATCGGAATTTTTGTTTCTTCTAAAGGTCGTATTTCAACGTGGAATCCTGAGAAAAATGCAACATCGGGCTTGTTGATAAATGTGCCCGAACCATTGCAATATCGAAATAGATCGCGACCACCTATATCTGTTTTGGGAGGGGAGGTGCGAGGAGTTGCATACAATCCGGGTCACGATTGGCGCGACAATTCGGCAAATTTGCCTTTGAATCGCGAAAAACTTGAGAACGATTTTCGATGTATTCGGTCTATGGGTGCAAATACCATAAGGCGATATAGTTCGTCGATTTATGATAGGAATATAATAAGTATTGCAGCCGATAATAATCTGAAAGTAATGTATGGCTTTTGGTTCGATCCGAAAGTCGATTATTGGACCGACAAATCAAAAGTAAATAAATACAAAGAAATTGTAATTGAAAATATTAGAAAATATGGGAATAGTCCCAATATTATTGGATGGTCTTTGGGAAACGAAAGCTGGGGTTTGCTCAAACATTCTTTTAATGAACCTTACCTTTCGTTGGTGCGATTTGCATACATTAATATGCTGGGAGAAATTGCTACGGAAATTCGCAAGATTGATTTGAAAACTCCTATTTTTGTTATGGAGGAACATACTGCTCATTTGAGTAGTTTTGTGTATGCGTTGAATCGTTTTGCATCGGAGGTCGATTACGTTGGAGTAAACAGCTATTACAAAAAAAATATATCGACGTTGGATTCTGTCATGAACTCTGTATTGCCTGGGCGCAAGTATTTGGTTTCGGAGTTTGGTCCAGAAGGGTATTGGTTTCCAGAGTTAAACAAATATGAATTGGATACATTGCTTTATGAGCCTTCATCTCATCAAAAAGCCGATTGGATGAAATATCAATGGATTCATTTTGTGAAACCCGGAAACAATAATAATAGTTTGGGCGGATTTGCATTTTGTTGGCAAGATCGCTTCGAGGGTACTGCGACTTGGTTTGGACTTACCGATTTGTATGGCAATCGCCGCCCATCGTGGTACGCTATGAAAGAGTGTTTCTCGGAAAATACAAAAAATCTATTAAGTAGCCCGATTCCTCGGTTCAAAATTTTAATGCCAAAAGATCTGATGTTATCGGGGTCGACTGCTGTGGTGAGAATGGCAACTTTGTCGACCGGTATTCGAGATCAATTGTGGTACCGTTGGGTTGTATATGAAGAAAAAACCTTTCGCGAAATTTACCGTTCGGAGAAGCTTAAAGGAGCTTATGAATATACAATACCTGTTCCCAAAAAACAATCGAAATATCGCTTATATGCGTATGTGTATGATAGTGATGGAAATGTGGTTAGTGAATCTTCAACAATGTTGATCAAATGGAAAAAATAATACCGTATTTGAAAATTTTTACCTATTGGCTAGTGGCTGCCATAACATCTGCTGTTTTAATAACTTGGTTTTCTTGTTTATATCCTCGCGAGAATTTCGATTATTATTTTGGAATTGGACAATATTTCGGTGCTTTTAAGTATTTGATGATGACGTTAAATCTTTATTTGTTTTTACATTTTATGGTGGCTTTTGTTGGTGTGCCAGCTAATTTTATACTCTATTATTTTTACAGGAGTCGTAAGTTTTTAAGAATAAAACTGTTGTTGTTTAATTTGACTTGGGTTATATTATGCCTATGTGGTTATTATTTGCTAGAAATAACTCCAGTAGAAAAGTTCTTGCGTTTTATTGTTCCGAGTGTGTTGGCTTCTTTTACTGTTTGGGCGTTTATATTTCCTTCCAAAAAAACGTTATGAAAAGCTAGTGTTTTACAATTACGATTTGGCAATTCCGAACGATTCAATTATTTTTTTGAATTCCATAGGGCGAGTTTGTGATTTTGAGAAATCCCATTCGCGATTGCAAAGCAAATCTACAATATAATCGACTTTGGACAGGGTCAGACGACTGGTAGGAAGATGTGCCTGTTTAAATCCATTTCTTCGGCACACGTCAAAAGTTTTGCTCAAAATACGCATGTGAACAGGAATTAGGAATTTTTTACTTACCCTGTCGCCATAGCTGTCGATTGCTACAAATGGTACTTTATTGTGTATACTTACAACGATTGGGTGAAATTTTTCGCTAATAATACCCGAAGCATTTGCTATAAGTTTATACCAAAGTAGAGGATTGACGGGATTTGGAATTGAAACATCGTCGAGCAAGTTGTATGAACCTTCTGGAAATGGAAGTGCAACAAATTGATAGCCGAGTTTATTGAATTTTTCTTTGAGTTGAGCTAAAACTTGGTGTTTGTTGTGTCCAACTCCGGTTTGTAGTCCATAGAGTATGTATTTTCCATTGATCGGCACTTGAATGGGATCAGTAAATTCTTTTCGAACATTGTCGTTGAACGACATTACCGGGTCTGGTGAAATTGTTGTGGGTTTGAAAAAACTAACACGTTTGATAAACAATTTTGTCCAAATATCGCGAATAGTCACTTTGTTAAAGTTTTTCAACGAATCGTTAAGCCCTTTTCTGACATTAGATGGTAGTTGCATAAAATTTGTTTCCATGCAGGATGCCGAGATGCTGAATATTTTAATGTTGGGGTAGTTTTTGCACTTTTCTATCCATTTCATCCAAAATAGTGATGGGTATCGGGTGTCTGATAAAGGAGAGTGAGGATATTTGATAAAAAAAACCGCATCGCTGCCAACCAGTATGTGTTTCAAATCCAAAGAATCTACAATGTTGATAAGGTCTTGTTCGTTGTTTAATTCGTGAGTTACGGGTAAATATTTTTTTGAAAAATCGATATGAGCTTGCTGTTGGACGACAGGTACATGTTTTTCGTAGAAATCGGATCTAACGTCTGGTTGTATTAGATCCAATACTATTGGTTCGTATCCAAGGTTTTTCAATACTTCTGAGGTTGCCAAAGCTTGTAATTGTCCGCCAAAATTATAAATCCAATGATAGGTAAGTATCCCGACTTTCATGCGTTTTTTTTTTTTTATTTATGCCAAAGATAAAAAATTTGAATTGATTAAACACCTAAAAATATATTGCTTAGTTTGCAGTGAAATTTATAGGTAAACGGAAAAATAACTACTGCAGGTCGTGCAGGCCTTTTGTAAAACGAAGATATCCCGTTTTGGGGAGCTTTTTCGTACCATTCAATTAAAGACTGAGCACTTAGGTTTTCTCTAAAAGGGTGAAAAACTCTTCGACCATTGATTTTTTTTAATTGTTTTAATACCACTTTTGGTCTAATAGTACCCACATTGGCGTTGAAATATCTCATTTCAAAGTATGAAAACCAACGATTGTAAAAGTGATTGTTTTTAAGTTTTAGACCCAACAGTTGTGCCCAAACAGGCACTTTAACTTCGTCGGTTACCTCAGCTTCGAATAGATTTAAGGTTTTTAGCCCTTCAAAAAATTTGCGAGGAGCACTCAAGCCCGGTCCCAACATCGCGTATTGAACAAATGATGTGTTGAATGTGTCTTTAACCTTCTGAAAAAAAGAAGAAATTTTTGGAAGGTTTTGGTCATTGGTCCAATACCAAAATTTTTTTACCCGATCTATAGAAATTAAACCCGAACAGTATATGGTGTTGGATTCTTGATTGGTATATATGTTCCTTAGGCTTCCCACTATTAATAAGTCCCATTCGAGTACATAAGCCCTGTCAAAATCAATGTTTTGGCCATAGTCTTCAAACCACATTTTATATGTAATGTCGGCATGAAGCCATTTCCAATTCCCATCCTCTGACTTAACTAAGTAATTGTTTTCAATCAAGTTGTCTAAAGACTTGGTTGCTTCATCGAAATTTGAGCTATTCCCCCCGAATATTCCATATATTCGTATTTCCGGGTCAAAGTATTTTATTAATTTGAGGCGTTCTCTAACCAAATCAAAATCTTTGTGATATCTGTAAATTACAATTTCATTATTCGTCATGTTTTTTATTTTTGCAGTTTAGAAGTTTGTTTTTACAAGCATAAATCTTTATATATATTTGCTTAATAAAACAAAGACAATGTCATTCAAAAAAAGTTTCTTCAAAAATATTTCTTTTTTCGCATTTTACAGTTATATCATTCAAGGTATTGAATTTTTATCTACAATAATTCTGTCAAGAATATTATTGCCCGAGGAGTATGGTATAGTTGCAATTATTTATTTGTTTACAGGTTTTATACAGTTGTTTGCCAATGCCGGTATAGGTCAGTCTCTTGTAAGAAGCGAGTATGGAGCAACTTTTCATAGGTATTTGTTTAACCTCTCTGTGTGGTTGGGTCTAATACTTACAGTGTTGTTGTGCGCTCTATCGTACCCGATTGCTTTATTTTTTGATGATTTAAATTTAATATGGCCACTTTTATTAGCATCGCTTTTCTTTACGTTCGATTCTTTCAATTATATACCTAATGCATTGCTTTCAAAAGAATTAAAGTTTAATACGCTAGGTAAGGTTAAGCTTATATCTGGAGGAGTAACAATTATACTTCAAATAATATTGGCATTGTTAGGATTTTCTTATTGGGCGTTAATAATACCGATGACCATAAGTCCATTGTTGCAGTATTATATGCAAACAAGGTATATTAAATTTCCTTTTCGAATGTATAGCCTCAAAGCAGCATTTTTTGCACTTAGTAAAATTAAGACATTGATGGCCAATTTGACCTTGCAAAATTCGATAAGCTATTGGGGCAAAAACCTCGATAAAATGATTGTTGGTAAAGCATATTCGACTGCCGATTTGGGTTTGTATAATCGGGCATTGCGGTTTGTTGATATGAATTTTAGGCTTATAACCGGCATATTTAGTCAGGTTTTATTCCCTAGTCTTAAGAAGTTGCAAGCATCTAATGGTGATATAAATAAAGAATACACAGATATATTGGGCATTATTACCTTGTTAAATTTTCCTTTGTCTGCTATTCTTATAGCAATACCCGAGGGTTTGGTAAGATTGCTTTGGGGTGAAAACTGGATTGAAGTTGCATTCTATTTGCCTTATATTGGTGTGTTTATAATATTTCAAAGTATAATATCGACCATGAGGTCGATGTTTATGCTTTATAATAAAGAAAAATCAAATTCACTAATCGTCATAATTTCTGCAATAGTCAATGTGGTAGCAATTTCTATTGGTGCTATGTATTCTATCCATACAATGATGATAATGTATACTTTGGTCAATGTATTTGTAATTGTCCCTGTTAATATTTATCTTGGATTTTATAGAGCATTTAACTTTAAAGTTACTTTGTTGCTCAAATTTTGGTTGCCCAAAATAATTCTTTCGGCGGCAATGTTGTTTGGAATTATAAACCATGCTCCAGTCATTGTCAATATTTCTCTGTTTTTGTTTTTTATTCATTTGTTGGTAAATCAAAGAAATGCTATTTATTCCTTTATTAATTTTGTCAAAACTAAGTTGCTTTCCAAACGCCCAAAATAACTAAAGACTACTCGATAATTTACTTTTTTAGCTTCGTTTTTTTGTCGAATCAACGTAGAACTGTGTTTTAATACATCACATATACAGTGTTTTATGTTGATATTGGTTGCTGCTTGCCGAATTTTTGAATGGAAGTTAAACAATAGTATTATTAGTTTGTTTATAAAATGAACAAACGTGTTAGATATAAGTAGTTTAGCGGTTAATATTTATGTATATTATTTTTAATCAATATTATGTATATTTTTTTTGATTGTTATTTAGATGTTATTTTTATTGTCTAACAGTTGTTGTTAGTCATAAAAAAGTGTATTTTTGTCAATGAAAAATGTTAGTTGGTCAAATTAAAAATATCTTTGAGAGGTTTGATAGAATAAAGCGATAGAAAGTTCATAGTTTTTGATAAATTTGCATTGTCAGAAATACTTTAAAAATATATCTGATATTTAGTGTGTTGTAATTTAAAATTGTATAACAAAATGAGCCAAAGTAGCATAGAAAAAACTGCAGAGTTTGAATTTGGTTCTTCAAAAGAGCCAGAATCGAAACCAAAGGGCAGTGAAAGCACTATAGAGCCAGATGGTATAAACTCTGGAATGGTATTGGGTATCGATGATATTCATCCTGAGTTGCTTGTGTTTTTGAATGAAATGAATGTTCCTTCAGGGAGTGATTTATTATTGATACAGCCAAAAGGATACTATTTGTATAGTTCTTTTGAATTAAAAGACATCAAAACTATTGTAAATAGCAATGTGCTAAATAATTTTAAAGAGCCGAAAGTGTTTTTACATAATTTCAACAGGATTTTGCCCGACCGATGCTATTTTGTTGGTAGGTTTGTTGATTACAAGTTGTTGGAAGTTGAATTGAAACAGGAGAAAGAATTTGTAAAGAAAAAATTTTCGCAATGGTTATTTTGGTTTGAGCATTTTTTGGTTCCACGAATACCCCTTTTGAATTGGTTGCAGTATGTGTACAATGGAAGATGTCATAAATATTTGACAAGAGGGCGTATTATAAAGATATTGAAGTCTCAAGGCTTTATGGTTCAGAATATTAGGTTGATTGATGGCGTTTCATATTTTGTATCGCAAAAGGTGAAACACATGAAGAAAAAGAAGAAAGGCCACTTGTTTACATTTATAAACGAACTTCAAAATCCATATAGGATTTTATAAACATAAGACCAGTTACATTTTAGATATATAAAGTTAAACTTTATTTTTAGAAGCTATGAAAAGATTAGTTAAGTTGGCAGATTCGATAAGCCTTTTTGTTCGTGAACGAAAAGCGTGGATGAATTTTTTGTTTGGAATGATTGACCTAATGGTTTTGACTATTGCATTCCAGATATCTTACTCGATATTCAATAATGTTGAAATGAGTTTATTTATTGGCGATGCTAGTTATTTGATTTTGTACCTTATTTTGGTGCCAACCTGGATGATGATGTTGCAAGCAAGTAATATATCGAAAATTCCACGTACCAGAGGCAAATGGCAGATGTTAAATGAATTTTTGCATTTTTCATTTTTACATTTAGTTATAATTATTGCTTTTAGTTTTATACTTGAGCAAAATACCGAATCATTTTTGTTTCTTTTTTCGGTCGTATTTATAGGTATGATTTTGTTGCTAATTGTTCGTATAAACGAGTTTAAAATTTTGAGATGGTACCGTCGTATTGGCCACAATCATTTAAATATATCGATTATAGCAGATGAATCGGCAATTGATTTTATTCAGAAATTAATAGACCGAAAAGAATGGGGGTACAACCTAATTTATATTTATACAGATTCCGAGTTGGTTTATCGTGAATTTCAGGATCAGGCAAAGATTTTACCTTTGAAAGCCGTTAAAAGCTTGAATACTCTAATGGAGCTTAATATAGTAGACGAGATTTTTTGTTATCAAAAAAACGTGCCTATGAATGAGGTTCGGGAGTTGATTTATACCTGTCAGGAAATGGGCAAGATTTTTAGGTTGCGATCTGCCGAAAATTCAAACGAATACATTACTAATGCTGTGCCGTCGTTTGTTGGGAGTATATCGTTTATGACTTTTGTAAATGTACCTACCAATTCTTTTTGGTTGGCATTTAAAACATCGTTAGATATATATGCTACAGCCATCATGCTTTTCATACTTTTTCCTGTGTTTTTGGTTATTGGTATTTTAATAAAACTTTCATCGCCTGGCCCCGTCATATTTAAACAAGCTAGGGTTGGTTTAAGAGGTCGTCAGTTTTATATTTATAAATTTCGCACAATGGTAGTAAATGCCGAAGAGTTGAGGAAAAAACTTGAGGCCTCGAACGAAATGGATGGTCCCGTATTTAAAATAAAAAATGACCCTAGAATTACATCTATTGGCAGGTTCTTAAGAAAAACTGGTTTAGACGAATTGCCACAACTTATCAATGTATTGAAAGGTGAAATGTCGTTAATTGGTCCAAGACCACCACTTCCTAGCGAAACAGTGCAATACGAGCGTTGGCAATTGCGACGTTTGTCGGTTAAGCCCGGAATAACTTGTTCGTGGCAAATTAGCCCCAATAGAAATAATATTCGATTTGAACAATGGATGAAACTTGATTTGAAGTATATAGACAACTGGTCGCCAAAGCAAGATATTCTATTGTTGTTCAGGACATTTGGTACTGTTGTTAACAAGTCGGGATCATAAAAATATTAAACAATTAATTATGGATAAGTTGACAGTTCAATAATAAAATGGACAGCCAACTTATCTTTTTAAAACCTGAAATCTTGTAAAATAATCAATTAGAATATTCAAATTTATTATCTTTACCCAATTGATTTGTTAATAGTCTATAAATTAATATATTCAAAAACGAGCGATTTTTATAAGATTAATAAACTAGGTTATTTATGAGAATGTCTAAATCCCTAAAATTAGTTATTTTAGTTGTTGTTTTGCTTAACATTGTTTCGTGTGTTTCGTATGAAAAATTAAGATATTTTGATGATATACAGTCGTTTGGTTATTCAAAATTTGAGAATCCCAGGTATTTAAAAAAAATTAGTCCCTTTGACAATTTATATATAAAAATATTGAGTACCGATGAGAAAACATCTCGGATATTTAATAGTGTTCAGGATTTTCCTTCGTCAGGTGTTGGAATGTCGAGTATGATGGGTTATTTGGTCAACGAGAGTGGCGAAATATCGTTGCCATTTATTGGGAGAATAAAAGTAGGTGGGTATACCACTTTTGAATCGTGCAAAATTATAGAAACAGCTCTGAACGAGTATTTGCCCAATACATCTGTAATAGTTAGGTTTATCGATAACAAGGTAACTGTGATGGGAGAAGTAGCACGCCCTGGAATTATTCAATTTAGCGACGAACAAGTGAATATATACCAAGCATTAGCTATGGCGGGAGGACTTACCCGTTATGGAAACAGAAAAGAAGTAATTCTTGTAAGACACGAGGGCAATCACATAGAACACTATCAGTTAGATCTTACAAATGCCGAGATTGCAGCCAATCCCAATTACTACATTCAACCCAATGATGTAGTAATTGTTGAGCCAATTCGGGCAGTTTCATGGACATATCCCAATACAACATATACAACTATTTTAGGTACTTTAACTACTATGGTCACTATAGTTTTAGCTATAATGACTTTTAGATAATGGAATATGTAAATGGTTAATAATAACGCAAGTAATTAAATGCAATCGCTATAGAATATGAAAGACTTTTACCAACCTATGAACGCAGGGACATTGATCAACGATTTTCTGAAGAAAGCATTGTCTATTAAATACGTATATATAGCATTAGTTGTCGTATTTCTTGCTTTTGCTTTTTATGTTAATCGATACGCGACAACTCAGTATCAGGTTCAGGCTTCTATTTTATTAAAAAAAACAAGCAATACAGCTATTTTGGCTTCGAGTGAGATGTTTCGTAATCCGAACTTTCTTCAAGAAAACCGCACAATTGAGGATGAGGTAATTTTGCTTTCGTCGTTCAATACAGTTAGTAAAACTGTTGCAAGTATGAAGTTGGAGGTTTCGTATTATTTTGAAACCAATAATTTGATTAGTCAAAAATGGGAAATATTTGATCAATCGCCCATAGAAGTTGAATTGGACAAATCGCATCTTCAAGCAATTGATGTGCAGTTTTACATCGAAGTGCATAATGACTCGACTTTTACACTAAAGGCCCAACAAGAAAATGTGAGTTTGTACAATTATATCGATAACGATGTGGATGGCAAGGTATTAGACTTTAAGGTAAATCAAAAATATAGATTTAATGAAGAAATTACAACTGATAAATATAAGTTTGTAGTAGTGCTTAAAGAAAAAGGGTTTAAGACGAATAGTGAAACGGAAAATTATAGCTTTAAACTTAACCACCTCGATTATCTTTCGCGCAGTTTATTGGGTCGGATACAAGCTGAGCCAGTTTCTCCATTGGGCTCTATTATAAAAATTTCTTTTTCGGGAGAAAATATTGAAATGATTACAAAATTTCTCAATAACTATATAGATCTGAGCTTTGAGGCTAATTTGGCGAAAAAGAATAAAGCCTCTAACAGCACTATTGCATTTATCGACAATCAAATTTCCAATATTTCTGACTCATTAATGTCTTCTGAGTTTAATCTCAAGAATTATAAATCGGAAAATCAAGTAATGGACTTAAGTTTCCAGGGGCAACGTATTTTCGACAAAATGACTCAAATGGAAAACGAGAAATCTGCTATGCTTGCCCAGCAACGATATTACATCTATATAATTGACTATATTGGTCAAAATAAAGATTTGGCAGGTATTTCCCCACCTTCTATGATGAATGTAGTAGATCCAATTCTCAATCAGTTGATTACAGATTTATTGGCATTAAATACCCAAAGACTCAATATTTTGAGCAGTAACAATACAAAGAGTTTGTTTATAAATGAAATAGACAACAGAATAAACATTCAGAAGAATACGATACTTGAGAATGTTAAAAACAATCTCAATACTCTGAATCTTTCTTTAAACGAGTTGAATTATAGGTTTGACAAACTGTCTGGAGAAATATCAAAATTGCCGAAAACTGAAATTCGATTGGTTGGTTTAGAGCGAAAATATAAACTAAACGATGCATTTGTTACTTTTCTTCAACAAAAAAGAGCCGAAGCTGAAATTGCTAAGGAGTCTAATAACCCCGATTATGAAGTATTAACACCTGCTCAAAGAATTAATGCCTTCATTATTTATCCCAAAAAAATGTTGAATTACCTGATTGCATTTTTTCTGGCAATATTGTTGCCTTCAGTATTTATTATTTTGAGAGATTTCTTGAAAACATCTATTGGTAGTATTCAGGAAATTCAACAAATTAGTGGGAGAAAAATTTCAGGTGTAGTGTTTTCCAATAAGCTGAAAACTGAACTGGTTACAATTGAGTATCCTAATACATCTGTGTCTGAATCTATAAGGGCATTAAGAACGGCATTACAGCTCAAATTGGTAAGTGACTCCTGTAAGGTTGTGATGATTACATCGTCGATGCCTGGAGAAGGTAAAAGTTTTATTGCTATCAACTTGGCAGCATCTTTGGCATCTATTGGTAAACGAACATTATTAATAGATTTGGATTTGCGCAAAAGTTCACTTAATAAGAAATTTAATTATCCCAAAAATGTGGGTTTATCTATCTTCTTAACTGGCAATTCGACCATTGATGAAATGGTAATTACTGCCGATTTTCCAAATTTGTCGTTTGTACCTGCAGGTCCAATTTTTCCCAACCCATCTGAGTTGTTGATTACTGAGCATTTCGATAGCTTATTCGACAAATTAAAAGAAAAATATGAGTATATTATACTCGATACTCCTCCTTTAGGTGCTGTCTCGGATGCGTTTGTTTTGTCCAAATATGCCAATTATTTCTTTTTAATTTCCAGATTGAACTACACCAAAAAGACAATTTTGCCAGAAGTGCTTGCAGATATCGAGAAACATGAATTGAAAAATTTTGATATTGTAGTAAATGATATGAATTTCAAAAAAAGTAGTTATGGACAGTATTACGGTTCGTATTATTCAGAAAGCAAATAATGTAAAGATATTTTTTGTTTAAATATTGAAGAGTGCTAGTTGAAAGATACTTGTATTTGTTTGATTGTTGGTAAATAGAATAGAGATTTATGAGGAGGAAGTTTTACAATATTGCGATTGATTTATATCAAGAAAATGACCTGCTCGAGAAACTTAAAAATGTTTTGAAAGGAAATCGGGCTATGAGTGTGTTTTTTGTCAATGCACATTGCTTTAATATTGCCCAAAAAAATGAATTGTACCGACGGAGTTTGTTGAACTCTGATTTTGTTCTCAATGATGGAATAGGAATAAAAATAGCCGGCAAATTAAACGGGACAATTTTTCCCGCTAACTTGAACGGAACCGATCTTATTCCCAAAATAATCGATTGTGCATGTAGCGTCAATAGTAAAGTTTATGTGCTGGGAAGTGTTCAGAACAATCTTGAAAAGGCTGTTGAAAATCTGCTGTTGAATTATCCTTCAATTCAAATAGCCGGTTATAGGAACGGGTACTATTCGTCGGAGCAAGAGGAGTCGGTTGCGCTTGAGATTAATAATTCGGGAGCCGAATTGCTTATTGTAGGAATGGGAGTTCCTCGACAGGAACTATTTATTTTTAATAATTTGAGTCGATTGACAAATCTAAAGCTTTGTGTGGCGGGAGGTGCTATTATCGATTTTATGTCGGGAGAAACCAAACGTGCGCCCAGATGGATTAGAACTCTAAATTTAGAATGGGCATTCAGGCTTTTATTAGAGCCGGGACGGATGTGGAAAAGATATATTATTGGTAATGTTTTGTTTTTTATTAATCTTTACAGGTCGAGGCACTACAAAAAATAAAATGCAAGAATTCTAGTATATAAAAATGCAGGAAAAAACAACAAATTATAGTGCGGTTTTCAATAATGATCTAACGAATAAAATCTTGTTCATTACGATCGCTATATGTTCGACCTGGTTTTTTAAACTGCGAGGTTTGGGCAAAGGTGAAAGAGTTTTTGAACTTTTGGGTTTGGTTCTCATTTTTTTGTTTCTTATACTTTGGGTAAACACGTTTAGAAATAAAGTGCCTGTAAAACGGCATTTTACGTTTGTGGTTGTTGTTTTTATGATGAGTGTTCTTTTTAGTGGATTGTCGTGCTGGTATTTTAATCATCAGTCTTTGGGCGACTCTTTATACCAATCGAGGCATTTGTTTTATATCTTGTTTTATCCACTGTTGCATTATTTATTATTAAAGCCCGAGTGGATTAAGGAATTTATTTTTTATTTTTCGATTACTGCGGCTGCAATTTATGTTTTACAGTATTTTGCCTATCCGTTTAAAATTACTGAAGCTAAAATGTTTGTTGATAGGGGTACATTGAGAATCAATTTGCCTGCCGGTGTTTTTCGCGATTTGGGTTATTTTATGTGTGTCGATATGTTTTTTCAAACCAACAAGAAAAAATACGCCTATGGAGCATTGCTTATTCTTGTTGTCGCAATTCTGTCTGCGTTTCGTTCTATTATTGCAATTTATATTGGCTTGGCGGTAATTTATTTGCTAATCAATAATAGAGTTAAGAATAAAATTATGATTGTAATGATGGCTGTTTTGGTTGCTATTGCCGGTTTTATCGTGTTTCAGGATATAATTCAGGCAATGATTAAATGGTCAGAAAAAGAGCAAGCTGAAGGATCTGATTATATTAGGGTACAGGCAGGCAATTATTATATGAACGAGATTTTAAAAAACCCAATTGCCGGATTTTTGGGTAATGGTCCTCCAGATCCTTCGTCGTCTTATGGTGCAAAATCGACCTATAATGTATTGTTCAACAGTTACTATTTGTCCGATATTGGCATTATCGGAAGTTTCTATAAGTTTGGATTGCCTTTTATTGTCCTGATAGTTTTTGTTATGTTCAAGTTAGTTTTTATTAAGCTTCCTCCCGAATATAATTTTGTCAGACTTTTTTCTATTAAACAAATTTTGGTGCTTCTTATTTCAGGGTCTGTTTTTGAAGATGAATCGGGTATAGTTGCGTTTTGTATTATTTTTTATCTCATTGATTGTGAGCGTCATAAATTGGCGGTCGAGAACTCTGGTGCAACATAATTTGTTGCAATGTTGTTGATTAATTTGAGTAAGTAAAAAAAATAAATATGAATATTCGTTTTGTTTTAATAATTCTATTCGTTTATAGTCGCTCGGTCTTTGCAGAACCGACAATAAGTCAGAGCATAGATTTTGCTGTTATACCAAACAAGACCTATGGCGATGCCTCATTTACATTAGGGGCTACAGCCAGTTCGGGATTGGGAGTTAGCTATATCAGTTCAAATGAATCTGTTGCAACAATTTTAGGAAATACAGTAAGCATAGTTGGAGCAGGCACTACGACCATAACTGCCAGTCAGGTAGGCGACGATGACTACTTAGCCGCAGACGATGTGCCACAAGCTTTAACCGTAGATCAATCGGCACAAAGCATAACATTTGGAATTTTGCCAAACAAGACCTATGGCGATGCCTCTTTTACACTAGGTGCTACAGCCAGTTCGGGATTGGGAGTTAGCTATACCAGTTCAAATGAATCTGTTGCTACAATTTTAGGAAATACAGTAAGCATAGTTGGAGCAGGCACTACGACCATAACTGCCAGTCAGGTAGGCGACGATGACTACTTAGCTGCCGACGATGTTCAGCAAGCCTTAACCGTAGATCAATCGGCACAAAGCATAAGCTTTGGAATTTTGCCAAACAAGACCTATGGCGATGCCTC
>CAMDBI010000035.1 GCA_945889005.1 Bacteroides fragilis
TTAGCTAAGAATTTTGAAAAGGCAAAAGGTCATTTGTATCGTGCAGGTTACGATGCTTACGAAATTATTGCAATGTCTAAACTTAACGAGATAAAAGAAGTCAAACAACAATTCTCGTACGATGCTATTATTGAAGCATATCCCGATTAACACAAAAGGGTAATTCCTTCTATTAAGGTTGCTACCGAGAAACTATCAGAATCACGAGCACACAAACAAATTGATAAAGAATTAGAAAATCCCTTTGAGGAAAAAAGACATTTTGAAGATTTTGAAATGATAGTTAAAGAATTGTCAGAAATTGTTGACGACATTAATAGACACATTATAGGTATAAAAGAAGCAGAAGACAATATAAAGTTTAAAAAAGCAACAGTCAAACCCATATATAAAACGAAAGAGTTTTGGGTCGGTTCTGTTTTGATTGTTTTTATTTTAAGCATATTAGTTGCAATGGTCACTTTGTTTACTGAATATAAATTTTTTGTTAAGTAATAATCGAAAAAGAGCAAGAACTTCTCGCCCTTCCCCATCTCAAAGAAACCTTCCAAACCCGCCGCCAACAACTATTCACCCACAAAATCGACCCAACCGCCTTTATGGTTTGGTTTATCGAAAACTACCCGGAGTCAGTAAAAAGTTTGAAAGTAGAAAGGTCCAAGTAACAAGTTGGAAAGGTGAAAGTTATAAAGGAAAAGATTTGCGATAGCAGATGGTTGCTGAGCTTAGTCGAAGTATGGGCGATATCAGAAGTCAGATGGTTACTTATCAAAGAGATGCACTGAGCCTAGTCGAACTGCTCAGCACAAGTCTGATATCTTTCGCCTTTTTCCTATGCCTATAATTTTATTTCCTTATTTTTGCACAACAGAAATCCTTAATAATGCATAATAAATATGCTTAATATTGCACAATACTTGTTTTTTTATAACTTTATATTGAAATAATATTTTAATTATGAGTTATCTAAAAAGGATAGTTGAAATTGAATTGTTAGAGAAGTTATCTGCATCGGGAGCAGTGCTTGTAAAAGACCAAAATCGTGTGGAAAAACAGCTACAGCCAAACAATATGCAAAAAGCGTTTTAGAAATGGATAGGAACAAACAGGTTCCTGTTATAATGGCAACAAATCCCCAACTATTATTGGTAGGCAATACACCACGATTAATTGATGAATGGCAAGAACAACCCGAAATATGGAATTATGTAAGGCACGAAGTTGACGATCGTAATGCAAAAGGGCAATTTATTCTTACAGGTTCATCTAACCCAAATGTTAGCAGCTGCAGCATTGGGTTTGAATAAAGAATCATTATTAAAGGATATAAAATATACCGGGTTTTTGTTTGAGTCTTTAGCCACACATGAATTAAATGTGTATGCCAAAGCAAATGATGCAAACGTATTTCACTATAATGATTCGTATGTTTTGGAAGTTGACGCAATAGTTCAGAAACGTAATGGCGATTATGCTGCTTTTGAAATAAAACTCGGTGTAGGATATATTGATGAAGCTGCTGATAATCTTAAAAAATTTGCGGCGAATATTGACAGTTCTAAAATGGATGTGCCGAAATCATTAAACATAATTACTGGCACTGGAATGAGTTATAGAAGACCAGATAGTATAAATGTGATATTGTTGGCATCGTTAGGAATATAATACTAAACTGCCAAAAAGTTGAATAAAATACTATAATTAGAGCAGCTAATGAGGGGCGATTGCCCAGTCAGATAATGATTACAAATCATCCCCAACGATGGACCAACAACCTTATAGCCTGGACAAAGGAGTTGGTAATGCAAAATGTGAAGAATTTGGTGAAAGGGGTGTTAGTTAAAAGTAGAAAGTTATAAAGTAGAAAGTAGAAGATTTGCGATAGCAGACGGACGAGGTCAGATGTCAGATGGAAAATAATCTGCGTCAATCTGTGTCATCTGTGGACAATACTTTTTTCGACCACAGGTCGCTTTCTTAGTGAAAATTAGTGTAATTAGTGGACAAAACCTTTTCGACCGTAGGTCGCTTTCTTCGTTTAATTAGTTGACAAAATTTAATTACTTTTGAAATAAATATAATACAATGCGCCTAAGTCAATTAGAAAAAGATGTCCTTATTGCTAACGCTATCGGTCAGTTTGGATCACAAACCGCTCTATATTTGTTTGGTTCAAGAGTCAATGACCAGTCAAAAGGGGGTGATATTGATGTGTTAATTGTGCCGGGTAATAATATGAATGCTAGTAATTTGTATCATAAAAAAATACAATTTCTTGTAAAAATAAAATCATCGATTGAAGATCAAAAGATTGATGTTATTGTGAAAAATCCGAACGATAACCGAAACATCATTGAAACAGCGATAAAAGAAGGAATACGATTATGTTAGAAAAACATCAGGATCAATTAAATAAAATTATTGAAGTTGCCCGAATTCATTTATACCGAATGGATGAATCATGGAAAATAATTACCCATATACAGCCCATTAATGAACAGGTATATTCCAATTTAAGTATTGAACAAGCTGCATTTGTTGATCAATACATATTTAGATTTGCAAAATTGCAGGATTTAATTGGCGATAAACTTTTTAGGTTATTACTCATCGTGTCTTATGAAAATATAGACCGATTAACATTTAAAGATATACTTAATAAGATTGAAAAATTAGGAATAATCGAATCTGCCGAACAATGGATAGAGATTCGTGAAACAAGAAATGATGTATCTCATGAGTATCCTGTAATTTCAGAAGAAGCAATAGCTTCACTTAACAATCTTTTCAGGTTAAAACCTATTCTTGAGAGAATATTTCAAAATTGTTTACAATGTATTAGAAGTCAAGATATTGAAATAAAGCATTAATCTCGATATTAATTTATGTAATTAACTTCGTTGCTCTGTTGCCCTTGGCGATTTCTTAGCAATTCAGGGTTAGTGGTTACCCTACATCGCCCTTCTAATGTCGACAACAAAGATGTATTTGAGCAAATCATTCGTTTTTTGACCGACGAAGTAGCCCCCGATATCACCATATTGTGGCCCATACACCCCAGAGCCAAAAAAATGCTGCAATCGTTCATTCTTTACGAGCAAGTCGAAAATCATCCCCGCAATATTTTATTAGAGCCACTGGGCTATTTCGAAATGTTACGACTCAACATGTCAGCCCGCATCATGCTCACCGATAGCGGAGGCTTGCAAGAAGAATGTACCGTACTTGGTACACCCTGCCTCACCATGCGACGGAACACCGAACGCCCAATAACACTCGTAGAGAATGGTGGTTCATCGGTATTGGTAGGCAACAACATTACACGTATCCGCTCCGAATACACCAAAGCCCTAGCCAAGCCCCGCACCCCCGTAGTTCCCCCCTTGTGGGATGGACACGCAGTCGAACGCTGTTTGGAGGCGATTTTAAAATACAATGGATAATGGATAATGGACAGTTGACAATGGAAAGTTGAAAGTTGAAAGTTCAAAAGTAGAAAGTTATAAAGTTATAAAGGTAAAAGGTAACAAGGTTACAAGTTGAAATGTTAAAGGAGGAAAATATATTTTAAATCTGAAATCATACATCACACATCACAAGTCTGAAATCTTTTCCCTTTTCCCTATCACCTTTATCCCTTAATCTCATCTTTTTTTTAATCTGCGTTCATCTAAGTCAACTGTGGACAACCACCCTAAAAAATATTTATCCCATACAACGAGACAATCACTTTAATATTAAATTTTATGTTGATAAAAATGTATTACGGGCACACTATTATGTTGAAATAAATGTATTATATTTGCATTTAAATGAAGAGAAAGATTGAGGAAATATTATTAGCATGGAAGCATAAGGCTAATCGTTTGCCACTAATTGTTAGAGGAGCAAGACAGGTTGGTAAAACTTATACGATATTAAATTTTGGGAAAAAGCATTATAAAAAAGTTCTTTATTTCAATTTTGAAAACAACAATGAATTAGCCTCCATATTTCAACGCGACTTAAATACCAAAAGAATTATTAATGAACTTGCAATATACATAGGCGAAAGCTTTGATAAAGATTGTTTAATATTTTTTGATGAAATACAATCAAATGATCAGGCTCTTAATTCGTTAAAATATTTTGCAGAGGAGAATGCAGCATATCATATTATAGCTGCGGGTAGTTTATTGGGAGTTGCAGTTAACCGACAAGACTATTCATTCCCGGTAGGTAAGGTCGATTTTGCCGATATGTATCCTTTAGATTTTGAAGAATTTATATGGGCATTAAATAAACCTAAGGTAGTTCAGATAATTAAAGAAAGTTTTCATACAAATACTGAATGTAATTTACATGATTCATTTCTCGATTTATTCAGGCAATATATTTATTTGGGAGGAATGCCACAGGTAATAAAAGAGTATCTAGAGTTAAATGATTATGCAATTGTTCAATCGCTTCAAAAAAACATTGACAATAGCTACATTGCCGATATGGCAAAATATGCATCAAAAGAAGAAACAGTACGCATTTATGCAGCATATCAATCAATGTTGTCGCAATTAGCCAAGGAAAATAAAAAATTTCAATACAAGACAATTAAAAGTGGATCAAGAGCCAATGTATATGAAACAGCTATAGATTGGTTAAAATCATCGGGAATAGTACTTATGTGTTACAAAATTAATCAAGGCTATATACCTCTTAATGCACATACCGACTATTCATCTTTTAAAATGTACCATGCAGATGTTGGTATTTTAAGTTCAAAATACAACTTACCTGCAAATTTGGTATTAACAAATAATCCAAAAATAGATGCAATAAAAGGTGTTTTAGCCGAAAATTATGTTGCAACAGCACTTAATAGTAATGGCTATCAGCTTTTTTATTGGGAGTCGAAAGGTATAGCAGAAGTTGATTTTGTAATACAGAATAATAATGGCGATATTATTCCAATTGAAGTTAAATCATCAGAACATGTTCGTTCAAAAAGTTTGTTGCAATTTGTAACTAACTATAAACCTATATATTCATATCGAATTTCTACTCGTAACTTTGGGTTCGAAAACAATATAAAGTCTATACCTCTCTACGCAACTTTTTGTATTTAAGATTTTATATCATACATACTTCGACACTTCGACTACGCTCAGTGCATCGTTAGACTCAGCACAAGTCTGATATTTTCAAATAGTGGATTTACCCTTTCAATATGTATGCACGGCAGCCCCATGTGCCCCTACGATAGCCGCGACCTATGGAAAAACTACAATTATAAAGATTTTGGAATTATCGGCGAGCCCTATTTCGATATCGATTTTTCAAAAGTACTTTACCTAACCGATACCGGCAGAAGTTGGGATGGCGAGAAGGTTAGTGTGAGAGACAAAGTAATTGAAAATGGAAAGTTGAAAGTTGAAAGTGAAAATTTATTAGAGTGCCAAGTTATTGCCCCTTTTAAAGGGGTTGGGGTTAATAAAGGTCAGAAGTATAGAAGTACAAATGATATAATAAAAGCCGCTATTGAGGGGCGATTGCCCAATCAGATACTGATTACAACCCATCCCCAGCGTTGGACCAACAACCCTTTTGCTTGGTCTAAAGAATTAGTGTTGCAGAATGTGAAGAATGTGGTGAAAGGGGTATTAGTTAAAAAGTTGAAAGTTAGAAAGTAGAAAGTAAAATGATGTGCGATAGCAGACTTGTGCTGAGCTTAGCCGAAGTAAGAGCGAGGTCAGATGTCAGATGGAAAATAATCTGCGTCAATCTGCGTCATCTGCGGACAAACCCTTTCCGACCGCAGTTCGTTTTCTTTGTTAAATTAGTCAAATTAGATAACAAAGAATTATTCTGACCAAAGGTCGTCATTATATGGAAAAATCTATAAGATTTTCTACATTTGTAATACAAATTATATTGATATGAATTCGTCTCAAATATTAGATATTCAATACCTTTCGAAGCATTTGTTTTGGGATATAGATGTTTCTCAATTAGATTCTGAAAGAAATCAGAAAACAATTATAACTCGTGTTTTAGATTATGGATTATTGTCCGATTGGAATATAATTAAAGAATTATATGGGATAGAAACAATAGTTTCGGTAGCATTAAATGCACGAGATCTCGATCCAAAGTCAATGGCATATATTTCTGCACTTTCAAATATTCCTTTCAATCGTTTTAAATGTTACATTTCAACACAATCTATCCCGAAACACTGGAACTTCTAAAGAAACTTCAGTCGTATTACGATTTTAAAGAATTACGTTTAGTTGGAGGTACATCTTTAGCTTTACAAATAGGGCATCGTATTAGCATTGATATTGATTTATTTGGTCAAATAGAATTTGATGATATGTTACTTTTTAAATTATCAAAAGACTTTGATAGTTTTATACACATTAAAAAGTCGAAAAATATAAATATATTCACTATTAATAATATAAAAGTAGATTTTGTAAATTATCCTTATCCATGGCTAAACAAGTCAGTTGAAGAAAAAAATATTGTAATGGCATCTTTACCCGATATTGCAGCTATGAAATTATCAGCTATTAGTGGAAGGGGGTCGAAAAAAGATTTTATAGATATTTATTATCTGTTGCAATATTATTCATTAAATCAAATGCTTGGTTTTTATAAACAAAAATTTAATGATGGGTCAGAATTTTTAGTTATGAGGAGCTTGTCGTATTTTGAAGATGCTGAAAATAGCGAAATGCCTATTATGATTAATACAGTTGACTGGAATGATGTAAAGAAATCTATAAAAGCAGAAGTAATCAAGATATCGTAATAAACATCTTAAACATCATTTTTTGTTTAAGAATCTCACAAGGAGTAATCGAAAAAATCGAAGAACTTCTCGCCCTTCCCCATCTCAAAGAAACCTTCCAAACCCGCCGCCAACAAATGCTCACCCACAAAATCGACCCAACCGCCTTTATGGTTTGGTTTGTAGAAAACTACCCCCAAAGTGTCCAAACAATAAAACAAAACCCCGAATATCATAATAGGTTTAAAGATTTGAAGATGTGTTGATTTGAGAATTTGAAGATGAAAGAATTTGGATATTTCAAAATCTGAAATCTGAAATCTTTTTCTTTTTTCCTATCACCTATCACCTTTTTCCGTAATCTCAACCTTTTATTAATCTGCGTAATCTGCGGACAATTCTTTCTTCGACCGCAGGTCGCATTTGTTTAAATTCGTGTAATTTGTGTAATTAACTTCGGTGAGGGCTGCGCCGTTCGCGGACAAAACCCATTTCGACCGCAGGTCGCTTTCTTCATTATAACTTTTTTTCTACTTTGTAAACTAACACATTTTAAAAAATAAAAGTCCATGTTTAATATATTACCAAACCGGATAAATAGCCATTAGGTCAATAAATTAACAAACTATACTTATGAAATAGCCATGTTTGACAAACACCAACCAAAATGATTAAAATTCAACAACATGGCTATTCCATGTGACATTAATAAACAAAATTTAAACACATGAAACCAATATTTGATTCTACAATTCATGAAATACTAAACGAGCGCCTCAATAAATTGGAAGAGTATTTTAATGCAGATGTTATTTTTTATTATGGACCAATACAGGACTCATTAGAGAAACCTTTTAGAGACTTTATCGAAGAATTGAAATCAGATAATATTGAACACGAAAACTTAACTATAATTTTAAATACACCTGGAGGAAGTGCCGAAACAGTTGAGAAAATGGTGAAAATTACGCGCCATCATTACAAAGAAGTTTATTTTATTGTTCCCGATTCTGCTTACTCTGCAGGTACAATATTCTGTATGTCTGGCGATAAAATATTTATGGACTATTCATCATCATTAGGTCCAATAGACCCACAAGTATATAATGGTAAAAACTGGGTGCCTGCTCTTGGTTATCTCGACAAAGTTGAGGAAATGATTGAAAAGTCAAATAAGGGAAAGTTAACACAAGCCGAATTAATTATGCTTAGAGAGCAAGATTTGGCTATGCTTCGACGTCATGAACAAGCAAGAGATTTAACAGTTGCTTTGCTAAAAGATTGGCTTGTTAATTATAAATTTAAAAATTGGAATAATCATAAAAATGGAAAACTTGTTACTCAAAAGGAAAAAGAAACTAGAGCCATGGAAATAGCTCGAGACCTGGGCGACAATAAGCTTTGGCATTCCCATGGTCGTTCAATTGGTGTAGAAACATTAACCAAAATATTAAAACTGAAAATTGAAGATTATTCTTCAGATATCCTGTTAAAGCCAATGATACGAGAATATAACGACCTTATTTGTCAATATATTATCAGAAAAGGATCCGAAGCATTTTTACATTCCCGAAAATTTATATAACTTTGGTTCATGAAAAGTTTGGAAATTAGTTTTAAAAAGACTATCAGAAAAGAAGAAAAAAGAAATTCTCAGATTGAAAAATTTAGAGAATTAGATGCGTTAATTACAATGTTAGATTCTGAATTTCCTAAAAAATCAGAATATTCATTTCCATTGGCAGATACTATTGGAAAAAAATATTACCAATCTAATCTCTTTTTTTAAAGGGAACAACAAATTCAAACCATTTGTTTTCTTTATTATTCAGCTATGTTTAACGAAAGTCGTCCCATAGAGGTAGTTAGAAATTTGCATAATGTCTGACAAATACAGCCATTTTCATTTCTCTTTAAATCAAATTTTATATTCATTTAAAAAACATTCTGAGATTTTTGATTTTCAACCCCGACTTTTCTCTATTTATTTTCTCCTTTGTCTCAACCTCTACCTAATTTGTCATTAGTCATTCGTAATTAGTAATTAATTTTTATGTGCGGTATTTGCGGTATCATTAATCTAAACAACAGCCCTGTCGAGGAGTCGAAACTTCGCCCCTAATCACCATGGTTTTAGAACCTCACAAGGAGTCATCGATAAAACCGAAGAACTTCTCGCCCTTCCCCATCTCAAAGAAACCTTCCAAACCCGCCGCCAACAATTACTCAATCACAAAATCGACCCAACCGCCTTTATGGTTTGGTTTATCGAAAACTACCCCCAAAGTGTCCAAACAATGAAACAAAACCCCGAATATCAGAATAGGTTTAAAGATTTGAAGATGTGTTGATTTGAGAATTTGAAGATGAAAGAATTTGGAAATTTCAAAATCTGAAATCTGAAATCTTTTTCTTTTTTCCTATTATATATCACCTTTTTCCGTAATCTCAACCTTTTATTAATCTGCGTAAATCTGCGTAATCTGCGGACAATTCTTTCTTCGACCGCAGGTCGCATTTGTTTAAATTCGTGTAATTCGTGTAATTAGTGGACAAAACTATTCCGACCGCAGGTCGCCATTCATTTAATTAGTTAAATTAGATGACAATCCAATTTATTTACGCATCAATCACTTCCCATGATTTTTGACCAAAGGATTGACTATATATCAAATAATATCATAATTTTACATCAAAAAAAATCAAATATGTCATCAGAAGAAACTCAAAGATTAATTGAAATTGTTAAGTATGATTTAGAGCATCCCAGATCTGAGGAAGCTATCAAAAAAACTTTTCAATCAGCTGGTATTATTGATAAAAATGGGAATATTCTTGCGCCTTATGATCAGGTTTTTATATCAAGTAAATAATGTATTCTACCAGATCAAATTTACTTTTAGGTTTCCATGGTTGTGACAAAAGTGAACAACTAAAATTAATTAAAATAGCTGATTTTTTTAAAATTAGTCAAGAATCCTATGATTGGTTAGGGCATGGAATGTATTTTTGGGAAAATAATCTTAAACGAGCAATTGAATGGTCAGAAAAAAAGAAAAAATCAGGATCTATTATTGAACCTGCAGTAATTGGAGCGGTTCTTGATTTAGGTTATTGTCTCGATTTGCTTGATTCTTCAAGTATAGAATTGTTGAAATTTTGTTACAAATTATTTGTGCAGGAATACGAAAAAATAGGCATTTCTATGCCTCAAAATTTGAATCATTCAAAAGAAATAGGTAATGATAAAGTACTAAGATATCTCGATTGTGCAGTAATTCAATTTGCTATTGATTATGTATTTGAAAAGCATGGCAAGTCGTTTGACTCTGTTAGGGCGGCATTTATAGAGGGCAACCCAATTTATCCCGAAGCTGGATTTCATGAAAGAACTCATATCCAAATTTGTATCATCAATCCCAATTGCATAAAAGGAGTTTTTCTGCCTCGTGATAGTAATATAGCATTTCAAGCAGTTTAATCACTTCCATGCATTGGTTTGTAGAAAATACCCGGAGTAAGTAAAAAGTTATAAAGTAGAAAATAAAAGATTTGAGAGTTATAAGATTTGAAGATGAAAGAAATGATAATGAAGTGATTAGTAAATTTTGAAATGATCTAAATCTGAAATCACACATCAAATATCACACATCTGAAATCTTTTTCCTTTTCCCTATCACCTTTTTCCGTAATCTCAGCCTCAGCCTTTTTTAATCTGCGTAAATCAGCGTCATCTGCGGACAACCCTATTCCGACCGCAGGTCGCATTTTTGTTTAATTCGTTCAACATCCTATATTGAAAATAAACTCGAATAATTAGTAGTTTAAATATTTTAGTCCTTTTTAAAAAAATACTACTTTTGCTAATTAGTAATATATTAATATTAAGTTCGTTTAAATGAGTCTAAGTGGTAATATAATACAAATTAATAAGCCTACTGTCAAAGAGATTAGCTTAAGTATTGCTACAAAAGTTAAAACAAGGAGATTAGAATTAAACTTAAGTCAGGAAGGTTTGTCAGTTCGTTCCGGAGTTAATATTGAAACATACCGTCGCTTTGAACGTACCGGCCAGATATCGCTTACTAATTTGATTAAAATTGCAGAAGTTATGAACTTATCTTCAGACTTCGATACTCTTTTTTCACAACGCCAATTTCAATCAATAGAAGATATTTTGAACACACAGGTTAAAACTAAAAAAAGAGGAAGCCGAAAATGAACCCGGTTAAATTGGTTGAAATATTTTACAATAATCAAAAACTGGGTCGATTAACAATTACCAACGATTGGCTATGTGCCTTCGAATATGATGCCCTGTATATAAACAAAGGAGTATCAATCTCACCATTAGATTTACCATTAAAACCGGGGGTGTTTATTGCAAAACGGGCACCATTTGATGGCAATTTTGGCGTGTTTGACGATTGTCTGCCCGATGGATGGGGCCTTTTAATTTTAGACCGATATCTTCTATCAAAAGGTATTAAGCTTGCATCTTTAACTATTCCCGAACGTTTGTCATTAGTTGGTTCAACTGGTAGAGGTGCCCTTGAATTCAGACCCGATCAGAGTCAATGGAGTAAAGAGGTAAAAACTGATTTTGATTATTTGGCTTCAGAAGCTCAGAAAATTTTAGATAATAGGTTATACGTTTGGCAATCTATTGAAGAGTTATATTTGAAAGGAGGCTCTCCGGGTGGTGCACGTCCAAAGGTATTTGTTCAATTTGAAGATAAAGAGTGGCTTGTAAAATTTAGATCTCAAAATGACCCTGAAAATATTGGTCAGATCGAATATCATTATTCTCAACTTGCCAAAAAATGTAGTATTGAAATGACAGAAACACGATTATTTGAAAACAAATATTTCGGTACTGTTCGCTTTGATAGAAATTCTAAAGGTATAATACATGTGGTGAGCGCCGCGGGTTTATTAAATGCCGACTTCCGAATTCCGTCAATTGATTATATTCAATTATTTCAATTAAATCAATATATTACACGAAACATTCTTGAAAAATGGAAATTTTTTCGGTTAATGGTTTTTAATTTTTTAATAGGTAACAAAGACGATCATGCAAAGAACTTTTCATTTTTATTAACAGAAAATGAATGGCATTTAGCTCCGGCGTATGATATTTTGCCTAGTTATGGAATAAGAGGGTATCATACTACTTCAATAAATAATAATTCTAATCCACGTAAAGAAGATATAATGGAACTTGCTAAAAAATTTGATTTGCCGAGAAATCAATCTAACATTATTTATGATGAAATGTATGAAATAATTAAAAAAGAACTATAATGGATTTTACTCTGTCAAAATATAAAGAATTACTGGAAAACCTGCTTCATGCGGGTTTTTCTTTTCAAACATTTGAGCAGTTTCTCACAAACCCTTTGCCCAAAACAATTGTTTTGCGACACGATGTTGATTTATTGCCTCATAATTCCTTAGTTACAGCCAAAATAGAGACAGAATTGGGCATTTGTACATCATATTATTTCAGAGCAGTACCACAAAGCTGGAACGAAGCAATAATCTAATAAATTAAAGCTCTTGGGCACGAAATAGATTATCACTACGAATCGCTTACCTCTTGCAAAGGTAATCGTCAAAAAGCCATAGAAGACTTCAAACATAACCTTACCCAACTAAGACAATTAGCACCTGTTTCAACAATCTGCATGCACGGCAGCCCCATGAGCCCCTACGATAGCCGCGACCTTTGGAAACATTATTTTATAAAGATTTTGGCATTATAGGCGAACCCTATTTCGATGTCGATTTTTCTAAAGTACTTTACCTAACCGATACCGGTAGGAGATGGGATGGTGAGAAGGTGAGCGTGAGAGACAAAGTAATGACTAATGACAAATTAAAATCAACAGATGATATAATTAGAGCTGCAAATGAAGGTCTTTTGCCCGATCAGATAATGATAACCACCCATCCCCAGCGTTGGACCTACAACCCTATTGCCTGGACAAAGGAATTGGTAATGCAAAATATGAAGAATGTTGTGAAAGGAGTTTTAGTTAAAAGTAGAAAGTAAAAGATGTGCGATAGCAGTCCTTGATTTGCGATAACAGATTTGAGTTATCAGATGTCAGATGGAAAAATACTTCGACTCTGCTCAGTAACCGTCTGAAATCGCATTTCGCATATCTGAAATACTTCGACATACTTCGACTGCGCTCAGTACAAGTAGCTCAGCACAAGTCTGAAATTTTTCTTAGCCTCATCCTTTTTTTAATCTGCGTCCATCTGTGTAATCTGCGGACAATTCTTTGTTCGACCGCAGGTCGCTTTCTTCGTGTAATTAGTTTAATTAGATGACAAAGTATTTTCCCGACCGCAGGTCGCCATTGTTTAAATTCGTGTAATTAGCGTAATTAGCGGACAAAACCCATTTCGACCGTAGGTCGTAATTCGTATTCATCTGTGTTAATCTGTGCAACCGTAGCTCACGAAGCGTCAGCGAGTAATCTGCAGACAAACTTTAATTATTCTTTAAAATAATTTTTATCAGTATACATGTGTTAGAAAGGATTTAAAAACAAGAATAAGAAATCTGAATAAAGAGAGAAATTATTTATCTTTGCAATATGGGAAAAGCTAATAAAACATTTGGAGTTCAGTTTGGAGAGTATCTTATTGATATTTCAAAACTTACGTTCGGAGGTGTTGTTCTTAGTCTTATTCTCGATTTAAGTCATAATAAACCATTGATGCTCGCATTTGGAGCTGCATCAACTTTTGGAGTAGCATTATGGGGGTTCTTGTTGATTAACTATAAAAACAAAAAGTCATGATAGCAGTATACTTTTTTGCAGTACTCTTTGTTATTTCTTTGATAGGTATTATTTCTACAATTATATATCGAAATATTCATAAAACAGCATAACAAACTGCATTAATCTGCATCCATCTGCGTAACCGTAGCGAAGCGAAGCTCACGAAGCGTCAGCGAGTAATTAGCGGACAAAAAAAGTTTCTTCGACCGCAGGTCGTTTTTCGTAATAATCTGTGTTCATCTGTGTAATCTGCGGACAAACACCTTTTGACCGCAGGTCGCTTTTCTATGGCTACTCATTTTATTTGGGTCGAGTTATTTAATCAATTTTTTTTAAATATTTCTTATTATTTTATCTATTGGTTTATTTTTGCTTAACAAAGATTATAAAATGAACATACAAGCAAGGAAGTTAAATCTGATAGAAAATCTTTTAAAAATTTCAGATGTAAGTGTTATAGAAAAATTAGAATATTTTATTAGTATTGAGAAAAACAATCAGTACGATAGAACCTTGAAGCCTATGTCATTAAATGATTTTTATGAAATGATAGAAAAGGCAAAACAAGATAAAATTGAAGGAAGAGTTATTTCACTAGATGATTTAAAAAAGAAAATTAAATCATGGAAATAAAAATTGAATGGTCAGAATTATCAACTATTCAGCTTAGTGATATATATGATTATTACTTAGTTAAAACTAGTCCAAAAATTGCGAAAAAAGATTATTAATAATATAGTCTCTAGAGTTGATATTTTACTCAATAATCCAATGTCAGGTCATAATCAAATTTCATGGTAAATTTAATTCGTCTTACATTTGTTGATCAAAATAAATTATTATTTTATTAAAAAATGACAACTGAGAATATTTTATTTGCATTTGGTTTGACTCTTTTTGCCGGATTGGCTACCGGTATAGGCAGTATTATGTCTTTGTTTTCGAAAAAGTTTAATCCCCGATTTTTGGCTGGTTCTTTGGGCTTTTCGGCTGGCGTAATGATTTATGTTTCGATGGTCGAGATATTTGCTAAAGCAAAAGTTGCATTAATTGCTGTTCATGGTATTAAATTGGGAAATATTTATACCGTTATAGCTTTTTTTGCTGGAATAGCTGTTATAGCTTTAATAGATAAGCTCATTCCATCGTTCGAAAATCCTCATGAAATAAAAAACATCGATGAAAAGAATTTAAATCCCGTAAATAGTAAGAAACTTTTGAGAATGGGCCTATTTTCGGCTATTGCCATTGCTATACACAACTTTCCTGAAGGTTTGGCTACTTTTATGAGTGCATTGTCGGATCCTACACTTGGGGTTAGTATTGCTGTAGCTATTGCTATTCACAATATACCCGAAGGAATTGCTGTTTCTGTGCCTATTTATTATGCAACCAAAAATCGCAAAAAAGCTTTTTGGCTTTCATTCTTATCGGGCTTGGCAGAACCTGTTGGCGCAATATTAGGTTTTTTTATTCTTCGAAATTATTTCAACGAATCTACTTTTGGTCTTATTTTTGCCGGAGTAGCCGGTATTATGGTTTATATTTCGCTCGACGAACTGTTGCCTACTGCCGAAGAATATGGCGAGCATCATATTGCAATTGGAGGCTTGGTTGCGGGTATGGCTGTAATGGCAATAAGTTTGTTGTTGTTTATATAGAAATATACTTTTTGAAAAAAGAAAAAATATTTAGTAATTAGTGCTTAAAATTCATGTTTATTAAGTAATTTAGCCTGAAAAATATAAACCATGAGAAAATTAGCATCCATACAACGTATATCTGCAATCGAACCCATTGCAAATGCCGATGCCATTGTTAAAGCTACAATTTTAGGCTGGCAGGTTGTTGTTAAAAAAGACGAATTTAAGCAAGGCGATTTGTGCGTTTATTTCGAAATAGATTCGCTTATGCCAGCAATGCCCGAGTTTGAGTTTTTGCGTGAGCGAAAGTTTCGAATTAAAACTGTGAAACTTCGAGGTCAGGTTAGTCAGGGTATTTGTTTCCCAACCACTATTTTGCCCGAGTCGTTTGCTATAGAAGAAGGAGCAGATGTTACCCAATTTCTGGGAATTAAACAATGGGAACCTTTTCAGGAAGAGCAACGGCTTAGACCACAAACCGGCAAAATTCGCTATCCACGATGGATGCCCCGATGGTTTCAAAATCTGATACACAAAATACGCTTCGTAAGAGAATACTATCGAAAACATTCTGGTCAAAAGACCTTCCCGTCGCTTATACCTAAGACCGACGAGACTCGTGTGCAGGTATTACAGCCTTTGCTCGACAAATACGCTGGTACAAAGTGCTATATTACCGAAAAGCTCGATGGAAGCAGTATTACCGTGTACCAGATCAATGGCAAATTTGGCGTGTGCAGTCGCAATCTCGATCTGTTTCGCGACAAGTACGACCTCTACTGGAGCACTGTAATGGAACACGATTTAGAAAAAAAGTTTAAAAAACATTTCGGCAAAGACAATATTGCCATACAGGGCGAACTCATTGGACCGAGCGTACAGGGCAATAAGTATAAACTTCGAAAGTGCGATATTTATTTTTTCAATGTCTATTTTATCAAAAAGCATGCTTATGGCAATCTGACTGAATTGAAAGAAGTATGCCAATTATTGGACGAGAAAACTGTACCCGTACTTAACGAAGATTATATACTGAGCCAATCTATTCCCGACTTGGTCGAATTGTCCAAGGGAACTAGTACACTTTCGGAAACCTTACGAGAAGGAATTGTAATAAGACCATACAATGAAATCTCTGACCGTGAACTCGATTGTCAATTGGTCAAAAATCGCATTTCGTTCAAAAGCATTAATCCCGACTTTTTGCTCAAATACGACGAATAATAATCATAAATAATTTGTAATTGTATTATGACCGTTCAGGAACTTATAACTCGACTTAGCCAATTGCCACCAGATACCCGCGTGGTGGTTGAGGGTTACGAAACTGGGTATAACGACATTCTCGAGTTCAAAGGACTTATGCTTAAACTCGATGTGTCGACCGATTGGTGGGACGGACAACACGATGAGAAAAAAGATGGCGACGAGGTGGCTGTTGCATTGGTTGGTAGAAACCTGAAAGCGCGCGACGATAAGGATTATATACCAAGATAAATAAATGTAAAAATTTGAAAAATATGCAAATTAAGTTTTCTATTCAGATTTTGTAATTCATAATAAGTAATGAATAAATTTATTGGTAAGTTAATATTTTGGAGCATTGGAATGTTTTTAATTTTAAATGTTCATGCGCAATTTGTTCCTATTCATGCCGATTATAGCAGTATATATAGTTTTATCGACGAATTGGCAAACGATCGAATTATTGATTTGAACTCGGTTTGCAAACCCTATTCGCGCAAGCAAGTTGTCGATTGGTTGAATGACGCGCAAGTAAATATTGAACAATTGAATGTAAGGCAGAAGAAAGAAGTGGCGTTTTATCTTTTGCAATTTGGAATAGACCCATCGACTTCGCTCAGGGAACGAGGTGCCGAAGCACGAAGCACGAAGCACGAAGCACGATTTTTAATTAATCCTCTTTCATTTTCACATACCGATAGCCTTTTTAGAATAAGAATAGAACCCTTATGGGGAATTAGGCAATATGTGGCTGGAAGTAAAAAGTTGACTCATTTTTGGGGAGGCGGAAGTGCATTTGCATACTTGAGCGATGGATGGTCGTTTTATGCCAATGTGCGCGACAACCACATGACCGGCGAAACTCTCGTTAAAGAATCATATTTTACCCAATTCCCCGGAGGCAATGTAAAGACTGATGCCAATTTTACAGGATCTGATTTTAGCGAAATGCGTGGAGGTTTGTATTATGCTAATTCGTGGGGTAGCATTGGTTTGGCCAAAGACCATGTGCAGTGGGGCGATCATAGCAATGGAGCATTGATTTTTTCGGGTCGTACGCCCTCGTTTCCGATGGTCAAACTTCGATTGAACCCTGTTGATTGGATGCAGTTTAATTATATTCACGGGTGGCTGGTTTCTGAAGTGATCGATAGCACTTTGTCGTATATTAACAGAAACTCGAATTCGTACAGGGCTACATTTCGCAAAAAATTTATTGCAGCCAATATGTTTTCGTTTCGATTATTGAAAGCAACTTGGCTCTCGGTCGGAAATTCGATTGTGTATAGCGACATGGATGCACACCCTGCATATCTCATACCATTTATGTTTTACAAATCGATCGATCATACAGTTAATTGGGGTATTGAGAATCAAAACTCGCAAATGTTTATAAATCTTAGTATTAGGCGAATAAAACATTTGCACCTATATGGCAGTTTCTTTATCGACGAGTGGTCGTTCTCGAGGGTCAATGACCCAAAAAGTTTCAATTTTACATCGCAGAAAGCTGGGATAAACCTATCAAATTGGCCTTTGAAGAATCTTTCGTTTAAGTATGAATATACGCAAAGTACCCCAATAACCTATAAACACAGAGTAAGTACAACAACCTACGAGTCGAATGGTTATAATTTAGGTTGGTTTATGCGCGACAATTCGCAGAATATTTATGCCAGCTTAGAATACAAAGCCTTAAAAAACTTGAATGTATCATTATTTTACGACCAATCGATTCATTTCAACGATTTTGTATATAAAACGGGTTACGAAGATACATTGTCGATTCGAAAGGATAAAAGTTGGGAATCGACACAAATGGGACTAAAAATTCGATATCAAATTGTAAATAATATTTTTTTTACAGCCGATATTTTTAGTAATAAAAATTTGGGTTCCCCAATTGATGGAAAATCGTCGAAAGACTATCTCGAATTGTTTACATCTCCTGTTTTTAGAGGCAATGATAAAGTTGTATTGTTAGGATTTAATATGGGTTTTTAGATAAAAAAAGTTTTTGCCATTTTAAATATTTGTGTTGAAATTAAAAAAAGGCCTCAATTTTATTGTCTTTTTTTATTTCTTTTTTTATACATTTATCCTTGTTTTTAAAAGGAGATTTGTTAAATTGAAAAATATAAAATTATTTGCTGCAGATTTATTAATACTGCTTTTGTCATTCCTTTCTGTAACGATCATTAAGCCAGGAGGGATTGAATCGTATGTTCATAATTATTACCTAGAAGTACTTTTGTTTATTGTAACATGGTTTCCCATTTCGTTTATTTTTGGGAAATACAATCCGATAAATTCAAGCAAATCATTTCTTGAAGGTTTAAAACCAATTATTAATGCAAACCTTGTAATATTAGGTTTAACTTCTTTGTTGATTGTTGTTTTTCAAATTTCTCGATATTCGAGAATGGTTTTCTTTGGAACCTTCTCTGTAGCGTTTTTTCTTGAAATAGTTTTTTACAATTTTCTGCATTATTTTGGCAGGTTAAAGGATTTGCCGATAGACGAAGATGCATTGGTAAAAGCCATGCATTCGAAAAATTATACTTCAGAAACGTCTGTCAAAGAGCATTTGTTAAATGGGGAAATTGATCACGAAGTGCTAGCTTCGGTTCGTAGCGTTATTAAAGAAGAAACAACTGCTGAAGTATTTGTTCAATTGGAAAAATGGGTGAATCTTTCGTCGCCTTATTGTCAGATATTGGCAACAACTACGCGCTTCAACATCGACAAAAGTCCTAATAATAAATACAAGTGCTTCATTAACCTCAAAAGAATAAACGACATAAGGTATATTAATAAGTTTTTTGAAGCAGTAAATGTAAAGCTGCCGATAAATGGTATTTTTATTGGTTGTGTAGAAACAAAGGATATAAGGAAATTCAGGGTTTTAAAGAAATATCCTTTTCCCTTAAATTATTTTTATTATACTATAGATTATATAATAAAGCGAATATTCCCAAAATTTAATTTGACTAAAGGCTTGTATTTTTTTCTGACACATGGTCACAATCGGGTATTGTCCAAAGCAGAAACATTTGGACGATTGTACAGTTGTGGATTTGAAGTTATTGATGAAGTATTTGTAAACAATCATCTGTATTTTTTAACCCGAAAAATAGACAGCCCGCATTACGACCCCGATCCGACCTATGGCCCCTTGGTGAAACTTAACAGAGTTGGGAAAAATGGTAAATTAATAAAAGTATATAAACTTCGGACCATGCACCCCTATGCAGAGTACTTGCAGGAATATATTTATAAGAAATCGCAACTACAAGAAGGCGGAAAGTTTAAAAACGATTTCAGAATTTCTACATTAGGGCGTTTTTTTCGCAAGTTTTGGCTCGACGAATTGCCAATGATCTTCAATTTGCTAAAAGGCGATTTAAAGATTGTGGGAGTTAGACCATTGAGCAAACATTATTTTTCGCTGTATAGCCCCGAATTGCAAGAAAAACGCATGAAGACCAAACCGGGTTTAATTCCTCCTTTTTATGCCGATATGCCAAATACATTAGAAGAAATACAGGAATCGGAAATGAAATATCTGTTAGCTTTCGAAAAACATTCGATCGGAACCGACCTCAAATATTTTTATAAAGCAATGAAAAATATTTTATTTAAGCATGCCAGAAGCAAATAAATTTATATGCCAATGAGGCAATGCGCTAATGCTTTTGTTTATAGTGCGTTGTAAAAGCAATGATATTTAATATTTGCCAATAAATTTTTTTTCTGATGCTTGGTTAAAATTGTTTTGAAATTGTTTTATGTGCAACATGATATTTGCTACATCATCGTTATTTAGAGCAATTTTGCTGTAATCTTCGTAATATTTTTTAAGTGAATCGGCTTGCCAGCTATTTATTTTTGTTAATAATAAAAGGGTGTCTTGCGATGTACTCCAACTTGCAAACATGTCGATTTTCGATTGGTTAACAGAAACATCTTTTGTATTTGAGTTGTTTGAACTAGATGCGTTCATTTTGTCGCTACTATACGAATGGATACTAATAAGTGAGCTAATAAAAAATGCTGCTATTGAAATATTTTTTTTCATAATTTGTTGTTTTGTTTTTAGTTAATACAGATGTGTTAAATATAAGTTATATTTCTTTGACAAACATCAAAAAAGTGTTGACGAACAACTAAAAATGATGACTAATGTCATTTTTTTGAAATGATTAAGATCACCAAAAAAATTACAATTAAATGAATATGAAAGGTAAAACAAAAATGCGATTATTTGTAAAGGAGAAACAAAAGATTTTTTCTGAAACTGAAATTAAACATGCTTCAGACAAAATATGCAATTCACTTGAGCATCACGAATCATTTGTAAAAGCAAATATCATTATGTCATACTGGCCAATGGCCAAAGAGGTAGATATTAGGGTTTTAAATATTAAATATTGCCAAAGTAAAAAAATATTTTTACCTGTAATAGAAGGAAATGATATAAAAATAAAATTGTTTGAAGGGTTCGATTCCTTAAAGTCTGGGAAATTTGGAATATTAGAACCTGACTCAGACGATTTTTATGAATTAAATGATATTGAACTTATTATAGTCCCTGGTTTGGCTTTCGATAAGCAAAACAATCGTTTGGGTCGTGGGAAAGGTTATTACGACCGTTTTATAAAAGAAACAAATGCATTTAAGATAGGTGTCTGCTTTGATTTTCAATTGTTTGATATTGTTCCTGCTGACCCTCACGATGTAGCAGTTGACCTTGTAATTACAAACAAATAATTAAAAGGAAACGAGCCATTCGAGAGCCGATTCTTTATCGTTAAACGAACGTAAGTCTCGACCGGTGAGCTTCATAAGTCCATTGAAAACTATTTGTTTTAAGCCGTCTACCCCAATCACGGCACTGGCTTTGATATAGTCTTTATTACCTTTAACAAAATCGGAGAAATGATCTTTAATGCTTCCACTAAAATGCATATCCCTTATATTGGTGAGCGAATAAACCGATTTAGGAGTTTTCGAACGAATGTGTGTTTTACATTCATTTATTAAAGCTACAATTTCATTTTCGCTTTTAATGCCCGAAAAATCCATATAAAAAACCTGTTTGCCATTGTAGGTCAATTGTTGAACTCTGCTCATACTTCAATGAATTAATGTTAATAAGCAAGTTAAAAAAATTCTTTCAAAAAAAGTTGAGAAAGTGATTTTTTTTGTTTGCTTGGTTATATAAAACATTGCTGTTTCGATCTGATGTGCATTTGTATTGCTGAAAATGGAAACAAATACTTTGTGTTCGATATTTAAAAAACGCATGTTCTGAACGTATTGTGCCCTTCTGAATGTCCTAAATAATTGCCGCTCGGCAAATATTTAGTTATATAGATTTTTTTATCGTAATATATATTAGGATTAAGCATCAGGATATTTATATCAGAAACTATTGTTTTTATACTTTCGTTTTTTAAAGTTGATTTAGAGGAAAAGTTTTTTATGGATTGAGAGAGTAGAATAATCGCAACTACTCTCTATAAACCAACGCAACTCCTTCGCTCACCGACGAAACCAAGAAATAGCCTAATGCATCGCCTCCCTTGATATTTCCAATAGCATTGGCCATAGGGGGCGAAAACCCGAGCGGGTCTCCTGCATTGTTTTTGATATTTTGAATAGCTTCAACAAAATCGAAATATTGCTTTTCGATACTCCATATTTGCAGGCTTACTATATCTTCGTCTTTAAAACTTGCCAATCTAACAATTGTAAGATTGTTTCGCCCATTTATGCCGTAACTTAAATCGTTTACAACACTATATTGATTGACAGTATCTGCAATGGCGGTATCGTTTTTTAAAATTATAAATTGATAATAATCGTTGACCGAAACAGGTTCGTTTCCAAAACTCAATATAGTTAATATGGTAGAGTCGTTATTTCCTTTTTCATAAAAAGGATTTTTATCGACAAAGGCAAAAATGCTATCGACCTGAATCGTTTTTTTCATCTCGGCAACCACGCTATAATTGCTTTCGCCATTTAAAGGGCTTTCGAGCTTAATTTTTAAAGTATATGTTTTGCCTGCTGTTCCGGCAATTGAATCTTTGGTTAGATACAAGCCCGCTTGAGTAGCACTTTCAATATACTGCCAGTTTTGAGTTCCATCGCTAATAGTAACTGTTGCACGTTGCACGCCCGCTAATTTTTTATTGGCAAAGTATTGAGCCGATTGTTTCAAATACAAACTGTGTATTTTTTTTTGGTCGGTAAATGAACCTTCGACTATCAAACGACTTTCGGTGTCGGTAACCTTCCAGTCGATTTCTTTTTCGACTCCTTCGCACGATGTAAAGGTTGAAATGCTAATTCCTGCTAATAATGTGATTAGTATTTTTATGATAATGCTTTTCATATCTATATATTTTTTGAGTGAATACATTTGATTGTTAGAATTTAAAGTTCCAGGTAATTGTTGGTATTATTTTGAACATGGCAATGCTCATTGCTTTTGTTTTTTGAGGGTTTTCTTCGTCCTGTATGAAGTATATTGAATTTGAGTTGCGTTGATTGTAAGCATTGTATACCGATAGCGTCCACGACGATTGGTAGTAGGTTTTTGGTTTATTTTTATACTCAATACCTACATCGAGTCTGTGATAATCGGGCATGCGGTCGTTGTTGCGTTTGGTAAACTGAGGGATAATGATGTTTCCATACTCCCAACGTTGACTGGGAGCGACAAAAGGCAGACCCGTGCGGTATACCCAGTTGGCCGATACCGACAAGCGAGGCGCAACCTGGTACATAGCAACAATTGACAAATCGTGAGGGATGTCGTAGGGCGAGTTGAACCAGTCTTTTTCCTGAATATCATTAATCTTACGTTCCGAATGTGAGTATGTATAGCTAATCCAGCCGGTAAAATCGCCTTCTGGTTTTTCGATAAAAAATTCGGCTCCATACGCGCGCCCTTCGCCAAAGCGCAAGAGGCCTTCGATTTGTTCGTTGAGGTAAGGCTGTGCAAATTCTTTGAAATCGATTTGATTGTACATGTCCTTGTAATATATCTCTACGGAAGTGCGCAATTGGTCGTCGAAAAAGTTGTGAAAATATCCAATCGAGTATTGATCGGCAAGCTGAGGTTTGATATTGGGTCCCGAAGGAATCCAAATATCTAATGGGGTTCCCGAAACCGAGTTCGAAGCTATTTGTAAATATTGTCGGGTGCGAGAATACGAGGCTTTAACAGAGCTGTTGTCGGTTATCTTTACACGTGCTGCCAATCGTGGTTCGAGACCTATATAAGTCTTGAAAAAATTACCATTCCCGTATTTAATGGTATCATTGACCTCGTAATTGTTGTATTTGTAGATGGTCGATTTTCCAATATTACTATTGGTACTTAGCCGTATACCATAGCCCAACGAGAGTAAATCGCCAATTTTCTGCTCGTTGCTAATGAACGCGGCATTTTCGCTGGCATAGTAAACAGGTATTTTGTAATCGAACTTCATGGTATCGAAGTTCCCTTTTACTTCTGCAGTATTAAATTCGTGATAAATACTTTGAACTCCAAATTTGACTGTGTTGTTGGGGTCGACATACCAACCGAAATCGGCTTTGGCAGAGTAATCGCGCAAGTTGGCATCCCATTCGAAATTAACTTTTTTCTTCTTATTTTTTTCGCCAAAGGTAAATTGGTTGTTAACATTGTAGCTATACTCGCTGCTCAACAGGGTAAAATTGGCAAATAGCTTGCTGTTGATAGTGTAGTTCCACCGAAAAGTAGTCGTGTAATTTCCCCAGCTCATGGTCGATTTTGTATCGTTAGATGCGTTCATTTTAAATGCATCGCGCCCCATGTAACCCGAAACGTAAATACGGTGCTTATCGTTAATGGTATAATTGGCTTTTATGTTGAGGTCGTAGAAATTATAGGGCAATTCGGGTATGGTATCATTCATTTTGTGCAAAAGCTTCATGATGGCATCGATATAAGTGCGGCGACCCGAAATCATAATTGAGCTTTTGTCTTTAACAATAGGTGCTTCGAGTGTTAAGCGGCTCGAAATAGTTCCTATACCGCCACTTCCCGAGACCTTTTTGTTGTTACCGTCTTTCATACGAATATCGATGAGCGACGATAGTCGTCCGCCGTATTGTGCAGGAATATTGCCTTTGTATACCTCAACCGATTTGATGGCATCGTTGTTAAAAACCGAGAACATGCCGCCAAGATGTGAAGCATTATACACGGTAGCCTCGTCGAGCAATATGAGGTTTTGATCGCGGGTGCCGCCACGTATACTTAGCCCTGAACTACTTTCGCCAGTTTGCTTTACGCCGGGCATAAGCGTTAACGCTTTAATAACATCTACCTCGCCCATCATGGCAGGTATTTTCCCAATGACCTTGCTCGACAAAGCCATATTGCTCATTTTGACCGATTCGATATTGTCGTTTTTCTTTTTTGAAAGTATGACTACTTCTTTTATTTCCTGACTTTCTTCTTCGATTTCGATATTGAAAGTTACATTGGTTGCGAGGTCAATTTCTTTTTCGTAAGTAACATAGCCCACATAAGTATACTGAAGAGTGTATTTGCCCGGATCGAGCGAAAGGGAATAGAAACCATACATGTTGGTAGCTACGCCTACCGACAAGCTCTTGACCATTACATTGGCACCGATTAGTACTTCGCCATTTTTATGGTCGCGAATGGTACCGCTAATGGTTCGTCGCTGCGCATATAAAGTTTGAAGTGCAGCAGATAAGAGGATTGCAATAATAATTTGTTTGAAAAGATGTTTCATTTTTTGAAAGTTTTTTCTTTAATGACAGGGAAAAATGAAAAACCCTACCTTGGAAATAAAAAAATAACACGGATTTATTTATTGTTTATCTGTTAAATCTATATTAATTCGTATCATCCGTGTTCGTTTTTTACCTCACTACCACCTCTTTCCAATCCATCGACGAAATATGGAAATACCCCAAAGCTCCATTAGAGAAGTTCGATGGGGCATTGTACTTGAGATTATTGACAAACATAAGCCCATCGTTTTCTTTGTTTAAGGTCATATTGTTATAAAAATCGAAAAATGATCTTGAGATTACATGCACTTCAACTTTGGCAGTATCGTTTTTACTACCATTGATTGTAAATGGCATGGCCATGTACGTCAAAAACTGGTCGTCAAATAAATTGTATTGATAAAATCTCTGATGATTTTTATAGTAGTTTACCAGGTAATAATTTGTTTGACTTTGCGAAGCTTTAGGCATATAGAATGTTATATAATACATGTTTTTCTCATTGACTACAGCTTCTAATAGTACGGAATCAATTTTTATTGGCAGTGGTACAGTGGCATCGGCTTCGTAGCTGGTATTTTGGTAAACTATGCTAAGTCGGTATTTTTTACCACTTTTGAAACGGTATTGAAGCTTATATGTCTCTAAACTATCGGTAAACAAATATTCGGAGTTCTTATCGTAGTCGTAAAGCTTTACCTGAGCACCACTAATAAACTGCTGCTTCGAAGTGTCATTAATAGCTCGTGTTTTCGTCAGATACACTTTAAAAACAGAGTCGCGATCGTTTGCCAAGGCATCGATAACAATTTTTTCGAGATACTTAGGTGCACCGGGTTCGTCTGCCAGTTCTTCGCAGGCACTGAAACAAACGACCAACCAAATCGAGAAACACAAAAATAAAAATTTATATGATTGAGCATTACTCATAATTTAAAAGCTAAAATTGTACGACACAGAAGGGAAGATGCCGAAAAACCAATTTTTTACAGGTTTTGGTTCGCTACTCACAATGGTGTTTTCGGTAAAAGGAGCTAAATGTGTTATTTCGTTATTGACAACTTCCTTATAATAAGTTGTTATAGGGTTGTGCCGGTTGTAAACATTGTAAACAGAGAAGTTCCAGACTGCTTTGTATCGTTTCTTGAAATAATTGCGGCTTTTCAGATCGGCACTAATGTCGAGCCTATGGTAGGGCTTGCTTCTATATGCATTACTTTTGCGGTCTGCATAGTAGAAAAGCATTTGATTGTTGAGCATATATTTACCCACAGGCACATCGAAGGGTGCCCCGCTGAGCCAAAGCCAATGGGTGTTGAACGATAGTCTGCGGGTAACTTGCACACCATAAGTTGTCGAAATATTGTGCCGTCGGTCGCTATACGGATGAAACCAGTCATTAGCGTTGTAACCCGATACACGTTGCAATACTTTTGAACACGACCAGGCCACTGAACCTGTATGTTTTCCCGATTTTTTTTGCATACCTGCTTCAATACCTGCTACCTTAGTTTCTCCTTTATACAAAAGCGATTCGTAATTGTACGATGTAAATACTTCAAGTATATCGTATTGAAAATACTGGTTGTATAAATGCTTAAAATAGCTTTCTACTGTAAAATCGATGTTTTGCGATGACAAACTTTTGTAATAACCTGCAATAAAGTTGTTAGAATATTGCGATTCAATACTCTTGGTCGATGGATATTTGCGGCTAAGAGGAATCGACAAGCCAATATTCCCGGTCTGATGAACCAATTGCAATGTACGATTGTATGCCAATTTGAATGTATTATTGTTGTTGATTGAATAACTTAATACCACCCGTGGCTCAAATCGCCCATAGGTTTCAACCAATTTATTGTCGGGGTAATGAATGGTATCGAACGAGGTATAGTCATTTTTTCTAAAGTAATCAAATGGGCCCAATTGATTGTAAATCGTAAAACGAGCTCCTGCATTGAATGCCCATTTCGGGGTCAATTTGTAGTTGAGGCTAGAGTACAGATAGTTTTGAACATTCTTGTTCGACGACAATACAGCTTTTTGTATACCCGAATTGATAGCTGGCAGCAACTCAGCAGGCAAGAATTGCTGAAACTGTAAGCCATATCCGGCATCCAACGAATTGTCGTGCCATTTGAGTACTTTAAGGTCGGTTTTCAATAAATAATTTTGAATGCGCGACTTTATGGCATATTCTAGCAACGGATCGTTTATAAAAAGCTCTGTACGGGAGTCGCTATATATGATCGATGTCACCAAAAAAGAATTGTTTTGAAATAAATGATGCCATCGAAGCGAATACAGATTGTTGAACCATGCCAATCCGCCAGTTTGAATGAGTTTGTCGCCACTATTGTAATACGAAAAATAGATCCGATTATAGTCATCGAGCCTGTAATTGATTTTGAAACTTACATCTCGAAAGAATATATCGGTATTGTGCATGGTTGAATCGTCGATAAGTTTCAATATTTGATCTAAATATGATCTTCTGTAAGATAATATATACGAACAACGCTCTTTTACAAGAGGCCCCTCTACAGTTCCTCTTATGGCAATCGGACTAATGCCTCCATGAAATTGTGTTTGCTTATCGTTTCCATCTTTCATGCGAACATCTATAACCGACGACAAACCACCACCATATTTCGAGGGTATATCGCTTTTGTAAACTGTCAGATTTTTAATGGCATCGGGGTTAAACACCGAAACTAAACCTCCCAGGTGAGCTGTGGCAAACAAAGGAGCTTCGTCGAGTTGAAAATAGTTTTGTTCGGCTGTGCCTCCCCTGATACTTATGCCATTGCTCGCTTCGTGTGCCTGAATACCCGGAAATATCGACAAGTTTCTAACAACATCGTGTTCACCCATAAATGCCGGAAGACCCCTTATTTGTTCCTGATTTATTTCGCTGCGACTGGTAGCCGGTTTCCAAAGCTTTTCTTCTTCTTTTTGTGGTTTAATAGTAACTTCATCAATATTGATCGATTGCATTACCAATTGAGCATGGTATTTTTTGTTTTTATTTAAATCGGCACTTACAATCAAAAAATTGTATCCCAAATACGAGAACTGCAATTGATATTGTGCTTTGGGTATGTTGAATGAATAAAATCCATACTGGTCGGTGTATGTGCCTATGTTTAGTTCCGGAATATAAACAGTAGCAGCAATAAGTGCTTCGCCTGTAGCCGAATCGTTTACAAAACCTTCGATGGTATAAAACTCTTGTTTACTTTCGACTCTGTACAATACCAATTGCCTGTCGATAAGCTTAAAGTCGATATTGGCCTGGCTTTTCATACTATCCAGCATTTGTTTGATAAGTAGGTTGGTGCTAGGGAAAAAAATTGTTTTGCGAATAAATAAGCGACTTTCGCTGTACGAAACACTTAGGTTTGTTTGCTCCGAAAGGTATTTAATAGCTTTTTTGATGCTTAGCTTGTTGTTGGGCAAGTCAATAGGCTGCATTAAAATTGCATTTTGCCCATAAATAGGGACAAATAAAAATTGAAACAATACAAAAACCGCAATTGTCAGACGCTTTAGTAGAGAAAACATTACTTATCGAGATTGCAACCTTTTCCGCTAAAATACACTTTTTCTCCGACATGCGAAACTGTAAGCCCCAATGTTGTAGAAAGAATGTCGATAGCCGATTGAAGTTTAAGTTCGTTCAAATCGCCAGTAAACAAGCAGTTTCGAATAGGCTCAGTTAATTCTATCTTTATTTGATAATGCTTTTCGAGGATAGGAACAATATCGTTGAGTCTTTGATTGGAAAATCTGAGATTGATTTTTTGTTTCGTATTGTTTTCGGTACTAAATAAATCGCTATTGCTATAATATGTAGTGCTGTCGTCCTGTTCGAGCAATACTTGGTGCAAACCATTGGCCGAATGAACCGAAACTCTTCCGGTAACTACGGCAACCGATGCCAACGAATCGTTTGCAATATCTTTAATTTTGAACGATGTGCCCAATACCTTCACATTTATTTTAGAACCTTTTATAATAAATGGTAAAGCAGTATTTCGTTTAACCTTAAAAAAAGCATCTCCCTTGAATTGTATGTTTCTGTTATTTAAATTAAAATCGTTTTGGTAAGCAATTTCGCTGCCTTTTTTTAACAAAACTACTGTACTATCGGGTAGTATATATTGCGTATCGCCATTGGTCGAGGTTAATATGATGGTTTCAGTGCTTTTGCCCAATGCAAAATATATTATTAATGAGGAAAACATGCCAAATACCACTATCGCTGCAATTTTTATCAGCATCGATAGGTGTCTTATTTTAGACATAACGATGGAGTTTTTTTCTGCACTGGCATTGTTAAGAACTATTGCTTCAAAACTGTTCCATTCGGTGTCAATATCAACATCCATCCGATATTTAACTTTAGCTGTAAGCTCCCAGCTATGTTTTACCTCTTCGAAAAGTTCACGGTTAGCGACATCGGCATTGAGCCAACGTTGCAACAGCACGCCATCATTGGCATTGGCCGTGCCACGGAGTGTTCGTGAAATAATATCCCAAATATCATGAGCCATATCAGGCGTTTTTAGTATGACAGTGTTCGAGGGCAAAAACCCTACCTGAATAATTGTTTTTCGTAGACCGTGGTTGTAGAGCGGAGTCGAAGCATGAACCGTAGACCGTGAGCCATGAGCCGTGAGCCGTGGTCTGTGAGCCGTTGTCGGTAAAATGTACACTTGAATTTGTAATCCTTTGATTATTAAAAACGATGTTTTTAATAATATGCATAACCAATATCAACAGCACTAATAAATAAACCCCCTTCAAACTTACTTTGAGCACTTTCATGGCTTTTGTAATGTGTTTTTCAACGGCTTTGATGCTTATGTTCAAGTATTCGGCAATTTCTTTGTTGGACATTTCGCTGTAACGGCTAAGCGAAAACACGGTCTGACATTGAGGCGGAAGAGCTTTTATTGCTTCCTCTATCTTTATTTTGAGCTTTTCATTATCGGTCTCATCGGATATTTCTGGTTCGGCAACAGACTCGACCAAAGGTGACAATGAAAGTTTTCTTGATTTTTTGTCAGATTCAACATGGTTGAGTGCTGTATTGACTACTGCTCGGTGCAAATACGAACGCACCGATGTTTGAATCTGGTATTTCTCGCGGTTGTTCCAGAGTTTCAGAAATACCTGTTGCACTATGTCCTTGGCCACATCGGGGTCTTTCACAACAGGATATGCTACATGGCACAATACTTTGAAGTATTCGCGAAATATATGTTCAAACTCTTTGTTGGTCATTGTTAACCATCAATCAAACAATTGTTCATAAAATCGTTAAAAGGTTTTAAAGCCTTAAAGGTTTCGACAATTTCTGTCAGGTATAGGTTTGACGTTACCAAATCAATTGGAATAGGTCTCGAAACAAAGAAGTTTTTATATTTTATCACATCAAGCTTCTCGTCTTTGGGAAAATCTTTTGGAAACGATTTTAATTTATCGCCTTCTAAGGTTTTGAAGTACTTTGTGAACGAAGGATTGGTTATTAAGGTATTGAACTCGTCGATGTTGTCGCAAATACCTTGCCTTATTTTTTTGAGGTTTTCGGGCAAAGGCATATATATACCGCCACCCAACATACATTCTTTGGATTCTAAGTGCATATAATAGCCTGCGTAAGGGCTTTTTTTACCTTCTTTGACCAAATACGCGCCCATGTTGGTCTTGTAGGGCGACTTGTCATTCGAAAACCTCACATCGCGATTGATGCGGTAGGTACAATCTTTTACTTCGAGGTATTTTATATCGTTGTCGAAAGTGCCAATGGCCAATATTGCTTGCCCTACAAAATGCTCAAAGTCGGCTTTTACCTTGTCGTACCTTTTTTTGTTGGCCAAAAACCATTCGCGATTGTTATTGGCTTTTAGGTCGGTCAGAAAATTTAAAATTTCTATTGAAATCATGGGTATTTGGTATTGCAAATTTTAAGTTCAAAGGTTGAATATAATCTGAAAAATCAGCATAATTAGGCTAAAGCCATTAAACAGATTATTTTTAATGCTTTCGGTTTTAAACCGTCGGCAATAAAAAAGCACAGATATTGTGGGCTTTAGCCCAAATATTTTATACTTGTAACTATTCTGATTAGAGATGTTCTAGAAACAATATTCAAAAAACGCTAATATTGTCAATTCCATATGCATATTTACAATATTTACATATTTTCACATTTGCTCATTTATTTCACCGCTTCCTTTGCCCATGTATCCTTTAGAGTAACAGTTCTGTTAAAAACAAGTTTTTCGGGAGTGCTGTCTGCATCGACACAGAAATACCCCACACGTTCAAACTGGTATTTTTCCTGTGGTTTTGCAATTTTTAAATAGGGTTCGCAATACCCTGTAATGGTTTTGAGCGAATCGGTGTTCAGGTGCTGCTTGTAGTCTTGTCCTTCTTCAACATCGTCGGGATTTGGAACACTAAAAAGGCGATCGTACAAACGCACTTCGGCTTTTAGAGCATGCGCAGCTGACACCCAATGTATGGTGCCTTTAACCTTGCGTCCATCGGGCGAATTTCCGCCATGAGTAGCAGGATCGTAGGTACAATGGATTGTAGTTATATTACCATCAGCATCTTTGTCGACACTGGTGCAGGTTACAAAGTATCCGTAACGCAAACGCACTTCGGTACCAGGCGATAGACGAAAATACTTTTTTGGAGGGTTTTCCATAAAATCGTCGCGTTCGATTAAAAGTTCTTTTGCGAATGGCACCTTTCGATTTCCGGCACTGGCATCTTCGGGATTATTTACGGCATCCATTTCTTCGACCTGATTGTCGGGATAGTTGTCGATTATGAGTTTCACAGGGTTCAGCACAACCATTACACGATTGGCTATGTTATTTAGATCTTCGCGAATGCAGAACTCGAGCAAAGAAACATCGATGGTGTTTTCGCGTTTGGCAATACCCACACGTTCGGCAAAATCGCGTATTGAAGTTGGGGTAAAACCTCTGCGACGTAAGCCACAGATGGTTGGCATTCGTGGATCGTCCCAATCGCTAACATAATTGCCTTTTACCAATTCGAGCAATTTGCGTTTACTCATAACAGTATAAGTAAGGTTTAGTCGAGCAAATTCTATTTGTCGGGGACGGTAGCCTGCCGGGTTGTCAAGTATTTGATTGAGATACCAATCGTAGAGAGGACGATGCACTTCAAACTCCAGTGTGCATATACTGTGTGTAATACCTTCTATGTAATCGCTTTGTCCATGGGCGTAGTCGTACATTGGATAGATGCACCATTTATTGCCCGTACGGTGGTGGTTGGTGTGTATAATGCGATACATAATAGGATCGCGCATGTGCATATTTGGAGAGCTTAGATCGATTTTGGCACGTAGAGTTTTTGTACCATCGGCAAATTCGCCTGCTCGCATACGGCGAAAAAGATCGAGATTTTCTTCTGCACTTCTTTCGCGACAAGGACTTGGTTTCATTGGCACACCAGGATTTCCGCGAGTAGCACTCATTTCTTCGGCACTCATCTCGCAAACAAAGGCATTCCCTTTCATTATTATTTTTTCGGCCCATTGGTAAAGCTGTTCGAAATAATCGGATGCATAAAATTCGCGATCGTCCCACGAGAAACCTAGCCATTTCACATCGTCGCGAATAGAATCGACATACTCAGTGTCTTCTTTAACCGGATTGGTATCGTCGAAGCGTAAGTTGGTTTTACCCGAAAACTTAATGCCTAAACCAAAATTCAGACAGATACTTTTGGCGTGACCAATGTGCAGGTATCCGTTGGGCTCAGGAGGGAATCGTGTATGAACGCGCGTTTCGTTTTTATTACAATTAATATCATTGCATATTATTTCCTCAATAAAATTGAGCGAAGGCTTAATAACCTCTTCTTTTGCATTATTATTCTCAGTCATAAATGAACATCATTTTTTCAACAAACGACAAATTTAATCGTTTTAACGTTCGACTAAAGGTAAAGAGATAATTTTATTATATATTTTTGTCGAAAAAGAAATATTGTTGTCCGGTAAAACTTTTTGAATAAAGATTTCTCACTTCGTTTACAATGACATTCAGTTGGTTTACAATTTAGGGAGGAGGTGTTGGTTTGCGGCGCAAACCAACACCT
>CAMDBI010000036.1 GCA_945889005.1 Bacteroides fragilis
GCAAATAGTGGACTGTCGAATCGTTAACAGTATAAATATCTTTATTTTATACAAATTTTGCAACTTAATCTAAAAAAGATTCAAGAAAGTTATTAACAATAATTAACTGTATGTTAATATGTTGTGAGTTTTCTTAGAGGCACTAATTACACCTCTATCTCCCACTCATAAGCCTCAGCAACAATATATCCCGTGCCTCGCGGAGTTTGGCGTTTTGCTTATATATCTTCTAAATAATACCATTTATTTTTTCAATTTTGTCATACTGCTACTCCCCAAAAGCGATTTCATCTGGGTTATGGCTATTTTATTGAGCTGTAGCAATCTTTCGCTTTGTGGCAACCCTTGATGTATCAAAACGGCATTTATGCTTTCCATATTGCTCAACACTACTAATTGCTCAATTGTAGCTGCGTCGCGGATATTGCCATCAGCTTTTGGGTTAGCATCTCGCCACTGTTTGGCTGTTGTGCCGAATAATGCCATATTGAGCATATCTGCTTCATCGGCATACACAAGGTTTATCTTATCTTTAGAAAGTGTTTCCGGAATAAGGTTTTCCTTAATTGCGTCGGTGTGTATGTGATAATTTACCTTTGCTAAAGTACGTTGCAAATTCCATGTAAGCTTCAGACGGTCGTTTTCATCTTCTTTTAAACGTTTAAATTCTTTAATGAGGTAAATCTTGAATTCGGCACTAATCCACATTCCAAATTCAAAGGCTATGTCGGGATGTGCATAGGTGCCACCATACCTACCCGTATTTGCCTTAAGACCAACGGCATTTGTTTTTTCCTGCCATTCTTTTACGCTTATTTTATAATTGTTCAAACCAGCCTGACTTTTAATTGTGGCGAATTCGCCATAATTAAAATCGGGATTGTAAACACTTTCCCAAATTCCAAGAAACTCCACAGTGTTCCTGTTTCTTAGCCAATCTGAAATAAAAAAATCGCCATCTTTGGCTTTTAGCATATCGGTAAGAGAGATATATTCCAAATCTCCATTTTTTAGAATAGTAATCTCTGTTCCTTTTACGCTTATAGTTTTACTTTTTGACATAGTTTACACTCATATTTGTTAATCAATTATCTGCACTTTGATGCTTCGGCTAAGCTCAGCAAAAGTTTTTGTAATAAACGGATTAACCTGATTAATCATACAATCACACAAATCAGATAAATCATTGTTCAGATATTTTTTCATTGTTGTTCATCTTTTTTAATATTAATTTTTTCTGCCAATTCTTTGGCTCTGTGTAATTTGTCGGCAAACCATTGTTTGTCGGGTAGTTCGGTAAGGTATTGGGCAACTTTAATATCGGGCTCGTTGAGCATCAATAGTTCTATATGTTCGGTATTGCCTTCGCTACAAAGCAGCAGCCCAATGGGTTTCTCTTCTCCTACCTGTATTTCGTGTTTTTCGAGCCAGCGCAAATAGAGTTCCATTTGTCCTTTATAGGCTGGTTTGAATTTTCCCATTTTCAAATCAATTGCAATTAGTCGTTTTAGCTTTCGGTGATAGAATAACAAGTCTAGGTGATAATCTTCGCCATCTACCGAAATGCGTTTTTGCCTTTCTATAAAAGCAAAACCATTTCCCAATTCCATAATAAATTTTTCGATAGTATTGATAATGGCATTTTCAAGTTCACTTTCGTTATAAAATTTTCGTTCAAACAACATTTTATCCATTTGTTCGCGTAGCTCTCTTACTCCCATTGGTTTTTTGCAGATATATGTGTGTAGTATTCTCTTTTTAGCTCATCCGAAATGGTTGCAATTTCAATTAAATGGCTCCAGCTCAATTGTTGCGACAGTGTCGCAATATTTGTTTGATCAATGCAATAGGCAACATTGCACATACGTGTCAAAGCGGAGTAACTATAGCCTTTACCATAATGTGCAGTTATTTGTTGCGACAGTGTCGCCAATATTTTAGCACCATATTCTAAGCGATTATTCTCTTTTAAGTTTTCGTTGATATAACATCCTGTATTCCAATAAAGTAAAGTGGTTTCTGTATTTAAAAAAACTGCAGATTTGTGTTTGGCTTGTTCAATTATTTGTAGTATGCCTACAAACAAATCATCCGAAAATTTAGTTATTAAATCCTTTTTACTCATATCGCCAACTCTTTATAGTTTTCAGAAATGTTTTTTGCCAAAACAACCGCTTCTTCGTTCAATCCTTCCAGCTCTATATGTATTTCATTTAAGCGTTCTTCATAATCAAAATCGTCATCGGTAGCAGTATCGACTCCAACATATCTGCCTGGCGAGAGGCTCCAGTCTTTTGCTTCAATTTCAGCTTGGCTTACTACTTTGCAAAGTCCTTCCACATCGGTATAAACGCCATCGGGGAAACGACTTGTGAGCCAATGAGCTTGTTTGTAAAAATATTCGGTTTCGTGCAGCAGTCCGGGCTCTTCCTCGTCGGGGTTGCCGCTAAGTAGCTGTTGCAGGGTTTTAAGAGGCGCAATAAATTCCGATTGAATATTCAAATCTTTCCAATCTTTATTTTTGTTCAGTTGGTACTCTTTGGTTGCTGTGCTTATGGCATCGAGCATCAGTACCTTGTCGCATTTGGCTTTATCATTTTCTTTAGCACGGTCGAAAAACCACAAAGTACAAGGCAACGAACGGGTGTAGAAGAAGTTGTTGCCAATAGTCATCATTACATCTACGGCACCTGTATTTACAAGCTTTTCGCGGATGTCTTTTTCGCTATGTCCGGCATCGCTTGCCGACGAAGCCATAACAAAACCTGCACGACCGGTTGGTTTAAGGTAATTGTAGAAATACTGAATCCACAAGTAATTGGCATTATCGTTTTTGGGCAAGTTCACAATACCGTTGAACATCAGGCGAGGGTCTTTTTTAACCACATCCTTGGCTTTATCGACTCCATCGACATTGAAAGGAGGATTGGCCATTACAAAATCGGCTTTCCCCACCAGATCGTGCTTATCTTCGTAAAAAGTATTTCCTTCCTGTATTTTTCCTTCCAGTCCATGAACCGCAAGGTTCATCTTAGCCAGTTTGGTATTGAGCTCTGCTTTTTCCTGTCCGTAAAACGAAACCTTTTCGGCAGGTTTCAATCCCTCGCTTTCTATAAAATAACCTGTTTGTACAAACATACCTGCACTACCACAGGCTGGGTCGAACACTATGCCATGGTCAGGTTCTATTACATTTACAATGGTTTGCACCAGGCTCATGGGTGTAAAGAACTCACCACCTTCTTGTGCGCCGGTCATAGCGAATTTATTGAGGAAGTATTCGTATATTTTACCAAACAAATCACCTTCGGCTTTTTGCAACACTTCTTTGTTAAATATGCGCAACAACTCGCGCAACAGGTCTTTGCTGAATATTGTAAAGTTTCGGGGCAACACACCAACGAGGTTATCGTATTCGTCCTCTATGGCTTTCATGGCATTGTCTATTGCATCGCCAATGTCAGCGCTTTCGGGTAAATTAACCAGATACTCAAATTGCGATTTCTCGGGCAAAAACAATGAATTCTTTTCTTCAAAGTCTTTTTTGTTTAATGAACGTTTACCTCTTTGTGGATGAACAGGCAAGTCCTTTTCAATTTCTACTTTAACCTTCTGAAAACGATTGAATGCATGGCGTAGAAAAATTAAACCCAAAACTGGCATTGAATATTCGGAAGCTGTAAGTTTGCTATTTGCTCTGAGTTGGTCGGCTGCACGCCAGAGTTCGGCTTCAAGTTTTCGTAGTTGGTTCCCTTGCATTATGTTGTTTTACTATTTTAAATATTGATTCGAAAATAAAGATAAAATTTAATAAAATTGCTCTTTATTGAAATCAATTTCCCAAACCATTTCCAACACTTCAAACACCTTAACCATTGCCAATGTGTCGATTTTTGAGATTTTTTCTACAAAATAAGTTTACTGGTATGTCAAAACGTGTCGTTGCAGATTTTTTTATTTTAATTAATAATGGCAATTCAAATATTATAATAAAATTGGGTCATTACAAAATTCTTTTCGTTTACATGCTTTACAGAATTTGCCCAACCAAACATCGTCAAACTGTTTCATAATTGCTTCTACAATTTCTGGATTAGTAGTAACAAAACCAGCTTCAAAATTGCGGGTATTGGGGCTTTTGATACCTAACCCAGCGCCGGTAAGATTTGCTGAACCCGAATATGCAAATTTGCCATCGATAACAATATGCTTGAAATGAACCCTTGGACAAAGTTGTCGTTCCATATTCTTCCATAATAAAGGGTACTTGTCAAAGCTTTTACGAAAGTTTTCACCTGGTTCTTTGGCATGCAAAAGGCGAATGGCAACTTTCTTTTTAAGCAAAGCATCGAGGACAGCCAGAAAGGATTGAACATTTCCTTTATTGTGCACATGCAGGTCTTTAATATCGGCAGTTCCAATCCATACAAATGAGGTTGCTTTTGCAATAGGCTCTATTGCTTGAGTGTATAAATCGTCGTTGGTAATAAAGGATGTACTCATCTTAAAAATAAGTATTGTTTTCTGAAAATTTCGTTATATTTCAAACACGGCATCCAATCTAAAACTTCCATGTTCATTAGAATCTACATAACCCAATTGATTGGTCAACATGTGAGTTTTTCCTATCATAAATTCAGGGGCGTTGTAATGACTATGTCCATAAATCCATGCTTCCGGCTGGTAGTTCAAGATAAATGAATCTAAGTTTACGGCAAATGCGTCATTAATTGGGCTATTTTTATATTCTTCATAATAATTCTGAAGTGTTGGAACATGATGTGTGATGACAATATTCTTATTATTATTGTTACGTTCTAAAGCATTTGTTAGAAATTCCAAAGATTCATTGTGCAATTGATTGAAATGCTTTGGCCTGAAATCATCGCCATCAATTTTAATCACAGAAAAATCGGAAACACGACTTTTAACTATTAATTCATTTTGAATTGAAATTTTCGACCATAATGTAGTGAATATAAGGTTAACGCCATTTATTGAAACCACCTCATCCTTTACCACCCTTACATTGTGACGTATTTGATTTGCTTTATACTTATGATAACGGACTACATCTGATACATAATATTCGTGATTGCCTGGCAGCCAATATGTTTGTTTAAAGTTATCGGAAAGAAAATCAAAATATTGAATAGTATCAGTATTTTTACAAAAGGGTAAAATATCACCTGCAAGCACCAATATATCAGCCTTGGGAACGAGTTTGTTTGAATGCAAGAAATAGGTATTTTTCAAAAACTCCAAATGCAAATCGCTGCAATACTGTATTTTCATCATATTTATTTTTGTTAATTATGGCATGATGAAACCGCACATGTTTGTGAAATAAATACTTATGTGTTTGTGTTTTGCAAAACATGTGGTTTCATAAACAAATATTTAAAATCTTTTATCTGATTGTTTAACAGATTTATGAATAATATCAAAAGCTATATTGGGTTTTGAGCCAATTAATAATTTTATCATTTGGATTTGGATATTAATTGCTCTTTTCGATTTTAGTATGCTAGCAATCATTAAAATTCCAGTTTCTGTAAATGCGTACAATTTACAATTGTATTGCTGCAATTCTTCTTTTGTAAGGCGCAACATAAAATCGTTAGGAAAACGGCTTATTTTAGCCTTGATCTTTCGATGCAATAAGTCAATATCAATTTCAAATAAAAAAGCTGTATCTTTATCAGAAACTGCCCTATTGCCATTTATAATTTTCATTTGACTTTCAACAAATGAATCAATCGCAACTAATGTTGTACTTTCTATCATCAAAAGATTGTAATTTAATAATATTTCCCATTAACATTGAATCTGAAGAAAAGGCAAATATCACCTGTCCGAATTAAAACATAAATTTAGAAATTATTTTATTATTACTTTATAACATCAAAAAATTCGGCGTAAAGTCCCGAAACGCCGTATCATTCATAGCATCATACCGTATTTAAACATACAAACCTGCCTTTTATTAAACGACAATAAAACCCAATCAAAAAAGCGATAATCCCCCTTCATTCCTTTGTAATCACAGTCGACTCCCTCTAATCTCTAACGAATATCGACTTCTTTCCGCAATTACCCGACAATACCGAGACCATTCCAGAAAACACTATTAATAATTTATAGTTTCGAAAAAACGTTAAGGTATATACAACCAAGCAGGGGGTCAAAGTTTTTTTTAGAACTTTTAAGAGCACCCATGCAACAATTGAGTTCTTTGAGAGCCTGTCAATTTTGTAGTTATCTTTTAACTTGAGACTACATATACAACCATGGCATGCAAAAGGAATACCGGTTTTAAAAACATTACGTTTTTTTAAGTTAAATGAACTTTGAAAAATTGGCTGGAGAAAAAATTCATGTTTGAGAATTAGAGAAGGCGACAAGTAGATATTGTCACTTTTTAACATGTAAAACTGTCATCTTTTAACTTGTGAGCGACAGAACGACAAATAAAAAACGCCACCCAAAGTTTTACCTTCGAAAGTGGCGTTTTTATTGGTGGGAGCTACTGGGTTCGAACCAGTGACCCCCTGCTTGTAAGGCAGGTGCTCTGAACCAGCTGAGCTAAGCTCCCTTGTTGTTTTTTAAAGTGGTGCAAATTTAGAGCTATTTTTTTTATTTGCAAATTTTTTTTCATTTTTTTGAACTTTTTTGTTTAGCAAAATATCTTTTCCCTTTTTATTACTTTAATGTGACCAATAGAACACGAATTATTGAATGTATAACAGCATTTTACAACCAAAAACAAAGTATGTTAATACAATAATAAAACAAACTAATAATTTTGTTAATACAATAATATTCTTTAAATTTGCACTTCTTTTTTAAAGTTATATTATCTAATCCATTAAATATCAAATATTATGGCAAAAATTAAAATTGGGATTAACGGATTCGGCCGTATTGGTCGTTTAGTATTCCGTGCCGCTTGCACTCGCAACGATGTTGAAGTAGTAGGTATCAACGATCTTATCGACGTAGATTATATGTCGTATATGTTGCGCTACGACTCTGTACATGGTCAATTCAAAGGTACAGTTGAAGTAAAAGACGGCAAATTGGTTGTAAACGGTAATGCTATCCGTGTAACTGCCGAAAAAGATCCTGCAAATCTTAAATGGGGCGAAATTGGTGCTGAATACGTTGTAGAATCGACCGGTTTATTTCTCGAAAAAGCAAAAGCTGAAGGTCACATCAAAGCTGGTGCAAAACGTGTAGTTATGTCGGCTCCTTCAAAAGACGATACTCCTATGTTTGTTATGGGTGTAAACCACAAATCATATACAAAAGACATGCAATATGTGTCTAACGCTTCATGTACAACCAACTGTTTAGCTCCTATCGCAAAGGTATTGAACGACAAGTTTGGTATTGTAGAAGGTTTAATGACTACTGTTCATGCTACTACTGCTACTCAAAAAACCGTTGACGGTCCTTCTGCTAAGGACTGGAGAGGTGGTCGTGCTGCTGCCGGTAATATTATCCCATCGTCGACAGGTGCTGCTAAAGCAGTAGGTGTTGTTATTCCTCAATTAAAAGGCAAATTAACTGGTATGGCTTTCCGTGTTCCAACATTGAACGTATCGGTTGTTGACCTTACTTGCCGTATCGAAAAAGCTGCTACTTATGCCGAAATCTGTGCTGCTATGAAAGCTGCATCTGAAGGCGAACTCAAAGGTGTACTTGGTTATACCGAAGACGAAGTAGTATCGAGCGATTTCATTGGCGAAGCTCGTACTTCTGTATTCGACGCTAAAGCTGGTATTTCGTTGAACAACAACTTTGTAAAAGTTGTTTCTTGGTACGACAACGAATGGGGTTATTCAAACAAAGTTGTAGAACTTATCGTTTACATGGATACCGTTAAATAAGGTATTTTTGATATAATAAAAAGCTCACCCGAAAAGGTGGGCTTTTTTTATTATTTTATTTCGAAACTATTACTCTCGTCGGAAAAACTAAGAATAAAAGTTGTACCCGATTCATCGTTTGATTTAAAACTTATTTTCCCTTTTAAGTATTCTTCGGTAATTAGTTTGGCGCTATAAGTACCAATACCCCTATTTCTACCTTTTGTAGAAAACGACCGCTGAAAAACCTGCATCTGCACTTCATTGGACATGACACTTTTGTTGTTTACAAATATTTCAATAATCTGATTAGTTTTTCGAGATCCAACAGTAACCACTAAGCCGGGATCACTGGCTTCGATGGCATTTTTGATTAGATTGATCAAAACTCTTTTCAATAACAAATGATCGACTACCATCTCTAAGCCAGATTTAACAGACTCAAGAGCAATATCTTTATTTGTTTTTATTAAAAACCCCTTCATATAGGTCAACACTTGCAAAACAATGTCGTCGATAAATACCCATCGTTTCTCTACTTTGAGAATATGCGATTCGGCCATAAAAATATCGCGCTGCGACATAATTTCTTCCGAAAGTTCTTCGCTTAGATTTTCGATAATATTTCCAAATTTTTTAATCTTTGAAGGCTCAATCTCATTCGAAATAAGCTCCGCATAGCCTTTAATATTGGAGGTTGTATTGAGTATGTCGTGAAAAAACATACGTTCAAGCAATAATCGTCGCTTTTCGTTGCTAATATCGTTGATCGAAACAATAATATGTTTTTCATCATTAATTATAATGGGAGTACCACATACCAAAAGATCCATCGACACATCTACATCATTTGCCCTAACTGTTAATCGCGATTCGGAAACAACCTTTTTATTTTCTTTCAAACATGAAAGTATGGTATTTACAGCACCACAAAATCGACATGACTCAGATGTGCCACATCCACCCTCTTCGGTAAAAGCATGTACACAATTAAACAATTCGCCGGGTCTGCGACCAAGTACCTCAGCCAAATCCTTAATCTGTAACATCTCCAACAGGGCGTCGTTGGCATACACTATTTGACGTTGTACATTTAGAATAACTCCTATATTTGGTAAAGAATTAATAATATCGTCGATATATGGCTGCCTCGACAATGACTTGTAGTTCTCTAAAACCAAATCGTAAGGCGAACGAGCAGCGGGTGCAAATTTTGTTTCCATACTTTTTTTAATATATCAGGAGCATCAATTTTTTTGGTTTTTTATAAATTTAATTAAAAAAAAACAATTTACAATCATTATTGTCAGGTTTAAATATTTACTCTGAGATTTCTCACTGCGTTCGGAGTAACTATCTGTAATTTCCCTCAAATGCAACTGTCATTCTGAGCGACTTGTGCTGAGCGCAGTCGAAGTAAGCGAAAAATCTTTTCAAATTTACCAGATAACAGTGATAGATAACACATCAAGTTTTGTATATTTGAAGTTCTGTTTTTAAAAATATTGAATATGAGCATATTTGAACAAATAAACGAAGATATCAAAAAGGCTATGATGGCCAAAGAAAAAGAAAAGCTCGAAGCTTTGCGAATGGTAAAAGCTGCTTTTTTACTAGCCAAAACCGAAAAAGGCGCTTCCGAAGAATTGTCGGACGATGTAGCCATAAAAACCATGCAAAAAATTGTAAAACAGCGAAAGGAAACAGCCGAAATCTACAATTCTCAAAGCCGTAAAGACCTTGCCGACAAAGAACTATTCGAAGCCTCTATTATTGAAGCATACTTACCAAAGCAAATGTCGGCAGACGAGTTGACAAGCATTATAAAATCTATAGTAGAAAAAGTTGGGGCCAAAGGGCCATCTGATATGGGCAAAGTAATGGGTATAGCATCTAAAGAGCTTGCCGGCAAAGCCGATGGCAAATTGATATCTGAAGTTGTAAAAGCTACCTTGGCTTCATTGTAATATATATGCTTTCTAAATTCTTTTTTTATATAGCCTATTGCTTAAGCAATATCGATGCATCCTCTCATATTTGAATGTAAATTATTCGTTTTATGAACAAACAAATACCGATTTTTATTAGTTTTGTGGCTTAAAGTGAAGCGCTCGTTTGCTTGAGGGAGTTTGTTGATAACGAGTAATATGTAATTTTTATAATGAAAGAAAATAAAATTTTAACTGTAAGCCCATCAGTAAAATGGATTGGGGCATTGGATTACGACATAGTAACATTCGACATTGTAATGGAAACCAAGTATGGCACCACTTACAATTCGTACTTTATCGATGCTGACAAGAAAACTATTGTCGATACCGTAAAAGAAAAATTCTTTGACGGCTATTTGGAACGTATCAAGAAACTGACCGACCTTAGACGCATCGAATACATTGTATGCAACCACACAGAGCCCGACCATTCGGGGTCTGTCAAACGACTATTGGAATATGCTCCCAATGCAATTGTTGTAGGAAGTGGACAAGCGCTCAACTACCTGTCAGAGATGATCGATAAACCATTTAAATCTTTAAAAGTAAAAGATGGCGACATAATCGATCTTGGTAATATGAAATTACGAGTAATTGGAGCTCCTAACCTACACTGGCCCGATAGTATATACACTTATCTCGAAGAAGAAAAATTGCTTTTCACCTGCGACTCATTTGGCGCACATTACTGCCATGCCGATATGTTCGACGACTTGGTTGGCGACTATGCCGAAGCTTATAAGTATTACTTCGATGTAATTCTAAAGCCTTTCAGCAAATTTATGCTCCGTGCCATCGAAAAAATTAAACCCCTCGAAATCGACATTATTTGTCCGGGACATGGCCCAATACTCCGTCAAACCTGGAAAGAAAAAGTAGCTCTTTCGGAAATATACTCACAACAATACCTTTCGCAAGCCAACCCCAACGAAAAATCGGTACTAATAGCCTATGTATCGGCTTATGGTTATACCAAAGAAATGGCAATAAACATTGCAGAAGGTATTAAACAAGAATGCTCTTGCAATGTTGAACTTATCGATTTGGAAAAGATTTTGTTGGGCGATCTTGAAGAAGCCATTGTACGGAATACAGGCATTATAATTGGTTCACCTACCATAAACCAAAACACCTTATTGCCCGTGTTCAAAATGTTTGCTCTTATTAACCCCATTCGCGATAAAGGAAAGCTTGGAGCTTCATTTGGTTCTTATGGCTGGAGCGGAGAAGCGGTCGATATTATCGAAGCCAACATGAAAGCGCTAAAACTCAATTTATATACAGAAAGTGCAACTGCAAAATTTTTTCCATACGAAGGTAAAGCGGAAATATTTGTCGAGTACGGCAAAAAATTTGCAAGTGAGCTCATGAAAAATGTAGAAGTGACCCAATAAAAATACTATTATGAAGCTATTTCTTATCGGATTTATGGGATGTGGCAAGACCACCATAGGCAAAATGCTCGCAGCGGAATATGGTTTCGAATTTATAGACCTAGATACCGCTATAGAATTGCTTCATGAGAAATCAATAGCAGAAATTTTTGCTACAGAAGGCGAAGAACGTTTTAGGGAAATAGAACACGAAACCCTAAAAACTATGATCAGCAACGACAATTTCATTCTTTCGACCGGCGGTGGAGCTCCCTGTTTTCACGACAATATGAGCATAATGAACAATAATGGCATTACGGTTTATTTAAAACTTACACCTCAGGAGCTTACCGACCGTTTGTATTCATTACCCGAAGAAAGCCGTATGAAACGACCACTAATTGCCGGAAAATCGCCTATTGAACTATACAATTTCATTACTAAAACACTCGAAAAACGTGAACCAATATACTCCTTGGCAAAAGTTACAACACATGCTTATACCATGACTCCAGAGGAACTTGCACATCGCATAAAAAACGCGCTCGATTGCGTTAATGTTCATTAACAACCTATTTAAACGACACCCGCAATGACCCTTGTTCTGATTATTGTAACATGTATAGTTTCGATCGTAGCATTTAGCAACCGGGTTTGGATGGATAAATTGCAGTTTAACCCCTGGATGACATACCACCGCAAACAATACTATCGCTTAATTACACATGGTTTTTTACATGCCGACTGGATTCATCTGTTCTTCAACATGTTCGTGCTTTATTCTTTTGGAACAGGTATTGAACATTATTTTCGGTATTTCGACCAACAAGAAATTATTCGTTACCCTATACTCAATTACGTATTTTTATACTTCTCGGCATTAATTGTTTCGTCGCTCACAACCTTAAAAAAACACCGCGAAAATGTTTGGTACAATGCTGTTGGTGCATCGGGAGCAGTATCGGCTGTGGTTTTTGCATTTATATTTCTCAACCCATGGCATAAGCTCTATTTCTTTGCAATAATACCCATCCCTGGAATTATTTTTGGCGCTCTTTACCTTTGGTATTCACAATACATGAGCAAAAAAAGCAACGACAACATTAACCACGATGCTCACTTTATTGGAGCTGTTTATGGTTTTTTCTTTCCTGTTCTGATCGAACCAAAATTGTTTTGGCTGTTTTTCAATCAGTTAATAAGCTTAAAATAATTTGAAAATTTCAAATTTGAAAATGAAAAAATGAAAAACAAAGCTATATTTTTAGACAGAGACGGCACACTCAATAGCGACGAAGGACATTATTATGTGCATCGGATCGAAGATTTAAAACTTAACACTGGAGTGCTAGCTGGTCTAAAAAAGTTGTTTGATGTAGGTTATAAGCTTATTGTAATATCGAACCAAGGTGGTATTTCAAAAAAAGAATACACCACAGCAGATACAGATCGGTTGCATAATGAAATAAACCGCATATTATCTGAAAGTGGCTGCCATATCGATGAGTTTTACTACTGTCCGCACCACGATAAAGTAGAAAACTGCTTATGTCGCAAACCTCAAGCACTCATGATCGAAAAAGCATGTGCCCGATACAATATTGACAAAAGCCAGTCGTATATGATTGGCGACAGCGAGCGCGATGCTCAGGCAGCTCACTTGGCAGGAATTAAAGCAATAGTTATTCCCAAAAACTCCGACTTTTCCAATGCCTCTGAAACGATTCTTGCAGCAAATAAGCAATGACAAATACTGCAACACATATCATTTTCAATGGTGAACTGTACCGCTCAGACGATAAGCTTTTTGAATGTAGTAACAGGGCTTTCTCATATGGAGACGGACTTTTCGAAACAATGCTTTCATACAGCACAACTGTTGAGCATCTCGATCGGCATCTCGATCGCTTATATCGTGGTATGGAGGTTATTGGGTTAATCCCTCACGAAAAGCTTTCAAAAAGCCTTTTAGAACGAGACATTCAACGACTGCTCAACCGCGATAAACTCTTCGGTACCATTCGCATACGACTTACTGCATTTCGGGATCAAGGAGGTTTGTATACTCCTACATCGGACAGTAGTTCGTATATTGTTTCGACACAAGCCTTAGAAACCCCTAAATATGAGCTCAATCAGAAAGGTCTTGTACTAGATATCTTTCCAAACATGCAAAAACAATTTAGCATTCTATCGCCTTTCAAAACTTGCAATAGTTTGCTATATGTATTAGCCGGCAAATACGCCAAAAACAATGGTTTGAACGAAGCAATTATTACAGATTGTAACGGAAATATATTAGAAACTACAGCCTCAAATATTTTTATTGTAAAAGATAAAACCATCTTTACCCCTCCGATTTCAGATGGTTGTGTCGACGGTATTATGCGATCTGTTATTTGCAAATTGATTGAAGAGAGCGAGTTCACACTAAATAATATTGACCACCTTAGCATCGACGATTTGCTAAAAGCTGACGAAATATTTATTACCAACGCCGTTCGTGGCATTCAATGGGTTGTCGCTTTTAGAGATCGTAGGTATTTCAATAAAGTAAGCAAAATACTGGCAAATAAGTTGAAAGTTGAAAGTTAAAAAGTATATACTACTTTTTTCATTTGCACATTTGCACATTTTCACATTTGCATTTATTGCCTAATCATAACCAACATCATTTTAAATTTTTCTACCGCCTTTAGCGAATGCGATATTCCGGCTGGCATAATTACAAATTCGTTGGTCGATAAATTGTATGACCTACCTCCTATTGTAATTTCGGCCTTTCCATCGAGTATCTGCACAAAAGCATCAAAAGGAGCGGTATGTTCACTAAGTCCTTCTCCCTTATCGAATGCAAAAAGAGTAATATTTCCGGTAGGTTTCTTAATTACTTGTTTGCTCACCACGCTTCCTGCCTGATATTCGACAGCGTCTACAAGTTTATATATTTCTGCGGTATTGAATGCGTCCATTGAATTGATTATTGATTATTGAATATTGATTATTGTTAAAAACCCATTTGCATATTTTCACATTGGTCATTTGCAAATTGAATTACAACCATTCTTCCTGCAGAACATCGCCTTTGATGCCAATAACCAAGGCTTTTACAGGAACTTTGCGTATGGCTTGTTGGGTGGCCGATTGAACAATCTGCAACAACCCTCCGCAACAAGGCACTTCCATTATAGCAACGGTTATGGTATTTACCTGAGATTGATCGATCAATGCGCTTATTTTTTGTACATATACTTCTTTGTTACTATCGAGCTTAGGGCAAGCAATCACAACTTTTCGCCCTTGAAGTATCTCGCTGTGAAATGCACCAATACTAAATGCCGTACAATCGGCAGCTACCAACAAATCGCTTTTTACAAAATGACTGGCTGCCGGATTAATAAGGTGTAACTGAATAGGCCAATGTGTAAGTTCCGACTGCAAACTCCCAGTTGCCGTTTGTACAGGCAATACGGCTGGTTTAGTATTGGCAAACGACATACTTTGCGAACCGGGGCATCCGCCTCCTTCGTGGCGATAGGCCAATGATGAGCCTTTGACTTGTTGTTCCATTTTTCCTTCAACTTTTTTTATTACTTCATTAACATCGAAATTTGCTTTATCTTCATTTTCCAAGAGGTACATAATGCCCTCATTCAGAAAACCTATCTCATTATGATCTTTCAAATGCTTCAAATGTGCAATTACTACATTTTCCCCTTTGGGCAACATATCGGCCATTACTGCCGCTTCGTCGTAAGCCACTGCTTCACGTTTAACTATTTCTAAAGCACCTTCGGGACAATGCCCCAAGCAAGCACCCAATCCATCGCACATTAAATCGCTTATAAGCACGGCTTTTCCATCTATTATCTGCAATGCACCTTCGTGACAGTTAGGTATACACAAACCACAACCGGTGCACTTTTCTTCATCTATCTTTACTATTTCCCTTATCATACTATTTTTATTCTTACAATTTTTTACAACTAATCATATACTATTAAATACTAATGTTTTAAATAATTAATATTTAAAGTATTTCAGTACTCAAATATAGTAAATTTTAGAATTAAAAAAAAGACTAAAAAACTTTTACTTAAAATTTATTTTATTTGATGTATTGAAAACTATTCAGTAAAATTGCGGTATGATAATGTTCAAAAAAATACGAACAAAAATTGGCACTCGGATATTACGTAAACGTTTACGTAAATATACCCGTAAAAAGGCTTTATATAATTTCGACAATTCAAAAAATATTGGTGTATTATTTAAAGCAGAAGACACCAAACAAATAGACGAGATTAAAAACTTTTTACAGTATTTGTCCGATAAGAAAAACAATATTTGCGCCATTGGATTTGTCGATCAAAAAATAGTACCCGATAATTTTCAGCACAAAAAAGGCTACAATTTTTTCTGTCGAAAAGATCTCGATTTATATTTTTTGCCCAATACCCACTTGGTAAACGATTTTCTGAGCAAATCGTACGATATACTTATCGATTTGAGTTTCGACAACCATCCGGCACTCAATTATATAGTATCGATGACAAATGCGAGTTTCAAAATTGGAAGTGTTAAAAAAACCACAGTACAATACGATTTTATGATTGATTTACAAACTCAGTTTAGTACACAATCGTTGATCGACAATATAAAACATTACATGGAAGTTTTTTGCAATAGCAAAAGTTTAAAAACTATAAACTTATGAGTTTAGAAAAAACAAAATTTACAGGAACCGGAGTTGCCATTGTCACTCCATTCAGGAAAGACGAAAGTGTCGATTTTAAAGCATTGGCAAACCTTGTAAATTTTCAAATTGAAAATAAAATAGATTATATAGTAGCATTAGGAACAACCGGAGAACCCATTGTATTGTCGAACGACGAAAAACAAGCAGTAGTAGAAACCATTGTAGAAACCACAAATGGACGAGTACCAATTGTATTAGGAATTGGTGGCAACAATACCAACGATATAGTTTCGAAGGTTAAGGCTGTAAATTCTTCAAAAATCGATGCTATATTGTCGGTTGTTCCATATTATAACAAACCTTCGCAAAATGGGATATTCGAACATTATAAAGCAATTTCGAATGCCAGTCAATTGCCTATAATTGCATATAATGTTCCCGGACGCACAGTAGTGAATATGACTGCAGAAACCACCTTAAAAATTGCCAACGAATTAAAAAATATTATTGGTGTAAAAGATGCATCGGGCAATTTATTGCAGTTAATGGATATAATAAAAAACAAGCCTAGCGATTTCAAAGTTATCTCGGGCGACGATGGTTTTACATACCCATTAATGACTTTAGGAGGATCTGGGGTTATTTCGGTCGTAGCCAACATCTTCCCTTTCGAATTTTCGAACATGGTGAACCTTTGCCTTCAAAATAAATATAACGAAGCATTACAAATACACTATAAACTCATCGATTTCATTAATCTTCTTTTTGCTGAAGGGAGTCCTTCCGGTATTAAAGCAGCTTTAGAAATAAAAGGTCACATTTCTAATTACTTACGCTTACCTCTAACACCAGTATCGGATAAGTTGCTCGATGCCATAAAGTTAGAACTAAATAAAAAATAACAAAGTATGATATATATCAGTAAAGCCTGTAATCTAATAATTACAGGCTTTACTGTTTTAATGGCAATCCTAATAATCTTGTATTAAATCAATTATAGTTTAATCAAAATTAATTATTTATTTCATTATTCTAAATATTTTTTTTATATATTTGATTAAGGTGCTTGGAAATAACGAATTGAGTAAAATCCTTATGATTAATTAAAATGTATACCGACGAGAATAGCTTTTTGAACGATGCGCGTAATATAATAGACGATAACGCGCCAATTGCCAGATTCAATGAAACCATTCGTAACGTTGAAAAACTGAAAGCCAACTACATATCAATATCTGAAGATAATAAAGGGCTCTTTTCTATTAATGAAAATTTAAAAAAAATTGTAGTCATGCTCGATCAAAACAATTCAGCTTTGACAGAACATATTGCATTTCTCGAAGAAATATTGAACAACCTGCAAATAATAGTATCAATAAAAGATACCAATAAAAACAACCTGCTTTGGTACAACGATAATTACAAGCGAATATTGGGTTATCGACATCGCGACCTACAAGGTCTCAATAGCACCGACGAAATGGAGTATTACCACCCTGAAGATCGTTCAAAAATTGCAGATCGCAAACGTGTTTTTATAAGTAAAAAAGTAAATAGACATACTTGTACTTTACGAATGAAACACAAAAGTGGCAATTGGGTTGCTCTTAATTCCGATCTGATTGTTCTAAAACGAAACCCCGATGGCACTTCGTCGAGAGCCTTGGAGGTATTGTCGGTGAGTTAGAAATAGTGAACAGTGAACAGTGAACAGTGGACAGTGAACAGTGAACAGTGGACAGTGGATCGTAGTCGATATCTTCAAATTCTCATTTTCTCATTTGCATATTTGCATATTTGCACATCTTCACATTAGTCATTAGTCATTCTTTTTTAACATTTCTTCAAACTCTGCTTCGCTTATAATCTTTATTCCAAGCTTTTGAGCTTTTTCTAATTTAGCTGGTCCCATATTTTCGCCTGCTACTATCAAATTGGTTTTAGCCGATACCGAACTCACATACCGACCACCATTATCTTCAATGGCTTTAATAATTCCATCGCGTGAAAAGTTGTTGAACGAACCAGAAGCTATTACAGCCATTCCATTGAGAATACCCTCGTTGCCCGACGAAGGCAGGTCCGAAACAAATCGAACACCGGCCACTTTGAGCTTTTCAATAATAAAAATATTATCTGTATCTGACAAATAATCAATAATACTACGAGCCATAACTTCTCCCAATTCGTGCATCGAGGTAAGTTCTTCGAGAGTCGAAGCAGTTATTTTGTCGATACTTCCAAAGTGTCGAGCCATTTTTTTGGCAGCTACTTCGCCAATATTTCTAATACCTAACGCAAACAAAACCCGTTCGAATGGCACTTGTTTCGACAGCTCTATGCCATTGATCAAATTATCGACTGTTTTTTCTTTAAATTTTTCGATTTGCAACAGCTCATTGCGCTTGTTGTGAAGCAGATACAAATCTGAAACATTTCGTATAAGCCCATTTTCGTACAAAATATCGACCTTTCCTTCGCCTAAACTATCGATATTCATGGCTTTTCGGCTAATGAAGTGCTCAATACGACCTTTTACCTGTGGCACGCAAACCTTGTCGTTGGGGCAATAATGTCGGGCTTCATTCTCGGGGCGCACCAATACCGTGCCGCAGACCGGACAATAACTAACAAATTTCACTTTAAAAGAAACATCGGGCCTGAGCAATGAATTGACCGATATAATTTTGGGTATAATCTCCCCGCCTTTTTCCACTACAACCGTATCGCCAATGCGAAGATCAAGCAAGTCTATCTGGTCTGAATTGTGCAATGTCGCTCTTTTTACGGTGGTGCCGGCAAGTAACACAGGTTCGAGATTGGCAACTGGTGTAACTGCCCCCGTCCGCCCAACCTGATAATCGACCGAGACAAGCCTAGTCTGCGCTTGTTCGGCTTTAAACTTATATGAAATGGCCCATCGAGGCGACTTGGCAGTATACCCAAGTTCATTCTGCAAACGCAGCGAATCAACTTTTACAACAATACCGTCGATATCGAAAGGCAAATTGAATCGTTCGAGCTCCCAATGTTTTATAAAATCTAACACTTGTTCAATACTGCTGCACTTTTTCGAATACAAAGGCACCTTGAACCCCCATGTTCTGGCACTTTCAAGATTGCGAAAATGGGAATCGTTGAGTTTCTCATCTGATATTAAATAATAGAGAAAACAATCGAGCCCTCGCTTGGCAACTTCCGACGATTTTTGAAGCTTCAAGGTACCGGCAGCCGCATTTCGAGGATTGGCAAAAGCAGAGCCTCCTTCTTTAAGCTGAGTTTCATTCATTTTATCGAATGCATCGTGCGAAAGCATTATTTCTCCACGAATTTCGAAATGTTGCGGAAAGCCTGATCCATTGAGCTTCAAAGGGATGCTTCGGATAGTTTTGACATTATCGATAACATCGTCGCCCTTTTCGCCATCGCCACGTGTAACGGCATAAGCCAGTTGTCCTTCAATATAGGTGAGGCTTATCGACGCACCATCGTATTTGAGTTCACAAACATATTCGAAAGCTTCGTTCAACGATTTTTTGATACGATTGTCGAATTCCAAAAGTTCTTCGGCATTGTAGGTATTGCCCAACGAAAGCATTGGATACTTGTGTTGGCGTTGCTGAAAGGCATTGTTTATATCGTTTCCTACCCTTTGTGTCGGCGACAATGGATCGGCAAATTCGGGGTTTTCCAACTCCAGTTTTTCGAGCTCTTTAAACTTTTGGTCAAATTCAAAATCGCTTACAATTGAAGATGCAAGTACAAAGTAATTGTAATTATAACTATCGATCTCATTTCTAAGTCGTTCAATATTTTCTTTAACTGCATATTTGTCCATAAAAATCTAAAATTAAAGTTCTAATATACCAATAAAAACTTAAAAAAAACATCTGTTTTATATACTAGCTCATTGTTTTTTTTTGATTTCAAAAGTAAAGCACTAATGCGAATTTGAAAAAAATATTACCTTTGATTACTTAGTAAAATATGAAATGCATCGAATCGCAAATTCTATAACTCTCTCATTTTTCACTACCTTATTGATATTTTCTCAAGGCGTTCCACCTTCTATTCAATATAATATAAGTGTTCCAATTCCAGAAATTGAACTTTACCTGCCCGATAGTTTGGTTGAAAAATCGAACCAACAAAACACCCTACAAAAAAGGGCAATCTCAGGATGGAATTTGAAAGTTGATATTACCCCATTTAATTCTGGTTTATGGACCGAAATAAAGGGAGTTGGCAATATTTGGCAAATATCAGTATATGCTCACTTTGCTGGCTCTGTTGCTTTAGCTTTGAACGATATTGATCTGAAAGAAGGGTCTTTTTATTTCTATCCTCCCCCAAAAACACCTACTTATGGTCCCGTATCGAAACCCGATTTTTTTAAAAGCAAATATTATTCAAATCCTATTGAGGGCGAACGAATAGTGATTGAGTATTTTACTAAATTTAAGCCTTCAAAAATTCCATTTAAGATTACAGATGTAGTATATGGTTTTAATCAAAATTATATAGAAAACGCCTATTCAAAATCTACGGAAAGTTGCAATATAGATATTAACTGCCCCGAAGGTATCGATTGGCAGATTGAAAAACGTTCGGTTTGCAAAATTAAAATTCATCACATTGGAGGAAGTATTGAAGATTGTACAGGAACCCTTATAAACAACACATCGGGGCAATTGAAGGCCTACATCGTTACAGCCTACCATTGCATTGAACACGAAACACAGGCAAGCAATTCGCAATTTATTTTTGGTTACGAAAAAGATATTTGTAATGGTAGCGATGGCAAGCAAAATTTGTCGATAATGGGCTCTAAATATTTAACTTCTAATTACAAACGCGATTACACCCTTGTCGAATTGAGCCAATTGCCTCCTTTTACAACAAGCCCTTACTATGCTGGTTGGTCGGCCGATACAACCAATATAACATCGACAGCAGGTATCCACCATCCGGGAGGTTGGGAAAAAAAAATATCGATAGACAATGATAAACCAGGAATAGACGATACCTTTTTTGTTGAAAATAATACAATATACAACAAACGAATAACCTGGTCGGTATATAAATGGGAAAAAGGCATTACCGAAAAAGGATCGTCGGGAAGCCCACTATTTAATAACAATAAAAAATACATCGGTTTACTCTCGAGAGGAGAATCCAGATGTATTCCATACAGTCAATTGTACGACAATTATATAAGGTTTGATGCTATGTATAATGACGCATACGACAATTACAATTTCAAAAAATACCTAAATCCCCATAACGACAATACCATAGAATGCTCTGGTTTTGATCCTTATCAGCAATTTACGGCAAGTTGCGATACCTATAAGAATTATACCATCATTGAAAATTTGTTGACACTTCCAAATAATAAAGGAGGCTTTATTTCAGGCACCAATGGCGATTCGATAAGCGTATTTGCCGAAAAATTTTATTCTTATCATACATCATATATTACCGGAGCATATTTCTCTACAGCCATAAATACCTGCAACAGCGATGCATATATTATTGTAAGGGCATGGTCGGGTCAAACACAGCCCGATAGCTTATTGAGCGAACGTTTGGTTCCAATTAGTAAATTTATTGCCGACAAACGAATTTTTGTCGATTTCTATCCTTTAGTAAAAACCAATGGCAATATATTTATTAGCTACGAACTGCGCAACATTAATAGTGGCGAGTTTGCACTCTATCAAACCCCATTGAGAAGCTATCTGAATGGGTATATGTATTTGTTTTACAACAACAAATGGATAACGATTAACAATTACCTCGGATCGCAAACAGGCTCATCGCAATCGATAGAAGTAGTATTGTGCTACGAATCGCTCGATTCTATTGAAAAAGTAAAAAAATTAGAATTATTGCAAGTTTATCCTAATCCTGCCAAAAATCAAATCTCATTTTTATTGCCCGAATCTGACAAAAAAGCTATCTTTATTCAAGTTTTTGATATTAGAGGTGCCATGTATTCGATACAATTTAAATGGTATGAAAAAAATATTTACGAGGCAGATATCTCAAGTCTAAAAACTGGAATGTATTTTATAAAAATAAGATTGCTCGATAGTGAATATAATATCAGATTCATTATAAATTGATTAAAAAAAATCGTTAAATGAAAAATCAAATCATAATATCTTGTCTATTCTTTCTTTTAAGCATCTCTGTGTATAGTCAAAAGCCTGAAGAGAAGGCATTTTTAACAGTACGAGGGGGGGTTTCGTATTTTACAAACGGCAAACCAATGTCGGGTGTTACTGTAAATTTATATGAAAAAAGCTCATTAATAGAAACAATAACCACTAATTCTGAAGGAAATTTTAATTTCAAATTAAATCTGAATTCCGAGTATTATATTGAAGTATCGAAACAAGGACATATTTCAAAAAAGATATATTACAACACAAACATACCCGATTACGAAAAAGCAGTATTACTTTCCGAATTTGAATTTACACTTTTTTCCCCTTGCCCTTCATTAGATTATTCGTTGTATAAAGATCCGGTAGCTCTTGTAAAATATAACAAACCAGCACGCGAATTTAATGTAGACCGTGAATATGAAAAACGTTTCATGGATAACAACGAAAAACTATTGATGGATCACGAAAATTGCGACGAAAACGAATATCAAAAAATTGTAAAAAAAGCCGACGAGCAATTTAAAACAAAAAATTACAACGAATCAAGGGCCTCATATTCTGAAGCTCGCCAATTAAAGTACGACGATAAATATGTTCAAAACCAAATAGACGAAATCGACAAAATACTTGCCAATCAAGGAAATGCCGACAAACAATTTGCCAACATTATTCAACAAGCCGACAATTACTTTAAAATTAACAACTTAAGTCTCGCAAAAGAATTATACAAAAAAGCCCAATCGCTCAAACCAACCGACAGCTATGCTACATCGAAAATTCAGGAAATAGACCGACTACTCGCCCAGAAAAATCAGGCACAACAACAGCAAATGACCACCGAAACGCAATACCAGCAACATTTAACTGCCGGAAATACTGCATTGAATTCGGGAAATTACAGCGCAGCCAAACAAGCCTATCAACAAGCCCTGACAGTAAAGCCTGGTGACGCATTTGCTACACAAAAGATCGCCGAAACAGATAAACTGCTAAACGAAAAACAAAAAATGTCGTTTCAGGAACTTGCAAAAAAACAGCTTTACGACGAGTCGATCGTAGAAGCCGATGCATTATTTGCTCAAAACGATTTGGTAAATGCCCGGGCATCGTATCTAAAAGCCAATGCTATACTGCCCGAACAGCAATACCCCAAACAAAAAATGAACGAAATTGACCTTAAACTTAAGGCTCAGGAACAAGAAAAAGAAAAATTATATACAACGGCTATGGCAGAAGCCGAAAGACTTTTTGCTTCAAAAAACTATGATCAGTCTAAAGCTCAATACCAAAAAGCTTTAACACTTAAACCAGCTGAACAATATCCCCGACAAAAAATTACAGAAATCGACAAACTTTTAGCTGATTTAAAAAACCAACAGGCTCAGCAAAAAGCTAAACTTGAGCAGTTTAACCAAACCATGGCTGAAGCCGATAAACTATTGGCTCAGGGCGACCTTGCTAATGCAAAATTAAACTACCAAAAAGCCATTGGCATAATGCCCGATCAAGCCTTGCCGAAACAAAAAATAACTGAAGTAGACAATACCATAAAAGCCCGCGAACAAGAAAAAGACAAACAATATTTAACAACCATTGCCGATGCCGACAGAGCTTTTGCAGCAAAAAACTACGAACAGGCCAAAGCTCTTTACCTGCAAGCAGCTTCACAAAAACCAAACGATATTTATCCCAAAAATAGAATCGCTGAAACAGACAAACTTTTAGCAGATCAACAAAAGGCAATGGCACAGCAAAAGGCACAAAAAGACATATACACCCAAACTATGGCAGAAGCCGACAAGCTATTGGCACAAGGAGATTTGATCAATGCTAAAACAGCATACAACCGAGCTGCAACTATTATACCCGATCAGATTTTGCCAAAACAAAAAATTGCTGAAATTGACAATACCTTAAAAACCCGTGAACAAGAAAAAGACAAACAGTTTATGCAATTTGTACAATCGGCCGACAAAGCATTTACTACAAAAAACTTGGCACAGGCAAAAACCGATTACGAAAATGCTCTAAAACTGAAACCTACCGATGCTTATACCAACCAACGAATTGCTGAAGTAAACCGTCTAATAGCTGAGCAACAACAAAACCTTGCTAAACAGAAAGCTACAGACGATGCATATAACGCTGCTATTCAAAAAGCTAATAATTTATTCAATTCCAAACAACTTGTCGCAGCATTGCAAGCATACCAAGAAGCAAGTACAATTAAACCGGCAGAACAACTACCTCAATCGCGCATTGCAGAAATAAACAACCAACTAAAACAGGCCGAAACCGAGAAAAACTTTAAAGATGCCTTAGCTCAAGCCGACAACTACATGAAAATAAAAGACTTTGACAATGCTCAAATGGCTTATCAAAACGCACTTTCGATCAAACCCAACGACCCTTATGCGACACAACAAAAAGCTTTGGCCGAAAAAGAAATAATAGGCAAAATAAAACAAGCAGCCGATCAGAAAGCCCGAAAAGATGCTTATGACAAAAGTATAATTGAGGCCGAGAAAATGCTTGCTGCCAAAGATTATGAAAATGCACGAGCAACCTTCCTGTCGGCATCTAATCTTATGCCCAACGAAGTATACCCAAAACAGAAATTGGCCGAAGTCGATAAATTGCTGGGCAATAAAAAATTGCAACTCGATTACCAGGCTGCTGTGGTCAATGGCGACAATCTGCTTTCGCAAAATAAACTCGACGAAGCGGCTGCCGAATATAAAAAAGCATTGGCACTTAAAGCCAACGACCAATATGCAAGCAGTAAACTAAAAGAAATTGATCAAATACGGCAAAAATCTGCTCTTGAACAACAAGACAAAGCAAAAAAACAACAAACATACCAGCAAATGATTGTTAAGGCCGACGACTTGTTCAACAAAGCCAATTACGAAATGGCAAAAGCAGAGTATGAAAAAGCCCAACTATTTATGCCCGAAGAGGTTTACCCCAAACAACGCATTAATAAAATAAAAGATATGTTAAGCTTACTTGCCAAAGACAAAGCTATGCAACAACAGGCACAAGCAAAAACAACACAAAAGAAAGTGATTGAGGATTTGAAATTTAAAGACGATTCGGAACGAGAAAGATACCTCAAAGATTTACTTACAAAATACCCTCCTGGAATTACTCTAGAGGTTTATAAAGAAGAAAAAAGAACTGTAAACCGTTATATTATTGTTAGAGAAAATAAGGCTGTAGACTTGCGTGAAATACGCCATTCGTGGGGAGGAGTCGATTACATTAGAAACGACAAGCCCGCAACCTCGATGTATTTCAATGGGCAAATAAAAAGCCGTGAAGGCGAATACTTTAATAAAATTGAATTTTAAACAACAAATTAATTTTTTATGTTATCTGATATTCAAAAACAACAATTAATCGACAGACAAACATCTGAAGAGTACATACTTAAACAAATTTCATTTTTTAAAAAAGGATTTGATGCCGTTCAGTTGACACAACCAGCAACTATTGGGAATGGAATAGTTGAAATTGACGACCCAAAAGCCCACGCACTTATCGATGCATTTGACAAACAATCTCAATCAATTGAGATCTTAAAATTTGTTCCGGCATCGGGTGCAGCCACTCGTATGTTTAAGTCGTTATTTGAATTTGTAAACGAGAAAGACAAATCGAAAAAACGCTCATCGGCTTATTCTCAAACACATCTGTTCATTTATAACCTGCAAAAATTTGCATTTTTCAACGACCTCAAAATAGTTGCTGAAAAAAGAGGAGTCGATATTCAACAATTATCAAATACCGATGAAGACACTATTTTAAATTCTCTTTTAGATTCAAATGGGCTCAATTATGGCAGTTTGCCTAAAGGTTTATTGAAATTTCACCAATATAGTAATCAATCGCGTACTGCATTTGAAGAACACCTTGTAGAAGCAGCACTTCATGCCAAAGGAAAGGGAAATATAAAAATACATTTTACAGTAAGTCCCGAACACATCGATTCGTTCAAAAAACAACTCGCCAGTGTATTGAGCATATATGAAAAGCAGTTTAACGCAACTTTCGAAATTGGCTTTTCGGTTCAAAAACCCTCGACCGATACCATTTCAATAGACGAAAGTGGGCAAGTAGTTTGTAGCGTCGATGGCAAATTGCTCTTCAGACCGGGAGGACATGGTGCCTTACTCGACAACCTAAACGACCTCGATGCTGATATTATTTTTATCAAAAATATAGACAACGTGGTGCCCGATCATTTGAAAGGCGATACTGTTAAATACAAAAAAATAATTGGTGGGCTTTTGCTTTCTATTCGTGCAAAAATGTATCACTACCAACAATTAATCGATTCGAAAAACGAGATCGACAACGAACTTCTTAAAGAAATTGCCAATTTCGCAAAAAACGACTTATACCTAGACCTATCAGATGCACTCAATTCCGGCAATAAATTGGAAGTAATAAAAGAATTCCTGTTTAAACCTATTAGAGTTTGTGGAATGGTAAAAAATACCGGAGAACCTGGCGGAGGTCCATTTTGGTTAAAAGATAAAAAAGGAAAGCTATCGTTACAAATCGTAGAATCGTCGCAAGTCGATGCAAACAATGCCGTTCAAAAAGAAATCTTTGGCAAAGCATCACATTTCAACCCAGTCGATTTGGTTTGCAGCACTAAAAATTACAAATCCGAAAAATATAATCTTTCGAAATACCGCGACGACGAAACTGGTTTTATAACCAACAAATCGATTGGAGGAAAAGAAATAAAAGTACAGGAGCTACCTGGTTTGTGGAATGGCAGCATGGCACACTGGAATACAGTATTTGTAGAAGTACCGATTAGTACGTTTAATCCCGTAAAAACAGTAAACGATTTGTTGCGCCCCGAACATCAGGGAATATAACTAATATAAAAAGGCTGTCTGAAATTAAATTAGGCAGCCTTTTTATATTAGTTAACAGACGATACACTACCTCCCGAATTAAAATCGCTTTTCACTTCTTTTGGATTTCCTTTGTATTGGATCGATCCACCCGAACTTGCATTGGCTTGAATCGAATTCTTGGCATAAGCTTTTATACTTGAACCCGACGAAACATCAAAATTGCACTCGTCGGCAACTAAATCGAAAGCATTTATAGTAGCTGCACTGCTCAAATCGGCTTCCAATATACCGGTTTCGCCATCGAGGTTAATTGTCGATGCACTCGAAGCGTCTACTTTTATTTTTCCACAAACTATAGGTGCACAATTTGTGGTCGATGCACTCGATGCATCAACTGTAAGAAAAGCAGTTTTCCCTTTAATATTGCATGTAGCGGCACTCGAAATATCAATTTTTGTATTTTTTGTTTCAATCTCTGAGGTTAAAGATGCAGCACTCGAAACATCAATTTTAAGATCGTTACAGTTTAAAACCGATTTCGACACCACACTCGATGCACTACTGGCATCAATCTCGTCTATGTTCATGTAGGTAATAGTTACATTTTTAACCGTTTGATTCGAAAAATTTGCATCGGCCCAAATTTTCAAATATTCACCCTCTGTTTCGACCAATATATGATCTTGAACATTCTCGTCGGCTTCAACTGAAACACTATTGGCATTGCCTTGTTCTATTGTAACATTTATTCCGTTACTTGTTTTTAATTTCGAAAAGCTTTTTACCTCTCGTTGTTCAATAGTAATTTTCCCATTTCCATCGATCTTTTTTAAGCCCCAGAAATCGTTAGCACCGTTGTAATTTGTACACGAACACGAGCTTAATGCTATAAATAATCCTAATAAAATGCCAAACTTCTTCATGATTATTAAATTTTTATTTAAAATATGACAATCTAACAGCTGAAAAGTTACATCTAATTTCGAAGAAAAATATAATTAGTGTCCGATTAAATAAAATATTGATTAGATTTCTCCCTACGGCCCTGCTCGCCCACGCTAAGCGGCATTTGCAATGCCGCTTGAAACTTCTGAAAATTTGCAATTTTCATTTATCAATATGTTTTCCAAATTCTCTGCTAAGCTGAATTTGCAATTCAGCTTTTTACATAATGCAATTTGCAATTGCATCTAATACTATTGCCGCATACAATACAATATGCATGCAACTTCGCTATTGCTTTTTGTTGTGCTATGAAATGTCGAATTGCAAATTCGACTGTATTCCAAGCGGCATTGCAAATGCCGCTTAGCGTTTCGGGGAAAATTGAGTTGTTTTGCTGCAATTGGTTATTTTTTCTGCTATTGACATGCTCGCGCTCGTTTGTAACGAGTGCAGGTGCTAATTTATCTTTACATATAAACTTTTGCCTTACAGCAATTGTCGTTGCAAACGACTGGAATTAAGGCACGCATTACAAATGCGCGCCAGCGAGGGCCGAACTTGGGAGGTTTGAATAACAAAATTGCACTATCGTAAAAGTTTTGTAAATTTGTAAAAACCATTGAATGAAATTTACAAACTATTTCGAACACACACGGCTACGCCCCAACCGTGGAGACATTAAATTGGAATGGATAGAATTTGTATTTTACCATCCAGATTTTGAACAATTATAAGCAGATGGACGTATTAGGCGTTGGGCATATATTAATGAAGTCGAAAAAGTTTTACGAATTATAATTCTTGACGATAATGAAACAATACATAACGCTTTTTTGACCGTTCTTATTTAAACATTAAAGTTGGGCGCAAGCAAAAAAAACCGCTGCAAATTAGAATTTTAGATTTCAAAATTTCAAAATGAGATATTTTAAGATACTTTTTATATCAAGTGTGCTTTTACATTTTAATACTATTACTTGGTGTCAGGAGATAATAGTTGGGAAAGTACTAGGGTCTATTGTAGATAAACAATCGCAAGTTATATTGCCAGGTGTTAATGTGGTTGTCTATACCCAAGGAAAATCATTTGGGACCATATCAGATAATTTCGGACAATTTATTGTGGAAGCTGTTCCTGTTGGTCGGTTTAATATAGAATTTAGTATAATTGGCTATGAGAAAATAACAATTCAAAATGTTAACTTAACTTCAGCGAAAGCCGTATTTTTAAACATAGAAATGATAGAAAAAGTTGAGAAATTGGATGAGGTGGTTGTAAAAGCCTATTCGAAGAGTAAAACAATAAATGAATTTGCAACAATAAGCGCACGTACTTTTTCGATTGAAGAAACAAATAAATATGCCGGTAGTTGGGGTGACCCAGCACGAATGGCATCAAATTATGCAGGCGTTCAATCTGCAGGCGACCAAAGAAATGATATAATAATACGTGGCAATTCACCAACAGGTCTTCTATGGCGTTTAGATGGTGTTGTTATTCCAAACCCGAATCATTTCGGCACATTTGGCACAACAGGTGGTCCTATTAGCATTCTAAATAATAATCAACTTTCAAACTCTGATTTTTTCACAAGTGCATTTCCCGCAGAATATGGAAATGCAATATCAGGTGCATTTGATTTAAAAATGAGAAACGGGAATAGACAAAAACATGAGTTTGTGGGGCAAATGGGCTTTAATGGTTACGAACTGGGTGCAGAAGGTCCTATTTCTAAAAAGTTGGGAAGCTCATATATGATTAATTACCGCTATACAATGATGGATTTGATGAATGAAATGGGCTTATTTGATGTTGGAGGTATCCCAAAATACTCCGATTTGTCATTCAAGATTTTTATGCCAACGGAAAAACTTGGTACGTTTTCTCTTTTTGGAATAGGAGGTAACAGTAGCATTAATCTCGCAGAGGATAAAGGTAGCGGTTGGACATCCGATATGATTCCTGGTACAAAAGTTAACTATGGTTCAAAAATGGGCGTAATTGGTTTGACAAATAAATATTTTCTTTCTGAAAAAGGTAGGATTGAATCATCTATTTCTACAAGCTATACCAATTCATTTAACGATGTAGATTCTCTTTTGGGCAATAATTTTTTTAATTTTTATAATGACAATTATTCAGAAACCAAATATGCAGCCTCTTCAAAATATATACTTAAAGTAAACACTAAAAATACTTTTCAAATAGGGATAGTTGCTGAATTATATGATTTTAACTTTTATGATGATGTATTAGATTCTAAAACTGGTAATTACACCCATAATACTAATTCACAGGGAAAAACATACCTATATCAAGCTTTTAGTCAATTAAAGCATCGTTTTACGGATGCTTTATCCATTAACTTAGGTATTCACAGCCAATTGTATGCACTAAATAATACAAAATTGCTAGAACCAAGGTTAGGCATAAATTATGCTTTAAACTCTAAACAGAGCTTTAGTTTTGGTTATGGTTTACATGGTCAGATACAACCTCAATTAATATACTTTAAACAAACTCTGATTGATACTATTGAAAATAAATACATTCATACCAATGATAAATTAGGATTTTCTAAAAGTCATCATTTTGTTGTTGGTTATGATTATTTAATAACACAAAACCACAGAATAAAAATCGAGAGTTATTATCAAAACCTTTTCAATATACCTATTGAACAAGGACTGTCATATTTTAGTACATTAAACTATGGAGCAGATTTTTACAATGCAACGAGTGATAGCCTTGTAAATAAGGGGAAAGGAGAGAATTTAGGTGTAGAATTTACAATAGAAAAATTTCTAAGCAATAATTTCTATTACTTGCTTACTGCTTCAATATATGATTCAAAGTATCAGGGCAGCGATAAAATTTGGCGAAATACCGCCTTTAACGGAAATTACACATTGAATTTTCTTGCTGGTTATGAAATCCCTGTAAAAAACAATGCGTTATCAATTAATTTCAAAATAGTTTCGGCTGGTGGTAAAAGGTATATTCCAATAGATTTGAAAAAATCAATAGCAAAAAATGAAGCAGTTTACGATTATGACAATGCTTATAAATCTAAGTTTAATGATTATTTTAGGCTTGACCTTCGAATGTCATACAGACAAAATCTAAAGAACATATCGCAAGAATGGTCTTTTGATATTCAAAATTTAACAAATCAGGATAATATATTGACCCAAAGATACAATGCAGATAAGAAAGAAGTTATAGATGTACTTCAAATGAAGATTTTCCCAATCGGGTCATGGAAAATTTATTTTTAGTTTTAAAAATTTGATTACAATGGAAATTAATAAAGAAACCAGCGCCCAATCGAGTAGACGGCTGGTAGCCTAAAGCTACCAGTGCGCCTCTCACACCACCGTACGTACGGTTCTCGTATACGGCGGTTCGTTACGTTAATTGGAATAAACTAAGATTTTGTTTAGATGAGTTAATTGAAAGGTAATACGTTAACA
>CAMDBI010000037.1 GCA_945889005.1 Bacteroides fragilis
CCGAAATAAAGCCGCCGCCACCGCAAAAAGGGGTCAGTATAGTCCGAAATCTAGTGTGTTTTGAGCCGATTTTTGGCCATTTTTAACTGAAATTCGGCGAGATTTATCCTTTGGAAGGTGGGGTCAGCATAGTCCGTAATATCCAGATACTGCAATTCGTAATAGAATTATGGGTAACAAGGAACAATTTTCTAATGCTAACTTGTTTTTGATTACTCACAACCACTCTGATCATTATGACCAAACAATGATGATCAATTATTTAACCAATAACCCACAAGCTAAAATAGTTGCTCAAGCTGACATTATTAATGGTATAACAAAATCATCATTATCAGGCCAATTAATTAAAATTAACCCAGAGAAATACCAATCTATTGATACCATAGTCAATGGTATTCCGTTAACTGTGTACAACCTAATCCATGCTATTAGTTTCAGAACTTATAATGTGGGTTATGTTGCAGATATAGATGGATTGCGCATATTCCATACTGGCGACAATTTTTTTGAAGACACAACAGAATATTCAGGATTTAACTTAAAAGATAAAAACATTGATGTGGCATTTTTAAGTTACGGTGGCTATTGGAGAACACCTGAACAAAGGGATTTTGTGAAAAGACACATTAATCCCAAGTATATTGTATTAATGCATGTTACTACTACTGATGTGGCATCAATAAAAGAAACCGTCAGAGAGATAAAAGATTCGTTTGCTCCAATCATTGTTTTTAATACCAGTATGGAAAAAGCTTTTTTAACTAAGGATACAATAATTATATCTAATCATATGCCAGTGAATGTTGCTAGTTTAAAAGATACATCGTTTAACATTAATACTAATGTAACAATTTCTTTACCTGACCTTTTTAAAGATCAGGATACTAATGATTCATTGTCATACTTAGTTTCAGGTCTGCCAAATGGTTTTGTGTTTAATAATCAAGAAAGATCTATATCTGGAAATAGCCCATTGGAAATTAAAAACAAAACAATAACAATTACTGCCAGAGATAGAAACTTTTGTACAAATAGTACAAGTTTTAAAATGACAATACAAAAAACTACTGGTTTTCAATCTGTACAACAAAACGAATTTTTAATATATCCCAATCCCGCGTTTAATAAATTGAATATTTATTACACACATTCAACCAATGCAAAGGTTGTTATTTTTGATTTGCAAGGAAAGCAGGTATTAAATAAACAAGTTGTCAATGGTCAGGTTGATATTGGAAAACTTTCAAATGGAATTTATTCTGTTCGCTTGATTGATGATAGCAATGCCATGATTAGCAAGTTTGTAAAGCAATAACTTTGTATTTGATACATAAAAGTGAGTTCCCGTTTTAGGGTTCTCACTTTGTTTTTAGGATTGTAAGAGATTAGAAAATAAAAAGATGTAATTAGCAACTTTACAGTGCCAAAAATTAGCAAAAGAAAAGTGCCAGTTTAGGCAAAGAGCAGCAAAGTGCTATAGCCACAATGGTTGAGCGAGTAACAAGATTTGTGATAATCGTTAAATTAATATGTAGAAAACCTATTGACGTACGAAAAGCCCTCACCGAAGTATTGTTGACCATTCCTGAGTTTATGCGCTTAACGATGACACACGACAATGGTATTGAAATGATGGACCATTCTGTATTAACAAAAGATGCAAAAATACAAGTCTATTTTGCCCATCCATATAGCCCATGGGAGCGAGGAACCAACGAAAACACTAAATTCTAAAACTAATTGTGGTTCCCACTTCTAATTGGCTGTCGACCCAAATTTCGCCACCATGTAGGGTAATAAAATCTTTACATATTTCTAAACCCAATCCAGTGCCATGCTCGCCAGTAGTTCCCGATTGCGATTTATTTTTATTTAAAAAAACTTTCGAAGCTTTTTCGGCACTCATTCCCACTCCTGTATCAGCAACTTTTAGTACACTTGTTGTTAGGTCGTAAGAAATGCTTACGTTTCCATGTTTAGTAAATTTTATGGCATTTGAAATAAGATTTCGCAATATGGTATCTATAATATGAAAATCGGCAAACACTATAGTATTCTTTTCAATATGGCTTATTAATTCAATACCTTTAATATGAGCTTGATTGGCATATAGATGTACCAACTTTGTTACTTGATCAGAGATATCATATTTGTGTTTTTCGACAGTAATTGCACCCAATTGCGAACGAGACCATTGCAATATTCGATCGACAAGAGCTAAAAGATTAAAACTTATGGAATTAATATTTGTAACATATTTTTTTCTTTTTTCGTCATTAATTTTGTCGTATTTTGAAAGTAACAATTCTGAAAATCCGTTGATTGTTCCGACAGGGTTTTTCAGATCGTGCGAAATAATTGAGAACAAACGATCTTTGGTTTTATTAATTTCTAACAAAGCTTTATTTGCCTCAAAAAGTGTTTTGGTGCGTACTTCTACTATTTTTTTCTTTTCTATTGATCTGATACGGATATTAAAAAATATAAAAATAAGTATTATAAAAAATAATAAACAGGTAAGTTTAAACCACAATCGTTCGATCAAAGGGGGTATAACTTTAATATGCAAAACGGCAGGTTTTTCGTTCCAAATTCCGTCGTTATTGCTTGCCATTAATAAAAATTTATAATCGCCACCATTCAAATTTGAATATGAGACTTTTAACTCGTTTGGTTTTGCTATAATAAAATCGTTATCAAATCCTTCGAGTTTATATTTAAATTTTATTTTTTGAGGTGCTGTAAAATGTAATGCCGAGAACGATATACTAAACGATTTTTCATGATGAGTTAAGGTTATTGAATCGGTGTAAAGTATGTCCTTTTTTAAAAAAAATTGTCCATTTATTTTTGTATTTATCTCAATGTCTTCGTTGTTTATATTTAATAAAGTTAGAATAGGTACTGCCAGATCTTTATTTGGAGTATTTTTCTGTGGATTAAATAGATTGGCACCAAATGTACTTCCTACTACAATCATCCCATCTTTTGTGATGCATTGGGCTTGACAATGCAATTCGTTATTGCTCAAACCATCATATTTGTTATATATACTATATTTATTGTTTATATAGTCGTATTTAATTAGACCTTCATAAGTATTAATCCAAATATTTTTGTTATGATCTTCAATAAGTGCCATCGATTTATGAGAGGGCATATTGGGTTTTGTATTGAAATTAATAAACTGTGCTATTGTGTCGTTTTTTAATATTAGTTCGTTTATTCCATAGTCGGTTGCAATATAAACTCGATTATCGTAAGTAACCAATATATCTCTAATTTCATCGTTTGATATTGAATAGTTATTTGTTGACTCATTTACAAATCTTGAATATTTATAGGGCAAATCGTTGTTGTCGAGATAGTACAAATATAATCCCTGGTAAGTTCCAACCAATAAACTTTTATTGTTCGGATGATATTTCATAACTACAACTTTTGTAGGTATATCGTTATTTTTATGTTTAAGGTAATTATTAATAAAAAGAGTATCGTGTTTTCCTTTTATAAATTGAACTTTTAGCAAACCTTTGTTTGATGCTGCCCAAATATAATTTTCCTTTTTAGCTAATGTTAATGAAATGATATTTTCTATACGAAAGTAATCTTTTACTTGATAGTTGCCATTTTTACATTCAAGTTCGGCAATTCCTCCACCATATCCGAATATTGAAAGATAGAATGTGTTTTTATTTTTCTCACAAATACAAATTATTTGATTCCCGCTTATTTTTGCTTTATCGAGCAGATTGTTGAGGTATGTATACTGCTCATTAGTACGACTATAGCTAACTAGTTTACGGTCGTCTGTACCTATTAGTATATTGCCATTACAATCTTCAACAACTGCTCGTATTTTATTGAATGTAAATTCATTTTCTTTTTCCCCTTTGGGAATAATAATGTTTTTAAATAAAGTATTTTCTATGTTAAACGATAATATGCCATTTGATAATGTGCCAACCCAAATAGTGCCATCTTTACTCATATTTACGACTCTACCACCGACCATCGAGATATCGTATTGATTAAAAATTTGGCTTTTCAATTTTTCAAATTTTATATTTTCAAAATCAATACTATTTGAAATGTAAATACCTTGGGTTGTTGTAAGTACTAACCTGTTATTCGACACTTCTTTTGCACATAAAACACTTGGAAAATATGTAGCCTTATTACTATTTATTTTTTTTATTGTTTCATTTTCTAAATAATACAAACCGTCTGTTTGCGAAATTGCCAATATTTTTTTATCACTTAATTGTAATATTTTTTTTACATTAACTATGTTTGTCTCAAGGGTATCATATATAATTGGCTTATTATTAACATTGTCAAATGAAAATTTATAAAAATCTTTCTTTTTGAACATATACTTATTATCTCCAATTTCTATAACATTGGAGGGGTCGGGTGTTTTAAAGGCGGTTTTAATTTCTATTTTAGAAAGGTCTTTATTGAATTTAGCGTAATTTATGCCATTTTCTGACATGATCCATATTACATTATTTGTAATTGAAAAATCTGCAATAATATTTGATAATAATTCTGAATTCTCCTCCTTAAATCGGTAAAATTTATTTTTCTTTTTGTCAAATATGCATAATCCATTGAGCGTTCCTATCCATATATTATCATATTTGTCAACTTCTATCGATTTGACAGAAGAGCTTGGAATTGTATTTTCATCTTTTGCATTATAATAATAGTTTTTGGTTGCAGATCCATCGTATCGACTTAAACCATAAGATGTTCCTATCCAAACATATCCCTGATGATCTTGTACAATATCAAATACATTGCCCGTAATTAAGCCGTTGTTTATATCTAAAACATTGAATACAGGTTCATAAACTTCAGTAAAAGCATTACTAAAGTATACAATAACAAGAATATATGTTAAATAAAAATTCTTCAAGAAAAAAATGATTAATACTAAATACAATAATTATAAAAATACTAAAAAGATTTGAGAATTACGTTTGAAAAAAATGTTTAGTTACGAACATTTCTAGAATTGATTTATTAGAAATTGATGGTCGAAATATAATTCAAATTTTTTTACTTATTAAATAAAAGGCAGAAAAATTACATGTCGATTTAAAACTTTGGTAACTTACAGAATCGATAAATAATAAAACTCCAGAAATAACAGCGATATATACATATTTACATAGATTTTTAATTATATTAATTTTTTGATTGTTAAGGAATATTGAAAGCGTACATATTTGAAAAATAAGTATTTATGTATTTTTGAAAATATGAGAGTATCGTATTTTATTTCAAGTATTAGAGTTTAAAAAAGTGTATATTTCAAAAATTATTTTATTTGAAATATAATAATATTTTAGCTTTATTTTATTACAATATTTTATCGATATTGTGGCAATAAAATGGAAGATTAAATTTGTTTTCTAAAAAAGTTATATCTTTATTGTCTTTTTAAAAACAATATAATAATGACCGGTCATATTCCTGAAAGGCTTAAAGTTTCGACATTCAAACTGAATGCTTTGCTTGCTATAACACAAGCTATAAACCAAAACCTTACTCAGGACGAACTTTTGTTACGTTACGAATCGTTGTTAAAAGACGATTTGAATATCGGGAAAATCATTATAATTAAATATGATGGTTCAAAATGGCAAAATATATTAGTTTCGGGAGTTAAAGACAACTGGCAAAATAATATAAATGTCGAGAACGATTTGCTTAAGTTTAATGAAATTAGTTTCATTACCTCAATAAATAATTCAAGTCTAATACCATTCGACATCATTATTCCAATTTATAACAACAACCAGCCATTGGCGTTTGTTCTTATTGGCGATATCGACGAAGAAGGGGAAGGAATTAGCCCTGTGATTAAGCATTTGCATTTTATGCAAACCTTATCCAATATTATTATAGTAGCTATTGAAAATATTAGATTGTTTCAAGAAAGTATACGCCAAATAGCTATAAAGAAAGAGATGGAACTTGCTTCGCGTATGCAATCGATGTTGATTCCTAAGAATGACACATTGCCGCGAAACAAGAAAGTTCATATTACAGCTTTTTACCATCCTCACATGGATGTAGGAGGCGATTATTACGATGTTATTAACTTAGGAACCAATGAGATAGGTTTTTGCATTGCCGATGTATCGGGCAAAGGTATTTCGGCGGCTTTGCTCATGTCCAATTTTCAAGCAACACTTAGAGCTTTGTTTACTCACGATATATCACTTACGGCCTTGATCGAAAAGCTTAATCTCGGTGTATTGAGTAGTGCCAACGGCGAAAAGTTTATTACATTGTTTATAGCTAAATACAATTATCTTTCGAAAGAACTTGAATTTATCAACGCGGGTCATAACCCCCCTATTTTGTATGAAACAGAGACTAAAGAACTACAATTACTAAAAGATGGTTGTGTTGGAATGGGTATGCTCGACGAAATACCTATAATAAAGAAAAGAACCGTAACAATTAATCAGACTACCAAATTACTATGTTATACCGATGGTTTAGTAGAGGTTGTCGAAGACAATGAAGTGGCTTATGGTACCATTGCCATTGAGAAGCAATTATCGAATCTCGAGCCTATTGAAAAAAACATTGAAAATATTATTGCATCTCAACACATACTGAGTGACAATAAATCGGTTTTTGACGATGTGACGATGCTAGGAGTAGAATTTTTTTAAGAAATATATAAATTTATAATATTTATGAGCCCATTAATTATTGAAGCAACAAATATTACTCCCAAAGTAGTATTGGATAAAGAAAAAGGTATTTTTATGCTATCGGGGCATTCTCGTCCCGAAGATAGTGTGAGTTTTTATCAGCCAATATTGAAATGGATCAAGGAATATGCCGAAAATCCCAATCAATCAACTGTTTTGACATTATCGCTCGAATATTTTAATACATCATCGTCAAAAATGGTATACACTTTAATTAATACTTTTAAGGAACCTTTTACAAAAGGCTTCGATATTAAGGTTAATTGGGGTTATCCGTCGGACGACGAAGATCTTTTGGAAATGGGACAAGACTATGCTAGTATTGTGCCTATACCCTTTATTTACACTCCTATGTAAACTATTTCAAAGGAAAAGCAAATAATTTAGTATTTTAAATAAGCGCAAAGTCGCTAAGGTGCAATTATAATTATTTGCTTCTTAGCGACTTTGCGTTTAAAACATCTTTTATTTTTTGTGTTTTTTAACCAAATCGATAAACTGATCGAACATAAACTCGGTATCGACCGGTCCGCCTGTTGCTTCGGGGTGAAATTGCGACGAAAACATAGGTTTTGTTTTGTGTCGAATACCTTCGTTGGTATTGTCGTTGAGGTTTAGAAACAGTGGTTCCCAGTCTTTTGCCAAGGTATTGTTGTTGATGGCGTAACCATGGTTTTGCGAAGTTACATACGATTTTTTTGTTCCAGCCATTAACACAGGTTGGTTGTGGCTTCTGTGACCATATTTGAGCTTGTATGTATCGGCACCAGCTGCCAATGCCAAAAGTTGATTGCCCAAACATATACCATAAATAGGCTTGTCGCTTTGCATGGCAGAACTTATGTGTTTAATAGTATCGACACACATCTTGGGGTCGCCTGGGCCATTGCTTATAAAAAGCCCATCGTATTGTTCTTTGGTGAAATTGTAATCCCATGGAACACGAACTACAGTAACTCCACGTTTGACTAAATTTCGAATAATATTGTATTTTACTCCACAGTCGATCAACACGATTCGAATATCGCCCGATCCATAAGTAATTACCTCTTTAGTACTAACTTGTGCTACCAAATTGTCTTTACCGGGGTCGTAAAGGTCAATATCTTGTTCGTCGACAACAATTTTACCGAGCATAGTTCCTTTTTCGCGAAGAATTTTGGTAAGCGCACGTGTGTCGATTCCATAAATGCCTGGGACATTATTTTTCTTGAGCCAATCGGAAAGACTCATTTGAGCGTTCCAGTGGCTATATTCGGTTGAATAATCGGAAATAATCAAACCCGAAATGTGTATACGATCCGATTCGAAGAACTTTGGTAGTCCATCTTCTTGATCGTTTCCTGGAACTCCATAGTTTCCAACCAAGGGATAAGTAAGCGCCATTATTTGACCTTTATACGATGGGTCGGTCATGCTTTCGGGATAACCTGTCATGGCTGTATTGAAAACCACTTCGCCCGAAACAGAAGTTTCACTTCCAAACGATTTACCCTTCATTACAGTACCATCTTCAAGCACAAGTTTGATTGATTTCTCCATTCTTTATTTTTTAGTATATTATTTTTTTTGTTTTTCGTAATGAGTAATAAAATCCTCAATCTGCTCTGTACCAATTCTTTTTGCAATTATTTTATGATCATTGTCCAGTACAAAAATTACAGGTGTACTTGTAATATCAAATGACTTTTTATATGCATAATCATAAGGATTCCAGGCATTTATCCAATCGGTAAGTTTGTGTTCGTTTACAAAGTTAACCCATTTTTCTTTACCTTCTTCACCTCCTAACATATGGACCGAAACTACAACAAGACCTTTATCCTTAATTTTTTGGTATACTTTATGAAGTTCGGGAATGGTTTTTTTGCAATGTCCGCAATCAGATTCCCAAAAAGCCAATACAATAAATTTGCCTTTAACTTCCGATAAGTTGAAGAAATTACCGATATAGGGGTTTTTTTTGAGCTGAACACTATCTTTTGCTTCGATAAAATGCTGATTAGGAACATTGACCAAACGAATGTCGGGTGCTACCTTTCCAATATTAAGAGGTGTACGTATGGCTATTTGATCTTTTAGTTTTTTGATATAAGCAGTATCTGCCCATGTAGCCTCTTTAATATAGTATTTTTCGCCAATATATAAAGCAATTGCATCGAAACCCATTATTTGACTTTGTCCATAAAGGTTAAAAAGAGTTACAAGCATGTATCTAAACAATTCGGGCGAAGTACGCGATTTGGCAATAAGCATATCGACTTCGGGGTAAATCGAATCGGGTATTTGAGGAACAACCTTTTCGATATAAGTTTTAACCTTGTTCTCGTACAAAGGAGTTCTTAGTAAACGAACATCTGCAATGTCGAAATTGTCGAAGTAATGTGACCGGTAATATTTATATTGGAATGCCGAATCGATAATGTTTCCATGTGTATCGCGGGGCGGGTCTGGCACTTCTACTTCTTTTGTTGCTTTTGCAAATGCTGCAAACATAGAACCAGGGTTGGTGTTGATGCTTTTCTCGATAAATGCTTTGACCTCGCTATCGAGTACTTTGAGTTTCTCGGTACACACCTTTTTCTCGGCTTCAGTTGTTGCATTTTTTCTTTTTTCGACCCATTCGTTGGCTTCTTTACGTTTGTCGCTCAGGAAATACTGATAATTGTAAAAAGCAGTATTTTCTTCGCTTTTTGTAAATTTTGTTTTTCGAAACAAATCGCTGGTATCTGTTTCGACCGAGAAATGCTGGTTTTCGCCAATCATAACATCAAAATAGCTTTTGTTTGGCAAAAATACCAAATACATACCTTGTGGAAGGGGTTCATTTCCTTTGAAAACTCCGTTACTATTTTTGTCTAAACGAATGGTATCGTCGGGGTACATCGATCCGGCAAAGTGATGACCAAGAATAACTGTAGTGTCTTTGAAAGGAATGATTTTAACTTTAATTTCGTGACCTTTTTGAGCTTGGAGAACAGAAAGGCTAAATAAAATTTGAATGCTGAAAAGAATAATAATTTTCTTCATAATACTCATTTTTTTTAAAAGCCTAAAATTATGTTATATGAACGTTTCTTTGCTTTTAAGTTTTGTTAAAATTTCTAAATTCTAAATCTCTGAATTCATTAATCTTACAAGTTAAAAAATTGTTCTGTTTTTTAGGGCGTAAAACTATTAAAATCAAATCTATTATAAAAATGTTTTTTTAAACCGGTATAAGATTTTTAAATTTGTAGTATGAAAGAAAAAAATGACATAGTTTTCCAATTGACACAAACCCTATTTTGGGATGTTAACACTCAAACAATAGACTGTGACAAGAATGACGCGTTTATTGTCGAAAGGGTTATGAATATGGGAAATTTACATGACTTTCAAATAATAAAGGCATATTATGCGATTTCAAATATAAAATGAATACTAAAAAATATCCGCTATATGGACGATCGGTTATTAAATTTTTGCAGTATTTATTTTAATATTTCTTTAAATAAATTCCGATGCTATACTACCAAACAATTGAGCCACTGGAATTATTAAAAGATATTATGAATAAAGAATACCTCAATCAATTTGTGTTGGTTGGAGGTATAGCTTTAGCATTGCAATTGGGTCATTGCAAATCGATAGATATTGATCTATTTACAGTTAATGATTTTGATACAAATATATTAGCACCTCAATTAATATATAATTTTGAATTTACTACAACTTTGCAATTGCCTCAAACCCTTATTTGTTCCATAAATAGTGTTAAAGTCGACTTTATTCGATTCAAATATCCTTTTATTAGACCTTTTAAAATTATAGATGAAATCAGAATGCTAGATATTGAGAACATTGCGCCCATGAAGCTTAATACAGTTGCAGGTTGAGGTCGTAAGAAGGATTTTTACGATATTTACATTTTGTTGCAAAAGTTACGTTTGAAAGAGCTTTTAGAGCTTTATTTGGAAAAATATCAAAACCAAACTACTTTTCATATTTTTAGAAGTTTATTATATTTCAACAATGCCGATCAAGATCCTGAACCTATTGCGATTAACAGTAATATTACTTGGGAAAAGGTAAAAAAACATATTATTAAAGAAGTAAAAAATTTTTGTAAAATGCCTCAACATACAGTCAACCTTCAAAAAATGCCAGTCGAACTATTGACAGTAGCCACTTACTCGTTATTAACCGATCGAGGTTCAATTTCGATGAACGAAATGGTCGGCAAAACCTTGAAAATTTCCTTTTCTGGCGAAATATATTGTATTGGATGTGGTGCTCGCATCAAAAAGACCTACGGACAAGGTTATTGTTACCCTTGCTTCGATTCCTCGCCCGAGAACGAAGAGTGTGTTTTGCGACCCGAGCTTTGTCGGGCACACGAAGGCATAGCTCGCGATATGGATTATGCCATGGAACATTGCTTACAACCACATTTTGTATATCTTGCAGTTTCGAGCGATATAAAGGTTGGTGTAACACGAAGCTCACAAATACCAACACGTTGGATCGATCAAGGGGCTGGTATGGCTGTAAAAATAGCCTGTACACCCAATCGATACACAGCCGGACTTATCGAGGTTGCATTAAAAAACTATTTTCCCGACAAAACCAATTGGCGCCTCATGCTAACGACCGATTATAATAAAGATCTTAGTTTGAAAGAAGCTGTCGAAAGGGCCAAAAATAATATGCCTGAAGAATTGCTCCAGTATTTTCTAATTGACCAACAACCAACCACGATAAACTATCCATTAAAGGGATATCCCAAAAAAGTTGTTTCTGTAGATATTGAAAAAATGGAAACTGTAGAAGGCTATTTGTTGGGAATTAAAGGTCAATACCTTATTTTTGACAATGGAAACGTGATGAACGTAAGGAAACACAATGGTTACAAGGTAGTTGTGAGTTATGAATAATGAGTTTAAGAGAGACCTAAATAACAGATTTTAATAAACTAGAAGAATTTGGAAAATTAAAGGGCCAATGTCTACAATTTGAGGGGAATATGATATCGATATATTCAACAAAATGATACCGCTTGTAAAGATTACCGAAGAATGATCTAAATTCAATTATAAAATACAATTCGCTTTTTGGAAGCAAGTAATCGGAAAAAACCCAAGTAACACAATCGAATAAAAAAAGGAAGCTGTCAGAAAATCCAAAGACTTTTGAAACAGCTCCCTAATAAGTTAGTCATATATTTAGTTAGTAGTAATCTTTTTGGTTTGGTGAAGGCAATGATAGTGCATTCATATTAAATTTAAAAATATTTAACAATAAATTTTTATTGAGAATTAGATAAAGTCAAATTTTTGACTCAGTATTTCACCCATATACCTTTTTCGTTTCATATTTTTTGAACACAAAAGCAGTTCTTACAGGAAGATACAACATTAGATAGTTGTCTAAGAAAGTTGTTATTTTCCCATCGTTAGAAGTAAAGTAGAGCATTTCTTTGTCGACACGGTTTAGGCCACCAAAAGTATCATCGTCGGAGGAGATCAGCATTTTATATTTGCCTGGTTCTGAAGCAATTTTATAGTCGGTATAGGAGTTGTAAGGGTTGAAATTAAATACAAATATTAAATCTCCCCTGCGAAATGCCAATACCTGATCTTTTTCGTGGGCAAGTATAAGACTTGGGAAAGATTCTAAAAAAATATTGTGGTCGATTATGGTCTCAATCATGGCTTTGTCGAACTCGAGCATGAAACCGTATTTCAGCATAGGGTTGTAAGCCAGTTGCCATTGTCTACGAGCAAACTTGTAAGACCATCCGTTGCCTTCGCGAGGAAAGTCGATCCATTCGGGGTGCCCAAATTCATTACCCATAAAATTGAGATAACCACCACCAGCAGTTGCAATGGTAATAAGTCGAAGCATTTTATGCAGAGCTATTGCACGGTCAATAATTGGGCTTTGACTGCTTTTTTCCATACTGAAATAAGCCTCTTTGTCGCATAGCCTAAAAAATATAGTTTTATCGCCTACAAGAGCTTGATCGTGCGATTCGGTATACGATATGGTTTTTTCGTCCTTTCGGTGGCTAATAAGTTCGTTGTACAATTGCGATACATTCCACTCTTCGTCGGCCTTTTCTTTGATCATTTTGATCCAGTAATCGGGAACGCCCATTGCCAGTCTATAATCGAAGCCATACCCGCCATCGAGATAAGGAGTAGCTATGCCGGGCATACCGCTTACTTCTTCGGCAATAGTAAGAGCATCGTGGCGTATCTCGTGAATCAATTTGTTTGAAAGCATTAAATATGCGATTGCATCTTCGTCCTGCCCACCATCGAAGTAAAATTTATACTCAGTGAAATCGCGCTCCAGACCATGATCGTAGTACAACATGCTGGTAACCCCATCGTAACGGAAACCGTCGAAGTGAAACTCTTCTAACCAATACTGGCAATTGGAAAGTAAAAAATGCATTACCTGGGGCGAGCCATAGTTGAAACAAAGGGAATCCCAAGCCATGTGCATTCGCCTGTGATGTTCATGAAAATATTGAAACCCTGTTCCATCGAACATTCCTAGGCCTTCCATTTCGTTTTTGACCGAATGCGAATGCACCAAATCCATTATTACCCTAATGCCCAATCCATGCGCCTTGTCTATAAGCGATTTCAGATCGTCGGGTGTGCCAAATCGCGACGATACGGCATAAAAATTTGATATATGATAACCAAACGAGCCATAATATGGATGTTCCTGAATGGCCATAAGCTGAATAACATTGTAGCCGCACTTTGCAATATAAGGTAAAACCATATCGCGAAATTCGCAAAAACTCGATACTTTTTCTTCGTCGGACGACATGCCAATATGTGCTTCGTAAACCATAGGTGGTTTTGACAGTTCGGGTACTTTATGTTTCCATTGGTAAGGTGAGTCGGGATACCAAATCTGAGCATTGAATGATTTAGTGTTAATGTCTTGAACCATGCGATTGCCATACGATGGCAATCGATGAGCCTCGCCTCCCTGCCATTTTACAAGCAATTGATATTGCTGTTGGTGCGATAGTTTGTTGTGTGGTAATTGTATTTCCCAATTTCCATTTGAAAGTTTTTTAAGGGCATATTCACTTTCGACTTTCCAGTTGTTGAACTCGCCAACGAGATACATTTCTGTTGCATTGGGAGCCCATTCGCGAAATATCCACGATTCGGGAGTTTTATGTAAACCGTAATATAAGTGACCTGTTGCAAAATCGCGCAAATGTTTCGAGCCGCAAAGTTGCTTTTCGAGAGACGAGGCTTTGCTCAATCTGCGAATTATAACATCTTTAAAAGGCATTAACCATGCGTCGTCTAATAGTATTTGAGGCAATATTGGCATATTTTTCGAAATGAGATTTAAAGTAACAAAATAAAAGCCAATAATAAAAATACAATGCCTTCTATTCTTTTTTTAATTTTTCAAATTGCTGCATGGCTAATCTTATCAAATAATATGAAAAAACTATCAATATAGGCCAAGTTAAAAACCATAGGATTTCGGGTAAATATGTCATAAATAGTTTTGAATTATGAGTTTAAAAATTAAAATTATGAGTTACTTCTTAAATATGGGTTCCATTCATTAGTAATTAATAAACATGCCCTTCGGTCTTCATCTCTTCTTCGTTGAGGGGTTTGTTGTTAATGGCACGCCAAGCCCAAATCATATAAGCAGCTACAAAAGGTATCATTAGGCTAACGTAGCTCATGGCTGTTAAACTATATTTGCTCGACGAAGAGTTTTCTATTGTTAAAGAGTTTTGAATATTCGCAAGCGATGGATAAAAAACTGTATTGTTTAAACCTAATGAAATAAACAACGCAAGTACAGTAACAAATGTACCTATGCCGCTAAACCAGATTCCTTTTTTGGTTGTTTTCAACAGCGAAACAGCGATACCCCACAACACTAGCAACACTCCAATTAAAAACAATACACCTACTATAGGCATTTCTATCATATTGAAAAAATATTTAAATTTTTCTAAATAAACCTGCTTGGTATCTGGATGGTACGCAAAACCATTAGACAAAAATATTGAGATTACAAAAGCCAGAAAAAACACGACAAATGGCAGAGCATTGAAGAGTAATTGTTTTTTCGAGCGGGCAATGATTTCGGTATGTTCAATGTTATTCATGAAATATAGAATAGCCAATACCCTTGCCAAAAAAAAGACCGCCAAACCAAGAGCCAAGTTTCTAAGATCGAGAAGTGCTTCCAAGCCATGCCAAGGGGTCGTCCATCGCGATATTACATTGTCGCCTTCATTGGTAATATTGGTCATGTTTACCAAAAAGTTTCCGCCTGTAAACAAGGTTGCAACAGCCGTTCCAAGCAACAAAGAGCCCAAAGCTCCATTGATAAACAAAAAGGTTTCAAATGTTTTTTTACCTAAAAAATTTTGTGGTTTACTGCGGTATTCGTAAGCAACTGCTTGTACTACAAAGCAAAAAAGTATAGCAACCCAAACCCAGTATGCTCCTCCAAAGCTTGTCGAGTAAAACAGGGGGAAAGATGCAAAAAATGCTCCTCCAAAAGTTACTAGAGTTGTAAAAGTAAACTCCCATTTTCGTCCCAATGAATTGACAATGATGGTTTGTTCCATTTCTGTTTTTCCAAGGGTGTATATAAGTGTTTGTCCACCTTGTACGAAAAGCAAAAAGACCAATAAAGCTGCCAATACCGATATTATTATCCACCAATATTGCTGCAATTCCAAATGCGATAATGTTTCGAACATAGTTTTTCCTCCTTAATGATTGGGTCCTTTTTTAATTTGATGTATCATTATTTTAATTTCGGCAATAAGCAAAGCCGTGAAAACAATAGCAAAAAGCCAGAATGTAATCTGTACACTTTCGGCATTAATACGCGAAACTGCAGCAATGGTTGGTAAGTAATCTTGTATTACCCATGGTTGACGACCTACTTCGGCAACTACCCAACCGGCCTCCGATGCTAGCCATGGCAAGGGAATTGTAAATAATGCCAGCCACAAGAACCATCGGTTTTTTTCAACCAATTCGTTATAAACAAACAACAATAGTATTACAAAAAATATGATAAAATAGAATCCCAAACCAACCATTAAATGAAAGCTATAAAAAGATATTGGGACATTGGGAATCAGACTCTTGGTATCTTTAAAAAAACTATACCCGAAATATCTGAAAAACGATTGCTGAAAACTATCTGCCATAAACACAGTTTTGACAGAGTCGTAGCGGGCAATATTGTTAGAATCTTTGGCATTTCTTAGCTCTCGTAAAGTTTGACGTGCTATTTTGCCACGTTCAATTTTTTCATTTGCCGACATTATGTTTTGCGAGGCATTGCCTTCGATTAGGTCGTTTATACCGGGAACAAATGCGTCGGAATTGTTAAAAGCCAATATAGAAAGCAGATTGGGTATTTCAATTTTAAATTTCATTGCCTCTGACTGCGACCCAGTAGAGTCGTGTGCCGACACCACGCCAAATACAACAAGCGGAGCATTGGTACGACCTTCGTACAGACCTTCGATGGCAGCCAGTTTCATCGGTTGCTTTTCGGCTACGATACGAGCCGAACCATCGCCGGTAATGGCAATATATATTGACGATATTATTCCAAATACCCCCGCAATAACCATACTTCTTTTAGCAAAAATTACCTCTCTTTTTTTCAATAAAAACCAAGCCGATATTCCAACAACAAATACCGATGCCAACACATAGCCCGATGAAATGGTATGAAGGAATTTGTTAATTGCCATGGGCGAAAATAGTACGTCCCAGAAGCTTGTCATTTCGTTGCGGGCTGTATCGGGGTTGAAGTGCATACCTGCCGGAAATTGCATCCATGCATTGGCAACCAATATCCACAGTGCAGATAGGTTAGAACCTATAGCTACAAGCCAGGTAGAAGTGAGGTGAAAACCTTTACTCACTTTGTTCCACCCAAAAAACATAACGGCTATAAAGGTCGATTCGAGAAAAAATGCCATAATGCCTTCGATTGCCAATGGTGCCCCAAATATATCGCCCACAAACCACGAATAGTTAGACCAGTTAGTACCAAATTCGAATTCGAGTATAATACCGGTGGCTACACCTATAGCAAAATTTATACCAAATAAGGTCATCCAAAATTTGGTAATTCGTTTCCATTCCGGATCCCCGGTTTTGACATAAATGCTTTCCATAAAAGCCACTATAAAACTCAAACCAAGTGTAAGTGGCACAAAAAACCAATGGTAAATGGCCGTTAAGGCAAACTGAGCCCGCGACCAATCTACTACTGACATGTCGATTGTCGATTCCATAAGGAGTATATTTATTTTGTTAATTGTTCTAACACGTAATTACTCTTTTCTTCGTCGGTTTCAAATTTTGAACCCAAAAAATTGTGAAAGAAAAATAATTTTAAAACCACGAACATAATAAAAAGCTTGATTAATATTATTGCCCAAAGCTTCTTCCCAATGGTCATTGACTTGAAACCTTCAATATAAAAATCAAACACTCTTTTTAATATTTTCATAATAAATGAAAGTTAAAAAAAACATTAGAATAATGCACAAAACTTTATCAACAAATTTTTTTAAGATATGTTTTCTTTTAATGTCCTTATTTTTTATAATTTTACTATAATCTAACCTCATTTACCTAAATTAATTTTTTAAAATGCCTTTGACGAATCATCAAAAAGCTGAAAAACTCAAGGACGATTTTATAATTACTTTTAAATCGGATGGTTCATTAGATTTGTCTAATATTTTAAAAAATGCTATAGAAGCTTCACAAAGTGGAGATAATATTTCAATTTCTACTTCATCGGTCAACGATATGTTTACCATTGCTATTCATAATCTACGCTATATTTCTTACGAAATTCAATTGCAAATATTTCAAAGTACTTTTTCGACAAAAGGCGATGGGCGTGGATTGGGAACGTATAGTATAAAGCTACTTATAGAGCAATACCTTCATGGAAGTGTTCGATTCAGATCATTGCCACAAGAAGTAACAACTTTTTTTGACGAACTACCGCCATCTATTATATGAAGTTTTTTAATATACATACACATAAACAATGCATTAGCCCCAATATTGTTTGTTTGCAAAATATTAATGTCAATGATATAGACAGTTTTATTATTTCTACTTTTGTTTCTATTGGCATACATCCATGGAATATCGCTGAAACTAGCGTTTTCGATTTGCTTAACAAAATGAGAAAAAATATAGGCAACTATAATATAAAAGCAATTGGAGAATGTGGTCTCGACAAAAATGTTTCGGTTCCTTTCGATACCCAAAAAAGTACTTTTATAAAGCAACTCGAATTAGCTTCAGAATTCGACAAACCAGTTATTGTTCATTGTGTAAGAGCCTACAATGAACTTATTGAAATAAAATCAAGCTTAAAACTGTCTATTCCATTGATTGTTCATGGGTATAGAGGTAGTATTCAAATGGCTCAACAACTCGTAAAGCATGGGTTTTACCTGTCGTTTGGCGAAGCGGTGCTACGAGATGTCGACCAATTGAGCAATACAATATGTTCTATTGCCGATAATGCCTTTTTTATCGAAACCGACGATTCGAATGTAGATATTCGTCCTATTTATGAAAAAATTGCACTTTTTAAAAATATATCAATTGGACAACTATGCGAGATCCAAGAAACAAACTTTCGTAATATATTGTTATTGAAATAAGTACTTGTATACTATTTAACAATTGTAAATGTTACTTGTTTTTACCTATAATAGGATGTATCTTTATTAAATTATTTTGTTGCAATTCGAAGCGCTAAAAAATGAAGCAGCGATTAGTTATACTTTTTATATTTATGAGTCAATGGAATGTATTTTCTCAGGAAATACAGATTCCATTCGATAACGAAGGAAAAATTCAAATAATTGATAATAAACTTAACGAGAAATTGAGTTATTTCATTAATTACAAAGGATTTAAGCAAGCATTGCTTTTTCAGGTAAACGACTCTAATTATATGCTCGAAATATCGTACCAGCCAGACAAACAAATGCTTCGCGAAAGAAAAGCATTGACTCAAATCGAAAAAGAAAGTTTATTATTAGAAATTATCACTTCAATAAACCAAAAAGCACCTGAATATAGTGTCGATCAAGAAGGGCGCACAACCTTAATTATTTCAAGCACAATAGGAGGCTTAAGTTTATATGGCCCATCGCTTATTTCAATATTCAGATTGACCGACCGACCAGCAATAGCAACATATATGTTTACAGTAGGCGCTTCGTTTGTTGTGCCTTTTTATTTGACCAGAAAAGAACCTGTATCGGTAGCATCGGCATGGCTTGGAATATATGGCGAATCACGCGGTTTTATTCATGGTATGGCAGCATCGTCGTTTTTCGATACAGACGAAAGGACTTCGTTGGGAATATCGATGTGTACAAGTATAGGAGAAGGTACACTTGGTTATTTTTATGCTCGGAACAACCGATTAACAGCTGGTCAGGCTTCGGCTTATCAAATATATGGCGATGCAAGTTCTGTGCTTGGCTTACTTATTGCTGGTTCTGCCGGATTGTACGACAATAATGTCGAAACCGACAAGAAAATAGCTGCCACTTATTTAGTAAGCAATTTTGCGGGCCTGGCACTTGCAAAGTATGTAACTTCTAAAAATGTTTACGATACTGGCGATAGCTATGTGTCGCTCAATAGTGGCATTTTAGGAGCTATATCGGCATTGACAATTGTTAATTATTTTGAACCCGACGAATTTAAAGTATATTCATCATTTATTGCAGCCGGCGGAATAGGAGGTTTGTATCTGGGCAATTATTACGCCAAAAATTACGATTATACCATGGGTCAAGGATTGCTTACTCTCGTGGGCTCAGTTGCCGGAGGGCTTATTGGAACAGGTCTCGGAATTTTAGCTACCGATGAAATAGACTCGAAGCTTATTCTTACCACTTCTACTATTGGCGGTTGGGGCGGTTTTATTGCAATGAAACATATATTCAATAAAAACAATAAATTAGCAGCAAACAGTCCAAAACTTAAAATTTATATGGGAGCCTCACCAATACTCGATTTAACTAGCATCAATGCATCTTATTCTTCCAAAAAGATAGCTCCAAGCTTAAATTTGAGTTTGAAATTTTAAACATTTTTTTTACTTTTTTAAGAATTCTTGTTTAGCACTATTCAGTTTGGCCATATCGAGACCAATGTATTGTTGAGCTTTTTCTTTGGTAGAAATATCGGGCAAAGTAATACTTTCATTTTTGCCCATAGATGCTAGCACACGTGATAAAGTTAGTCGAGCGTTATGAGCACGGTCTATTCCATTGGCTACAATTCTCGACAATTCAATTGGTGCATGAAACGACGATCCATGCCCGGCTGCAGCAAAGTCCCAGCGCCATTGAGCTGCACGAATTTCGGCAAGTGCAGGTTTCATCTGAGCTTCGTTTGCTCCATTGTCCCATGCATATTTGGCTTCCATATGGGCTTTTACAAGTTGCTCTTCGAGTTTCGTACGTATTTCGACTAGTTTATCTTGTCGTTCGTTTATATTGCGGGTAAGCTCAGCTTCACTTTCGCGATGGCAAACCTGGCACGACGACGAAATATTGTTGAGAGGGCTTTGAATGTGATGGTCGGTAAATTTTTGACCACCTTCGCTTTTGTATGGCATGTGGCAATCGGCACACGAAACGCCTCGTTGTGCATGGATGCCCATAGAATATAATTCATAGTCGGGGTGTTGAGCCTTTATCATAGGTGTTTTGCTCAATAGATGTGTCCAATCGGCAAAGCCTACAGAGTCGTAATATGCTTCGATATTTTCGGCTGTAGTACCCTTGTCCCATGGAAATGTAAGGTATTTACCTTCGCCTTTGAAGTAGTATTCAACATGACATTGGGCGCAAACCAACGAGCGCATTTCTTGGTGCGATGCCAGTCTTATATCTTTCCCTTGTCGTTCGAATGCCTCAATTAAGGCCGGACGAGTGATGGTCAAATTCATAGTAGCAGGATCGTGACAATCGGCACATCCAATGAAATTGTTCATTTCTTTTGCCATTACACTCCATTTTGTACGGTAAAAACTATCTACACCAATTTTTATCATCATACGAGGAACATCAGGGCTTTTACAAGTCCAGCAAGTTGCTGGGGTTTTGTCGTCGGCGGGTTTCATAGGTGCGCCTGTTCGAAGCGAATTAAGTACATCGTTAACAGCATAATAATGCCCCCGGGCCTGTTTATAATCTTTCGAAAAAGCATAGCCTGCAAATAAAATAACCATACTAGGATTGTCTGAAAGCAGGTCGACAGTTGCAGCACCATTGTATTTACTGCGAAATGAAGTATCTGAAGTTTTCAGATACGATTGGTATTCTCGTGGGTACATTTTACCCCAATAGCTATTGTCGGAAATAAAGGTATCGGAAGGCATTTTAGATGAATAAGCATATAAAGCTTCAGACCTGCGTTCTACAACCGACGAAGCTAATAAGCCAATAAGAAAAACCAATAACATAGTTGTTCCATAAAAAACCCATGCTAACCAAGGTTTTTCATTAATAATATTTTTTATTGTTTTCATATCAGATAAATATTTAATGCTTGTAAATTTTTATTATTTCCGTAGTTTTAACTGTTCTAGGGTTTGTTTTTAATAATATCTTCTAGCCAATTTGGCACCGGACTTTCGGGCAATGGAACACGCGCTCCTGGCACACTCGAAATGCTATTGACCCTACCATGTGGAGTTTCTCGGTGACAATCCCAACATTGTCTATCGACTTTATGTTGATATATCGATTGCGAAACATTGTTTTTTACAAATCCATCGATCAAGGTGCTATGACAACGAATGCAGTTTTGTTGTACTACTTCTTTGCCTGCATCTTTGATGAATATAACCTGCGGTTCTGCTCTTAGAGTGAATATGGATGCATGGCGCAGTCCATCTTTGGCTTTAAAATAGTATTTATTGAGAGCATTGTTGTGTGGTACATGGCAATCGTTGCAAGTTGCAACTTCTCGGTGCGAGCTGTGTTGCCAGGTGGCATACTGCGGAGCCATTATATGACAATTGACACAAGTTTGAGGATTGTCCGAAACATAAGACCAAGCTTTCGAAACATATAATAAATAGGCTATTAACCCAGCTGCTATTGAAGAAATTAAAAATACTGGCAACCGCCAGCCTTCTGGTGGAGTAAGTTTATTATAGATACGTTTTATTATATGAATGATCAACATTTTTTACTTCATTTTTCAAATGTGCAATTCAAGTATGGTTTTTTGATAATCTTTCTTACGTGTAAAAATTATTTTGTTAGATCAATATTTCTGAAATATTGAAGTATTAAAGGTACTTAAATATTTGTTTTTATTGTTTAACAAATAGAAAAAGTAAATGTTTAAAAATTGACATAAACTTTTTTGGACAAATCTATATGCCTAATTTAATGTTGTTTAGTTAAGAAATATCAACTTTTTAATTACCCCTAAAACCCCTAAAGGGGACTTCATTATCACCCTTTTAGGGGATGGGGGTAAAAAAGAAAAATGTTAACTAAACGACATTGATACCTAATTATTATTTCAATGTTGTTTCAATTACCAGCAATTCATCTTTCGAAAAGTTCAAATTGCCTATCGAAGCCACATTGTTGTCGAGTTGGGTTATAAAACTTTTCAAATACATCGAAACCGACAAAATTGTAATACAAACCCAAAGAAATCGCAGGTAGTTTAAGTTTTCTTGATTCAGATATATTATATTGCATCGATTGGTTACGAATTTCAGAAGGTTTATACTTCATGTATTGTTGTTTTATATAATTGTAAAAATGATAGTCAGAAAAATGTGTAAAAATGATGAATAAAAAATTACACCTTTATATCAATATAATTAATAATTTTGTGATATTTATGGATTAAATATTGAAAAGGATGAGTGGGTTAAAACGCATTAAATCAGCATTGATTTCGGTCTACTACAAAGACCATCTTGATCAGATTGTAAAAAAGTTAGATGAACAAGGGGTAAAAATATACTCAACAGGAGGGACAAAAGAATTTATAGAGAAGCTAAATATTAAAGTTACTGCTATAGAAGAACTCACTTCGTACCCCTCGATACTTGGAGGACGTGTAAAAACATTGCATCCAAAAGTGTTTGGAGGAATTTTGGCTCGTCGCGAAAACAAATCGGATCTTGATCAACTTTCGCAATACGAAATACCCGAAATTGATTTGGTAATTGTAGACTTGTATCCTTTCGAGGAAACAGTTGCTTCGAATGCCGATCATGCATCTATTATTGAAAAAATAGATATTGGTGGAATTTCGCTAATTAGAGCCGCAGCAAAAAATTACAACGATATACTTATAGTTGCATCAAAAGCACAGTATACCGATTTACTTACTTTACTCAACGAAAAAGAAGGTCAAACATCGCTTCACGACCGGAAAATGTTTGCGGCAGAAGCATTCAATATTTCGTCGCACTACGACACTTCAATTTTTAATTATTTCAATAAAGATTTTTGTGCACCAGTACTCAAAATTAGTGTTCAAGATCATAAGCAACTTCGATATGGCGAAAACCCTCATCAAATGGGTGTTTTTTATGGTAAGTTTGATGAGATGTTCGAGCAACTATGCGGAAGAGAAATATCGTACAATAATCTGCTCGACATTGATGCAGCTGTAAATCTTATTTCAGAATTTTCGGATACAACACTAGCAATATTGAAGCACAACAATGCCTGCGGATTGGCCTCTCGACCAAAACTAGTAGATGCATGGAAAGATGCATTGGCTGGCGATCCGGTTTCAGCCTTTGGAGGTATCATTATTACCAATGTAAAAGTCGATAAAGAAACCGCAGAGCTTATGAATAGCTTGTTCTTTGAGGTTTTAATAGCTCCTTCATTTGACAAAGAAGCACTTGACATTCTAATGCAAAAGAAAAATCGCATTATGTTGCTTCAAAAAACAGCTAATATGCCGCATGTTCAATACCGTTCGATTCTTAATGGCATATTGTCGCAAGATAAAGATTTGAAAACCGAAACCGAAACCGATATGCGCATAGTAACCAAACGTCAACCTGAGAAACCGGAAATATCAGATCTTGAGTTTGCCAATAAAATAGTGAAACACACAAAATCAAATACCATTGTACTTGCAAAAGACAAACAACTTTTGGCAAGTGGAGTAGGTCAAACCTCGCGGGTCGATGCATTGCGTCAGGCAATTACAAAAGCAGCTAGCTTTGGATTTGGACTCAAAGGATCGGTTATGGCATCTGATGCTTTTTTCCCATTTGCCGACTGTGTTGAAATAGCTCACCAAGCTGGAATTACAGCAGTTATACAACCCGGAGGATCAATAAAAGACAACGATTCAATCGGATTTTGCGACAATAACAAGATGTCGATGGTATTTACAGGCACTAGACATTTTAAGCATTGATAAAGAGGATGTTAGTCGCAAGACAATAGACACAGTATAAAAAAGATAAAGGTTGAAAGACCGAAGACGAGAGTCGGAAGAAAGAAGACAATAATCAAATATAAAAACAAAAACGCTCATGGGTTTATTCTCATTTTTAACGCAGGAAATAGCCATAGACTTAGGTACGGCAAATACAATTATTATTCACAACGACAAGGTTGTAGTTGACGAACCATCGATTGTTGCAATGGATCAGAAAACAGGAAAATTGATAGCAATAGGCGAAACAGCACGCCAGATGCACGGCAAAACCCACGAAAACATAAAAACCATTAGACCATTGAAAGATGGTGTAATAGCCGACTTCAACGCTGCAGAGCAAATGATTCGAGCCATGATAAAAATGGTGAACAAGAAAAATCAATGGTTTCAGCCTTCGTTAAAAATGGTAGTTTGTATTCCATCGGGTAGTACCGAAGTTGAGATACGTGCAGTTCGCGACTCATCGGAAGCAGCCGGTGGCCGCGAAGTATATATGATATACGAACCCATGGCAGCAGCTCTAGGTATAGGTCTCGATGTAGAAGCTCCAGAAGGCAGCATGGTAGTTGATATTGGTGGAGGTACAACCGAGATAGCAGTTATAGCATTGGGAGGCATTGTTTGCAACCAATCGATACGTATTGCCGGCGATGGATTTACTGCCGATATTCAAGCATACCTTCGTCATCAGCACAATATTCGAATTGGCGAACGTACAGCTGAAGAAATTAAAATAAATGTAGGTTCGGCATTGCCCGACCTCGAAAATCCGCCTGCCGACTACATTGTACGCGGTCCAAACCTTATGACGGCTATGCCTATCGAGATACCTATATCTTATCAGGAAATTTCACACTGTCTCGACAAATCGCTTACTAAAGTCGAAGCTGCCGTAGTATCGGTACTTGAACAGACTCCTCCTGAGCTTTATGCCGATATTGTTACCAAAGGTATATTTTTAACCGGTGGAGGAGCTTTGTTGAAAGGTTTAGACAAACGATTGACCGATAAAATCAATATTCCGTTTATTGTTGCAGAAGATCCTCTTCATGCAGTGGCTAGAGGTACTGGTATTGCTCTTAAAAATGTTGACAGGTTTTCGTTCCTGATGAGGTAGAATAGCATAAACAATGAACAATTTTTTGCGTTTTCTGGTTTCGTACCATTTAATTATTTTATTTATATTGCTCGAATCGGTTGGTCTTGTGCTGTTGGTCAACAACAACAACTATCAGAACACCCGGTATACAAATTTTGTAAAAAATACGATCGGTATTTATGCCGAAAAACGAGCCAATATGTTACAGTATTTTTCATTGCGAGACGTTAACCAAAAGCTTTCGGAAGAAAATACTCGTTTAAAAAATATTATTGAAAAAAATAACATATTTCGTACAAGCCAATTGAAAGAGTTTACAATAAAAGACACTATTTCGAAACAAGAATATTCCTATTTGTCGGCCAAGATAGTAAATAACACTGTAAACAAGCAATACAACTATATAACTCTCGACAAAGGTTCTCTTAATGGCATAGAAAAAGAAATGTCGGTAATTACCCAAAACGGAGTAGTCGGTATTATAGTATCGGTATCGGATCGATATTCAATAGCTATTTCATTGCTAAACAGGAACCTTAAAGTAAGTGCAAAAATTAAGAAAAACAATTACTTTGGTTCGTTCGATTGGCCTGGTGTTAATTACAAGACAGGCTCACTTAATGAGATTCCAATTCATGTAAATGTAAAAAAAGGCGATACGATTATCTCCAGTGGGTTTTCGAGCTATTTCCCCGAAGGTATAATTTTGGGTTATGTTTCGGACTATAAAATAAAAGGCGGAAATTTTTACCAAATAGATGTTGCGTTGGCGGCAGATTTCAAAAACATTAATCATGTTTATATTGTCAAAAGTTTGAGAAAAAGTGAAAAAGAACAATTAGAAAAAGAGTTTTTGAATGATTAAGAGTTTGATTAATTATAGCATCCTTTTTATATTACTTATTGCCTTACAGGTAACAATCTTTAACGATATTCAGTTAAGTGGCTATATCAATCCCTATTTTTACCTGCTTTTTATAGTATTATTGCCTTTCAACACACCAGGTTGGTTTTTAGTATTGAGTTCATTTTTTTTAGGTCTTTTTATCGATATTTTTTCTTTTACATATGGTATGCACACCATGTCGTGTGTATTAGTTGCATTTCTCAGACCTCGTATATTGAAAGTTGTTGCACCTCGCGATGGTTACGAATCGTCAGCTTTTCCACGTGTTTATTACTATGGTCTGCGATGGTTCATTATTTACAGTTTAATAATGGTGTTTGTGCATCACTTCATGTTGTTTTATCTCGAAATGTTTCGGTTTTCCGATTTTTTTCACACCTTTCTTAGAGTAATATTAAGCACCTTATTTACAGTATTATTTATAGTAATTAGTCAGTTTTTTATGTATAGGAAATAAACATGAATCCCTTTGCTGTAAGGAAATATATTATAGGCGGACTGGTTGTACTGGTATTGTTGATTTATGTAGGTAGGTTGTTCTATCTTCAAATAATCGACAATTCGTATAAAACTTCGGCCGATAATAATTCTCAGCGCTATGTTACTATTTATCCGGCACGTGGTCTTATATTTGATCGCAAAGGCCGACTTATCGTATGTAACGAAGCTGCATACGATTTAATGATTAGCCCCAGAGAATTGCGCTCGTTCGATACTGTTGAATTTTGCCAATTGCTCAATATTACCAAACAACAAGTAATAAAAAGCATAGAAAAAGCCCGAAATTATTCGAGATATAAATCGTCTCCTTTTTTATATCAAATTTCCGATACTGCTTATGCCACCTTGCAGGAGAAATTATATAAATATCCAGGTTTTTTTGTTTTGCCTCGTACACTTCGCAAATACAATATTCCTATTGCCGCACATTTGTTTGGATATGTTGGAGAAGTCGATTCCTCAACCATAAAGCGCAATCCATATTATCAAATAGGCGATTACATTGGTATGAGCGGTGTTGAACGCACTTACGAATCGGATTTGAGAGGCCAGAAAGGTGTAAATATTTTTATTGTCGATGTACACAACCGCATTAAAGGTTCTTATCAGGATGGACGTTACGATACAGCGGCAGTAATAGGCAAAAACCTTACCATAACTATCGATGCCGAGTTGCAGAAGTATGGCGAGAAACTCATGGCTCGTTTTAGGGGAAGTGTAGTTGCCATAGAACCTTCGACCGGCGAAATACTGGCACTAGTATCGGCTCCCAACTATGCTCCTGATCTTTTGGTAGGTCGTGTGCGATCGCGCAATTTTCGAATGTTGCTCAACCACGAAGATAAACCCCTTTTCAATCGTGCATTGATGGCAAGTTACCCACCAGGATCGACTTTTAAATTGGTGAATGCGCTTATAGGTTTAAAAGATGGACTCATAACTACCGATTCTCGGTTTGGCTGTTCACTAGGCTATCACTTAGGATCTATTACCTTGGGTTGTCACCAACATGCTACTCCATTAGATTTGCCAAATGCTATATCAAACTCGTGTAACGCATATTTTTGTAATGTGCATAAGCGCATTATTGAAAATCCGAAATTTGGCAATATAGACAACGCATATGACCATTGGCGCAAAGATGTAATGAGTTTTGGATTTGGCAGAAAACTTGGATCCGATTTTCCCAACGAATTGTCGGGCAATGTTCCTACTTCCAAGTTTTACAATAAAATATATGGCAAGAATAGTTGGCGTTGGGTAACTATTCGCTCATTGTCTATTGGACAGGGAGAATTGGGAATAACTCCTCTTCAAATGGCTAATATGTGTGCCACCATGGCTAACAGAGGTTTTTACTATACCCCACATGTTGTAAAAATGATTGGGCAAAACGAAGAAATTGGAGCAGCATTTACACAGAAACATTATACAGCATTTGACTCTTCGTATTTCAGAGAAATAGTTCATGGTATGGAAATGGCTGTAAATGGTCCAGGAGGAGCAACTGCAAGGATAGCTCAATTGCCCAATATTATTGTTTGTGGGAAAACGGGTACTGCTCAAAATCCTCACGAGCAAAAGGATCATTCGATATTTATTGCATTTGCGCCAAAAGACAATCCAAAAATAGCAATGGCAGTATATGTAGAGAATGGCGGATTTGGTGCTACTTGGGCTGCACCTATTGCAAGTCTGATGATTGAGAAATACCTGACCGATTCTATTTCGAGACCTTATATGGAAGAAAGACTAATAAACGCAGTAATGGACTATGAGAAGAAACGTTAATATAGCTTCAGATCTCGACTGGGTAAGTATTATGCTTTACCTTATGCTGGTTTTTATTGGCTGGCTCAATATATATGCTGCCGTATACTCTGAAGAGCATTCGAGTATTTTTGACATAAGCCAGCGTTACGGGAAACAAATTCTTTGGATTTCTGCTGCTATAGCGATGTGTTTAATGGCGCTTTTTATTGATGTTAAGTTTTACCTGATTTTTGCAAACATCATATTTGTTTTTTCAATTATAATGCTTATTGCCGTAGCATTCTTTGGAAAAGAAGTCAATGGTGCACGTGCATGGTTTCAAATTGGGAGTTTTAGTCTTCAACCCACCGAATTTTCGAAGATTGGAGTAGCGCTAGCGGTAGCCAAGTATATTAGCTCATATAATGTTAAGCTCAACAATATTAAGCAGATATTAATTGCTGGTTTAATAACATTTACTCCAGCAGTGTTTATAGCGCTTCAGCCCGACTTTGGCTCAATTATAGTGTTTTTTGCATTTTTTATTGTTTTTTACCGCGAAGGTTTTCCTGGAGAATTTCTAATTTTCGGTTTTCTTCTTATTTTTCTGCTTGTTTTGGCGCTATTGGTCGATAAGTTAACCATTCTTATTGTTGTTACTTTGTTGGCACTTTTCAGTATAGGACTTCTGAATAGGAAATTAAAAGATCCTTTAACTGCATTGGTTCTAATAGCTATTTTAGTATCGATATTTCAACTTATTAATAAATATTTTGGAACAAATATCTCTAGTCTGCTTGTTTATTCAATATCTATAGGAATATCGCTTGTGTATATGGTCACAAAAGCCTTGATTGAACGTACACCTAATATTCCAAAAATAGTTATGTTTTTATTTATTGCGGTTGGTTTTACTTTTTCTGTAAACTTTTTTTTTAACGAATTGTTGGAAAAACACCAACAAGAACGTATAGAAATACTATTGGGCAAGAAATCGGATCTCAGAGGAGCGGAGTATAATGTAAACCAGTCGAAAATAGCGATAGGTTCGGGTGGTTTTTTTGGAAAAGGATTTTTACTAGGAACACAAACCAAGTATAATTTTGTACCCGAGCAAAGTACCGATTTTATTTTTTGTACCATTGGCGAAGAGTGGGGTTTCGTGGGCTCTTTTATTGTTTTAGGATTGTTTGGCGCACTCATACTGCGTATTATCTTTCTTGCCGAACGACAGAAATCGACTTTTAGCCGCGTTTATGGATATAGTGTTGCAAGCATTTTCTTTATTCATGTAGTAGTAAATATTGGTATGACCATTGGAATTTTGCCAGTAATAGGCATTCCGCTACCATTTATGAGCTATGGAGGTTCTTCATTGTGGGGTTTCACAATATTGCTTTTTATTTTCCTTCGTTTAGATGTAAGCCGTTACGAGCTGTTGAGGTAAAAGAATCATTGAAATTTATTTACGGGCAGTTTTTTGTGTGGTAATTATCAAACCATTTGAGCATAAAATTGTTTATTATCGAGGCTTTGCGTGTATTCTTTATTTGTCATTTTGAGGATGTCCATAGGAATACGAAATTTCTTTAATGCTTTAATTTCGACATCCATTGTAATATCGGCACGCTCGAAAATATTTTTGTTGCGAAACTGATCTGATACTATTATTAAATCGATGTCGCTATCGTGACTTGATGTTCCCATAAGTTGTGAACCAAACAAAGCTATGCCATTTAAGTTAATACCTTTTTGTTGTAGTTCAGATTTTAAAAAAGTTACAATTGATGTTATTGTTGATTTATCCATTGCTTCGGCTGTTTCATAGTCGTAATCGGATTGCAAAATCCATTCGTTAATAGCTTTGCTATTGTCTTGTACCTAAAACGAGCGATTTAAACTAAAAAAAGTAAAAGATAGTTTGCTTAATATATTATTAATGAGTATCTTAGTGGTGTCAAACAAATAAAAACACACATCACCATTGAGGTGAGCAACACTATCTTTTATGGCAGCTAAGATAACCA
>CAMDBI010000038.1 GCA_945889005.1 Bacteroides fragilis
ACAGAATGGCAGTTAATGCACATCGATTTGATTTAAAAGGAGACTCTCTTAGAAAGAGAAAATAAGTATATTTACAACCACAAATCAATACCTTTTGAGTTGTACACTTTGCTCCGAAATGAGTTGTACACTTTGACCGAAATAATCAATAGGCCTTCCATAGTTGTAATAAATATATAAACAAACACCCCTGACAAATTATAAATATATATATTTCAATAAAATCGAAGGCGACCTAAAAGCCTATACCTAATAAACAAAAAAGCGAATCGGAATTGATTCGCTTTTTGTTTATTAGTCTTTTTTGTTGTTTTTACAACTTTACAATCTGTTTGGTTGCCGAAACTCCATCTATTGAAACTTTCAGAATATAAATTCCTTCCTTAATACCTACTTTTGCAGCATTAATTGACAATGTTTGAACACCTTCTTTTTGTTTCTCGCTTAATAATGTTGAAACGAAACGTCCCATATTGTCGTAGAGCTCTACTTTTACTTTTCCGGCTTTTTCAATATTGTATGTTACTGTAAAGTCTGTTTCAAATGGGTTTGGAGCAACATCGATACCAGCATTGCTTACAGGAACAATATCTTTTGCAACTTCAATGCTTTTCTGACTGCTTGCATGTGCATAATATGCTGTTTGAGCAAGAGTTTCCTTTCCATTGTTATCGTATTTTATTACAACCAAAATAGGGTAACGAACACCAGCAACATACCATCTGTATGTTATTTCTTTCATAAGACTGGTACTACCTTCATAATTAACAGTACGGGTTTGTTTTACACGCAATACATTGTCGTAAGTAACGTTTCCTGGCAAAATAAGTGTTCCGTATGCATCGCCCGACAGTTCATAAGTACCGCTAATATTGCTTGAAGAACCACCACCAGTTTGAGTTCCTTTATATGACCCCGACACATTACTACCATAAGTAAATGGGTATTTCATTTTCACAAATGGCTTATCGTATTTGGTTACAGAATTACAAGCCATTGTACCATATTGCTCAATACCATTATTGTTGACATTGAAGAAAAAATTATTACCAAATTCCTGAATAACAATATTCGACGAAGCAATTTGCTGACTAGAATCTACACTTTGAGAGCTCAACATGTGGCTGGTCAAATTTGTACCTGATGGTTTTAGAGCAGAAAAATCCCAAAGAATTTTCTTACCGGCAGGTCCTTCGTTCATATTTTCGGCAATTACAAAATCGTGAGTATCGCCAGCCTTAATACCATGCGATTTGAAAGTCATTTTAATTTGTGCTTGCGCAAGCAATACTGCACCAATGGCAATTAATGTAATTATTTTTCTTTTCATATCATTTAGTATTTATTGGTTCAAAATTTAGTCTAAATATACTTCATATTTTTAATATGCTTAGTTAAAAAAATATGAAATTTAGTTATAAACTATTTATTGAGCCACAATTGAATCTTCTCATTTAAAATATTCACATTAACAGGCTTTTCTATGTAATCACAAAATCCGTTTTTCTTCATTTGATCAGCTATTGTTGAATAATCGCTACCCGTAAGAGCAATTATTGGTGTATCTGAAAAAATTTCTCTTATTGCATGAGCTGCTTCGTATCCATCCATTTCAGGCATGTTAATATCGAGTAAAAAAAGATCATGTACACCTTTTTTTGCTTTTTCCACAGCTATCTTCCCATTGTCTGCAGTTTCTACCTCAAGCTGTAAATTAGCCAAAAACCTTTTAACCACCATTTGATTCAATTTCTCATCATCGGCCAATAAAACTTTTTTTCCTTTTATGCTCATTATTAGTTTATTAAAAAATATCCAAGTACTAAATTATTCCTTTCTATTGCAAATTAAACTAATCGTATTATAATATATGTGAAAAAATATTACTTTATTTATATTTTTACGTATATTAGCTTTGAAATTTAAAAGTTATGGGGAATAAGAGTTTTAAATCTTGGCTGACATTATTACTTATATATTTTTCAACAGCAACAAGTTGGGGGCTAGAAGTATATCAAGATTCTATAGAAATTACTGAAGAAATGGAGTTGAATTTTTTAATGTCGGCCTCACGTGGCGATGTTGGTGCTATGGTTGAGTATTTAGATAAAGGTGGCGATATCAATGTAGTTACCGACGAAGGAGTTTCGGCATTAATGGCAGCTTGTATACAAGACAGGGCCGACATTTGCAAGTTTCTGATTGCAAAAGGAGCCAATCTCGATTTAGTACAACAAAACGGTCTCTCTGCTCTAATGTTAGCTCTTCAATCTAAAAACAGCAATATTGCTATATTGCTTTTAAAAAACAATGCAAATATCAATATTGAAAATGAATTTGGACATACGCCACTTATGTTGGCTGTTATTGGAAACGACACCAGTATTATTAACATACTTTTAACTAAAGGCGTCGATAAAAACACCAGAGATTTTGAAGGTCTAAATGCCTTTATACTATCCATTGTATACAACAATAAGCCAATGATCGAATTTCTTCTTCAAAAAGGATTTGACATTAACAGTTGTGACATTAGAGGCATTACAGCTCTTATGATTTCGTCGGGCAAAAACGATGTATCACTATCGAAATATCTTATATCTAAAGGCGCAGATGTTAATGCGCTTTCAAAAGCAAAGCAATCGGCTCTTTCAATAGCAATTCAAAATCAACATACTCAAATGGTCAATCTATTGATCGAAAATGGAGCCAATACCAGCCAATGCTTATCTCGAACCGAAACACCTCTTACTGTTGCTTATTATTTCAATGCTAACGATAGTATTATATCTGTATTGAAAGCCAATAATGCTTCGCAAAATGCACTACCTCTATTCAAAAGGGTTTCGATTGGTTTTGAAAATACATTTAACAATACCGATTTAATGGCTGGTATAAACATTGGTATAAAAGAAATTAAAACCGATATGGATTTCTCACTTGGTATCAACTTTACTGTTTTTCCAACCCGTACAATTTTTGAAAAAAACAATAATTATTATCAGTTTTGGGAATCGCGAAATGTAAGTTATCTTTCAATAATCAAAAATTTTGAATTTAAATCGGAAAATAAAAACAACAAAAAAGGAGTCTACATTGGACTTAGACCAATTTATACAATCTCCTCATACAAATCTGCATCTTTTAAACCCGAAAACACGATTAGCGTTCAACCCGACTTGGGTTTTTATTTCAATATGAAAAGTTTGCAATTTAATGTCGGATACTCATATTTGCAGTTAAACGCCTATAAACTAATGCCTCACCGACTATCTATGGGAATTAAGTTTTATCCTGCCTCTGCTAGGATGTTCGACACAAAATATTATAAAAAATGGGACGATTATGGGAAGGATTAAATATTTAACCGGCTTTTTATGTTTGTTTTTATTCGCATTTTATTCGTGCAACAAAGACGCTGTTCCTGTTGATGTCAATTGTATTGAATGTATCAATGTAAATAGCGACACTGGTAAAATAACTGAAATTAGTATCGAGCTTACGTTAAATAACGAGAACGACTCGATACTGGTTACAGTATATAAAGGAAAGTACAATACCGACGAAACTCAAAACAATAAATTGGATGATACTATTGTTGGTGTAAAAGAACTGAAACTTGATCTCCCGGTCAACGAATATTACTCATTTAAGGCCGAATACAATTACGATGGAAAAAAAATCAATGTTATTGATGGCAATTATTTAAAACGACATACCATTAAAGATGTTTGCGATTTTGAATGTTATATTTATACCGGCGATTATATAAACTTAACTTTCAAGTTCGAATAAAATATGTTTTTAAAATTTTTATACCCCATTCTACTTCTTCTAATTACTGGGGGATGCAAAAAAGTTGAATCTCCATTTACTATCAACCTTATACCTATATCAGAAGATATTACAGATACTAGTTTCTGGAAAAAATCAAATAAATATATTATCGAAAAATCTGATTTTGCTGTAACGAGCGAGCTTTCCATACAAGATGGAACTGTAATAATAATTAAAGATGGTTGCTCTATTACATTGAAAGACAACGGACATATATCGGCTCAAGGTTCAATTTCCGAACCTATTATTTTTACCTCACAATACGACCCAGAATACGGGAATACTCCCAATAGTAAACTTGTAGCACCCGGCAATTGGAACAATATTAGAATAGAAAGTATAGAAAAGTCGGTTTTCAATATGTGCGAATTTTATTATGGTGGAGGTGGCGAGTCTCCATCAACGATTGAACTTGCCGACAGCACATTTGTTACAATTACCAATTGCACATTTAAAAATAACAAAGGAGGAAATTTACAGCAAATTTGCGGAGTTATTAATGCCAGCAAGGGACTTCCAAATACTTCTATCAGAAACAACATACTGGCATTAAATAGTTTGCCTATTTCGATAAATAGCACAATGAATCTTGACAATTCAAATATTTTTTATGACCCTAAAACGGGAGGTTCAAACAAATACAATGTTGTTCAACTAAATGCCCAAACAATAGTCGACAGGCGTGTCGAATGGCTAATTTCCAATGTACCTATTTGCGTTTTTGGATCCAAACTTATTTTGGCAAAAACTGCATCTGTTTTTTGGGGAAACCATAGCGTATTAAAATTCGACAAAGATGCAGAAATGCGAATCGAATGCGATACCACCAGACTTATAAACAGCGATGGCCCTGGTGTTACATTTACCTCATATACAGACGACTTGTCAATAAGCGATTCAAATGGCGATGGCATATCTAGCCTTCCCAAAGCAGGCGACTGGAAAGGTATAACCGATTCGACGGGTCGATTTTACAGATGGAAAAATATCAAGTATTCGTCTATTGAAACTTCTATTATTAAGTAATACTTTAAAACGGAGTATCGTCGAACGATTTGTTGGGCATAAAGTTGAAGTTATTGCCCGTACTGGCAACTACAGGTTCCGAATCTTGATTCATTTTTGACCCAACTGTTTGAACAGCATAACTGTCGATATTGCCATCGAGAGCTTCGAAACCGCCATCCCAATCGACAAAGCGAGCAATTTCTTCTCTAAAGCGAAGTCTCACATCGCCAGTTGCACCATTTCTATGCTTTGCAATAATAATTTCGGCCTGACCTTTTGTAGAGTTTCCTTCGGTATCTTCTGTAATACCCATCTTTTCGGGACGGTGAATAAACAGAACCATATCGGAGTCCTGCTCAATAGCACCCGACTCTCGCAAGTCCGATAACTGTGGGCGTTTCTCTCCTCCACGCATTTCGACCGATCGATTTAACTGCGACAAAGCAATTACAGGCACATTCAACTCTTTTGCCAATCCCTTTAACGATCGGCTAATAACACTAACTTCCTGCTCGCGATTACCTTTTAGCTCCGGAGGACCCGACATAAGCTGCAAATAGTCAATAATAATGATTCCGATATGAAACTGCTTAACCAATCGTCGGCATTTGGCCCGTAGTTCAAATATGGAAATACCAGCCGTATCGTCGATATATATTGGTGCTGTTTCAAGTGGTTTTATTCGGGTTTCGAGTTGTTTCCACTCCTCGTGCGACAGACTACCACTTCTTATTTTCTCGGACGACAACTCGCTAATCGAACATATTAAACGATTTGCCAATTGTAACGACGACATTTCGAGCGAAAACAAGGCAACTGGCACATTGTTGTCGACAGCCATGTTGCGAGTCATCGAAAGCACAAATGCAGTTTTACCCATTGCCGGACGAGCAGCAATAATAACCAAGTCGGAGCGTTGCCATCCCGAAGTCATGCGATCGAGCGCTGTGTAGCCCGACGGTACGCCACTCAACTTGTTCTCGCGCTTCGAAGCATCTTCTATCATTTTTATAGCTTCGCTAAGCAAAGAACCTACCTTTACCGATTCCTTCTTAATATTGCCTTCGGCTATTTTAAACAATTCATTTTCACTACTATCCAACAAATCGTCGACATCGATAGAGTCGTCGAATGCCATAGTTTGAATGTTCGAAGTAACCCTTATGAGCTCACGTTGAATAAATTTTTGAGCAACAATACGGGCATGAAACTCAACGTGAGCAGATGATGCAACATTGGTGGTTAGTTGCGACACATAAAATGGCCCACCCACCTCATCGAGGTCTTTGTTTTTCTTCAATTCCTCGGTAACAGTAAGAATATCGACCGGTTTTTCCTCAGTCGAAAGATTCAAAATAGCTCTAAAAATCTTTTGGTGAGCTTCTTTGTAAAAGCTCTCGGGTTTGAGAATATCAAGAACAGCTATAACAGCATCCTTTTCGAGCATCATAGCACCCAATACAGCATCTTCCAATTCCATTGCCTGTGGAGGAAGCTTTCCATAATCGAATGTTGTTGTTGCAGCGGGTATTTTAGATTTATTGTTGTTTTTGAGAGCCATTTTTTTCTTACTTTTGAGTGCCAAATGTAAGAAAACACTTGTTGGCAAAATAAAAAAAAAACAGAATGTTACTAACAGGTGAAACCTTAAACTTCATGTTCAATAGGTATTTCACAATGTACTATAATTCAAATTGAAATAAAATGGTAGTATTTCCAAATGCCAAAATTAATATTGGTTTAAATATTATAAATAAACGACCCGATGGGTTTCACAACATCGAAACCATTTTTTACCCTATCGGCCTTTCCGATGCATTGGAGTTTATCGAAAGCCCAACACTTGATCTTACCATTACCGGTCAATTGATAGAAGGCAATATTGAAAACAATTTGGTTGTAAAAACTTTCAGGTTGTTACAAAAAGATTATAAACTACCCGAAATTAAAATCCATTTGCATAAAGCAATCCCTTCTGGAGCCGGGCTTGGCGGTGGAAGCTCCGATGCAGCCTTTATGCTCTGCGAATTAAATAAACATTTTCAGTTGGGTCTGTCTATCGAACAATTAAAAGAATATGCAGCAAAATTGGGAAGCGATTGTGCTTTTTTTGTAGACAACACCCCTTCTTTTGCACATGGACGTGGCGAATTACTAGAAAAAATAGATGTAAATATTCGAAAAAAGCATATTTTATTGGTAAAACCCAATGTACATGTTTCTACTGCCGAAGCATACCGAGGAGTTAAACCATCGCTACCTGTGCATTCGCTAAAAAAACTGATTTCACAACCCCTTGAAAACTGGAAACATAGTATTGTAAATGACTTTGAAAAAAGCATTTTCCCCAACCATCCAGTAATTGAAAAAATAAAAGTTCAGCTATACGAAATGGGTGCTATATATGCATCGATGTCGGGAAGTGGCTCCTCTGTATATGGAATATTTAACGAAAATATTGAACATAGCCATACATTTGCCGATTGCTTTATTTGGAAAGGCGAAATATGATTATTAACATTTCAACCTAAGTTTTCAGACAATTGTTATTAGAAAGAAAAAACAACTATTTTTGTTTCAAAATAAAAAGTATTATGCGACGAATATTTATCCTTGCAACACTATTGGTATCAATCAATGCTTTTTCACAAGAAGAAAAAAGCGGAAGAACAGAATTGAGTATAAGCGTAAACCCCATGATTAGTTGGTTGCAATCCGATATTCGCGATGTAAAAATGAGCTCAGCGGCCATAGGAATCGACGGTGGACTTATAATTGACCATTATTTTGCACCTCGTTACGCCTTTAACACGGGTTTGCAGATTGGTTCATATAGTGGAGCACTCAATTATACCAAAGCTTCAAACATTCACATCTCTGGTAAAGAGCAAGTTACAATAATTGCAGCCGGTTCGGATGTTAATTATCGAGTTCAATATCTTACTATACCATTGGGACTTAAGCTTAAAACTAAAAAAATTGGCTATTTGTCGTATTCGGCCAATATGGGAGTTTACTCGCAATTTAGAATAAAAGCAAAAGCCGAATCGAGCGACAAAAGCGTTCAGAACGAAGTGGTCACAGAATCTATAAAAACATTAAATTTCGGATACCAATTTGGTTTAGGTGCCGAATATGATTTGGGTGGAAATATGGCCTTTTTATTTGGTCTAAACTACGCCAATGGAGTTGTTGATATAACAAAAGAAAAAAGCGATAAAATCAATTTGTCGGCCTTATCATTAAAATTGGGGATTTTATTTTAAAGAAATGAAAATTGCCATAGCCCAACTCAATTATATTATCGGCGATTTTGAAAACAACTTTCAGAAAATAGCCCACCATATCGAAAAGGCCGAACAACAAAGTGCAGAGCTTATTGTATTCTCAGAATTGGCTATTTGCGGCTATCCACCACACGATTTGCTCGAACACGAAGGTTTTATTAGTCAATGCCAGTACTGGATTGAACGTGTTGCGGAGTTGACAAACAACATAGCTGTTATAATTGGCGCTCCCAGCATAAACAAAAACTTGTCGGGAAAAAAACTCTTCAATTCGGCATTTTTTCTCAATAAAGGAAAGATACAAAGCATACATCACAAAGCCCTACTACCCACTTACGATATTTTCGACGAATATCGCTATTTTGAGCCATCGAACGAGTTTGCCTGTATATCATACAACAATTACACCATTGCATTGACCATTTGCGAAGATTTGTGGGAGAATCAGCCTATCGAGAGTCCCTTTGGACGTTCACAGCTCTACACGGTTTCGCCAATGGAACATTTGGCAACCGAGAACCCTCAAGTGATTATAAATATTGCAGGTTCACCTTTTTCGTATTCCAAATCGAAGGTAAAAACCGATATTTTTTGCGATCATGCCCGAAAGTGGTCAATACCTTTAATATATGTAAACCAAACTGGAGCAAACACCGATCTTATATTCGATGGAGGCTCTATGGTGGTCGATCAAAAGGGAAATATTGTCGATTCGCTCAAGTTGTTTGACGAGGACTTTCAGATATACGATACTGCAAATCTGAAAGCAAATTACACCACACTAAGTATTGAAAAATCTGAGACAGAAAAAATACACGATGCACTTGTACTTGGCATTCGCGATTATTTTATAAAAAGTAAATTAAAAACAGCTACATTAGGGCTTTCTGGAGGGATCGATTCGGCAGTTACATTGGCATTGGCTGTTGATGCATTGGGTGCTGAAAATGTAAGAGTACTATTGCTTCCTTCCAAATACTCGTCAGATCATTCGGTTAACGATGCCGTAAAAATGGCTAAAATCATCGATATACAATATGATATTATAAAAATCCAGGATGTATTTGAATTATTTCAACATACATTAAAACCAATATTTGTTGGCAAATCAGAAGATCTGACTGAAGAGAACCTTCAATCGCGAATACGAGGAGTATTGCTTATGGCTTTGTCCAATAAATTTGGAAATATTCTTCTCAATACATCCAACAAAAGCGAAATAGCCACTGGCTATGGAACCTTATATGGCGACATGAACGGCGGCTTATCGGTATTGGGCGATGTTTACAAAACCGATGTATACCGTTTGGCAAGGTTTATAAACCGAAACAAAGAAGTTATACCCGAAAATATCATTACCAAAGCTCCTTCGGCTGAGTTGCGTTTCGATCAAAAAGACTCAGACTCATTACCCGAGTACGACATACTCGATGCAATACTGTATCGATATATTGAGCAACAACTATCTGCCAAAGCAATAATTAGCCAAGGTTTTGATTCAGCAATTGTCGAAAGAGTATTGAAATTGGTTAACTTCAATGAATATAAACGTTTTCAAACCCCCCCAATACTTCGTATTTCGCAAAAAGCATTTGGAGGAGGACGCAGAATGCCTATTGTAGCGAGGTATTAAATAGTGCTTCGTGCATCGTGCATCGTGTGTAGAGTATTATTGATGTTTTTTTACATTCTCATTCATCTGTTACCGAGAATGAAAATTTTGAGTACCAGTCCTGATGAAGGGTGAGTTTTTGGGAGGTTAAGTTTTATTAGTAATTTGTAATTAGTAATTTATTTATGTGGGGTTTACAGAATTTTGAGATTATACTTTTATCATTTTTTGGATTTTTCTTTCTAATTCAGATGTATTACTATTGGGGAGTCTATTGTAAAATATTTTTCCCCAATTACACAAGCCATATATCTATTGGAGAACCTGTTTCGATTGTTATATGTGCCAGAAACGAAGCCGAAAATCTCGAAAAATATTTACCCCTGGTATGCGAGCAGGACTATCCAAATTTTGAGGTTATTGTAGTAAACGACTGTTCGATCGACGACACAGAAGAAGTTTTGAAACGCTTGTCGGCAAAATATAAAAATTTGCGTTATACCTTTATAAAAGAAGACGAGAAATTTTCGCATGGCAAAAAACTAGCATTAACTGTAGGAATTAAATCGGCAAAAAACGAATGGTTGCTGTTGACCGATGCCGATTGCCGCCCTGAGAGTAATCAATGGCTTTCTACAATGTCGCAACATTTTATCGATGGCAATTCGATTGTACTTGGCTATGGAGGTTTCGAGACCGAGAAAGGCTTTCTGAATAAGTTTTTACGATTCGATACTTTTTTTATTGCATTGCAATACATGTCGTACGCCATTTATGGACGACCTTATATGGGTGTTGGGCGAAATTTGGCATATCGAAAATCATTATTTCTTTCCAACAAGGGATTTGCCAGTCATGCCCGCTTAAACTCCGGCGACGACGATCTGTTTATAAACGAGGTTGTTAGACACAACAATGTTAGGGTTGAATATAGCATTGCTGCACACACAAAAAGTAAGGCCAAAGATACATTTAGCAAATGGGTCGAACAAAAGCAGCGCCATTACACAACTTTTCCAAAATATAAATCGATTCATAAACGAATACTTGGTATTGAATTACTGAGCAGGGTTGGTTTTTATTCGCTTTTTATTACTTTGCTCATTACAAGTACATTTTTATGGAAAATTATACTTGGGCTTTTTATTTTTAGAACAATAAACCAACTTATCGTGTTTAGAAAATCTCTTAAACAATTTGGAGAAAAAAAATTATTACTAATTTCGTTATTATACGATTTATGTATTCCTTTTATTAATTTTGGAATATATAGCTCAAACCTTTTTAGACCCAAAAACAGATGGAGATAAATTCACATTTATCGGACAAAGCTCAACAAGACCTCGAACTTGTCAATAGTGCAATAAGTGGCGATCAGAAAGCTTATGCTAAATTGCTAAGCCGATATCGCGACTCCATTTATTTTATGTTGTTGAAAATGGTTAACAACCCAGACGATGCCGACGACTTAACTATAGAAGCCTTTGGCAAAGCCTTCAAAAACATAAACCAATATACCCCAAATTTTGCCTTTAGCACATGGTTATTTAAAATAGCTACCAATAATTGTATCGATTTTATAAGAAAACGCCGGGGTGGAATAACCGTACCAATCGAGCATACCTACGGAGAAGAGGTAATAGCTATTCCCATACAAACCGACGAACTAGATCCCGAAGAATCGCTTATAAGCCAGCAAAAAGCATTATTAATGCGCGAAATCGTAACCAAGCTTAAGCCTCGATATCGTAAACTGGTCGAAATGCGCTATTTTCAGGAACTATCTTATGAGGAAATATCGGAACAACTCGAACTGCCTATTGGAACTGTTAAAGCTCAGCTTTTCCGTTCGCGCGAATTGTTATTTCATATTCTAAAAAATTCAGCCTCAAAAATTTGAATTTCAATCAATGAAATTGATTCAACATTATTTTCCAAATTTAACAGATTTTCAATTAAATCAGATCCAAACCATTGAAAAGCTCTATCCACAATGGAACGAACAAATAAATGTTATTTCTCGCAAAGATATTGAACACCTCGAAGAAAGACATATTTTGCACTCAATGGCTATTGGACGGTATTTCAATTTTCCAGACAACAGCCGAGTATTAGATGTGGGTACCGGAGGAGGTTTTCCTGGAATACCTTTGGCTATTATGTTTCCCAACGTACACTTTACCCTCAACGATGCTATCGGAAAAAAAATTAAAGTAGCCAAAGATATTGCCCAACAGGCAGGACTTACAAATATAGAAGTCATTCATTCGAGAGTTGAAGATCTAAAAAGCGAATACCACTATGTAGTAAGCAGAGCGGTAACTGCATTTCCCGATTTTGTTAAAATGTGCAAACCAAAAATTGCAAAACAATCGAATAATTCATTGAAAAATGGGATTATTTATTTAAAAGGAGGCGATTTTGACGAAGAGGTAAAAGCATTTAACGAAACGACAACTATTTACCCACTTTCCGACGCTTTCAAAGAAGAATTCTTTTTGACAAAAAAAATTATTTATTTTCAAATATAAGTTTGAAAAAAATTTTTGTAAAGAATAAAAAAATACTTACTTTTGCCGTCCCATAAAAAGAGTAAAAACAAGTAAAATAATATACAATGAAAAGGACATTTCAACCTTCGGTTAGAAAAAGAAAAAACAAACATGGCTTTCGCGAAAGAATGTCATCGGCAAATGGTAGAAAAGTATTAGCAGCTCGCAGAGCTAAAGGTCGCAAGAAACTTTGTGTTTCGAGCGAATTTGCACATAAATAATACCTTCATTCCTAAACGAATTTAAAAAGTAACAGCCTCCCTGTTACTTTTTTTGTTTCTGTACATTCGTAAAAAAAATGTATTTTCGGGTCATAAATACAAAACAATAGTTCTGTAAAGTTTTGGCTAAAGCTTATTTACAGCACATTTCATTGCCGTCGGTTGAGTTACTGAGCTTAGTAGAAGCATTAGACTAAGGCAATGAATATAAACTAATTATATATTTAGCTCAATAATTTTACAGAGAAATGCAATAAACCATGGATTCAAAAAAGAAAAATTTTAAGAAAGAGGTCAAAAAAATCCAATCAGATTCTGAACCTACTTCAATTAAAAACAATTTGAAAAATACACAAGAAGTGATTACTTCAATAACCACAGAAGCAGCTTGGCTTAAATGGTTGTTTATTGGTGTTGCAGCTTCCATATTGGTTTCTATGGCTATTCTTTCGCAGTATGCAGGTATCTCGGGCGACGAAGAAAAGCACCACAATCATGCAGTTAAGGTTTATAACTGGTTTGCAACCGCAGGTGAAGACACCTCGGCACTAAATGATCCAAAACTCAAACTTAACTATTATAGCCAATCATTCGACTTTGTATGTTATGTTTTAGTAAAAACCTTTAAAATAGAAAAAGTATATGAATTTCGTCATTTCCTAACATCCATTATCGGTTTTCTCACCATTCTGTTTACAGGTCTTTTAGTTAGGTTTATTACCCGAAAATATGAACCGGCAATTATTGCAATGGTCATCATGTTTTTAACACCAGCATTTCTGGGTCATTCGCTCAACAACCCCCTCGATGTACCCTTTGCCTTTGCTTATGCATTTTCGCTACTTTATTTATTCAAGTTTCTCGATAGTTTGCCTAAGTTTTCGATAAAATACGCAGCTTTGTTTTCTGTAGGTGTTGCAATGGCAATAGGAATAAGAATTGGCGGACTTATACTTATACCATATGCAGGTTTGTTTGCTTTAATCTATATTTTATTTAACAAATGGCCTTATACGATTGGTTCTAAAGAGAATTTAGCCGTAATAAATAAGGGAGTCATTTATTTAATGGGTATTTCGGTAGTTGCTTATTTTCTGGGAATGATATTTTGGCCTTATGCACTGGTAAGCCCATTGGTAAACCCTTTTGATGCATTAAAAATGATGTCGAACATCGATGTTTCGCTCAAGGTAATGTACGAGGGCACTATAGTTTGGTCCAATGAACTACCTTGGTACTATATCACAAAAAACATTCTACTTACTGTTCCGGCAGTAGTGCTAATCGGATTCTTTCTAACAATGATCCTTTTGCCCGGCATTAAAAAGCAAGTGAGACCCATGTGGCTATTCTTTTTGACCTTTGCAGTAGTATTTCCTATCATTTATATTATTTTAAAGAAATCGAATGTATATGGTTCGTGGAGGCATTTAACTTTTATTTATCCATCGATGGTAGCACTGTCATCGGTAGGTATTTACTATGTAATTACGCTTTTCAACAACAAAATATATAAATATATAATGCTTGGAGTATTTGTTGCGTCACTATACAGCCCTGTTAAACATATAATTAAAAACAAAGAAATCATTTACATTTATTACAATGAGTTTACAGGTGGAGTCGATAAAATGAATGGTATTTACGAAACCGACTATTATTTTAATTCGCTAAAGCACGGTAGCGAATGGTTGTTGCAAAACGAAATTTCGAAAATTACACCCGAAGCAGGAAAGAAAATTCGCGTAGGAGCAAATGCCGGAATACCCTATTACTTCAGAAACGATACTGCCAAAGTTCGCACTGTATATATGCGCTATTACGATCGGGGTGAATTTGACTGGGATTATGCTGTTATTTTTTGCAATTACCTAAGCCCATACCAGCTTCAAAAAGGTATTTGGCCTCCCAAAGGGACTATACATACCATTAATGTTGACAATGTACCGGTATGTGCCATTTTAAAGCGCCTCGACAAAAGTGATTATTATGGATTTTTACAAAAGGAAAAAGGCAATCTCGATTCGGCAGCTGTATTATTAGAAAAAGCATTGGCTATTGACCCAAACAACGAATCGGCAATTTCTAATTTGGGAGAAGTATATTTACAAACTGGCAGGGTCGACGAGTGTATAGCACTCATGCAGCACTGCAACAGTAATATATATCCCGACAACGAACGCATACTCGAATTGATGGGCATTTCGTACTTCAGCAAAGGCGAGGCCGACAATGCAGCCGGGTGTTTTGGTCGAATTATTAAAACCAATTACAAATATGTATCTGCTTATTATTGGATTGCTCGTACCTATATTATGCAAAATGCACCTGATTTGGCCCTTTCTTATCTACAAAAGGCTATAGAAGTTAGCTCTGGTTATGGACCGGCTTATGAACTCATTGGGCAGATATTGCAACAGCAAGGGCGCACACAAGAGGCTCAGCAATATTTCCAAATGGCTAACCAGCTTAGATAAGGGCATCTCGAAAAACAGTTTTTAACTACGCTGATCCCTTCGGGTTTTTTCGTAGAGCTTCATTTTTAAAAACCTCATTTAAGTAGTAAACTCCAGTTTTAAAAATTAGCTCGCCTCAAAAAATCGAGTTTTTAGAAAAGCCCATAAAACTTTCACAAATATAATAAAACAAAAAAGCCACTTCTCAGTGGCTTTTTTGTAGATAAAATACAAATTAATTTTTAGTTATTGGAGTTTCAAACTCTTTTAGATAAAGAGCTTCAGGGCCTTTCTCTCCTGTACGAATTCTATAAGTTTCTTCAATATCGGAAACAAATATTTTTCCATCGCCAAGTTCGCCTGTTTGTGCTGCTTTTATAATAGCATCGATGGTTTTTTGCAGATTCTGGTCGCGTACGATTATAGACAACATCAAACGACTAACACTGGTAGCATCATAAGCCTTACCTCTGTAAATAAGATGTTCGCGTGTTTTTCCACATCCAGATACATCCCAAAATGTAAAAAAATCGATATCAGCTGCATGTAATGCCAACTTCACTTCTTCGAATTTAGACTTGCGTATAATTGCTTCAACTTTTTTCATAATTTGTTATAATTTGATAGTTTTTTAACCTTAAACAAAGCAAAAATAAATAAGTTTTTCGATTTTAATAATTTCTATTTACTTACATGAAAACACCCAAACTCCATTTTGGAGAGGCAATACATATTAAAAATCGTTTTTTGAAATATTATATAGTTTCTCAATAGATCGAAAAAAGAAAAACATATTGTTTTTGAAAAATATCTTAAAATAATAAGGGATAGATAAAATATCATTTTTTTTAATTAAGCTATTTAACCCTCTTGATTGAGGGTTTTAAAATAATAACTTTGTACACTAAAAACGAAAATATGACCAACCAATTAATCATAGACCTTACAGGCTATTTAGCTGCAATATTCGGCACAGCACTCATGCTACCACAGGTATACAAGACCTATAAAACCAAAAGAGTCGAAGATCTTTCGATGGTAATGATAAACGTATACCTCATAAACTGTGCATTATGGCTAGCTTATGGCATTATGCTAAACTCATTACCAATGATTCTGTGCAATTCAATTGCCGAAGTAATTGGTCTAATTCAATTGCTTATGAAGTTGAAATATACCAAACAGCAATCGGCTTAAACCAACTGAATATTCTTTTCTTTCATTTGCTTCCGAATATTGATAATTGCATACCGCATGCGCCCCAATGCTGTATTGATACTCACATCGGTTAAGTTGGCAATTTCTTTAAAACTTAATCCCAAATTAAATCGCATAATAACAACCTGTCGTTGATCTTCCGGTAGGTTTTGCAACAATTGTCGCATTTCGACATTGCTATTTAACTCACTGATAATATCCTCCGACGATTTCTCGGCCAAATTACGAGAATTGGCAAATGCAGGAGTTTCCATTAAACCCGGAACAATCTTCATTTGCTTTTCTCTACGAAAATGATCAATAGTTAAATTGTGAGCAATACGCAGCACCCAGGGCAGAAACTTCCCATTGTCGCGGTAATTTCCCCGATTTAACGATTTTATAACTTTAATAAAAGTTTCTTGAAAAATGTCTTCGGCTAAAGACTGATTCTTAATGGTATGAAAAATAAAACTGTAAACCTGATTTTTGTAACGATCTACAAGCTGTTCAATTGCCAATTGATCTCCTTTCATGTACTTTTCGACAAGCACATGATCTGCAACTACATGAATTTCCACGGTAACCTCCTTTTATTATGTAATGGACATCTCATAAAATTGCTTTTTCTTTGTTGGACTTCATTTTTAAACTCCTCACTTCGGCTGTCGCTCAGTGCAACACATTTACAGCAGTAAACTCCGGGTTTAAAAATTCGTCCGCCTCAAAAAATCGAGTTTTTAGAGACGCCCTAATGGTAATTAGCGTAGAAATCTATCGATAGGCAATTGAATTTTTAATTTGGTAATTGAACAAAAATAAAGCCAAAATGTGGTTTATAAAAATTATTTTTGGCAATATTTTATCCATTGCAGCGAATTAGTGTTAAAAAAAGTTACAGATTATTGGAACTATAATGAAATCAAACGATAACAAAAATACAACAATTAGCATACAAGGGGCACGGGTCAACAATTTGCAGAATATAAGTGTTGAAATACCTCGCAACCAATTGGTCGTAATTACCGGCTTGTCGGGTTCGGGAAAGTCGTCGCTAGCCTTCGACACTCTGTATGCCGAAGGGCAAAGGCGATATGTAGAAAGTCTCTCGGCATATGCCCGTCAATTCTTGGGTAGGATCAACAAACCCGATGTCGATTTTATTACAGGCATTCCACCGGCAATAGCAATTGAGCAAAAAGTAAATACATCGAACCCTCGATCTACAGTAGGCACATCGACCGAGATATATGATTATCTGAAAATATTGTATGCACGAATTGGCAAAACTATTTCGCCCATATCGGGTCGCGAAGTACGCAAACATTCGGTGAGCGATGTGGTCGATGGAATTATGGATTTCGCCAATGGTTTCAAACTATTGCTAATAGCTCCATTGAAACCCGGATCGGGCTCTCTCGAAGCACATTTGACCGAATTCAAGAAAGAAGGTTTTGCACGCCTATTGATCGATAAAAAAATTGTCAAAATCGAAGATCTAAAGAAACCTGAAGATGGTCTTGACAATGGCGAGTTTCAAATAGTAGTCGATCGAGTAGTAGTTCAGCACGACGAAGATTCGAAAAGTCGTTTTTCAGATTCTGCGCAAACGGCTTTACTTATTGGTCGTGGCGTTTGTCGTTTGTTGAATGAAGAAACACATGAAATTGTTGAATACTCTATACGTTTCGAGCAAGATGGTATCGAATTTGAAGAGCCCTCGCAGCATATTTTTTCGTTTAACAACCCCTTGGGAGCTTGCCCCATGTGCGAAGGCTATGGTAAAGTAATTGGAATCGATCCCGATTTAGTCATTCCTCACAAAGATCTGTCGGTATACAACGATGCTGTTGCTTGTTGGAAAACCGATTCGTTTACTGAATATAAACAAAAACTCATAATGAATGCCGGGAAGTTCAACTTCCCTATTCACAAGGCATACAACGAACTTACGCCCGAGCAACAAAAGCTACTCTGGACAGGCAACAAATATTTCGAAGGCCTCTCAGATTTTTTCAAATACCTCGAAAGTCAAACATACAAAATTCAATACAGGGTAATGCTTGCCCGATACCGTGGAAAAACTGTTTGTCCCGAATGCAATGGCAGCAGGCTTCGCAAAGAGGCCTCGTATATTAAAGTATATAACAAATCTATCAACGAGCTGGTTTTGATGCCTATTGGCGAATTGAAAGCTTTTTTTTCGTCGATAAAACTTGATGAATACGACCAACAAGTAGCAGGGCGATTGCTTGTTGAAATACGCAGCAGAATTGATTTTTTGATGAATGTTGGTTTGAGTTATTTGACACTCAATCGCTTATCTGCGACCCTCTCGGGTGGAGAATCGCAACGCATCAACCTTGCTACAGCCCTTGGAAGCAGCTTGGTTGGCTCACTATACATACTCGACGAACCCAGTATTGGCTTACATTCGCGCGATACAGGTCTGCTTATTGAGGTATTGAAGCATCTGAAAAAGTTGGGCAACACCGTTGTCGTTGTCGAACATGATGAAGATATAATGCGTGCCGCCGATTTTATTATTGATATTGGACCTTTGGCTGGTCGACAGGGAGGCAAGGTTGTTTTTACAGGTAACCATCAAAAACTGGAAAAAGATAAAGTAAGTCTCACCGCGGCATACCTCAATGGTACAGAAAAAATAGCTGTACCAAGCCATCGCCGTAAATGGAACAATTATATTCAACTCAAAGGAGTACGAGAAAACAATTTGAAAAACTTGAGTGTTAAATTTCCATTGAATGTAATTACTGTGGTAACCGGAGTAAGCGGTTCGGGCAAGTCGTCGCTCGTAAAAGGTGTGCTATATCCGGCACTGAACAGAGTAATGAATGGCAACTTCGACAATGGTTCAAACTATGACAGTCTATCGGGTGAATTTTTGTTTATCAAAGCGGTTGAATTTGTCGATCAAAACCCCATAGGCAAATCGTCGCGCTCTAACCCCGTTACATACATGAAAGCGTATGACGAAATTAGAAAATTATATTCCGAACAACCCGTTGCACAGCATTTTGGCTTTGCCCCTTCGCACTTTTCGTTCAATGTCGATGGCGGGCGCTGCGAAGAATGCCAAGGCGATGGATTTATAAAGGTTGAAATGCAGTTTATGGCCGATGTTACGCTTATTTGCGAGAGTTGTAAAGGCCATCGATTCAAAGACGATGTATTGGAAGTAAAATATCAGGGCAAAAACATATATGAACTCCTCGACACTACGATTGAAGATGCAATCGAATTTTTCAAAAAGAAAGACGCCACTTTAAATAAGAAAATTGCAGAGAAGCTTCAACCACTTGCCGATGTGGGCTTGGGCTATGTGAAACTTGGGCAGGCATCGAGTTCATTGAGCGGAGGCGAAAGCCAACGTGTGAAACTTGCAAGTTTTCTGAGCAAAGAACATACTGGCGGAAATACGCTATTCATTTTTGACGAACCAACTACGGGTCTTCATTTTCACGATATTCGAAAGCTACTCGATGCATTTAACGCATTAATCAAAAAAGGCCATTCGTTAATTGTAATTGAACACAATCCTGAGGTAATAAAATGTGCCGATTGGCTTATTGATCTTGGACCAGAGGGAGGAATAGATGGAGGAGAGATCGTTTTCGAAGGAACACCTGAAGAAATTGTATATTGCAAAAAATCTCATACAGGAAAGTTTTTGAAAGAAAAGATTTTTTAAAAATTACTTCCATTCGTGTTTTGGATAGCGCCCCTTGAGTTCTTTTTTTACTTCGAGGTAAGAATTTTTCCAAAAATAATCGAGGTCTCTGGTAATTTGAACTGGACGGCGACTTGGAGCAAGTATTTCGTAAACGATCTGCACTTTATTATTGGCTAATTTCAGAGGATATGGACAATCGTATAGCGCTTGAACTGTTTCAGAAAGTATGGCATCGCCTTTTTCATCGTAACGTAGTTTCACGGGGTGCTTCCGTTTGGGAAGGTTAATAGATACAGGAGCCAAACGGTCTATGGCTTCGAGATGCCCATAGTTGTACCACGATTTGATGGCAGGCCAAATTTGAGCTTTTTCTATGTCTTTTAATGAACGGCATTTATAAATTGCCTGTTGAATAATAAAGTCGCGAGCTTCGCTATCTATAATCGGAATGCCATATTCGGGTGCATTGCGGGCTGCAAAATTGGCTCGGCGCACAAAATGTTCCACATCCTCATCCCACTGCGAAAATGAGATGCGGCCTTGTTGAATTTCACTTGATATAATGTTTGCAGCCAAATCATTATCGTCTACACTTCTAATTTCGACCGATAATGCAATATCGTGAATCTTTTTTTCGATGCTTCGAACCAATTGCTTCTTTTCAAAATCGAAAAAACAATTCTCGATTTTCGAAAACACATGCGCAGGAAGATAATCGAGCCACGATTCGTCAATTTCGGTAAGCTTTCGTAATGATAGTTGAATACCAGTGGGAGTTTTCGTCTCTTCTAGTTCGGTAACAACCATAAGTCGAGCATCTTGCACGATACTATCTTTATGTAGTTTTCCACTTCTATTATTGATCATCTGACATACGTCCGATGTTTTTTTATGCCTAACTGCAAGAAAATCGACAAATCCGGCAAAAATACATTCTTTAACTTTCCAGGCTTCATCTATTGAAATATTTTCGGAAGGTAATGTCAATGAACGCGATGATTCTCTACTCGTTTTTTGCAAAAGCTGAAAAGCCAATTGCCTAACCTGTCGGGCTGTTTGAGCATTAATGCCCATACGACTACATTCCGATTGGTTGTACTGTCGTTTTTCGGCCCACAACCATGCATTAAACTCAAACAACAAATCGGAACCCTGATTTCCTAATGTGTACAAGCGTTCCTGCTTATCAACTTCATTGTTTAAGGTTTGTAGTAAGCCATTGGTTTGCGAAATAGCAGCAACCACACATGCCGAAGGAAGACAAGCAATCTCACTAGCACGCATGAGCATTCGTCCATAGCGTGGGTGCAAGTGCAGTCGAGCCATTTCACGGCCAAGTGAGGTTAAATTGTTGTTGATATCGACAACTCCCAATTCATTGAGCAGCCATACAGCTCTTTCTATAGCATTGTCATTGGGTTTTTCGAACCAATTGAACGAATCCAGCGAACCAAAACCAGAAGCCATGAACCCGAGAATAAATTCAGACAGGTCTACTCTAAAAATCTCGGGTTGGCTATATGGCTCGCGGGTGTTGTGCTCGAACTCGCTCCACAGTCTAATACATATACCGGGAGCTACACGTCCGGCTCTACCGGCACGTTGGTTGGACGATGCAATACTTATATTCTCGACAAATAGGGTATTGATGCCTCGCCTCGAGTCGAATCGAGCTACACGAGCCAAACCGCTATCGACCACCAAGCGAATATCTGGTATAGTAAGCGATGTTTCGGCTACATTGGTAGAAACTATTATTTTCCGACCACCAGACCTTACTGCCTTCTCTTGTTCTTGCTTGGTAAGCGAACCATGTAGCGGACAAATCTCGAACTGCTGCAACAATGGTCGTTTATTGAGAGCTTCGATTGTTTTCCTGATCTCGTAAGAACCTGGCATAAACAACAAAGCACTACCTTCATTAAAATCGGGCAATGACTGTTCGAGCTGTGAGGTAGCCCAGTCCCAAATAGAATCGTGGGCTCGTGGCTGTTTGTAACGAATATCAATTGGATAAACCCTGCCCGGTGCTTCAAGTATGGTACATGGCTCCATAAACTGCTTCAAACCTATATGATCGAGAGTTGCAGACATTACAATAAGCTTCAAATCGTTTCGATGCGAGACTTGCAATTTCATACTCAAAGCCAAAGTAGCATCGCTCTCGAGATGGCGTTCGTGAAACTCGTCGAAAACAATAGCACCTGCCTCGTTCAACAAATCGTTGCTTAGAAGTCTGTTGAGAAGTATGCCTTCCGTAATAAACAATATGCGGGTTTTCTTTCCATAAGCCGAATCGAGCCTAACCTGATAACCGACCTCCTCTCCCACCGGTGAATTGCGAAGCTGCGACACATACCCGGCAAGCATACGAGTAGCTATACGACGAGGCTGAAGAACTATTACTGTTTTTCCGGCAGGTACAACATGGTCGAGTACAAACTGCGGAACCATGGTCGACTTGCCCGAACCAGCAGTAGCACTAATAATACAACGATTGTCGTGTTGAAGACAATCAATTAATTGATCTTTTATTTCAAAAATTGGAAGTTTATGGTTTTGTTGGTTTTCCATTGGGCAAAGATGGGAATTTTGGGCATATCGACCACACTTTAAAATTACTTCTTAAAAAAATCCCTATCGGTTGGAATAACAACGAGCAGGGTCAATATCAATTTCAAATAAAAAAGCTGTATCTATATCAGAAACTGCCCTAATGCCATTTGTAATTTTCATTTGACTTTCTACAAATGAGTCTAACGCAACTAATGTTGTACTTTCTATCATCAAAAGATTGTAATTAATAATATTTCACAGAGACATCGAATCAAATAAAAAGGCAAATATCAATAGCAAGAATCAAATCATAAAGCCACCGCCGTCGGCTCCTATTTCAAGAGCTTCGACGGCATCGGAGGGCAATGTCGATGTGGTTTTCATGATTGTATAGTATTTGAATTTAAAGAAATGACTGTTGATTCGTTGAGTGGCATAAACTGACTTTTAGGCCGATTGAGCTCTTCGAGTTGGTTCTTCAAAAATTTACGATAAAAAAGCTGCTCACCATTTTCGATAATACAATCGGGATTGAAATCCTGTGCATACTTGCTTACATAGTCAGTTATCTGCAATTTGTCCATACTGCGGTGATCCGACAGGTATTCGCTCATACGCAACAAGAGGTTTCGTTGCTCATTAAGTGTTTTTTCGGCAAGGGCTTCGGCTTGTGTCATAAGACTTTTTACCTCGTTGTTGTATCTGTCGTCGGTATCGTGAATATAATGAACAGTTTCAAAGTTCTTGACATGAATCGAAGAACGGGTGCTTCCCAATCCGCTTGCCTTGACCATATCTGAAGCAAAGTGAGTTGCTTTCTTAATATCACTTTTTGACCCAGTTGTTATGTTTTCTTCTCCAAAAACCAGTTTCTCGGCAACAATTCCACCCAACATAAGGGCGATTCGTCTTACTATTTCGTTTTTGGCAATGTATTCCCACTTCATTTTGGTATACACAAAGCCTTGCGCATTGGTGTCGGAAGTAATGGAATAAATATTCTCGGGAATCACTCGCATCAGAATGGCCGACAACACAGCATGTCCACATTCGTGCACGGCTGTAATGGCTTGCAGGTCGTCGCGACGTGTTTTGCGAATGTCTTCCAATTTGAGTTCCAGCTTTTCTTTCACTTCAAATTGAATCTGATCTTTTATAAAAAACATGAAGCTCAGAAAATCGGATTCGTAGTGCATAAGTACTTTGTCTATTGGGGTCGATGCATTTACCACATGATAAAAGATTTTGGGTATTTGCGAATTGACCAACTGATAAATGGTTGAAAACAATGGGCGTGTTCCTTGTGTGGGAAAGACTCCTTCGTTGTAGAGCAATTGCTTGAGTGGGTCGGTAAATTCCAAGCAGATATTCATCGTTTCTTGCATCTCCTTGTCGATTTTGAGTAGCTCCAAATCAATTATCTTTAAGAATGAAGTCTTGTTCAATGCCGGATAAATAATGTGGTTGTTGCCCAAGCGGGCTATTTGCTCGTTACGAAAGCGAGTCTGCAAGGCTCTTTTGATCCGTGGAAGTTTTATTTTGAGCGATTGTTCGTGAAACTCGTCGGCACTAATGTCGGTATCGTAATCGTCTGACATTTTATAAGCTTCATCGAGGTTGCCGATGATAAAAACCAAAGCTTTTGAACAATCGATATGCTGCATCGACATGGCTTTTCGCATAAGATTTGTCAGAAAGGTCAGTATCTTCCAGCCATCCATTGTTTGCAACAATTGAAACACTTCCGATTCGAGTGTGAAGCGTTGCGGGGCAATTTCTACAATGTATTCAAAAAAATACTGTGGTACAAAGGAATTGAAGGGTATTTTGACAATATTCTGATTGTCCAGATTATGATTTAGTTCTTTTGGCGACTTTCCTTTTTTAGCCATCTCAATTAATCTTCTATTGCGATGCCGATTATTAAAGTCGGTTTTCTCATGTTCAATATCAATGTTCATTTCGTGCCCAAACAACTCGAGATTCGAGATCACTACTCCGTTTTTTACTTCTACTCCCATTTGAAGGAGTTTTCGGAGTTTAACTACCAGATCGTGAACGGAACCTATACGATGCGAAAAATCCATAACGGGCATGTGTCCTGTATCGAACAAGTCCCAGAGGTATTGATACTTCCCGCTTTTTTCTTTACCATCCTCGTTGATAGTCCTGAAATGTTGAAACTCGTCGAACAACAGGATGAAATGAGGGTTTTCAATCTTGTGATAAATATCGCGTATGTTTTCTTTGATTTCGTAATCGTCGTCGCACATATTGAAGCGGTAAAACTGCTCGTTGAGACCTGTGAGTTGAACCAATCGCTGCACCAGTGAGGTTTTCCCAACACCGGTTAAACCCCATAGATTGACAATAACTGGGCGTTTGAGCATATCGGGGAAATAGTACCAATAACCGAACGATTCAATAAGGTTGTCGATCACCGAGTCGATACCGATAAACTCTCGCTTTAATTGGGCTTTTACTTTGTCGAGGGTTTCTTTTTTGCTTACTACTTGTTGTTTGAGATTGCTGTCGATGCTTGTCATGGTATTTTGTTTTTTTATGCAAATTACCGACATGCTTACGCCAATTCGTGTCGTAGCAGAAAGAAGTTTTTAATTATTTTATTTTTCCATATTTCCGCAGGCTTTCGTGCTGAACGACAGTTATTTTGTCGATAAGCCATTGTGGTTTTATTACAGTAATAGAGTCGGAATGCATGAGCAAGCGTTGCAGCAGTTCGTAATTGGGCAACAGAATCATTTTTACCCGGTAATCTTCGTCGGCGACCTTGGTCTCGGTATATTCGGGATACCAGGGATAGGTTCTGAAATACTGGATTTGTTGTTGGGTAAAAGACAATTCGATTTCTTGGATTTTCTGATTGTCGAGAGCATAGTTTGATATCCCGATCGAGTTGCAGAAATATTCATCGGCTTTGAACGGCTTTTTGGGGGTGAATCGTAGAGTGGTTAGATGCAAATCGTTGATGCGATCTAAGCCATACGTGCGAATTACGCCCAAATCGACATTTTCGCCTACCAAATACCAGCGTCCTTGGTATTCTTTGAGCAATAGCGGGCTTACTGTTGGCCTATGGACATGGCCACTCTGAAAACTGGTATGGGCAAACTGAACATTTTTGGTTTCTTTGATGGCCTTGAGCAAGCTTACAAGATGCCGTGAACCTTGAAATTTCTTTTCGGCATCGAACGAGATATATTCGCGCGCCTCTTTACTTTCTTTGATGGTCGATCCTATAATTCCGGCAGTAACAGCTAATTCGATATATTTGAGGATGTATTCGTAGTCTTTACTCTTTTCGAGATCGAGAATATAGAAGTAATCGGGGGCTTTTGATGTTATCGAAAGACCATATTCATTACGCAAAGTATCAATATCGCGGTCGAATGTTCGGTCGGCAAATTTATAGCCCTCGTTTTCGAGCTCAGCAACAATTCTTTTTTTCTTCCAATTTTTGTTATACTTTAAAAATTCAATAATTAAACTATGGCGATGAATGGTTCCGCGATGCGACATTTGGTTTATTTTTATAGTAAAAATAGCTATTTTATTGAATTACTACTAAAAATATCTGTTAGTCTTTTAACTTATACTTTTTTAAAATACTCGGTAAACGAGATATCAAATAAAATGGAACATGTAAAAGCTTGAAATATTTTCCATCAGGCGTATGAACATTTTCTATACCAAATGGTGCAGAACTAACTTTTACGGAAATATCGTGCGAAGCCTTATCCATAAACAAATGTAGCGATTTTAGATGTCCGCTCTTTCCGGCTTTAATTTCAATTGGAATAACCATATTGTCGTGCTGTATTATAAAATCGACTTCGGCATTTGAATTTTTCGATTCCCGAACCCAAAAATTTCGAGTAGCCCTTACACTTGTATCGTTTGCAATAAGCTCCTGTGCCGTTATATGCTCGGCAATGCGCCCCTTCCATACTTCAATAATGTCTGTTGACCCAAGTATATCGCTTTGCATTCCGGCTGCAAAATTGACCAGACCCGTATCGAACCATTGCAAACGCGGCGATTTTTTATAATCGGGTTGAATCGGAATCTGTGTTAAAGTAGATGGATATATCAATTCTAAAAGCATTGCTTTTTCGAGAACTCTAAAGGCTTCGCCCATTTCGCGCGAACGATAATCGGACGATCCAAAACGTTCGAACTTGATTCGTTCTCCAGCCATAGAAAAGCCTGTTTTTATGATATGTCTGATATGTTGAACTTGTGAATGATTTCGGGCATATTTTTCAACATCGTCGGAATAACCCGATAATAGATCGTTGTAAATATCTTTTAATAATACCAAGTCTTTATTTTCGGCATAATTTGCCACAACAGCCGGCATACCTCCAATAAGCGTATAACGATTGAAATGACTCATCAGTATTTCGTGTGTATATGTTGGTATAGGCCATTGATTGAGTACATCCAAAGCCATGCTTTCGCCCATAGCTCCCAGATATTCGTCAAATGAACAAGGACGTATAGCCATGTATTCTACACGTCCCACCGGAAATGAAATATGATTATCTATTAGACTTTCGAGAAGAGAACCAGCAGCAATCACATGTATCCATGGAGTTTCTTCGTAGAAATATCGCAAAAGTGCCACACTAGAAGGTGAGTTTTGTATCTCGTCAATAAAAAGCAGCGTTGGCAGATTGTTTCGAGGTATCTGAAACTGAAACAACAAACGATTTACCACCTCATTAAAAGGTTGAGAGGCTTCCAATATTTGTCTATGCTCTCTTTTTTCGAGATTTAGCATAATGCTTTGAGTGAATGATTGAGCAAACTCCTGTACCAGAGTTGTTTTTCCAACCTGACGAGTACCTCGCAATACAAGGGGCTTTCGATTAGGCTTGTTTTTCCATTCTATTAAGAGATTGAGTGCAGTTCTTTTAAACATATTGTAATATTTACAATGGTAAAATTAAATTAATTTGTAATAAAACCAATGTAATATTATGAAATATATGTAATAAAACCAATTAAACATTTTCTTGTCTATCTTTTTAATTAACGATTGATTTTTTCGAGAATATCAGAATATCGCAAACGTATTGTTTGATCCCATTGGTTATGAATATGTTCGTCGTCTAAATAAATTGAAAATAACTGCGTAGACGAGCGTTGTCTGAAATCGGCTAAAAAAGCGTTTGTATTTCCCTTTCGAAGCTTTTTCTTCAATTTTATCGAGTAAAGGCTGAAAAATGGGATTATTTTTGAGATATTCCTGATAAAGGTTTTCGTTAAAGGCATCGGATGTTTGTTTGGCTATTTGTGCGTTGTATTCCATGGTATTTTTATTTGCAAAAGTAAAAAGAAGGTACGCCAAAACTTGTCATTGGCATGTCTAAATTGAATTGAAAAAAAATGAACATTAAATCATTACAATTTTAACACTTCTGAGGAGTATGAATATAAAAAATATCCATTCATATTTTCTTATTTAAATAGAATATCAATTACAGTTGGGGAATTAAATCTTATTTGCTTGACATATCATTCAATTAATATTATATTTGTTTTTAACGAATGATATTTCATGCAATATTCTGATTTTATAAAATTATATTTATAAATTTGCATTGCTTTTCATGCATTAGGTACAAATTGGTTATTTTATGAATGATTTTTCAAACATACAATGGGTTTCGATGAGCGATATGACACTGTGTCAAAGCATAGGAAACTTTATAAAGCACCACCGCTTAAACCAGAACAAATCGCAAGATGAGGTATCTGAAGCAGCCGGCATCAGCCGCTCAACCCTTAGCTTGCTCGAGCGTGGTGGCAAAGTTACCTTAAGCACTCTGATACAAGTATTGCGCGTATTAGATTTGCTTTATATAATGGATGCATTTAAAGTAAACGAAGAAATAAGCCCTATTCTATATGCCAAAATGCAAAAGAGCAAACGCCAAAAGGCATCGGGCAAAAAAGACATGAAGCAACATGAAGAATCGACATGGTAGATGTAGCCGAAATAAAAATTTGGGGAAAGCTGGTTGGGGCTGTTCGTTGGGATGAAACCCAACAGATGGCAAGCTTCCAGTACGACAATGCATTTCTGTCGAACGGTTTGGAGTTGTCTCCCCTGAAGATGCCCTTGGGAAATGGCAATCGTATATACAGTTTCCCCGAACTACGAAAGGGAAAGGGCGAAACAGTTAGCACATTTAAGGGTTTGCCGGGTCTACTAGCCGATGTATTGCCCGATAAATACGGAAACCAGCTTATCAATATATGGCTAGCACAGCAGGGACGTACGGCTAATAGCATGAATCCGGTGGAACAGTTGTGTTTTATTGGAGCCAGAGGAATGGGTGCTTTGGAGTTTGAACCAGCTCAACTCACTGCAAGCAAACAAGCATTTTCGATTGAAATCACCAGTTTGGTTGATATTGCCCAGAAAATGCTCATGGTACGCGATAACTTCAATACCAATCTTAATCAGGACGAGCAAAAAGCCGTAAGTGAAATACTAAAGATAGGCACCTCGGCCGGAGGAGCACGTCCGAAGGCTGTGATTGCTTACAACCCAACAACAGGCGAAGTGCGATCGGGTCAAAGCAACGCTCCCAAGGGTTTTGAACATTGGCTAATAAAACTCGATGGCGTAAGCGATGCTCAGTTTGGAGTGAGTCTTGGCTATGGAAGGGTTGAATATGCTTATCACCTGATGGCCAAAGAGTGTGGCATAGATATGACTGAATGCAGGCTGTTGGAAGAAGGCGGACGTGCTCATTTTATGACCAAACGATTTGATCGTGAGGTAAACAACACTAAACATCATATTCAAACCTTTTGCGGTATTCAGCATTTCGATTATAGCAACCTGTATGCTTACAGTTACGAGCAGTTATTTCAAACCATGCGCCAGTTACGATTGACCTATCCTGAAGCTGAACAAATGTTTAGGAGAATGGTTTTCAATGTATTGGCAAGCAATTGTGACGATCATGCCAAGAATTTTTCCTTTCGTCTGATACAAGGTGCAAAATGGGAACTTGCTCCAGCTTATGATGTTTGTTATGCGTATGATCCGAACAATATATGGGTCAACCAACAAACCCTGAGCATCAATGGTAAATTCAAAGATTATACCAAAGCAGATTTAATGACCATAGCCGAAGCAAACAATATAAAAAAAGGAGAGAAAATTATTGAAGAAATTGGCCAAATCGTGGGTCAATGGCTGCATTTTGCCAATACAACAAAGGTGCGTGACGATTTAAAAGATTTGATAAAAAGCACATTAAGAGCTTTGAGGTAAGATATTATAGAATTTTAAAACATGATTTAGATTGTTTATAAATGCATCGGCTTTTTGTTTGGCTTTTTGTGCGTTATATTCCATGGTGTTTTTATTTGCAAAAGTAAAAAGAGGGTACGCCAAAATGAAACGAGCAAATTTTTATTTTTTACCATTCTGAATAATTTCCTTTTGCTCCATTCTAAACCGTAAATACACCGGATCTGTTTTGCCTTTGACCTGTCCTACAAAATCGATGTTACTGTTTAGGCGCATGAGAAAGATTGTTTTGTCGGAATCGCTGAGGGTTTCCGTGCTTTGGTAATGTCGCATAGCTGCTTTCTCGCTGCCGTTGAGCCTAATGTCATGCAACTTATTATCATTTAATGTTTTTAAATATTCTTTTTTGGCTTCTTCAAATTCTGATTTTGTAAGAGCCTTATTAAAAGTTTTGTCAAGTATGAAATTTTCGTTTCCCATAATTAGTGTCTCTAAGAAAACTCATCAATTTTAAAAATTGCAACAGTTATTTAGAATGTTTCTAAATAGTCGGATCTGTTTTTATTATTTTTTCTTGCAAATTTTTAAGGCATCGGATAAATTTCTCTAAAAAAGCAATTTCTAGGTG
>CAMDBI010000039.1 GCA_945889005.1 Bacteroides fragilis
CAAACCAACACCTCCTCCCTCATAGCTTTAAAAGCACGGTCATTTGGAGCAAAGCGAGAAATCTATATGATTATAACTAGGCAACAGTGATTAATATTATATCTTAAAAAAAAGTTAATAAATGGCATTGATCGAGATAGAAAACATGAGCTTTTACGCATATCATGGGTGTTTTAAGGCAGAGAATGTTGTAGGTACACGTTTTGAAGTGCAATTAACACTCGAAGTAGATACAAGTACCGCAGAGCAGAGCGACAAGCTTGCCGACACCCTCAATTATCAAGCAGTTTACGAAGTTGTGAAATTGGAAATGATGAAAACGTCGAAATTGCTCGAACATGTAGCTAGTCGAATATTAGATGCACTGTTTAAAAGCTTTTTACAAATACAACATGCACAAATAAAAGTTTCGAAACTAAATCCGCCAATAGGAGGTGAAATTGGGGCAGTAAGTGTAACATTGAAAAAATAAAAAATAAATATTTTTACAAAATTTAGACGCTTTGTTATTGTTGTATATTTCACATTATGTGTGCATTAAATTGTAGTGTTGATAAAAATATGAAAAAATATAATAAGGATTTAAATAAATAATTAAAATAAAATTGTCGGCCTGCATTGTAATTAAAAAAAATGATTTATTTTTGCAGTCCACAATTTTAAAAAGATTGTGCTTAGTATTTGATATTGAATTAATTAAAAAAGAAAAATACTGTGAACACACTTAGTTACAGAACAGTATCGGTTAACAAAGAAACAGCTCAGAAGGAATGGGTTGTGTTAGATGCTACCAATCAGGTGCTTGGGCGTTTTTCGTCTAAAGTAGCGAAATTGTTACGTGGAAAATACAAAGCAAGTTTCACCCCACATGCCGATTGTGGAGACAATGTAATCATTATTAATGCCGAGAAAGTACGTTTCACAGGCAAAAAGTGGACCCAAAGAGAATATATTCATTATACCGGCTTTCAGGGTGGTCAGGTAGTTCAATCACCTGAACGAGTATTTAAAAAAGACCCACGTCGTTTGGTTGAATATGCTGTAAGAGGTATGCTTCCAAAGAATCGTTTGGGCGACAAAGTATATGGCAACTTGCATGTATTTGTTGGTGGAGAGCACGACAAACAGGCACAACAGCCAAAAGTAATAGATATCAATACGCTTAATTAATATATATGGAAATTATCAATGCCATTGGCCGTAGAAAATCTGCAGTTGCTCGTATTTACATGAGCGAAGGTAAAGGCCGTATTTTGGTTAACGACAAAGAATATTCAGTTTATTTTCCAATGGAAACGCTGCAATATGTTGTAAAGCAGCCATTAGAAACATTAAAAGTAGCTGACAAATACGACATTAAAGTCAACCTTATGGGTGGAGGGAGCAAAGGACAAGCAGAAGCATTGCGCTTAGCTATTTCTCGTGCTTTAGTAAAAGTGAATGCCGACAACAAACCTGCATTAAAAGCAGAAGGCTTCATGACACGTGATCCACGTGAAGTTGAACGTAAAAAACCAGGTCGTCCTAAAGCACGTAAGAGATTCCAATTCTCTAAACGTTAGAAAACTGGTAGGTTTAGTATCTAAATTGTCCGGACTCCCGTTTAGGCGGGACTACCGGTCAATTGTTTTTTGTACAGAACGTAAACTTAAATTAATAATATGCCAAGAGTATCTTTCGAAGAATTATTAGACGCTGGTGTCCATTTTGGTCACTTAAAGCGCAAATGGAATCCAGCCATGGCTCCTTATATTTTCATGGAAAAAAATGGAATTCACATTATTGACCTTCACAAAACCGCAGTAAAGCTCGACGAAGCTTGCAATGCAATAAAACAAATTACAAAATCGGGTCGTAGAATTTTGTTTGTAGCTACCAAAAAACAAGCAAAAGACATAGTTGCAGAAAAAGTAAAAGCTGTAAGCATGCCTTATGTTACCGAGCGTTGGCCTGGAGGTATGTTAACCAACTTCCCTACTATTCGTAAGGCAGTTAAGAAAATGTCGTCGATCGACAAAATGATTACCGATGGTACATTCGATACCCTTTCGAAACGTGAAAAACTACAAGTAACGCGTCAGAGAGCAAAGTTGGAAAAAAACCTTGGAAGTATTGCAGACCTTACTCGTTTGCCTGCTGCATTGTTTGTAATCGATACACTTAAAGAGCATATTGCTGTACACGAAGCTCGCCGCCTTGGTATTCCTGTATTTGCAATGGTCGACACTAACTCAGATCCAAAATTGATCGATTTTCCGATACCAGCAAACGACGATGCTGCAAAATCTATTTCATTTATATTGGAAGTTGTATGTAATTCGGTTGCAGAAGGTTTGAGCGAACGTAAAGTAGAAAAAGATGTAGATCAACCCGAAGCTAAAACTCAGGAAAAACGTAGAGATGGTAAACGTCCTATGCGTAAATCGGCAGATGTTATTGAACAAGAAGTTGCTGGTGTTGCATCGGTAGCTGCTGTGGTTTCGACTGAGAAAAAAACTCCGTTAAAGAAAAAAGCTAAGGAAGCTTCGGAAGAATAATAAATTCCAGAAAAAATTAATATTTATATAATCTGAAAAGGTCTTTGCATCTTTTCAGATTATCTTATTTTTAACCAAATCAAAAAAAAATTATACTCATGGTACAGATATCTGCTGCAGATGCTGCAAAACTAAGAAAAATGACCGGAGCCGGAATGATGGATTGCAAGAAAGCTTTGGAAGAAACTGGTGGCGATTTTGAAAAAGCTGCTGATGTAATACGTAAAAGAGGTTTATTGGTTGCCAGTAAACGTGCCGATCGCGATGCTACTGAAGGTTGTGTATTGGCTAGTGTTACTGCCGATGGTAAATTTGGTGTTCTTACTGCATTGAATTGCGAAACTGATTTTGTTGGAAAAAATGCTGATTTTATTGCTCTTGCCGATTCAATTAACAAAAAAGCTTTGGAAGTTAAGCCTGCAAGTTTAGATGCTTTAAAAGCAACTCAAATTGATGGTCGTGCAGTTTCAGACCTTATTACCGATAAAATTGGAATTACTGGTGAAAAAATGGATTTGAGCTTTTTTGGTTCGGTTCAGGCCGAAAAGGTTGTTGCTTACATACATCCTGGAAATCAATTGTGTACTGTAGTTGGTTTTAACAAGGCAGGTATGGACGATCAAATATATAAAGATGTTGCCATGCAAGTTGCTGCTATGTTCCCAGTTGCTGTTGATAAAGATAGTATTCCGGCAGAAACTTTAGCAAAGGAACTCGAACTTGGACGCGAACAAGCCCGCCAGGAAGGAAAACCTGAAAACATGATCGAAAAAATTGCTGAAGGTAAATTACAAAAATTTGTAAAAGAACGTACCTTGTTAAATCAAGAATATATTAAAGATAACAAGCAGACTATTAAACAGTTTTTGCAAAGTATCGATAAAGATTTAACCGTAACTGACTTCAAGAGATTTGGTCTAAAAGACTAATAAGTCATATTTTATTTAAACGCGAAGACGCGAAGACGCAATTTTTTTATTTTGTTTCATCGAGTCTTCGCGTTTTTTTATTTTTATTTTAAGAAAAAAATAAGTAGGTTTGAATTAAAACATAAATATAATGAATATACCATCAAATCTGAAATATACCAAAGATCACGAATGGATCGCGATAGAGGGTGAAATTGCTACCATTGGGATAACCGATTTTGCACAAGGCGAATTGGGCGACATCGTATTTGTCGAAATTGAAACAGTAGGTAAAAGTCTCGCTAAAGAAGAGGTTTTTGGTACTGTAGAAGCGGTAAAAACAGTTTCCGATCTTTTTATGCCGGTTGCAGGAACTGTATTGGAAAAAAATGCCAATATTGACAATGAACCCGACTCGGTCAATAAAGATCCTTATGGCAAGGGTTGGATGATTAAAGTTAAACTTTCAAACCCACTGGAACTCGACAGTCTCTTGAATGCTGAAGAATATAAAAAGATTGTTGGTTAATAGTTTATGAAGAATTGTAAATGGTTTGTAGTGAGTGTTATTACTATAAACCATTATAATTTTATGGTGCAAGTCTTCGTTTCATCCATTTACCATTTTCGATTTTATATTCTATACGGTCGTGAAGTCGGTTAGATCGTCCTTGCCAAAATTCCAATAAATTTGGTTTTAGGATATATCCTCCCCAATTTTCGGGTTTAACGAGCAATTCATTTTGAGATTTATTATACAAAATATTATAATTTTTCTCGAGCAAGTCTCTGTTTGCCACTTCGCTACTTTGTTGCGATACAACAGCACTTATTTGACTTCCCAATGGACGAGAAATAAAATATTTTTCCGATTCTTCGACACTCACTTTTTCAATAAATCCTTCAATACGGACTTGGCGCTCAAGTTCTTGCCAGAAGAACAGTAGTACGCCTGCATTGTTTTCGGCTATTTGACGGCCTTTTTTGCTATTGTAATTAGTAAAAAAAGTAAATCCACTATTTGAAAAATCTTTTAGTAATACAATTCGTGCCGAGGGTAATCCTTCTTTTGTTGCAGTGGCAAGGGTCATGGCATTGGGTTCCATAATACCTGAAGAAGTAGCTTCGTTGAACCAATTGAGAAACTGCACAAAAGGATCGTCGTTTGTATCTGATTTGCGTAGTGTTCTGAGTTTATAATCTTTTCGTAGGTGATGAATGGAGTTCATATTGAAATTATATTACAAAAAGAACAATTTTTTTAGGTAAAAGTTTATAAACAACGAATAATCAATAAATGATTAAATAAGTTGTAGGGTATCTCTTAAAACTGCTTTTTGCTTCGCTGAGCCCTTCGGGGTTCTTCGTTGAGCTTCATTTTTAAACTTTTTACTTCGACTTTTGCTCAGTATAACACATTTACAGTAGTAAACTCCGGGTTTTTAAAATTTGTCCGCTTCAAAAAATTGAGTTTTTAGAGACGCCCTGTATTGTTTATGGTGTCATTTTTTTATTTAAATCCGTACATTGTTTATATAACATAGCCACTGGGCAATCTGATTGAGAGTCATAATAGAATCGGGGGTTTGGAGGGCTATTGCAGCGCGAGGCATTTCAGAAACTTCGGCATCGGATGGCGATTGTACAATAGTATATCCGCCATTGTCTTTTATTTTTTTCAGACCAATTGCTCCATCGGAGTTTGCTCCGGTAAGAATTATCCCAACTAAGTTTTTGTTAAAAACATCGGAAGCCGACTCGAACAATACGTCGATAGAAGGACGCGAGAAATTCACTTTTTCATCGACACTCAAACTAAGGGTATCGTCGACTTCAATCAATAAATGATAGTCGGGAGGGGCAATATAGACCGTGCCCGGAATAATAAACTCGTTGTGGCAGGTTTCTTTAACCTTTACTTTGCATTTTTGATTCAGCATCTTGATGAAATAAGAGTCTGAATCTTTAGAGATATGCTGCACTACAAACACAGGCACTTTGCTATGAGCTGGGATGTGAGGCAAAAGGTAATCGAGAGCATCTATACCTCCAGCAGATGTTCCAATTACAACAGCGCTAATCATATTGTTTTTTATAAATATTGAGTTTGTGCAATGTGTTAAATTTGTTTTTAATCTCAGAAAATAATAAAGTTTCTTTTGATCCTAAGCATAGTATGCCCCCGGGAGTGAGGCTCTCGTAAAAGAGCTTGAACACATTGTTTTGCAATTCGCGATTGAAATAAATGAGTACATTTCGACAAAGAATTAAGTTCATTTCGCCAAACACTCCATCGGTAACAAGGTTGTGGTCCGAAAAAACAATGTTTTTTCGCAATTCTTTGTCGAAAATAGCCGAATCGTAATTGATGTTAAAATATTCGGAAAACGACCCCTTTCCACCTGCTTTTAAATAGTTTTCGGAATAGAGTTTCATTCTCTCGACTGGGAAAATGGCTTCAGAGGCTTTTTCTACCACTATTTGATTGAAATCGGTAGCATAAATAAGACTGCGCTCGAACAATCCTTCTTCTTTGAGCAGAATTGCCATCGAATACACTTCTTCGCCTGTTGCACAGCCGGCATGCCATATTTTAAGAAATGGATAGGTTTTTAGTATTGGGACTACTATTTCGCGAATGGCTTTGAAAAAAGTAGGGTCGCGAAACATTTCGGTAACATTGAGCGACAGGTCGACCAATAAACTATGAAAGAAACTTTCGTTGGTGAGCACCAAATGTTGCATTTCCGAAATTGAACCAATATTACTTCGGGTAAGCCTTGCCAATACACGGCGTTTGATATGTGCCCTCGAATAATTTCGAAAATCGTAACTATAACGAATGTAAATGGCTTCGAGCAATAGATTTAATTCAATATTTTCAACAATTTGATTGTTGTCGACAGAAATATGATATTCAGGCTTTTCCATTTTTTATTTTAAAAATTTCCTGATAACATTTGCAAGCTCAGTTTCATTGATAGGTTTCGACAAATAGTCGTCGAATCCGTATTGAATAATATTGTCTTTTTCGCCACTCATGGCATAAGCAGTTTGAGCAACAATTGGTACATTTGGGTCGATTTTTCGTATGGCTTCAAATGCTTCATATCCATTTTTTTCGGGCATTTTTATGTCCATTAATACAAGATCGAATTTTTCGCCTTTTTTGAAAACATCTATTGCTTCAACGCCATTTTTAACCCATTTTATAATTGCATTTGATGGTATTAATAATTCTTGCAACAAGTAAAAATTAGTAATCTCGTCTTCGGCAATTAGAATGTTGGCATTGGTTATATTGAGTTTAGAAATATCTGACTCAAAATCAGATTCGATATTCAGTTTGTTTTCGTCGCAAATAAAATTTTGTAAATTGATAAAGAAAGTAGAACCTTTATTAACATCGGAAGTTACGGTGATGGTTCCATCGAGAAGTTCAATAATTTTTTTAACGATAGAAAGTCCTAAACCTGTACCACTTGGGTTTTCGATTCGGTCGTCCTGTACTTGCAGAAAGCGTTCGAAAATCAAGCCAAGCTTACTGTTTTCTATGCCAATACCGGTGTCGGACACAAACAATACAATGTTTTTATTTGAAATTTCTTTTATGCCAAAACTAATTTCTCCCTTTTTGCAAAATTTGAAAGCATTGTTGATGAGATTTGAAAAAACTTGTTTCAAACGTGTTTCGTCGGTATTGGCGAAAAGAACAGCTTTTTCGTCGGGCATTTTGAGTTTTAGCACAACATTGTCTTTGTTCCTGTTACCAAGTTCGGCTTTAAATGTAATAAAAAGTTCTTTCAATAGGTTTGTGAAATTTACTACCGATTTGTTGATGGTAAGAAACCCAGCTTCAATTTTGGCAATATCGAGTATGTCGTTTATTAAAGTAGTAAGTGCTTCGCTGCTATTGTTGATGTATTTGATAAATTGTTTTTGTTTTTCGAGGTCAAAATTTCCAGTAACTAACAAGTTAGAAAATCCTACAATGGCATTAAGTGGAGTGCGTATTTCGTGGCTCATGTTCGACAAGAATGCCGATTTGAGTCTATCTGATTCTTCGGCTTTGTCGCGCGCCTTTTCGAGCAATACTTGTGTTTCTAATAAAGAGGATTCTGTTTTTTTGCGATTTTCTATTTCATGTTCAAGTTCTTTTCTTTGTTGGAATAAATCTAGAAAAATTTTAACCTTTCCAAGCAATATGCGTGGTTGAATGGGTTTTGTAATAAAATCGACAGCACCCGCTTCGATTCCCTGAATTAGGTAATGATTTTCGGAATAAATAGCCGACAAGAATATAACAGGCAATAGCCGAGTTCGATCGACATTGCGCATTAGTTTTACGGTTTCGTAGCCGTCCATGTCGGGCATTTGTACATCGATGAGTGCCATTGCAAAGTCGTGTTCGAGGGTTAAGGTCAAAGCCTCGTTACCCGAATACGCTTTTATAAGTGTTACATCGAATATCTCGAGTAATTTTTCGAGAGCAATTAAGTTCTCGGGTTTATCGTCTACTAAAAGAATTTTCTTTTCCACACCAATTTTTTTTTAATCATTTTCACTTTTTCACATTCGGCATTTTCACATTCTTATTGGTACAACCATATTCTCATTAAATTAAATAATTTCTGCACATCGACAGGTTTCGAGAGGTAATCGTTTGCACCTGCTGCAATAGTTTTTTCGCGGTCTTCCTTCATAGCTTTGGCCGTAAGAGCAATAATGGGCAGTTTTTCAAATTTTTTATTTTTTCGAATTTGTTGCATAGCCTCATATCCATCCATTACAGGCATCATAATGTCCATTAGTACCAGATCGATAGAGTTGTCGTTGTTGAGTTGCTCAATTGCTTTTTCGCCATTAGGGGCCATAGTTACTTTCATTTTAGCAGCTTCGAGTACTTGTGTGAGGGCAAATACGTTGCGCATATCGTCGTCGACAACTAAAATTTGTTTTCCATTAAAAATCTGATCTTTATCGTATAAGTGAATTAGCATTTTCTTTTGCGAATCGGGCATTGTGTCGACCATTCGATGTAGAAACAAAGCGGTTTCGTCTAACAAACGCTCGTGCGATTTAACTCCTTTTATAATAATGTTTTGTGTGTATTTTTGTAATTGTTCGTTTTCTTCGTTTGTAATTTCGCGACCTGTATAAACTACTACTGGAGGAATTTTAATGCTTTGAGAAGTTAGTTTTTTGAGAAGTTCGAATCCGGTCATATCGGGAAGTCCCAGATCGAGCACTACACAATCGTATTTTTTTTCGGAAATGAGTTTAATAGCCTGTTCGCCTGAATTACATTCAGCAATGTTTATATCCGATGAACTTAATAACAGATGAATGCTTTTTCGTAAGTGATCGTCGTCTTCGATAATGAGTAGGTCTTTAATATCTTTTGAGATAAAATTTTGCATGCCTTCAAAAGCAGCTTCAATTTTTTCTTTAGTAGCTGGTTTGGTTAAATAACCGATAGCCCCACGGTTAAAAGCGTCGATGGTTTCTTCGTGACCCGACATTATGTGAACTGGAATGTGACGTGTTTCTGGAGCATTCTTGAGTATTTGCAGTACTTCCCAGCCATCGATGCCGGGCAGGTTGATATCTAGAATTATGCCTTTTGGCAAATATTTTTTGGCAAGCTCAAGTGCTTCTTCGCCCATAGCAGTGGCAATACATTTGAAGCCTTTTTGGCGGCACATATCGGCAAGTATCTCGGCAAAACGATTGTCGTCTTCAATTATTAAAAGGCACTTGTCGGTTGATGTAGTTATTTGGCGGTCGTCGGTAATAGAAGGAATTGTAATCACCTTTTTTTGCTCGACAGAGAGGGCAGGTCTAATTATTGGCACATTCTGTGGTGGTATTGCAGCAGGTAATTCTTTGTTCAATTTAACACTTGCCAAATGTTCGCTGTCGATAGGCAAGAAAATAATAAATTCGGAACCCTTTCCACTTTCGCTATTGAGTTTTATTTCGCCTCCAAGAAGTTTGGTAAGTTCGCGAGTTATAGAGAGCCCAAGACCTGTGCCGCCATATTTGCGCGATATGCTGCCATCGGCCTGAAGAAATGCTTCGAATATTTCGGTTTGTTTTTCTTTAGCAATGCCTATACCTGTATCTTTTACCGATATTGCAACAGTGCTGTCGGGCTTAAGTCCGCTTTTTGAAAGGTCTTCGGCAGAGTCTGGTTTAAAAATGCGAATATCGACGTGCCCTTTGGAAGTAAATTTGATGGCATTGGATACTAGGTTTCGCAAAATCTGGTTGAGACGCTGTTCGTCCGAATTAATTTCGGAGGGAACATTGTTTTCGACAGTAAATGTGTATTCGAGACCTTTTTGAAGTAAGACATGTTCGAAATACGATTTAATAGAATGTTCAATTTCAACAATGTGAGTTGGAGCATAATTGAGTTTCATTTTGCCCGATTCGATTTTCGACAAATCGAGAATGTCGTTAATAAGGTTGAGCAAATCGTTGCCGCTGTTGAAAATAATATTTGCCGATTCGATTTGATCATTGCTTAGGTTTCCTTTTCGATTTTCGGCGAGCGATTGAGACAATATAAGAAGGCTATTGAGAGGCGTGCGAAGCTCGTGGCTCATGTTGGCAAGAAATTCGGATTTGTATTTGTTGGTAACTTCCAGTTCACGGGCTTTCTGTTCAACTTCTATGCGAACTTTGTTCAAGTTAGAGTTTTGATCTTCAATTTGGCGTTTTTGATTTTCGAGGTTGCGCGTTTTTTCTTCGAGTTCTTCGTTTGTAACGCGAAGTTCCTCTTGTTGAGTTTGAAGGTATTCTTCAGATTTTCGCAGGGCCTTAGTCTGTGCTTCGAGTTCCTCGTTGGTTTGGCGAAGTTCTTCCTGCTGAACCTGAAGCTCTTCCGATTGTTCTTTGGTAACACTGAGTAGTTTTGCCATGCGGTCGCGACTTTCGGCCGAAACTAGCGCAATGGCAATGTTTTCAATCACCGAATTGAGAAACTCGTAGCTATCGGTATCAAATTCGTTGAACGAGCCCAGTTCTATAACTCCTATTGTTTCGTTGTTGTATATAAACGGAGCTACCAGCACATATCGGGGTATGCTCTCGCCTAGGCCCGAAGAAATATGGAAGTAATCGTCGGGAAGATTGTTGAATGTAATAATTTGTTGTTCCGAAGCAGCTTGACCTATAATGCCTTCCCCAGATTTGAAAGAGTTGTTTACCCCTTTTCTATAATTAAATGCGTAGCTTCCCGAGAGTTGATAGCACTTTTGCTCGTTGTTGTATAGATAAAAAGCGCCAATTTGAGCTTTCAGGAACTTAGTAATGTAGCTCACGATATTTTTCGAAAGTATTTCGGGCGACATATCGCCACGAATAAGTTCATTTATGTCGTTTTGAGCCGATTTTAGTTTGTTTCGACGGTTGTTTTCGATGGTCATTTTGTTCAACGACTCGGTCATGCTGTTGATGGCAATGGCTAGCTCGTCGGCATCGGAACGTGGAAGGAATATACTCGAGAAGTTTCCTTGTGCAACTTCTCGAGCCTGATTTACCACATTTTTTAAACTTTCAACCATTGAATTGATTACAGCAACCAATTGATGGTTTTGCGACATTTCTCCAAATTCGACCTCCAAATCGCCCATAGCTACTTTTCGGGCTTGCTTAACTACCATGGTAAAATTTTTGGCAATTTGGTTGACAGCATTGGCAAGTACATCGTTGGATGAGATTGCATCGACCCGTTGATCATATTTGCCCTGGGCAATTTGATCGGCTATATATGCTTTGTGCGAAAGATTGTCGAGCATGAGGTTGTACGAAACAGCCAATTGGCCAATTTCATCGTACCCTTCAGCTAATTTTTCGTTCGAAAGATTGCCGCGCGAAATGTCTTTAAGTTTTTTTACAAAAATGAGTAGGGGTTTTGAAATACTTTTGGTTATTAAATAAGCAAAAACAATACTTGTTAAAAAGGAAAACGCAAGTATAAATATTAGCAGTAGAAGGGCTTTTTGCTCTGATTTGAGCGCATTTAAATAGAATGATTCTGCTTTTTTGCTCGAAAAGTTTATAGTTTTCTGCGATTGGGCCAAAATATTATTGACCACCTTCAAGTTTTTGTTGAGAATCAAGTTAATGGCCAATTCATTATTGTTATTTTTAATATTAATAAAAGCTTCTTCTCTATGAGATTTCCATTGAATTATTTCTTGTTTTAAAATATCTATTTCAGTTTTGTCGCCTAGGTATAAATTATTTATTTTTTCAAGATTTGTAAATGCGTTTTTTTCTTCTTCGTCAATCAAATTGATGTAAAAGTCATATTCTTTTGGGTTTAATGCAATATGCAACATAAATCGGCGTATATTTAAAATATTGATACGCACATCGCGTATTGCACTACCCACTTGATAAGGGTGTTCGTACAAATTTTGAGTATTGCTCCAAATTTTTTTAATTTGAAAAACAGCAAAAATTGAAGTTGCTAATGATAAGATCATTACAATAGAAAAACCAATTGTCAATCGGCGTCCAATCTTTAAATTGCTAAATATCATAATGCTTAGAATTTGATAGGTATAATAATAAAGTTAGCGCTAATTTTTGTAAAAGAAAAGGAAAAGGCTTGAAGATATTTGGAAAGCGAGATAAGAGAATCTTAAATTTAAAAACCCAATCTAGGCGCTTGTTTGTAAAGAATTAGAATACCAAGGCAACAACGGTTTTCATCGAAATTTTTGACTTTTAGATTTTTAGCCAATACCGAGCATTCTACAGTAACCGACATAGTTTCTTGTAAAGTAAACCCAACAGAGGAATTGTATTGATCGTCGGTATTGTCGTAGATAAGTTCTTGAGTTTCGGTATTGAGTAGTTTGTAATGAACAGGTTTGTATTGATCTTTTGTGCAAAAATTGAATAAATAATCGCGTTTCCCATATAGCACCATCGAAGTGTTGTATTTGTCGTTGACTTCTACATTGATACCCGACGATTGACCCGAGTAGTTAAAACCCTTCTCGTTTATTTGTTTTTTACATTCCGGTTGCTTCTGAAAATTGGCGCATTTCTGCGAAAACCCCCAGAAAGGAATTAATAGCAATAAAAATATTAAAATGATTCTGACCATATATAAATTGCGCTAGAATTCAACACCAACATATCTACTTCTTATTTCGCCAATTAACTGTTTAAGCTCATCAAATTTTTGGGCATCGAGCATATATTTTGTGCCTCCCGTAATAACAATCCGTCCATTTGCCTTAGTTGCTTTTACTTTTTGGTTAACAACAGGCAATTTGGAATAGAATATTTTCAATCGGTTCACATCTTCGAGGTACGATGATGGCATTTTTTTCTCAAGACCATTTAAATAGTTAGCAAAATTGTCGAAAATAAATTTTTGATCGGCAATTTTTTGAACCATTGGGTTTCCTTCGGTAAATTGACCTACATAATTGCTGGTCAAGTATAAGCATTCGACATAGCCACCAAGAACAATGAGCGAAAACACATCGGATAGATTGTTTTGCTCGCAATACGACATCATGCCACCAAATACCTGATCGGCTTGATATATGAGGGAATCGGCAGGAATTTTTTTGCCGGCGTATCGACTCAAAATATCTTTGCCCATATTGAAATTGATGCGTAGTTTATAACCTAAGGCCTGCATTGCTCCAAGGTATTGCATGCCGGTTGTGGTTTCGTTAAATACTGTGTAATATGCAAAATCGGCCATGTAAATTCCGAGATTAACGGCTTGTTTGCTCTTTTCGATGTACTTGTCCTGATTGTTTGGCAAATTGCAGAAACCTTGTTTAAATGGGAGTTTCGATTCTTTGATATAGTATATGACCTCAGATGGAGATGGGAAATGATAAACAACATCGTCCTTAAATGCTGCTGCATTTGTTTTGAAGCAATTGATGTTTAGTGCGATTAGTAAAATAAATATTTTTATCGTTTGAAGCATCGAAGTTCTTTTATATTATTAAAGTTAATAATATTCTAAAAAATATACAAACAATCTAATTAATTATTACAAATAATAAAGATGTCATTTAAATGGTTTTCTGTAAACCTTTATAGGTTTGGGTTTCGTAGTAGAAATGGAGTCTAATTTTGGTTTTTTTTGTTGGTTTATTGTTGTGTCGATAGTTTGTGTAATTATGTTTGTGTTTACTGTGTCAGCTATTGTTTGGGGTATTGTTACAATTGAATCTGAAGTTGGTAAAGGGTTTGCAATTGTTTTAAAATTCGATTCCCATGCTCCTACATCGGGAGCTTTTCCATTGAATGGACGTATTGCTATATTGGCTGCATCGATACAAGGCGAACCTTCTAGTAATTGATGGTTTTTGTCGATCAATGGGTCGAAGTAAAAAATTGGTTCTTTGTAAATAAGTTTTTCATTTTGATGATTGTTCGTGTTTGTAGATGAGTAGCTTATTTCAACATGGTAATCGGCATCGTGGGCAATATTATCCGATAAATTTCCCCAAACAATACTGTTCATTACTAAAACTGGAGGGAAATCGGTTCCTTTTTGTCCTGTAAATAATATTCCTCCTCCTTTTTTGTCGGCTTTATTGGATGCTATGGTTACGTGGTTTAAAAAAGCCGAATCGCTAAAGTTGCAGTAGTAATTGATGCCGCCACCGTTGGTTGCAGATGCGTTTTCTACTATGGTGCAATAAGTCATTCGAGGGCTCGAAATGCTAAAGAAGCAGCCCGCGCCCGAGTTGTTGCTTTTATTGTTTTGTATTAGGCAATTTTGAAATACCGGAACTGCATTGTAGCAATAAAACCCACCGCCATTGCGATCGGCAAAGTTGTTTTTTAAAATAACATTCTTTAATATTGGCGACGCAATACCTTTGACAAATATGCCGCCACCATCGAATGGGCTTTGGTTGTTTCGAATGACTAAATGCTCCAACACAGGGCTCGACGATTCGATAAATATACCACCGCCTCCTCCAAGAGTCAAGCCACGATCTTTGTATAAATTGTTCGATTTGCCGTTTTGAAGGGTCAATCCAATAATTTTGCACGATTTAGAATTGCTCGTTTTTATTGTTATTACAGAATTTTTTAAGCTGCCATCAATTATTGTTCGTCTTATATATGAGCTGTCGTTTTTTAAGTAATACTTAGATGTTAAAACAATTGCTTTGGTAATTGTTAAATTTTCCTTATAAATTCCGGGTTCAACGATTACAATATCGTTTGTGTCTGCTAATTCAATTGCTTTTTGAATACTTGTAAATTGCGAAGGTACATAGATTTCTTTGCTATGAACAATTGACATTTTCAAAACAAGTAATAGCAATATTAGTATAGCTTTTTTATTTTGCATTTTTTAAAAAGATATTTTTAGCATTTTTGATCCATTTGGTATTGCAATCTGTAATTAGAGCAAGGTACATGAGCGCAACCATGAACCAAATTATAGCAATATTGAAATTTAAAGTTTCTATAAGAAATCCGCCAAATTGTTTTTTAAGAGCAAAAAAGTGAGCTCTTCCAAAATGAGAGTCGGGGGTTTGATATACCGGTTCAAACTTGCGAATAAGCTCGTTGCCCGAAACTTGCGTTTTGGAAATTTCCATAGTGTTGAGTAGTAGATTGTTCAATGCCTCGTTGGTGTTTTTTTCTTTGCTTTTTACAAGTTCTTTTGAATCGAAAGATGCAATTAGTTTGCTTTTTACTTCCGAAATACTATCGATACTATCAAACAAACTGTTTTTATAATATTGGAGGCCGCTTTTGGCTCGTTTGGCATGTTCGGGAGTCTTCAGGTTTTTGGGCAAACTAATGGGTAAGAATATCTTTGTTTCGACTTCCATGCGATTCATTTCGTTGAGAACTATTTGATATAGTTTTTTTACCTTCAAGGAATCGGTATCTTTTTGCAGCAAAAGTTCACATTCGTCTAGTTTATTGCTTAGTTCATTGATTACGAAATAACTATTGTACGAATAATTGCTTTCGGCGCTTTCAATATCAATAAACTTTGACTGAAAAGGATTGTTAGCAAACTGACTTACGGCAAGAGCTTCGAAAGCCCAACGCGAGGTCATAAGGTCGCCAGCAAGGGGTGTGAATTTTTCTGACGAAAAAAAATCGTGTAGCTTGTCGTATTTCACAATAACCCCACCCAATAGTATTTGAGGAATAAGTATTAATGGTATTGCAATATAAATGGCAACCATCGATTTGAGATAATTTGACAATATTAGTCCAGCCAGATTGGCAAAACAAGCGGTCGAAAACAGCACTAAAATATAGGTTAGGTGCATTTTTTCAATCTCTAGTATGTAGTTTGTAATAAACACATAAATACAAACTTGCAAGAACGATATGACAAATAAAATTAGAATTTTTGAGTTGAAATAGCTGATTCGGCTCAGTTTCAGGAACGATTCGCGTGCTAATATTTTTCTGTCGTGATAGATTTCTTCGGCACTCATAATCATACCAACAAAAAGCGCAACAATAATACTCATAAACAGAAATGCCGGCAGGTTTTCGTTGTACAAGAAAGAGTAATGAGGGATTTCGCCGGGTGTTTTGTGAATATACTTTGTAAAATAGCCAAGTATAACAGCCAATAGCGGAGGCACACTCATTGCCATTAGCCAATATTGCCGGTCTGCAATTTTCGACAAAATGTTTCGTAATAGAAAGACCACGAATTGCTTTAGTTTCGATGCTTTTTTGAATTTAATATTTGGAAGAATTTTATTTTTAGCAATATGTTCGTTTTTTATTTCAATTTCTTCGAGATAATGTTCGTACCATTGGCGTGGACGTATTTTGCGATTTGCGGTATTTTCTCCATATTCGTTCACATCGTGCGATTCGATTATATTGAGAATTTCTTCGGGGTTAACATTTCCACATTGTGGGCATTCCGACTCATACGACTTTATTAATCCGGCTTTGGTTTTGAAATACGACACTGCTTCGATCGGGTTTCCTTGGAAAATTAAGTAGCCACCCTTGTCGAGTACCAATAAACGGTCAAGAATCTTAAAAATTTCGGACGAAGGTTGGTGGATATTAGCAATAATGAGTTTTCCGCTCAATGCCTTGTTTTTGAGCAGTTGCATTACTTTTTCCGAATCTGACGAGGAAAGCCCCGATGTGGGTTCGTCGATAAATACAACATAAGGTTCTCTGATGAGTTCGAGTGCCAGATTGAGTCTTTTGCGTTCGCCTCCGCTGATGTATTTGTTCAATGGGGTGCCGGCTTTCAGATTTCTAATTTCGTAAAGGTCGAGCTCCGACAGCAAGGTGTTGACCAGTTCTTTTATTTTTTTGTCGGGCAAATTGCCCATAGATAGGCATGCGCTATAATACATATTGTCGTAAACCGATAGATCGTCGAACAGCAAGTCGTCTTGTGGCACGTAACCTATTATGCCATTGAGTTTTTCCGATTTGTCGTGTATGTCTATACCATTTATATCGATGGTTCCGTTATTGACTTTGATTTTCCCATTGAGGATATTGAGAAAAGTAGATTTGCCCACTCCACTCGCCCCCATGATACCCACCAACTGACCCGATTGAGCTGAAAAACTAAATGGGTGAATGCCATTGCTACTGTTTGGAAAAAAATACTCGACCCGATTTGCGCTGAAAGTTATTGTGTGGCTAAAATGCTCTCTGAGAAAGATTTCAAAAATGCTGCTATAATATATGGTGCGAATTTTATCGGCTTTTAATACCGACCCTCTGCCAAGTATATAAACACTACCTTGCCGCATAGTATTGCTGTTAAATTCAATTTCGAGCGATCCGTGGTATTGTACCAAAATCATTTTGGTGCTAGCAATATATAAAAACAAGAGTCTGCCTTCAATTTCGGACTGATACAAATAGAGGTTTCCCTTATTTAACGAATCTGATTGATTGTTAATTAATAACATTTTTTGTTTTTCGGGAATTAAGTCTATTTTATTGTCAATGAAATAGCGGCATCCCAGGTATTCCGATTCGTCAATCAAAAGGGTCTCGGCAATTGTTTTAATGTATTCGTTTATAATATCGATAAATTCGGTATTGAATCGGCTATTGTTTTCGCCTGTTCTAATAAATATAAGTAATTTAATAAGGACAAGAAATTTTTGTTTCTTCGAAAGCTCTAGATTAAGTTTTTGGCATATATTAATAAGTTTAATATATAAGTTCGATAGGTATTTGTTGGAATTTCCTTGCTGTTTTACTTCAAACATTTGCAGGTACTTGTCGAATTCGGCTATATAGATTCTTGCATTTTTGTGTCCGAATTGTTCGCTAAGAAAAGTATGTACAAACCCCTTGTTGATCTCGGCATTGGAGCTTTGTTCAGCATGCGAAATAATTGCAAATAGCTGTATAAGGGCTTTAAGTGTAGATTCGTCCATTCTTTTTACATACTATAATTTAAACACGGAGTCACAGAGTCGCAGAGTTTTTGTCAATTAATAGTATTTAATACACTGTGTCTTTAATTCTCTGTGTTTAAAATTTTTTGTTTGAATTCTATGTAAAAGTTAGTACATTTTTCTATAATGGCAATAAGATTTTTTATTTTGTCGATAGGTAAATGTTGAAATATTTATCGTAACTACTTTTTATTTCTTCTGACAATTTGTGTTGTGTATATTTCAACGTTATTTTTTCCATTTCTTTTAAAGTATTCAGATTATTTGAGAGGTCGTAATCAACCCTATTGCGTAGAGGAGTAGAAAGTGAAAAATAGTAGACCAATTCGCTATTGCAGGTATTATAATATCGTTTAATTATTTTGTTGGCATTTGTTGTGTCGCCTGCTATATAGAAGGCTTCGGCAAGGGCAGGAGAGTACTTGTCGTCTTTTTTGAAACCTCTCATGCATATTTGTTCGCATTTGTTGAGGACAGCTAAAGCAGAGTCGCGTTTACCCTCAGTGAGCAAGGCTTTTGCCAATAGTGTAAATTTCTGTTTCAATCGGAGCATTAACATGTTTCGTTCGTGAAAGTTATCGACATATACCGAACTATCGCCCATCGACTTCCAATTGTAAAGATACATGAGGTTGCTGTACATGAGGCTTGTATTTACATTTGCTTTGCTTGAGTCGCATTTATTTTTAACCAATCGATATGACAGCCCTTCGAGCTGCAAAAAATTTTCAAAGCCTTTTGTGCCGGGAACTATAGGCTCGACAAAATAAATTGGTCGTTTCCAATTGTTGTGTGCCAATATATCGAGAATTATCAATTCGCTTTTACCAATGCTATTTCTTCTTATTGAAAAATTAATCTGTTGGAGTGTGTCGTTATTAAAGAGATTTTGACTTGTGTCGGTCAATAAATACATTTTTTTCGAACGAAAATGATTCATGGCTTTGTTGTATCCATCAACCGATTTGGTTTGGGGGTCATCGCTGGTAACAAAGTCTATAGCATTTTGAAGGTCGATTGGTGTGCTCGATTTGTCAAATACATATACTCGATCGCGTTTTCCGTTTGAGTATTTTTGTTTAGACAATGAAATGGGTAAAGAGTCTGAAAGGTATGTTTTTTTCTTCATTTGATCGATATACCAATCGAGATTGAGTAAGGATGTATTTACTACACGCACATCTGTTCTGAAACCTTCTACTTCCTGCATATACCAAAGGGGAAAAGTATCGTTGTCGCCATATGTAAAAAGTATTGCATTGAGTTCGCATCCAGCCAAATAGTTGTAAGCATAATTCCATGTGTGAAACCTGCCCGAACGATTGTGATCGTCAAAATTTTGAGCAAACATAAGCCCTGGAACTATCATAGATGCTGCAACAACTCCGTATGAAATGGTTTTGTGATAGCGTTTTGTTATTTCAATCAACCTATAGCCAATAGCCAATACTCCTATGCCAATCCATATACAAAAAGCATAAAAAGAGCCTACATAAGCATAGTCGCGTTCTCGCGGTTGTAAAGGTGTTTGATTGAGATAAACAACAATAGCCAAACCTGTCATTATAAACAAGGTGAGGACTACCCAAAAATCTTTTCTATTCCTAAAATATTGAAAAAAAATTCCTGCAAGTCCTATTAATAAAGGAAGAAAGAAATACCGATTGCGCGATGGATTATTCTTGATATGGTTTGGCAAAGTCTCTTGAGTCGAAAGCCGTACATTGTCTATTATGTCGAAGCCCGATAGCCAATTGCCTCGCATAAATCCGCCATGTCCTTGAATATCGTTCTGGCGGCCTGCAAAATTCCACATAAAATAACGAACATACATGTGACCCACTTGGTACGAGAAGAAGAAACGGATGTTTTCCCATAAAGTCGGCGCCGTCATTGTTTTTGAACTGCCATCGCTATTGAGGATTTCTATTTTCGTGCCTTTTATTTGGCCCCAATCTTTGTATATACTTATGTGATTGGGATCGGAGCTGTACATACGTGGAAAAAAGCCTGTAAATCGATTGTCGTAAACAGGAACTAAATTGTGTGAAACCAAAAGATACCCTTTGTTCGATTTAATATAATTTGCCTTTCCTTCTTTACTGCCAACAATTGGTGCATTGTACGATTGCCCATAAATGAGAGGGCTGTTGCCATATTGGTCGCGGTTTAGGTACGAAAGCAGCGATAGTATATTGTCGGGCTTGCCTTCGTTGATGGGAGTATCGGCATTGGCACGTATTACAATTACAGTGTACGACGAATAGCCTAGCACTACCAGTGCAAAAGCAAGAATCAATGTGTTGAATAAGTATTTGCGGCTAACATAAGTATAATATATGCCATATGATATAGAAAAGATGAGCAATACAAGAAATGCTACTACCCCCGTGTTGAAGGGCAAAGCAAATCTATTGATTAGCATAAGTTCAAACCACCATGCAATGGTAATAAGACCTTGAATGACTCCATACATCATAAACAGCAAAAGCAATACAGAAGTAAGCAAAACCAGCAACAGCCCTTTGGCAGTAGTTTTGTAATTTTTGAAGTAAATAATAAGAACAATTGCGGGTATTGCAAGCAGGTTTAGCAAGTGAACACCAATAGACAGCCCCATGAGAAAAGCAATGAGTAATAACCATCGGTTGGTGTAGGGGTTTTCATTTGCACTTTCCCATTTGAGAATAGCCCAAAAAACCATAGCCGTGAGCAACGACGAAAAAGCATAGACTTCGGCCTCGACTGCCGAAAACCAAAAAGAATCGGAAAATGCCAAAGAGAGTGCTCCAACAATACCACTGCCAATGATTAGAATTCGATGAGAAATACTAAAATCGTTGCTGTTAGTTGATTTAAATTTACTTGCCAAAAGAACCACCGACCAGTAAAGAAACATAACAGTAAGAGCCGATGCCATAGCAGACATGGCGTTGATACAATATGCCACCATGCTTATATTGCCCATTGCAAAAAGGCTAAAGAAGCGAGCCATTAGCAAAAACAAAGGTGCGCCCGGTGGGTGACCCGGTTCGAGTTTGTACGATGAAGCCAAAAATTCGCCACAATCCCAAAGGCTAACAGTTGGTTCTAAAGTGAGCAAATAAGTAATGAATGCAGTAGAAAATAGAAGCCATCCGATTAATCGGTTTGTTTTCTTGAAAGTCATTTTTTTATTATACTTTATTTAAGCATTGTATGTTTTTGGCTTAAGCCTAATATTTATAGCTAATTTCATTGCCGTCGGTTTAAACCGACGGCAATGAAGAATGATAGATATTCTTGGGCTTTAGCCCAAAATAAAAATCTAATTTTAAAAATGAAAGTATTGCTAAATTGACAAATTTCATATACGTTTGAGGCAAATTTTTGTAATAGCGATGAATTTTTTTGAAGAATTGAAATGGCGCGGCATGATCCATGATTATACGCCGGGTCTCGAAGATCAGCTTAAGAAAGAAATGACCAGTGCTTATGTTGGCATCGACCCAACAGCCGATTCGCTGCATATAGGGCATTTGGTGTCGGTTATGTTGCTCAGGCATTTGCAGCGTGCAGGTCACAGACCCATAGCGCTTGTTGGTGGAGCAACAGGTATGATAGGCGATCCATCGGGCAAGTCTGAAGAGCGAAACCTGCTTTCGCTCGATACATTGCGCCACAACCAGGAATCTATCAAAAATCAACTCGCTAGATTTCTCGATTTCAAAGTCGATGCACTCACCCGTGCCGAACTGGTCAACAACTACGACTGGATGTCGACCTTCTCGTTTCTCGATTTTATTCGCGATGTGGGAAAGCACATAACCGTCAATTATATGATGGCAAAAGATTCGGTCAAGAAACGCATCACAGGCGACGATCGCGAGGGCATGTCGTTTACCGAATTTACATACCAACTCGTTCAAGGTTACGATTTTTTGCATCTTTATAGAGCCATGAATTGCAAATTACAGATGGGTGGTTCCGATCAGTGGGGCAATATAGTTACAGGTACCGAACTAATTCGCAGAATAGCAGGTGGAGATGCTTTTGCTCTTACCTGCCCATTGATTACAAAGGCCGATGGGGGCAAGTTTGGTAAAACAGAAAAAGGAAATGTTTGGCTTTCGGCCGAATATACTTCGCCGTATCAATTCTTTCAGTTTTGGATGAATGTATCGGACACCGATGCCGAAAAATACATAAAAATATTTACCATGTTGCCTCCTTCCGAGATCGAGGCTATAATTGAAAAGCATCGTTTGGAGCCCCATTTACGTGAGTTGCAAAAGGTTTTGGCTCGCGAAGTAACTATTATGGTTCATTCGAAGGCCGACTACGACATGGCAGTAGAAGCTTCTGATATATTGTTTGGCAAGGGAACTACCGAGTCGCTTCAGAAACTTAGCGAGAAAGATTTTCTTGCCGTTTTTGAAGGAGTGCCTATGTTCGATGTAGATAAAAAACAACTACAGCAAGGTATTAATGTAGTCGATTTGCTTACTGTAGCAACAAACGTATTTCCCAGCAAAGGAGAGCTTCGGCGTTTGCTCGAGCAGGGAGGTTTGAGCATTAATAAAGAAAAGGTGGCGACAATGGATGTTGTTTTTTCCGATATAAACTTGTTGAACAACAAGTTTATATTGGTTCAAAAAGGTAAAAAAAGTTATTCAATCATTAAAACCAATTGAGGGTTATGGGCAAAAAAAATGTATTTAGCTTAAGTTCGGGTAAACTTTTGCGAATGATTTACGACAATTTTAAGCTTTTGTTTACGATAAGCTTAATTGCAGCTGTACTTTCGGGAGTTGTATCTTTTTTTATAAAAGAGCGGTTTAAGTCTTCGGCAATTGTTTACCCAGCTAGTTACGACGACAATAAACCGTACTACGACATGAAGGACCGAAAAGCTTGGTTTGGACAACTTTTTGAAATCGATCATTATATACAAGTAGTTTCGTCGGAAGAAATAAAAGATTATATCGTAGACAAATACAATCTTACAGTTCATTACGATTTAAAACCCGACGATAGGTATCTTCAAACCAAACTACGTAAAGCATATTTCAATAATGTACAGATAAAACGCACACGTTTTCAGTCGGTCGAAATAGAAGTAAGGGACGAAGACCCCGAATTTGCTGCTAATATTGCCAACGATATAGTTGCCATGTCTGATACAATTATGAACCGTATACTTAGAGAACGAGCAAGCAAGTTGGTGGAAATGTATCAAAAACAATACGACAATTATATGTCAATTATGAACTCTTTTGCCGATTCGTTAAATAGAATTGGAGAGAAATATGGCGTATCGAGTATCGAATATCAATCGAAAGAGTATACCCAAGGTTATACACAAGCTATATTGTCGGGCAACAATACAGCAGCAAAGCATTTTGAAAAGAAACTCAAAGAATTAGGAAGGTTTTCGGGAACATACAACAAAGAGTATTACCTGATAATGAACAATACTGTGTATTTTGGAGAGCTTATTCGAAATCTAATAAATTCAAAAAGTGAGGTGGAAAGTATCATTCCCTATCAATACAAGTTTATTGTGAGCAACGCTAAGGTGTCGGACAAAAAAGACAGTCCCAAAAGAATGCTCATAGTTGTATTTTCGGCGCTTTCGGCGCTGTTTCTCACAATAGTATTGCTCATTATGCAGAAATATTTTGGTGTACTCTTAAAAGACAACGAAAAACTTGTTTGAGTTAAAAAACAATAAAACCATTTTCTTTATAGCCCTGTCGTTGATAGTATTACATGTTTTTGCTTTGTATTACTATGAATTGCCTTTGTTGTATACGTTTCCCTTTTTATTGGGTGGAATCACACTGGCTTTTGTTCGATTCGACTATTTGTTTTTTTTGGTAGTTTTTTTAGTCCCACTATCTATACCGATGCGCGAAGCCTCGCCCGATATTAGTTTTGACCTGTCGATACCTGCCGAACCTCTTATATTTGCTTTAATGGCATTGTTTTTTGCCAAATATTTATTAGGCGATATACGCAATAAGAAAATTTTCAACCATCCTGTTAGTATTGCCATTTATTGCTATTTAGGCTGGATGTTTGTAACTACACTAACCAGCTCGTCTTTGTTGGTTTCTTTTAAATTTTTACTGGCTAGAGTTTGGTTTGTTACTGCTTTTTATTTCTTGCCATTGTTTTTGTTCAACAATCTCAACAATATTTCAAAATATATTTGGGCATATTTATTATCGTTTATAATTACTATTTTTTATACGCTTAAAAACCAGATAGCATCGGGGCTTAACAATCAGCAAGCAGCCAACTATGCATGTAATCCATACTTTAGCGACCATACATCCTACGGAGCTGCTCTTGCCTTGTTTTTGCCTTTATTGATTGGCTATTTGTTCGCAATTCGGAAAAACAAAAACCTCATTTTGAAATCAATAGTAGTGAGTGCCATTGTGCTTCTTGCTTTTGCCCTAATTTATAGCTATACACGTGCAGCATGGCTTGGAGTAATTGTATCTGTAGGATTTCTTATTGTTGTGCTTTTACGCATTAAATTAATTTACCTTTTAACAGTAAGTGCTTTTTTAATATCGTTCTTTTTCTCGTTTCAAACCGAGATAATGAATATGATACAGAAAAACAACAATGTATCGGACAAGAGTTTTGCCAAGCACATATCGTCGATGAGCAATGTAACCACCGATGTGTCGAATCTTGAGCGTATCAATCGGTGGAAATGCGCCATTTTGATGTGGCAAGAACGGCCCATATTGGGGTGGGGGCCAGGGACCTATCAGTTCGAATATGGTGCCATGCAAGCAGCCAACGATTTTACAGAAATAAGTACTTTTGCTGGCGACCGGGGCACTGCACATAGCGAGTTTCTGCTACCTCTTTCGGAGCAAGGTGTACCTGGGCCGATTTTTTATATCATTATTATTATAGTTACACTCTATACAGGTATAAGCACCTTTTACCGTGCCAAAAACAGAAAAATACGAATATTGGTTTTAGCAGCACTTGCCGGATTAGTAACTTATTATGTGCATAGCGTGTTGAACAATTTTCTCGACACCGACAAGCTTTCGGTGCTTTTCTGGGGTTTTACAGCTATTGTTGTTTCGGGCAATATCTATTATTCGAAGAAGTGATTAAATAAAAAAAACCGCGATTTTGCATCTAGCAAACCGCGGTTTTTTAAATTATACTTAATCCTTTTAGAAGTTTACACCAATGTGCAACATTGGATATGTAAAGAATCCAAAGGTTAAATTTTCTGATTGTTTAGATGAACCTGGAATCGGCTGAATGGTTGTGCCAGTATATGAGCATAAAAAAGGTCGAACTTCAACGCCAACGAAGAAACCCCCGTCTGAATTGTATTCGCCGCCTAGTGTAATAGCTCCATGGTAACTCCATGCTTCTAGTACCGAAGCACCTGCACTATACTCTAGTACACTTTCGGTCGAGGCATTGCTGTATCTGAAAGCTCCTTCAACACCGCCGTATAGAGAAGTATTCTTACGTGTGGTATAAAAGTCAGCTCCAAAAATAGTCATATAGGTATTATTTCTAACTTCCATAACCTCGTTGTATGTTGGCACATCGGTCTGGGGATCGTAACCACCTGGCGATATTACACCGGGTGCATCTAGTTTTCCGGGAGTAATACTTGTGTATCCTCCACCCATAAATTTAACAGCTAAGGCTTCGCTTACAAAGTACTTTGCTTGCAAACCAACCATATTGGTGAGCGAGTTGCTGGTACTAGAGTAATTGGTTACATAAGTAGGCGGTGTATATGCACTACTACCTTGGTAGTATGCACTTAATTGACCTATATATGGAACATTCCCTACTCCCAACGAAAGCTTTACAGTACCTGCAGTTATTTGCGAAAAAACAGGTAGCGAAACAATGGCTGTTAAAACTAAAATAATTAGTTTTTTTATCATATTTCTTAAATTATTTTTCTATAATTATCTATTATTGTGCATCAATTTTAGTCTTCAAAGCATCTGCCTTGGCTTGGTATTTAGCTATTAAGACATTGTTGTAGGCAATTATAGCTTCTTTAGCATCAATTTCTTTTTGTACAAATTCACCAGTATTAGTAAAGTAACCAGAACGTAATTGTGACAATATTGATTTAGCAGTGTTTAACGTTTTTGTTTCATCGTTTCTTAATGTTTCGTTTGTAGAAATTTTTGAATCAATGCTGGTTAAATTACTATTAAGATCATCTAATGCATCTTGAGCGTCATCTCTTACATCCTCTGCATTATTTTTTAATCTAAGTTTAGCAGTCTGTAATTTAACTTTATCGTTGTATATTATTAATTTAGCAGCGCTATCTGCAGCAGAAGTGCCATATTTATAAGCTGTTAAAGCTGCATCTACTTCTGCATTTAACACTAACAATTCAGAGCTGAGTTTTTCATAATTTACAGTTGATGTATTAAGTAAACTTTGAGCACTTGCAATTGCTGCTGTTAATCCTGAATTGGTTTTTGCAGTATTGTAGTTGTTGATAATACTGGTGTAATTTGCAATGCTATTTGCACTAGTAATTGAATCTAATCTGTATTGTTCAATTAAAGTTGATATTGAATCTTTTTTAGTCTTCAAAGTAAGAATTTCTGCTTGAAGACTTAAATTGTCACTAGTTAAATCAAATATACCATTTGATAAAAATGTGCCATCAGATAAAACCCCGCCATTATAAAATACTTCATAATCGTTTAATAAATCTCTTAAAACAGGGTTGTAACTAGCATCTGCTAACTCGTCTTTTATTGCTGCGTCTAAAGTTGCTCTAGCATCAGCTAAGTCTGCTTGTAGTCCTATGATTTCTTCTTCTACTTGCATATCTAACCCCGCTGTATCAAGCATGAAATCTATTAAATCTTTTTGATTTTCAAGATTTGCAGCCTCAACTTTTGCTTTTCTAAGGGCTTTTACTTCGTCAGACTCCTCTGTTTTTACACACGACGAAAAGAATATTACTGCACCGAGTAATAATACACTAAATTTTAAAATTGTTTTTTTCATATGATTATTTGTTTAAATTATTAATATTTGATAAAAGTAATATTTTTTTTTAAAAAAAAGCAAATTTGTCGATTTCTGTTTTTGGTCGTGAGTTTGTTGTCTTTTCTCAATTTTAATATTGTTGGTCCGATAAAATTGCAACATTTAATTTGTCGACATATTTGTGTGCAATTGCAGTTATAAGAGATGCCCTTAGATGCCCTAAACTAAATATTGTTAGGAGCTGTAGAACTGCTAACTAGCTCGTTGTTGTTGCAGTAATTATGAATGCCTGTATCTATTTTGTCAAAATACTGTTTTGTT
>CAMDBI010000040.1 GCA_945889005.1 Bacteroides fragilis
CACAAATCAATTTCCTTTTGTCGGAAAAAGTTGTACACTTTGCTCCGAAACGAGTTGTACACTATATGACGGAATGGCAGCCAATGTGAAGGCTCCGCCTCCCGCCGAAAATACTTTTTAACTGAAATTAAACATCAAAAAGTTGTACATTTTGCTCCGAAATCGTTGTACACTTTGCTCCGAAATCATTGTACACTTTGCTCCGAAATACTCAACAATGGAAAACGAAGTATTAACAGCAGTTCTTACTGAACTTTTGGAAGAAACCAAAGAATTTAAAAGAGAACAAATGCTCTATACAAAAGCTATAGAAGTATTTGGTGAGAATATGAGTGTTTTCGAAAAGAAGATGCAAGCACTTGAAATCAAAGTTGCACCGGTTGAGATTAGGCCAATTGTAGAAAAGCTTTCGGAACATCATGTGAAAATTGAAAGAATTGTTGCGGCTCAACCTAAAGAAGTGTTACATGAAAATAGATTTCTTTTTTACTCCGAAGATTTTTGGAGAACGCATGGGAAAAGGGTAGTTAACAACTTTATTACGGGTTTTTTTCTCATTGTAGCATTTGTAATAGCTTTGTTATTTTTGGAATATTATATTGAAAAGGATAGTGAGAATATGAGATATAAAGATGCATGGCAATATTTATATGTTAACCAGGATGATAAAAATCAAAGATATTTGAATACAATAATTTTTGAATTTAATAATGATAGTATACGAGATATAAGAAATGAGTTTACAATAAAAAAGTTTATAGAGTATCGAGAAAAAGAAAATTAATAAGGTTTTACTTTATTCAAAATTTACAATGTAATTACGTTTAAATTGTTTTAATTAGCATGAGTAATAATTCGAAATTAACAGTTTGGAAAGTTATTAACATTTACTATTTTGTTAATAACTGACATTTAATTAATTGTGTTTATTATTAATTTATAAGTTAATTTTGTTGCAAATTAATTTAAAAGTGAATAACTTTGTTTCCATAGAAAAATTAGAAGACTTTTCATTTTCGAAAGTCAAATATTATTCTGTAAAAATACAGGATAATGATGAAAATGAATTTTATAACTTCATTCGAAGAATGAATGAAAAAAATGAAATTCAAGATGATTTTGAAAAGTTATTTGTTTGGCTTGAAGAAATTGGAGATAGAGAGGGAGCAAAAGAAAGGTTTTTCAGGCATGAAGGTGCTGCAAACGCATTACCCCCCGAAGCATATCTAATGAAGGCTCATAGAATAAAGTTAGATGGCGGACTTAGATTATATTGTTTTAGATTAGATGAAAAAGTAGTTTTTTTATTTAATGGTGATATTAAAACAGCACAGAAAGCTCAAGATTGCCCTAATGTTGGAAAATATTTTAAACAAGCAAACCGATTTGCAATAGCAATTGATAAGTTGATTAAGGAAAATGAAATTGTATGGACATCAGATTCTTCCAATATTATATTTGATTCAGACTTAACTTTTTAGTTTTTAAGAATTTATTATTACATCATATTACTAATAAATTAACCACATGAAAAAAGACATAAAATCTGTTTTATCAGATATTAGGTCACGCATTAAGCCCGAAAACAAGGCTTTTGTTAGAAAAAATCTCGAAATTTCTAATCAGATTCAAGCTATTCTTGATGAAAAAGGATGGTCACAGAAAGATTTTGCCCAAAAATTGGGTAAACATGAAAGTGAAGTTAGTAAATGGCTTTCAGGTCTTCATAATTTAACCCTTGAAAGTATTGCAAAAATGGAAGCAGTTTTGGAATCAGATATCATTACAACTCCGCTTCAAGCATGTAGTAAATATAAATCAGTACACTATATTCCATTTACTGTTGATGCTTTAGTAAATCAAATGCCGGAAAAAGATGAATTATACGAATTTAACAAAATAGTTTGGAGTTCTTCTTCTAAAAGAACCGGCAATCAAACTCAAAAAGAATATCAGGATATTTCATTTAAAAGAGAAAACCCCATCGCAGCATGAGTTCAATTATTCCTGAAAAAATAAAGATACATTATGTAAAGGTTTTTAAATCTAATCATAATGTTACAGACCAATATTTAGATAATCCTGTAAATCCTGCAAGTTTCAAAGTAGGTTATTCTCAGGATACTTCTGTTGGGATGGACGACAAACGTTTAAGGGTGCGTTTAAATATTGATTTGAAAGGAATTGATGAAACTGAAAATGAAGTTGGTATATTTGCTGAATATGGTATTGAATTTCAGGTAGAAGTTGAAAACTTAGAGGAATTTTTCGAAGTTATTGATAATGAACCAAAGTTTAGTTCGATTCTTGGTGGCACCATAATGGGGATATTGTATTCAACAGCTAGAGGAATAATTATTGAAAGAACACAATCGACATTTTTTAGAGGTGTTATTCTTCCTGTAATTAATCCTAGTTTGTTAATAGAGGGCATCTCTAAAAACTCAAATTTATGATTGTATTTCAAAAAAAACATACTTCGACTACGCTCAGTATGACCACATTCAGTTACATTGAGCGTAGTCGAAATGTGTTTAAAACGAGTTTTTAGAGATGCCAACAACGCGATTGCTTGATAGTATATTTGCTATTCCCTCTTTTTATCTTGTATCAATTTCATCAACCTTTCGAAATACACTTCAATGGTTTCTTCGGAATGCATAGGGATACATTCGAAAACCGATGAAAAACTGTTAATTAAATCGGCATTTCTTTTAAAATTGGTTTTTAATATTTCAATATCATTGGTTTCCCAATATCTACCATCGTCGGTAAGCTTAAAATTGGCAAAAAACTTTTTATTTAGGTAACGAAATAGTTGAATAATAAACTGATGGGTAGCCACATCGGCAAATTGGGTTTTTACCGAAAGCATGTACAAATATTTACTTTCGGGCTGTTCAATAGTTTTGCCCCAAAACATCAAATGAGCATGACTGCTCATTTGGCCGTTCGACAGAAAACAGATTGAGATTGTTTCGCAGCCGGGAGGTGTAAAGCTTATTCCATAGATATTTTCGTCGTATTCTGGCTTCCCAAAGGAGTTTTCGGGAAATTGACTTTCGTACACATTGTATTCCCAATTGTGAATATTGGCTATATCCTGAATTTCGTTGATTAATTCGGGCAAAAACTCCGGTTTGGCAATGCTGCCGCTGTAATGAAAACTTAAACCCATTGTCTGATCTATGTATTATTTAGAAGCATAAAAGTTCAATCAAAATACGTTGCAATATAGTAAAATAGTGTCAAACTAAGTTTAGTGGTATAAATAAATGAATCATATTAATTGAAAATAAGCTAATTTTGGGATTGTAAATGGTATGTTTTTCATTTCAATTTTAGAAAGTTATTATGGAGCAAAATATTAAAATACTTTCCGATATAGAAAGTGAACTAAATCAGATATTGGAACAAATATTGCAAAAAAAAAACAAGGCTAATGTTTCCGGTATCGAAGTAGAATGGCTAAAGTCTAGGCTAATAGGGGTTTTTGATCTTAGTTTGAAACTTAATATTTCGATACAGTCCGACAATAAAATAATTGAAGTCGCTACAGATCGTGCTGAGCCTGAAAAAACAATTTCAGTTGATGTTCAGGAGATAAAAATCGAGGAATTAGCAAAAGCTTCCAAAATCGAAAAGAAGAAAGTCGAAGCTAAAAGATATGATAAGGAAGATTTGCAGGAATTTTTAAAGAATAATAATCCTATTCAAAGTTCTGACTTGTTGGAGTCTTCTATCAAAACCGATGCTGTAAACTTGATAGAAAAAGCCGATTTGAAAATATTGGCCGAAAAGTTTAAAACTTCGGGCAAAACACTTTACGAAACCATGGGCGAACAGGTGCAGCCACAAAAAGGATTGCACGATAAAATACAGGCTTCTGCTATGAAAAGCATTAGCCAGGGCATAGGAATCAACGACAAGTTTTTGTTCGTAAAAGAATTGTTTAAAGGCGATTCCGAAGCATTTCAAATAACACTCAACAACCTCGATAAAGCAGAAAGTTTCGATGAGATATATAGCTATTTGAAATCTAATTTCGATTGGGATGCCGAAAGCGAACATGTGCAACGACTGCTGGGTATTGCCAAACGAAAATTTTCACTCGACAAGTAAAAAATAATGAGTAAACTATATATTGTACCTACACCAATTGGTAATCTCGACGATATTACACTTCGAGCTCTTAATGTTTTAAAGCAAGTTGACACTATACTAGCCGAGGATACACGCAAAACCATTTTTTTGCTCAACCATTTCGATATCAAAAAAAACGTACAGTCGCATCATAAGTTTAACGAGCACCGTTCGGTAGAGCAAGTTGCACAACGAATTGCACTTGGCGAATCGTTGGCTTTGGTTTCCGATGCAGGCACTCCTTCGATTTCCGATCCCGGATTTTTGCTGGTTCGAACCTGTATCGAAAATGGGGTAGAAGTAGAGTGCTTGCCGGGGGCAACAGCTATGATTCCGGCATTAGTCAATTCGGGTTTACCAAGTGACAAGTTTTGTTTCGAAGGCTTTTTGCCTCAAAAAAAAGGACGACAAAAACGCTTAAAAGAACTAAGCAGTGAAACTCGCACCATGGTTTTTTACGAATCGCCACATAGACTGGAGAAAGCACTTGGGCAGTTTGCCGAGTTTTTCGGGTCCGATCGCAAGGTTTCTGTATCGCGCGAAATTTCGAAAATTCACGAAGAAACTGTTAGGGGTACAATGTCTGAAGTATTGGCTCATTTCGTGACAAAACCTGCTAAAGGCGAGATTGTTATTGTTGTTCAGGGGGTCGAAACCCGTAATATTAAGCAAGATCGCGAAGAGTCTAATGACGAAAACGACGATGAATAAGAAATATAAACACCTTTTTTTCGATCTCGATCGTACTCTTTGGGATTACAATAACAATGCCCGAGAAGCCCTGTACGAGATTTTTATTATGTATAAGCTCGATACTTTGGGAATTGTCTTTAACGATTATATCGATGCTTTTACCAAAAGCAACGAATACATGTGGGCTAGGTTCCGAAATCGGGAGATTAACAAACAAACATTGCGTTCGAGGCGCTTCTATATGACTTTGGAAAAGTTTGGTATAAAAGACGCAGATATAGCCCTTCGTATGGACAACGATTATATTCGAATTTGCCCAACCAAGACCAATCTTTTTCCTTATGTTTTAGAAACACTCGAATACCTGAAACAATATTATCGTCTGCATATTATTACCAATGGATTTAACGAAGTTCAATTTTTGAAATTGAAGAATAGTGGTATCGAAGATTTTTTTGAAAAAGTAGTAACATCCGATAGTATTGGCGTGCAGAAACCTCATGCCGATATATTTCACTATTCGCTTACATCGGTCAATGCTCGTAAATCTGAATCGCTTATGATTGGCGACGATCTGGAAGTCGATATCGAAGGTGCCCGAAAATATGGCTTAGATCAAATGTTATTTAATCCCTTAAGAATTAAGCACAATATGAAACCTACTTACGAGGTTTTTGAAATTTTGGATTTGAAGAAGTTATTATAATGCGATATTAAAACGGAAACCCGATCCCAAACGAGAGGTTCATATCGTCTGACCAGGTAAGTTTTTTCTGACTAATCAATCGATTGCCTTCGAGATTGCCCGGATTGAATATCTTGATTGCCAAATCGGTTCGAATAATGGCAAAGTTAAAATCGTATCTAAGTCCAAATCCACTTCCAATACCCAGTTCTTTATAAAACCTATTGATTCGGAATTGAGCATTTTCTCTTAAATCGTATTTGTTTGTGGCCCAAATGTTTCCTATATCTGTAAATAGCGCTCCTTCGAAACTTAGAAACAATTTGAATCGATATTCAATATTCCATTCGAGTTTAAAATCGGCTGTACGGTTGGCAAAACTAGCAGCTGTGGTATCGTGGTAGCTGCCTGGCCCAATATTTCTGTATTGCCATGCTCGCATGCTATTGGGCCCACCTCCAAAAAATTGTCGTTCGAAGGGTATTGAAGTTGAATTGCCATAAGGCACGACCCAACCTATATAAAATCGAAATGCTAGCCGGTCCAATTCATTTAACGGTTGGTTGTATCTAAACTCAAAATCGTTTCTTAAAAATTGGGCAAAAGAAATATTGAATAGTTGGAAAGTGTTATTATCAGCAGGTTTAATTTTTCCAACCTTATAAATAGTGTTTAAAAGGTTGCCATAAAATTCGCTATTGAATCTAAAAAAAGTAAATGGTTTGTTTTTCTTAACTAGTTGGTCGTTATATTCATACATAAAATTACCACCGGCAAGTATATGATCTTCGAAACTAGAACGTTGGTAATTAGACAAAAGATTATTGAAATGGTCGGTAATTTGTAATAAATCAACATAATTAAGATCTAACGGGTTAAATCTATATTGGTTATAAGAATTGCCTTTCCACAAATATCCTAATGATGCATTGGCAATAGAATGAGCATATTCTGGGCGTTGTTTAAATATATAAGATGTGTTTATTGCTGTTTTAGGATTGTATTTCAATATAAACCTGTTAAAATTGATGGGTAAAAGGAAGCGGTGCATTTGAAGACTCGATTCCACGCCAATTTCAATTGTTTGGTCGAATATGGTTTCATTAGTTTTTTTTATGGCTTCATTTGAACCTTTTAGTCGTATGTTGAACGATTCGGCACCACTGAAAAGGTTGCGGTGGTTATACGCTATACTTCCACTTACACCAATGCCTGTAGAACTGGTTAGATCTAAACTTGTTTCAATCCCTTGAAAAACATTGTTGGCTAGTTCAATATTACAGTCTATAAACTGAAAACCTGCACTGTCGGTTCTGTTCGATTTTGTAAATTGAATATTGATGAATTTGAAAAGGTTTAATGATGCTAGATTTTTATAGGTCACTTCTTCGTTTGAAAATTTATAAATACTTTGAGGTATTATATAAATATTATTGTTCAATATTGAAGACTTTATTATTATTCCATTGGGGTATATATAATTTATTTTATCAAAAACTACGGTATCGATTTTTAGGGCAGAATCTTTCTTTTGAATAAAAATATCGTAATCGCTAATAACGTTAATGGATTGAATGATTGTTTTTTTATATTCAAATGTTGTTGAATCTTTCAATAATAAAGGTTTTAATGCAATAATTAGATTTACTTTATTTTGACCAATTGCAGTATCGGCCTCGTATTCGATCATTTCCTTGCTAAAGTCGAAGTATCCGTTATTTCTTAAAAGTCTTTCTATTTGTAGCCTATAGTTTTGTAATACATCAAGATCAAATCTCATTCCTGGTTTAACGATGCGGCTTGAACTGTCATTTAATACAAACTCGAGCAATTGTTTATTGACAAACTGATAATCAATCTTATTGATTATATATGGTTTGCCTGTTTCTATCGTATACTTTACTTTAGCTCTTTTAGTTCTGTATATTACAGTGTCGTTTATAATTGATTGGTAATAGCCCTTGTTTTTGAGGTAAATTGAAAATTGGTTCTTCGATTTCTCTATTTGATTTTCATCGAGTATTACAGGGGGCTCTCCCAATTCACGAAGTTTTGAGTGGAATTTATTTGTTTTTGCAGGATTACTAAGGTTGTATATCCATAAATATGGACGCGAAATAAGCAGAATTCTTTTGTTGGATTTTTGTCGGATGGTATTTTGAAGTTCTTTATGGTTTACTGTTTTATTGTCGAGTTTTACAATATTTCTTTCGAGCAAATATTCTCCTTCTTTTACATGTCGGGTTAGACTGCACGAACTTAATAGCAAAACAGCTATAATAGTTATTGATATTGCTTTTAAAGTAAACTTTATTTTTTCAGTTTGTTGTACCGACATGTATTAATTTAATTGTTGTCAAATATAAATTATCTTTGCTAGTTCAAAATATAATTCAGATTAAATGAGCTTGTCTAAATCAAAAATTTTATTTATCAATTCCCTTAAGCAAAAAAAATGCCGCGATGAGTCACGTTCGTTTCTTGCCGAGGGAAATAAAATTGTATTGGAGTTGCTTTCCTCCGATTATTCTGTCAATCAGATTTTTGCGCCAGCCGATTGGCTTACAAAAAATGAAAAAAAATTAAAAAAAGTTTCTGAGGTATTTGAATGTTCTGGTTCCGATTTAGAACGAATTAGTTTACAGAAAACTCCCGATGGGGTTTTGGCCATTGCCAGTCAGAAAAAGAATAATATTGTAAAAGAACAGTATATTAATGATTTGTCGCTTGTGCTCGATACAATACAGGATCCTGGCAATTTAGGAACCATCGTCAGGGCAGCCGATTGGTTTGGTATAAAGCATATTTTTTGTTCGACCGACACGGTCGATATCTATAATCCAAAAGTTATACAATCGACCATGGGTTCTTTTTTACGGTGCGTGGTCGAATATGTCGAGTTGCCCCTGTTTTTGTCGAAACACAAGCAAATTGAAGGTTTTGATGTATATGGAGCTTTTCTAAACGGAAAGAACATTTATTCAGAAGAGCTTAGTCCGAAAGGTTTTCTGGTTATGGGCAACGAAGGAAATGGCATTTCTCCAAAAATTGAGAAATATATAAGCCAACGTATTTCGATTCCATCATTTGCTAGTGGCAATGGTGGTTCCGAATCGCTCAATGTTGCAATAGCTACTGCTGTAATATGTTCAGAATTTCGAAGACGAACTATTTAATTCTATTTTGTTTCATCGCAATAGCATCTGCACATTTCTGTCCGTCCATAGCCGACGAAGTAATTCCACCTGCATATCCGGCTCCTTCGCCACAGGGGTAAAGCCCTTTTATTTGAACGTGTTCCAATGTTTCGGGGTTTCGAGGAATACGCAATGGCGACGATGTGCGCGATTCGACTCCTAGAACCACGGCTTCGCGGGTAATGAAGCCACGCATTTTGCGGTCAAACATTTTAAAGCCATCTCTTAGACTTTTCGAAAGTGTTTCGGGAAGCCACGAGTGCATGGGCGAAGAAACTACTCCCGGGAAATACGATACTTTGGGTATTTGCGACGATAGTTTGCCTTCGACAAAATCGTTCAATCTTTGGGCTGGTGCGGTTTGTTTCATTCCTCCGTTTTGCCATGCCAGTTGTTCCAATTCTTTTTGAAATTCTAGCCCCGCCAATACGCCTTTTTTGCTGTATTTTGCATAGTCTTCGGGTTTAATCTCCACTACAATGCCGCTATTGGCATAAGGTGAACTGCGTTGCGAGGGCGACATGCCGTTTACAACAACTTCGTTGGGTGCTGTTGCCGATGGAACAATAAATCCGCCCGGGCACATACAGAAAGAAAAGACTCCACGACCATTTACTTGGTTTACCAAGCTATACGATGCGGCTGGCAGGTATTCGCCACGGTCGCGAACATGGTATTGAATACTGTCGATAAGTTCCTGAGGATGTTCGACTCGTACCCCCATGGCAAAGGACTTAGCTTCGAGTGTTATTTTCTTCGAATCTAAAAGCTCATAAATATCGCGTGCCGAATGTCCGGTTGCCAAAATGGCGGCTTCACAGTTTATTGTATCGCCTTTATGAGTTACAACAGCTTTCAAGGTGTCGTTATCTATAACAAAATCGGTGAGTTTGGTTTTGAAATGTATTTCGCCGCCACAATCAATAATGGTTTTTCGAATACTTTTTATAATCTCGGGCAACAAATCGGTACCAATATGCGGATGTGCATCGAATAGTATATTATCGTTGGCTCCATGATGGTGCAATATTTCGAAAATTCGTTGGTAATCGCCTCGTTTTTTGGAGCGTGTATATAATTTCCCATCCGAAAATGTGCCTGCTCCGCCCTCTCCAAAACAATAATTTGAGTCGGGATCTACCAAATGTTCGCGGCTGATAAGGGCTACATCTCTTTTTCGCTCCGAAACTTCTTTGCCTCTTTCCAACACTATGGGTTTTAGACCAAGTTCAATGAGTCGAAGGGCTGCAAAAAGACCTGCTGGTCCGCTTCCTACAACTACAATGACTTGCTTGTTCGACACATTGCGGTAATGAAAATTTACAGGTTTTTCATTGGGCAATTCATCGACAAAAAGTTGAAGAGTAAGCAGCACTTTTATGTCGCGTTGCCGGGCATCTATCGATTTGCGGATTATTCGGGTGTGTCTGACTCTCGAAACGTCTACACCGGCTTTTGCTGAGGCTATTTTTTTATAGATATGCTCATTCGATGCATCTTTGGGCGAGAGGCTTATGTTTATTTCTTGCTGCATTATTCGAAATGAAATGTAAGCATCACCAATTTGGAGTTTAGTTTTTCTATAGAGTTTATATAGTTTGTTGAGTTTCCTGTGCTTGTATAACTGGAATTATGATTTAAAATATCGAGCAATCCAAGCGATAGCTTTAGTTCGGGTGCAAATTTAAAATATTGATTGTAAAAATCTATACCAATGCCCATTTCGAAGTAAAAATCCCATTGCTTAAGTACAATTGCTTGGTTCTTATTAATATTGCTATTTTTTTTTCCTTCAATATCAAACCTTGGATTTACTCCGGCTATTAAATAAGGAGCATAATTGTTTACTCGTTTGGCTTTATATTTAATTAAAAAAGGCATTTCGACAAAATTTGAAGAGATATTTATGGGTTCATTATTAATCAATGTATCAGGTCCGTTTATAGAACTCCAAAAGCTAACATATCTATTACTTAATATTATTCCAGGTAGAATTCTAAATCGAAAATAATTGCCAAGTCTGAAATCGGAATTAATATTGAAATGGATACCTGAACCTAATTTAGCGACTTCAGGTACAATAATTGATCCAGTTTCTCCTACAAACAAATTACGTTTGAAAATAAAATCTATAGTGCTCAATCCCATAGAAATTCCAAATTGAATAGGTACATCTTCATAAGTAGGCAAATTCTTGACCTTTGATTTTTGAGCAAAGGTCGTAGTATTGGCAATTATGCAAAAAATTAACAGTATGTAAAGTTTCTCTCTCATTCAATTAGCAACGCAAAGTAAGTGTAAAAAGTATTAAAATGCTTAAATTTTTTCTTTTTGAGCCGAATACATCGAAGCAATACCAAAGGTCAAGGGTTTGAAGCTTGCATTTGCGAAACCTATTTTGGTCAATACACTCGTAAAATGCTCAAAATCTGGAAATGCATAAACCGATTCGGGCAAATAGCTATACGCTCTGTTGTCGCGCGAAACCATTTTACCCATAATGGGCAGTATAAATTTAAAGTACAATTTATAGAGTTGTTTAAAAGGAAATTTCCGAGGTTTCGAGAATTCGAGTATTACCACTCTGCCACCGGGTTTGAGCACTCGAAGCATTTCGGAAAGTCCTTTTTCGAGGTTTTCGAAATTTCGTACTCCAAATGCAACGGTTATAAGGTCGAAGCTATTGTCGGGAAACGAAATGTTTTCCGAATCGCCTTTTGAAAGTGTAATTGTGTTGGTTTTTCCAAGTTTTTCTATCTTTTGGCGACCAATTTCAATCATTTTCTCTGAAATATCGATTCCTTCAATTTTTCGAGGATTAAGTTTTAGCGAGGCTATGGCAAAGTCGCCGGTTCCGGTAGCTACATCGAGTATGTATTGTGGGTTTAAGTGCTTCACAATTTTAATGGCTTTTTTGCGCCATATTTTATCAATATTAAGCGATAAAAAGTGGTTGAGAAAGTCGTAATTGCCAGCAATTGAGTCAAACATTTCGGCTACTTGCTCTTTTTTGCCTGTTTCTTTCTGCTTATATGGTTTTACTTCGTTCAAGTTTTATCGTATTATATTTTATAAAATGTTGATCCAGTGTAGCTTTTAAGTGTCAAGTTGTAGCCATCGAATTGGGCAAAAGTGTTTGAAACAATCCATTCGCCAAGGTTAACGAGTCTGCTATGTTCATCGAGTTTTATATCCATAGCAAAATGTCGGTGCCCAAACACGAAAAAATTTACATCCATGTTTTGTAAATATTTTTTGGCAAATACTATTTGATGTTCTTTGTCGACGCCCAAAAATTGTTCCGATATACCTTTAGAGTAGCGGCTTTTGGTCGACCACCAATGCCCAAATGTAAATGCCAAGTTCGGATGGAGTCGCGAAAAAAGAAATTGCAGAAACTTATTGGTAAAACAAGCTTTCAGAATCTTAAACCCCCAATCGGCATGATTAATATCGTCGCCATGTCCAAGGTAAAAGCTAGTATTGCCTATTTTAGCAAGGGTCGATTTGTTATGAACAATCAAGCCGATTTCTTTGGGCAAATAGTCGAACACCCACACATCGTGATTTCCGGTAAAGAAATGAATTTCGATACCCGAATCGGCTAATTCGCAAAGTTTTCCAAGAAAACGTGTAAATCCTCTGGGTATCACTTTGCGGTATTCGTACCAAAAATCGAATATGTCGCCCAAAAGTATAAGTGCCTGAGCATCGTGTTTGATACTATCGAGCCATTTTACAAATAGCCGTTCACGTTCAGCGCTTTTTTCTATTGGAAAAAGCCCTAAGTGCAAGTCCGAAGCAAAATATATTTTTTTTCCTTCTTTTAAGGCTATTTCGAGCATATATTTTATAGTTGCAAAATGGTTATTTAGTATTTGTATATTTCTTTAAGTTTTGCCCTAAGGTCGTCGCCTCTAAGATTTTTGGCAATTATTTTTCCTTCGGGGTTAAGCAGAAAGTTGTTTGGTATACTTTCGATGCCATAAAGTTTTACAACCGGAGAGTTCCAATATTTCAGATCGCTTACTTGCGACCAAAATCTTATTTTATCTTGTTGAATGGCTGCAGTCCACGAATCTTTTTTCTGATCGATCGATACTTGATATATTGTAAAACCTTTGCTGCTGTATCGCCAAAAGTTTTGGACCAAATTTGGGTTTTCTTGACGACAAGGAGTACACCAGCCGGCCCAAAAATCGAGAAGTACATATTTTCCTCTAAGAGACGAAAGTTTTATTGTATCACCCGATGGAGAAGGTAGGGCAATATCGGGAGCTGTGGCTCCTATTCCAATTCGTTTTTCGAGCGACAAGCGTTGTTCGTTTTGTTTGCGCAAATCGTCCATCATCGAGTGTAACGATTGAACCGATTCGGCCTCGGGGTATATCATCATCAACGACGAATCGACCATTGCAAAATATTCGAAATCTTCGCGAGGGTTAATAACCATGGTTCTCGGTGTGAGCTGCTGGTAAAGAGCCAGTAAACTCGTAAGGTTCTGTAAATTGTTTCGTATATAAGATTTGGTGTATTCTTTTTGATCTTTTAGAATTTGTTTATATGTAGAATCGAGTTGTGCTCTAATTTGCATTATATTGATGCTCGAAAGACTATCGTCGTATGTTTTACGAAGTAAGCCAATTTTATCTATTGATTGGTTAATGTTCGAGTTAAGTTCTTTGACTAGTTCCGATTCTTTAGAACCTTTAACTTTGTATTTGTTAAAATCTAGAGCATTGGCTTCAATTTTTAGAGTTTCGCCAGGTTTTACGATAAGAGTAATGTAGTTTTTACTTTCGTTGTCGATTGTAAGCATATAAAAAGCTATACGTTCAGCTTTTCCTTTAAATTTAAATTCGCCTTCCTGGTTGAGTTTTACCGAATCTATTATTTTGAAATCGGTATTAGTCATTTCTTTCAAAACCAGCATTTGATTGGCGGCATTTAAAATATGCCCTTTCACAACTATTTCTTTTCTATTGCCACATGAAGCAACAATCAATAGAATAATAAATGGTAAATATCGTTTAAACATGATGCTTTGTTTTTAAAAAAAAATGTGTTTCTCAAAAAACTCGATTTTTCGAGATGTCCATTATTCGGCCGAATAGCCTTTCATTACACCTCTTTTAGAACCTCTTACGAAATTTACAATAATATCGCGCTCTTCGGATGCCGGAAGATTTTTTTCGATATACTCCAATGCTTGCGATACGTTCATATCTTTTTGGAAAATATAACGATAGGCATCTTGTATTTCGTGAATGGTATTGTCCGAAAAGTTGCGACGACGCAGACCGACCGAATTAATTCCAACATAAGCCAAAGGATCGCGTGCTGCTTTTACATATGGAGGTACGTCTTTCGATACTTTTGACCCCCCCGAAAGCATTACATGACAGCCAATATGAACAAACTGATGTACCATGGTTCCTCCACCCAAAATAGCCCAATCGTCGATTTCTACTTCGCCAGCCAAACCTACATTGTTTACCAATATTACATTGTTACCAACTATACAGTCGTGTGCTACATGAACATAAGCCATAATTAGGCAATTGTTTCCAATTACAGTTTTCTCTTTTGCCGAGGTTCCTCTATTTACGGTAACGCATTCGCGAATGGTAGTGTAGTTGCCAATTTCAACGGTTGTATATTCGCCTTTGAATTTCAAATCTTGTGGAACAGCCGATATTACTGCTCCCGGAAATACTTTGCAATTGTTGCCTATTCGAGCGCCATCCATAATAACAGCATTAGGCCCAACCCAAGTATTATCGCCAATTATCACATCTTTATTTATTGTTGCAAATGCTTCTATTACTACATCCTTGCCAATTTTAGCTTCGGGATGTACGTTTGCTAAATGATGAAATGCCATATTGTATTAATTATTATTGTTGATAGTATTTTTTAATATGAAAGTTATCTGAATTAACGGAAGTTAAGAGAATTTAAAAGAACAAAATAACGATCATTCATTCTTTTTACTTCAGCTATCTTCTACTAACTTCTGTTAACTTCATTTTTTTATATTTAGCTTTTCACTTTTGAAATTTGAGCTGTAAGCTCGCCTTCACAAACGATGTTGTCGCCAACAAAAGCTTGTCCAAACATTACTGCTATACCGCGTCTGATGGGTTCTATCAGATCCATTTTAAAAATAATGGTATCGCCCGGCACTACCTTCTTTTTAAACTTAACTTTATCGATTTTCAAAAAGTAGGTTAAATAATTTTCGGGATCTGGAACGGTATTGAGAACCAGTAAACCTCCAACTTGTGCCATGGCTTCGATCTGAAGCACGCCTGGCATAACCGGTTCGCTAGGGAAGTGTCCAACAAAGAAAGGTTCGTTCATCGTCACATTTTTAACGCCGATAACTGTAGTTTCGTTGCGAACCAATATTTTATCGACCAACAAAAATGGAGGTCTGTGAGGCAACACTTGCATTATTTGGTTAACATCAAGAAGGGGTGCTTCGTTCAGATTGAGCTTTGGAAGCGATGGTTTAAGTGCTTCTTTTTTAATGATTTTTCGCAAAATCTTCGCAAATTCGGTATTTGCATGGTGTCCCGGGCGCGAAGCAATAATTCGGGCTTTTATTGGCATTCCAACCAATGTTAAATCGCCCACCATGTCGAGCAATTTGTGTCGAGCCGGTTCGTTGCTATATCGAAGTTCAATATTGTTGAGTACACCTTCGGGTTGTACCGATATTTTGGGCTTGTTGAAAAGTCCCGACAAACGATCGAGTTCTTCTTGATTGACTTGACGATCGACAATTACTATTGCATTGTCAATATCGCCACCTTTAATGAGGTTGTGTTTAAGCAGCAATTCCAATTCGTGAAGAAATACAAAAGTACGGCAAGGTGCAATTTCTTTTTCAAAATCGTTGAGCGAATTAAGTGCAGCGTACTGGTTACCAAGCACTTTTGAATTGTAGTCGATCATTACATTGAGGCTGTAATGGTCGTCGGGGAAAGCAACTATTTCAATTCCTTTTTCCAAATCTACAAATTCTACACGTTCCTTAAGTTCGAAGTATTTGCGATCGGCATCAAGCTCGGTAGTACCAACGGTTTTAATAGCTTCAACAAATGGCAATGAACTTCCATCCATAATTGGAGCTTCGGGGGCATCTATTTCAATTAATACATTGTCGATACCAAAACTGGTAAGGGCTGCTAATACATGTTCAATTGTGCTAATACGAACGCCATTTTGATCGAGTGTAGTACCGCGCGATGTGTCTATAACATTCTCGGCTACAGCATTTACTATTGGGTTTTCGTCGAGGTCTATTCTAATAAAACGTATGCCATGGTTCGAAGTTGCTGGTTTAATGGTCATGCATACTTGCAAACCGGTATGCAAGCCTTTTCCTTTTATCGTAATTTCTTTGGCTATCGTTTTTTGTTTATCTGCCATTGTTTTTCTTGTATTTGATGTTGAAAGATAGATTTTTATTAAAAAATAAAAACATATTTAAGATTCTTTTTTCTCTAATTGCTCACTTAAGTTTTTAATCTTGCGCTCCATTTCATTTATTTGTTTGTAAATATCGGGAAGCTTTTGAAATAAAACAGACGATTTGAAAAAGTTTTTAACATCCATAACCGGCACTCCCATCAACTCTTGGTTTTGTTTAACAATGGTAGAGTTAATACCCGAACGAGCGCCAAATTTGTTGTTGTCGGCAATTGAAAGATGCCCGGCAATACCTGCTTGTCCGCCAATCATGCAATTTTTCCCTATTTTGGCTGAACCCGAAATGCCAACTTGAGCTGCCATTACAGTATTTTCGCCAATTTCGACATTGTGGGCTACTTGTATTTGGTTGTCGAGTTTTACACCTTTTCGAATAATGGTTGAACCCATTGTAGCCCTGTCTATTGTAGTGTTAGCTCCAATTTCGACATAGTCTTCGATTATAACATTACCTATTTGAGGTATTTTTTTGTAGTTGTTTTCGCTATTGGGGGCAAATCCAAATCCATCGGCACCTATAACTGCACCTGCATGTATAATGCAGTCTGAACCTACGATACAGCCTTCGTATATTTTAACTCCCGGGTAAATAATAGTGTTTGAGCCTATTTTTACGTTTTCTCCAATAAATACCTGTGGATATATTTTTGAATTTTCGCCTATTACTGTATTGTTGTCGATATAAGCAAAAGCTCCTATGTATGTGTTTTCGCCTAATTTAGCCGATGGGCTTATAAAACTTTGTGTTTCAATGCCGGTTTTTTGTGGCTTCGACTGCACATACAGATCGAGAAGCATTGCTAACGATTGATATGCATTGTCAACTTTTATAAGAGTGCTGTTTACAGGCGATTCAAGTATCAAATCTTTGTTTATTAGAACAATAGATGCACTTGTTGTATAAAGATATTTGTTGTATTTGGGATTTGAAAGGAAAGAAAGTGTTCCGGGCTTGCCTTCTTCAATTTTCGAAATATCAGAAACTTCAACATTCGGATCGCCAATTATTTCTCCTTTCAAAAAGGAGGCTATCATTTGGGCAGTAAATTTCATATTGTTAAAATATTTTTATCTCGCAAACGTAATAGTTTTTTACTTAACTTACTATATAGACTATAAAAAAAGAAGGATTCACAATTTGTGATCCTTTACTTTTATTAGCTTACGATATTTTTTTCACTACTGTCTGGTTAGTATTTACAGATTTCTCCCTTACTTCGACTAAGCTCAGCACAAGTCGGTCGAAATCTCATTTTATAATTTTTTAATATATTATTATGTTCATTATTTCGCCATAAAGAAAAAGGTGCCATTTTCGTCGACCAATCCTGCAATTTTTCCAAATTTTGGTTCTTGTTTGGCGCCACTATTTTTTACTGCAACTTTTACCTGATTCACAATTTTTTCAATAGGAATACAAGTGCTTGGATTGTTTTTTAGTGCATTGGCAAATGTTTTCGAAAATTGAGAGTTGTCAGAAGCCAACTCATAGCCAGCACTCGAAAATACTTGCGACGATTTAAATTTTGTTGCTTCGTAGTTGTCGCAATTTCGTTCTTCGTCGGTTGCTCTCATGGCTTGGTAAAACGATGGCCCCGATTCGCAAGCATCGGTAATTACTAAGGTATGTGTAATATAGCTTGTGTAACTTTGCAACGATGCTTTTAGGTTGTTGATGTTGAAATACGAAAATTCATCGTCGCGGCGAGCGTCAACTGGAATCCAGTAACCTGTTTCGTTTATAAACTTTCCGTGACCTGCATACCATACCAATATTGAGTTTATATTGTTTAGTTTTACCAAATCGCGAAGGTCAATAGCAAAGAACTTTTCGAGTTGTTCTTTGGTCATATTTTTCTTGTGCAAAATATTGTGGACCTGATAATTATTTAATGCCGATCTGATTAATGAAATATCTTTTTGTGGACCATCTAAACTGGCAAACGACTGGTAATTTGAGTTTTCAATAAAAATTACCCAGGTCTTTCCCATAGGGTTTGTAGTCAATATATTGGCACTTTCGCGATTAAATTTATATTCTTTGGTCAATGTATTGTCGTAAATATCAACAACAGTTACACTGATTTTATCTTTGTTGCTAATATTGATGGTTGCCATGAATGATGGATTTTTATCGCTAATCGAATAGCTTGCCGATACTCCATCAATCATGATTGATTTAATATAGCTTTCGTCTTGAACACGACCTTCGATGTATAGGTTGGCGTCGTTCGATTGTAGAAATATTTCGCCATTGTCCGATTCGTAGGGCGATACAAGCGACATTTTGGGTGGTGTAATCTCTGAACGCTCGAGCATAAAAATGTTTTTCGACACATTGTCGTATACGTCGGCAATGTTTACAAACAATTGTTTTGCTGAGTCGAGTACTATTTGGGTTTCGAATACAAAACCTTCGGCAGTTTTGGTGGTTGCTACTTCTTTATTATTTATTTTCAAATAACTCAACATACTTTGGTCGGTAATTACACCTTTTAGTTGAATGGTATCTGTATTGCCGGTTATTCTAATGTATTTATTTTCTATAAGTTGAGGTGTCGAGATAGATAATGTTGGTTTATTTGTTTCGCGGTACAATTCATGCAAACGATTTTTCGAAAAATCTTCAACTGGTTGATTTTTTATACCTTCTGCAAGTAATTTTAGCACTTGTTCATAGTCGCTCTTCGCCTCGTTGTTAAAATTTATTTTTTCGAAGACTTGTGCTCTATAAAATATTGATAAGTAATGCCTTGGATCCATCTTAATGACCGTGTTGTAATCTTCAATGGCTTTGTTGAGTTGATTGTCTTCGGTATATACCTGAGCTCGTAATAAATAATAGTTTATATTGCTATTGTCTAACGACAAAGCATAGTTTAAATCTGAAATTGCTTGAGTGTAATTTTTTAAAGTAAAGTTTATTTGCGATTTCATATAATATGCAGGAGCATATCTTGCAAATAATTGGATCGCCTGATTGCATGCCGATAATGCTTCTTCGTATTTTTTTAATTTTACACGTGTTCCTGCCAACCCTAAGTAGGCTTCGGGGTAATTGGGGTCTTCGCCAATACAATTTAAAAATTCGCGTTCGGCACTACCATAATCTCTTAAACTATCGGTAATCTGTGCTTTAATAAAAAATGCTTTAGCCGACCATTTGAAATTCACAATTTTGTCACAATCAATTAAAGCTTTTTCAAATTGACCTAATCGACTATGGTTTTCGATTTTTTGGTAAAGTATATCAACTGTTTTTTTATTGGCATCGGTTATTTTTTTGAAATAATTTGTTGCTTTTTCGTATTCTTTGGCTTGAACATAAAGATTAGCTGCTTTTACGTGATAGACTTGTTGGCTAATGTCATTGTCCGACAATACGGCCCAATCGTTCGCAGCATCAATAATTTTACCCGATTTTTCGAGACAAGTAGCTCTGCTTTCGAGCGCATCGACATATAATTTATTGATTGCTATAGCTTTGTCGAGTTGTTCGATTGCCTGATTACAGTTGCCAACTTCTATCAATTGTTTTGCAGCTTTATAATATTCTTTTGCCGATTGGCTATTTGATACAATACTAAAACTGGAAAGTACAACTAAATATACTAGTTTTTTCATAGTGTTCGATAATTATTAAATAAAGTACAAATATAAGTGAGGAACACAAAATATACCACAAAAAAGTTTCTTATGCTATATTAATGTTTTTAAAATTTTCGGATAACACAAAAAATGTTTTTCAATTACTTTAGATAACACTGAAATATTGAGCATATCTGAGGCTTCGGCAATATCGGTAATAGAACCATTGTTGTATCGTATTTTTATCTGGTTATCGTTGGTTGGGATGTAGGTATTGTTTGATACAGAGTCTGAAAAAACAAAGAACTTGCTTTCTTCTACCGAGATTTGATAATACTCGCAAGCCTTTTTTCTGATGTATTCAATCTTTGCATAGTCAAATTCGTTACTTTGAATTTCTACTTTAAAAAGCTCTCTATGAGTAAGCGATGTTGCCAAAAACGACAGTACTTTATCGGGATGTTGTATCCAAACTTTCATCGATGCAATAATGTCGGTATCGTCCAATAAATTGAATTGATCTAAAATTGGTTTATCTAAATTAGGTATATTCGTTAGATCATTATTGGGCTTGTTTTTTAAAAAGAATAAGAGTGGAGGAGTTGCAAACAATTCGACTCCTTCGAGGCTCAATTGTTTGGCTCTTTTTAAAAGCAAAATTAATTGGTTTTCGGCTGCAAGTACTGTTTTGTGCAGATAAACCTGCCAATACATGAGTCGACGGGCTATAAGGAACTTCTCGATCGAATAAATACCTTTGGCATCGACCACCAACTCGTCGTTGACCACATTGAGCATTTTAATAATGCGGTCTGAACCTATAACGCCTTCGGTTACGCCCGTAAAAAAACTATCGCGTTTGAGATAATCGAGCCTGTCCATATCCAAATGACCAGATACCAATTGATGTAGAAATTTTTTCGAATATTCGTTGTTGAAAATCTTGATTGCCAATTCGAGTTTGCCATGAAATTCGTTGTTTAAAGCTTTCATGAGTTCGAGCGAGAGTTGCTCATGGGTAAAATTGTCTATGATACTAAATTCTAATGCATGCGAAAAGGGGCCATGACCAATGTCGTGCAAGAGTATCGCTATTCTAACGGCTTCGGCTTCGTCGTCGCTTATGGCTTGACCTTTGGAACGAAGTATCGAAATGGCTTCGTCCATCAGATACATAGCTCCTAGAGCGTGTTGAAAACGGGTATGATTGGCTCCTGGGTATACAAAGTTTGTTAAGCCTAGTTGTCTGATGCGTCGTAGCCTCTGAAAATATGGATGTTCGATTAGATCGAAAATCAAATCGGACGATATGTTGATGAATCCGTAAAGGGGATCGTTTACAATTTTTCTTTTATTGGTTTGTTGACTCACGCTTTCTCTTTTTTTTAATGTAAAAGTATACATTTTATTACAATGAAATTTTGAAAAAAAATGCTTTGCAATTTGGAATTAATCTAAATAAGAATTACTTTTGTCTTATATTAATTAAGTCTAAATAAATTATAAATTCATAAAATTATGGCATTCGAATTACCGAAATTAGATTATGCTTATGCAGCATTAGAGCCTTATATAGATGCTACAACTATGGAAATACACCATTCGAAGCATCATGGAGCATACACTACCAATTTGAACAATGCATTGGCCGGAACGCCCAACGAAGGTATACCAATAGAAAATTTGTTGAAAACTATATCGACTTTTACTCCAGTTGTAAGAAACAATGGTGGAGGGTATTACAATCACAACCTTTTTTGGAAAGTAATGAAACAAGGTGGGGGAGGTGTTCCTACAGGTGAATTGGCTCAGGCTATTGACAAATACTTCTCGTCGTTCGAAAAGTTTAAAGAATTGTTTAACAATGCAGCGCTTACTCGATTTGGATCGGGCTGGGCATGGTTGGTAGCAAAAGATAATGGTGAGCTGGTGATAACTTCTACCCCCAATCAAGACAATCCGTTGATGGATATTGCCGAAGTGAAAGGTAAGCCTATACTTGGTCTCGATGTTTGGGAACATGCTTATTATCTGAAATATCAGAACCGTCGTCCGGAATATGTCAATGCTTTTTGGAACGTGGTAAACTGGGACGAAGTTTCAAAAAGATTGAAATAATCTTATAAGTATAGGCGTTTGGGTATCCCACTGTTTTATTACAATTTTGAAACCTCTACGAGGTTTTGAAGGTCGTAGACCTTCCAATGATACTTTACCAGACAACAGTGTAAATATATAAACAAACACCCCTTACAAATAATAAATTTATAGATTTCAAAAATATCGAAGGCGACCTAAACGCCTATACCTATAATCTTTTATTAAACACAAAGACACAAAGAATTTATTTATTTTTTCTCTGTGTCTCTGTGTTATTATTATTGCCTCTAAGGCAATTTTACTAGCCTGTTTTTACATGAATAGATTTAATAGTTTTCGAATCCGTGGTCGGTATCGTCCAATATGTTGACCGATGATTTTTGACCCGACGTAAAGAGCCTGTTTACTTCCGATTTTGTGTCGTATTGACTTGTAAGAGGTTTTTGTTTAATTGGTTTGTCTTTACGTAGTTTACTGACAGATTCTTCGTTGCCTGTTTTGAAAAATGCGACCAACTCCTTCAAGGTGTCGGCTTGGCGTGCTAGTTCTTCGGAGCTTGAACTCATTTCTTCGGCAGCCGCAGCATTTTTCTGAGTTACAGCATTGAGTTGCATAATTGCATTGTTTACTTGACCGGCTCCCGAATTCATTTCCATGCTGGCTGCAGATATTTCTTGAACCAATACAGCAGTGCGTTGAATATCGGGAACAATTTTTTGTAACAGAGTGCCCGATTGGTCTGCAACTTTTACGCTGTTTTTCGACAGTTCGTTTATTTCCTTAGCAGCAGCTTGGCTGTTTTCGGCCAATTTGCGGACTTCGGCAGCCACTACTGCAAAGCCTTTGCCTTGTTCGCCAGCACGTGCAGCTTCAATAGCGGCATTGATTGCCAAAAGGTCTGTTTTTTCTGCTATCTCGCCTACTATCGATATCTTGTCGGCAATTTGTTTCATGGCATCTACAGTTGTAATTACCGCATTGCTTCCCTCGCTTATATCGCCCGATGCCTGTAAAGCAATTTTCTCGGTTTGCTTAGCGTTGTCGGCATTTTGATTGATGTTCGATACCATTTGCTCCATACTGCTCGATACTTCTTCGGTCGAAGCGGCTTGCTCGGTCGAGCCTTGCGAGATCGACATGGCAACTTCCTGCATTTGCTGACCCGACATCACAATGTTTTCGATGGCAAGCTTAAACTCATTAATAATATTGAGGTTTGCTTTTACCATGTCGTTGAGGGCGATCATGAGTTCGTCGTTGTTTGAGCGTTTTTCGAGAGTTACAGTCAAATCTCCTGCAGCTACTAATTTTGCTTTGTCGATTATTTGCGACAAGGCATCGATCATTGCATTGAGATTGTTCTTAATTTCGTTGAAATCGCCATTGTAGTTGTCGGTAATTTTCTGTGGCATATCGCCTTTCGAAATGCGGTCGACATATTCGGCAGCCACGTTCAATGGTCCAATAACGGCATCGAGGGTTTGGTTTACTCCTTCTACAATCTTACGAAAATCGCCCTGATGTTTTGTTGCATCGGCACGGGTTGCCAGTTTACCTTCTACAGCAGCCTTGGCAAGCATATTGGCATCGGCAATAAGTGCTTTGAGGTTGGCGCGTACCTGTTCAATGGTATTGTTGATAAAGACTTTCTTACCGGGGAGTTGCTCCATATTGGCTTCGAAATTGCCATTGCCAAATTCGGCAAATACGCCCATGGCTTTCTTCTTAACTGCAATATGCGCACCCACCATTTCGTTGACTCCACTTGCCATTTTTGCATAAGCACCTTCAAAACGAGTTACATCAACATTTACATCGATATCGCCTTTGGTATGTTCGTTGCTCATGTTGGTCATTTCTTCAATAAGCCCATTGATTGCTCCAATACACGCATTGATATTGTTTTTTATTTCATTGAAATCGCCATTATAATTGTCGGTAATTTTTTCGGGAATATTGCCCTTCGAAATACGGTCGACATATTCGGCTGCTACATTCAAAGGCCCAATTACAGAATCGAGTGTATCGTTTACACCGGTAACAATTTTGGCAAAGTCGCCATCGTGCTTCGAAGCATCGGCGCGAGTGGCAAGCTTTCCATCAACGGCAGCTTTAGAAAGCATAGCTGCATCGGCAATAAGCAGATTGATAGCATCGATACAAGCATTGAGATTGTTTTTTATTTCGTTGAAATCGCCATTGTAGTTGTCGGTAATGCGAGGAGGTATATTTCCTTTAGAAATGCGGTCGACATATTCGGCAGCCACGTTCAAAGGTCCGATTACAGCATCAAGCGTTTTGTTAACACCTTCAACGATGCGAGCATAGTCGCCTTCGTGTTTCGAAGCATCGGCACGGGTAGCAAGTTTACCATCTACAGCAGCCTGACTGAGCATTGCAGCATCGGCAACAAGCATATTGATAGAATCGATACAAACGTTTAGGTTATTTTTTATTTCGTTGAAATCGCCATGGTAAGTATCTGTAATTTTTGCGGGTATATTGCCTTTCGAAATACGGTCGACATACTCGGCAGCCACGTTCAGAGGTCCTATTACGGCATCGAGCGTGTTGTTGATACCCACTACAATACCCCTAAATTCAGCATTGATTTTTTCGGGTTCGCCACGTGTCGATAAACGACCTTGTATGGCGGCTTCAGACAAGTCGTTGGTGGTTTTTACAACCGATTTGATAATGCCCTGAATATTGCTGGCAATAATGAAACCCAAACCAATAGATGCTACCAGAACCAATAAAATTAGTACAAGCATAAAATTGGTCGAACTATTTGCTAAAGTTGTATTATCGTCGGCAGTTTGCTTGGCAAGTTCTATTTTGCTGGCTTGCAGCTTATCCATTGCCTCCTGACAAAGAAAATTGTCGGTTTTCATCTGTCCCTGCATGATTGCCATAGCTTCATCTTTTTTCCCAACATTTAACAATTCTCGTATTTTGGGAACCGACGACAAGTATGCATCAAATGATATACGAACATTATTTACTTCTTTTTTCCCTTGCTCAGTAAGTGTTGTAGCTTCAACTTTCACAAAACTTTCATTAAATAATTTTGCTAGTTCATCAATTCTATCTAAAAAAAGATTTCTTTCTTTAGTGTCAGAGGTCATTATAGCGTCGCGAACATTTACACGAACACGTTGAAAGGCTGTAGCCATTTCCATCATATCGCTCAATGGAACCGTCATTTTCTGGTACAATTTCGTATCGGCATCATCGATTTGGTGCATACGGGTTATGCCCATGTAGCCTATCAATCCCGCCAGTATGGCTACAATCAAGAAACTACTGAGTAGTTTCGTTCTAATTTTCATGTTTTTAAACCAATTCATGTTATTTAATTTTAAGAGTT
>CAMDBI010000041.1 GCA_945889005.1 Bacteroides fragilis
ACCTAGAAATTGCTTTTTTAGAGAAATTTATCCGATGCCTTAAAAATTTGCAAGAAAAAATAATAAAAACAGATCCGACTATTTAGAAACATTCTAAATAACTGTTGCAATTTTTAAAATTGATGAGTTTTCTTAGAGACACTATTTAATATGGCTACGATTTTTACAAAAATAATTAATGGAGATATACCTTGCTATAAGATAGCAGAGAATGATCGTTTTTTTGCTTTTCTCGACATAAACCCTTTAACAAAAGGACACACACTGGTAATTCCCAAAAAAGAAACCGACTATATTTTCGATATTGCCGACGACGAATTGGCGCAAATGATGCTATTTGCCAAGAAAGTAGCCTTGTCGGTCGAAAAGGCTATTAGTTGCAAGAGAATAGGCATTGCAGTGTTAGGACTCGAAGTTCCACATGCGCATATTCATTTAGTACCTATGCAAGGTATGGGCGATTTGAATTTTGCCAATGCAAAGCTCAAACTCTCAAAAGAAGAGTTTGAAGAGATTGCAGAAAAAATAAGAGTTAAATTTTAACAAACATCAAGATTAAATATCTTCAACCTCGTAGAAATACTCTTCTTCATCAAATGCGCTAAAAGCATTAGTTTTTTTTTCTTATAATTGGTCGATTCAATAATTTTGTGTGATTCATTGATTGATACACACTTCTCCAATTATTCAAGGAGTCTTTCTTTTTTTGATCACTAATCATCTTCATAATCGTCTGAAAGTTAGTGGATATTTAACATAAAATTAGATTAATAAAGTTAAATAAAGAAAAACAAATCAAGTCGTTTATTTGAATTAAAAAAAAGATTTTCGTCAAATAATTAGAGACTGGAGATAATCGAGCGATTTTTCGAGTATTGAACCAATAACGATGATGTCGGCACCAGCTTTGCTCACTTCTTCAATCTGTTGTCTCGATCTGATGCCACCACCCACAATAAGTGGAATGTTGATTTTTTTCTTTATTTCGGCAATCATTTGAGTAGGAACATGTTTCAAAGCGCCACTTCCGGCTTCGAGGTAAATCATTTTATGACCAAGCATTTCGCCTGCCATAGCAGTAGCAACGGCTATATCGATTTTATCTTCGGGAATAGGCATGGTATTGCTCATATATTCAACCGAAGTGGTTTTGCCATTTTCGATAAGCATATATCCGGTAGGAATAATCTCGAGATTGCTACTTCGTAGGAATGGCGCAGCTACTACGTGGTTTCCGATAAGGTACTCGGCATTGCGCCCCGAAATGAGCGAAAGCATAAACAAGGCATCGGCTTTGTTGGTGACTTGGAGCAAGCTACCGGGAAAAAGAACAATAGGTAAGTTGCAGCTTTGTTTGAGAATTGCCACGGTTTCGTCGACCGAACTACTTACAAAACTCCCGCCCACCATAATAAAGCAAAGTCCAAATTTTTCAACTGTTTGAGCAACAATTGGCAGATCTTCTTTACTAAACTTGTCGGGATCGACCAATGCTGCAATTCTTGTTTTTTTGTAATCCAGAATACTGTTGTATAACATAGTATTTAATTATTTATTACACCAAACGACGATGTAGTTGTTTCTAAAAAAATAGTTCATTTTAAATTCTTCGTGACCGAACTTGTTTTCGACTATTCCGGTAATATTGCCTGTATCGGTAACATCGAAAGGTAGTATGCAAAGGTTTTGTTTGAAATTGATATCTTGTTTGTCGCAAATTTTATAAAGAGCTTCTTTGGCGCACCAATGAATATACAGATGTTTATTTCGCAAGTGAGGATCGTCGGAAATGATTTCCCTGTCGTTAATGAATTTGTGAGCTATCTTGGTGATTTTGTGTGACATAAATTCCAGATCGATACCCACTTTTTTGTTTTTACTCACTAATATTGACGTTAAATTGCGGGAATGAGATATGCTAATATTGAACGATTTGTCGTGTAAGAAAGGTTTACGATTTTGGTCGTATACGATAGTCAAATGTTTGTCGAGCATAGAGTTTACAAGAACACGTACACTTACCCATTCAAGTTTTCTTTGATAGCTTTGAAATCCTTCGACTGATTTTTCTTCGTCGGGCGTTAAATATACCTTTGATAAAAGAGTATCAAGATCTTCTTCAATTTCCCACATACCCAATCGACAATCGTTGTCGAGTTCCTTGTTAAAAACCATACTCATTGCATTTCCCCCCCTTTAATTACTTTTCCAACTAAACGTTTCGATAAGATGGTCAATATCTTTTCTAAAAAAATCAATAACCGGAGCTAATGAGTCTTTGTTTGGTTTTGCTGCAAAGTAAAGCGAGCCCCTCAAAAAGTTTTTTGTGCTGTCGGTTAGGAAAAATTGAACCGACGATGCGGCATTTCCTTTAATATCGTATAAAATGCCGTGTACCTTTTTGTCGGGATACGACAAGAATACCTCATTTATTTCATCGGCTTTAATAGTATGTTTGTATGCCAAACGGCGGCTATCTTCAATCAATTCGGGCAAATTGTTGTCGATGTTTTTGAAACTAATATGAATTTTGCCATTGAATTGTAGAAATACGATATTAGTCCAGTATTTTTCGGCTATACGAGAAGTGTCTTTGAGCAATTTCCCATAAACAGGATATTCGAAGCTATATGGCAAATTCATATTGGATGCTATGTATTGCTTTTGGGGATAGTCAATTCTCAAAAAACCAGTTGGTTTGGGCGAATAGCTTTCGTTACAAGCAAAAAGTAGCAGAGGGATAATATATATAAGACTGTATTTCAATGATTTAATATTTAAGTTTTTTTAATTTCATTAGTAATTAGTAATTTTTTAGTCATTTTTCCTAATTGCTTTAATTTGACGAATTTTGCGCGAATCGACAGCTTCTATAATAAATGAGAAATTTTTAAATTCAATACTGTCGTTTTTGCGAGGGATTTCGCCTTTTAGTTCGAGAAAAAGACCTGCCAATGTTTCCGAATCGCCTTTAATAGAATCGAAATAAGTATCGTCGATATCTGTAATTTTACAAAAATCGTTCAATTGAACTTTGGCTTCGAATAAATAAATATTTGGGGCAATGATTTTATATAATTTTTCCTCTTCGGCATCAGACTCGTCAGATATTTCGCCAATAATTTCTTCGAGAATATCTTCCATAGTAATGAGTCCAAGAGTGCCGCCATATTCGTCGACCACGATTGCCATGTGAATTTTTCTTTTTTGAAATTCGCTGAGCAGGTCGTCAATTTTTTTAGTTTCGGGCACAAAATAAGCCGATCGTACAAGAGATTGCCATTCGTAAGTGTTTTCTTTGTGCAAATACGGCAGAAGATCTTTAGAGTACAATATGCCTTTGATGTTGTCGAGTGTTTCGTCGTAAACAGGAATACGCGAATATTCTGACTCGACAATGATAGATAGTATTTTGCTAAAGGGCATTTCTGCCGAGGCACCTACAATATCGACCCTCGGGCGCATAATTTGGCTTACCTCTTTCGAACCGAAAGTAACGATACCTTCGAGTATCGATTTTTCTTCCTTAAGAGAATCGGAGGTAATTTCTATGGCATTCGACAAATCGTCGATGGATATACTTTGTTTTTGTGAGAATCGATTTTTGTTTATCAATTTGCTTGAAATAAGTAATAGCCAAATAATTGGACTTAATATTTTACTTACAAATAATAAGGGATATGCTATAAATTGCGAAAAAGCACGAGCATTGTCTACAGCAAAAACCTTAGGCAGTATTTCGCCAAAGAATAAAATTAAGAAAGTAACAACAATAACTTGAAAAATAAAGCCCAACACTTGGGCATTTGAAAAGTCGATTAATGAATTTGTTAAATGAGCTGAAAGAATAATAATGGCAATATTGAAGAAATTGTTTGCCGACAAAATTGTTGCAAGAAGCTTGTCTTGATGATCGAGAAGTTTATGAGCCATTTTTTTTCTTTTCGACTTGCTTTCTTGAAACTCTTTAAGGTCGTGGTGATTGAGAGAGAACAAGGCTACTTCGCTCGCCGACGAAAGGGCCGAGCAAAATAAAAGAATAATAATAATAATGAGTTCAATAGCATTGACTGTAGTAAAGGGACGAAAGGCAATGTCGGAGATTCCCAACATTGCCTTTAGGTCAATATTCAATAGAATAGTGTGTATCATATATTAAAAGGGGAGATCGTCTGCAGCTCCCGGCACTTTTGTTTCTTCAATTGTATCGGGCACTTTATCTTCATGTGCCAATCCTGAAGATTGTCCATTTTCTTCTGCTTTTCGACCGAGCATTTGCATATTGTCAGCAACTATTTCTGTAACATAACGTTTAATACCATCTTTGTCATCGTACGATCGGGTTTTAATACGTCCTTCGATAAAAATTTGTGAGCCTTTCTTTACATATTTTGATGCAATATCGGCTAACCCGCGCCACAAAACAATATTGTGCCAATCGGTATTGCTTACTTTTTCTCCCATTTTATTTGTATAAGACTCACTTGTAGCAAGTGGCAAAGTGCAAACTGGGGTTCCATTTTCTAAGTGGCGAATTTCAGGGTCTTTCCCTACATTGCCGATAAGGATTACTTTGTTTACTGACATTTTCGTAAGTTTTTAAATTGTTAATTCAGTAAAAATACAAAAATATTTTTTTAATAATGCAAAAATTGACTTTGTTTATTTTTTAAAGGAATATATTATTGACAAATAGTTCGATAAGTCGGGGCATTGGGTATTCTCGTAAAGTCGAGATATCTATTTTTATAGCATCTTGAGGTGCAAAACGAGTCTGAATTGAGTAAAATCGAGCTATTAAGAGTCGATGGGTGAGCTTATGCGTATATTGTTCTGAAATCTCTACGATTTTTATTTTTTCATTATTGAAAAAATCACTAAAGTAGTTGTTTATAAGTTCTTGTTCAGTCAATTCTGTACTTGTTTCTATGATGGGGAAATCGTATAGCCCTTTCCAGATATCATTTTTAGTACGTTTATTTATAACGATCTGATTATTGTCAAATAATACCATATAATATAGATACCTAACTTTTACTTTTTCTTTTGGCAATTTAACAGGTAGTTTGTTAACGCTATTTTTGTTTTTAGCTTCACAAAATGAGGCTAATATGCAATCGTCGCAATTTGGGGAGGCTGGAGTGCACCACAATGCTCCAAATTCCATAATAGCTTGGTTGAATATGCCCGGTTGAGCCCGATCGAGGAGTTTATTGGCTATTTCCTGAAACACGCTTTTCCCATTAGTACTGTTTATAGGAGTTTCGATGCCAAACACACGAGCAAGCACCCTGTATACATTGCCATCGACAACAGCCACTGGTTCGTTGAAAGCCATAGAGGCAATTGCCGCAGCAGTATATTGACCTACACCTTTTAAAGTAAGGAGTTGGTTGTATGAATTGGGAAATATTCCGTTATATTGATCGACCACTTGTTTTGCGGCAAAGTGCATATTACGTGCACGAGCGTAATATCCAAGACCTTGCCAAAGTTTCAGCACCTCGTTTTCTGATGCCGAAGCAAGTGCCTGAATGTTGGGAAAAGCGTCGGTTATTTTTATAAAATATTGATAGCCTTGGTTAACTCTGGTTTGTTGCAAAATAATTTCGGAGAGCCAAATTTTGTAAGGGTCGAATTGCTCTCTCCAAGGTAATTGGCGCTTGTTTTGTGCATACCAATATATAAGTAAGTTTCTTATTTCACTCAATTTCAAATAATTTATTGTAAAAAAAGTAAAAAATATTTAATGTAAATAATAAATTAATAGATAAAACTTGTATATTTGCAGTTCATAAAATCAAAAATTAACAATAATTCACTGATAATTAAAGTTTTAAAACAATGACAAAGGCTGATATCGTAAACGAAATTTCGAAAAGCACTGGTATCGAAAAAGTAACAGTTCAAAAGTCTGTAGAGGCTTTCATGGAAACCATTAAGGATTCTTTGGTTAAAGACAAGAATGTATACCTGAGAGGATTTGGTAGCTTCATTATTAAAAAAAGAGCTAAAAAGACTGCACGTAACATTTCGAAGAACACAACCATTATTATTCCTGAACACAACATTCCAGCGTTCAAACCAGCAAAATCGTTTACATCTAAAGTAAAAACGAACGTTAAATAAATTAAAAGGAGGAAAGTTTTATGCCTTGCGGTAAAAAAAGAAAAAGACATAAAATGGCGACACACAAACGTAAAAAACGTTTGAGAAAGAATCGTCATAAGAAGAAGAAATAGTAAACATTAAGTGATATTTCGAAATATGCAATAAACCTAAGGATTTATTTCTTTAGGTTTATTCATTTTTATATAATCATCTAACAAGAAAGGAAGTTTTTGTGAGTAACGAACTTATAATCAATGTTAGTGCCACCGAAATATCTATAGCTTTACTAGACGACAAACAATTGGTAGAACTACAAACGGAACAGAGCCGTTCGAAGTTTGCCGTTGGAGATATTTATCTGGGCAAGGTAAAGAAAGTAATGCCTGGTTTGAATGCTGCCTTTGTTGATGTAGGCAGCGAAAAAGATGCTTTTTTACACTATCAGGATTTAGGCCCTCAGTTTGCTTCTTTGCAGAAGTTTGTAAAAGGCTACCTGAATAGAAAAGGCAAACCATTCTCGATTTCAAAATTTAAAAATGAGCCTGATATAGACAAAAACGGCAAAATGTCGGATGTATTGTCTGCAGGCGATTTGGTTTTGGTGCAAATAGTTAAAGAGCCAATATCTACTAAAGGTCCAAGGTTAAGTTCAGAAATATCGATAGCCGGACGAAATATGGTAGTAATGCCCTTTGCAAACAAAGTATCGGTATCGCAAAAGATAGAGTCGGCCGATGAGCGCAATAGACTTAAAACACTGATACAAAGTATTAAACCTCAAAACTTTGGGGTTATCGTTCGTACCGTAGCTGAACAAAAGAAAGTGGCAACTTTCGATGTTGAACTTCGCAGCCTGGTCAAAAGATGGGAATCGGCCGTTGAAAACATTAAAGAAAACGATGTTCCCAAGCTTTTAATTTCGGAAATGAACAGACTCTCGTCCATTCTCCGCGACCACTTAAATGGCTCATACAACAGCATTGTCATAAACGATGAAGAAGCGTACGACGAAATAAAAGAATACATTGGTTCAATTGCACCCGAAAAAGAAAAAATTTTAAAAAAATACGATGGGAATGTTCCTATATTTGAACACTTCGGAATCGAGAAACAAATTAAAGCCCTTTTTGGTAAAACAGTATCGGTCAAAAATGGTTCGTACCTTATAATTGAACACACAGAAGCTCTTCACGTTATAGATGTGAATAGTGGCAATCGTTCGAGGTCGGCCAAAGACCAGGAAACCAATGCTTTCGAAACAAACCTTGCTGCAGCTCAGGAAATTGCTCGTCAATTGAGGCTTAGAGATATGGGAGGCATTATAGTTGTCGACTTTATAGATATGCGCGACAACGAACACCGTGTGCAACTATTCGAGCAGTTTAAAAAGCTTATGGATAGTCAAAAGGCAAAGCACAATATTTTGCCTGTGAGCAAATTTGGTCTCATGCAGATTACACGCCAACGCGTAAGACCCGAAATGAATATCGACACTACCGAAAAGTGTCCGACATGTAAGGGTACAGGCGATATTTCGTCGAGTATTTTGCTCGAAAAAGAAATTGAAAACGCTATGGCAAGTGTTGTTGCCAGGAAAAAGCAAATGATAAGAATAAAGTCACATCCTTATGTAGCTGCTTATCTGACAAAAGGTTTTTTCTCTATTAAGTTACAATGGATGTGGAAATATAAATGCCGCATTAAAATTGAACCCAAATCGATGTACAACTTTTTGGAATATAAAATTGAAACAAATGAAAGAGAGGAATAAACGTTCCTCTCTTTTTTTTTATATTAGCATCGTAAAAAAAAAAATATGAAGCAAAAGAAAATTCACGAATGGTCGTTGGGTTATGTTTGGTTGAGGCATTACGCACGTTGGATATTAAGGTTTTTCTACAGTGAAATTGTAGTAGAGGGTCAAGAAAATATTTCCAAAGACACACCAGTTATTTTTGCACTTAACCATCAGAATGCTTTGATGGATGCAATTTTGGTTTTGTGCTCTATGCCACAGCAGCCGGTATTTATGGCACGCTCCGATATTTTTAAAAAACCATTGATTATTAGAATTTTAACATTTCTCAAAATTATGCCCGCCTATCGTATTAGAGATGGGTTTAGCAATTTGTCGAAAAACGATGAGGTCTTCGATAAAGCAATAGATGCATTGCACGACAATAAAACACTAGGCATAATGCCCGAAGGAAATCATGGTGATCAGCGAAGGCTTCGCCAATTGGGCAAAGGTTTGTTTCGAATAGCTCTGAAGGCTCAAGAAAAAAAGGGTGTAGAACCTTATGTAAAGATAATTCCAGTCGGACTTGACTTTAGCCACTATTATCATTTCAGAGCAAGGGCTATTGTTAGGTTTGGTAAGCCAATAGAGGTTTCGGATTATTACGAAAGCTATGAAAGTAATCAACCTCAGGCATATAACGAACTTCGCGAAAGAATTGAACAGGCAATGAAACAACAAATGCTGCATGTCGAAAGCGAAAAATATTACGATACAGTATGGACTCTAAAAGAAATTGTTAAAGATGATTTAACGATACCAAACCAAACAAAAAAGAATAGATTTCTTCGATTGTTTGAAAAAGAACAGATTATTATAGAGAAAATAAATGAGCATACTAAAGACAAGGAGCAAGAACTTGAAACCATAAAACCATTGGTAAATAGGCAAATAAATGGTCTTCGAGGTTTAAACATTCGTCCATGGGTACAAGGCGCAAATGAATCGATGCTATATTTGATTTTAGTTTCGTTGATACATATAGCTTTGTTGCCTATATTTTTATATGGTTATATCAACAATATTGTTGCTTATCACCTTACGGCAAGGCTTGTAAAAAATATAAAAGACAAGCAGTTTCATAATTCTATAAAATATGTAATATTCTTATTTGTAGTACCTTTTATATTTATTATTCAGAGTCTGATAGTTGGTTTAGCGTTCGATTCGTTTATTGTAGCAGCCCTATATTTTATAAGCTTATATTATACTGGAGTTTTGGCATTCGATTATTATATTTTTGCAAAGAAAACAATAGCAATTTGGAAATATAAGATATTTAAGATATTGAAAGATAGCAGAGTTGTAATATTGGAGCAAGATCGAGAGCAATTGATAAAATACACAAAAAATTTAACCGGATTGTAAAATGGGAGAAAAGAAAACTGTTTGGATTACAGGAGCATCGTCGGGTATAGGAGAGGCAATGGCGCTCGAATTTGCCCGAGAAAAACATACTTTAATACTTTCGGCTCGAAAAGAATCGTCGTTAGAGGGTATAAAAAACACATGCGAAAATTTGGGAAGTAAAGTAATTACAACCAGTTTGGATTTGACCCTTTCGGAAACAATAGACAGCTCGGTCGAATTGGTTTTGAAGCAAGTAAGTACCATAGATGTGTTGGTAAACAATGGCGGAATTAGTCAGCGTTCGTGGATTATCGATACTCCAATGGATATAGATAGGAAAATAATGGAAGTCGATTATTTTGGGCATGTTTATTTAACCAAAAAACTACTTCCCTTCATGGTAAATCAAAAAAGCGGTCATATTATTGTAATAAGTAGTCTTTCTGGACTTTTTGGCTTTCACATGCGTTCGGCTTATTGTGCAGCAAAGCATGCATTACATGGATTTTTCGAAACCCTTATATTGGAACACTTCAAGGACAATATACATGTAACCATGGTTTGTCCGGGGCGTATTTTTACCAATATTTCGTATCATTCGTTAAAAGCCGATGGAACAGAACACAACAAGCTCGACGATGCACAGAAAAATGGAATGCCTGTAGATGTTGCAGCCCGAAAAATAATGAAAGCCTATAGAAGAAAGAAAAAAGAAGTGATTGTAGCACAAAAAGAAGGTATTTTAGTGTTTTTTAAAAAATTTATGCCTTTTGTGTTTTACAAAATTTTGAGAAATGTAAATCCAAATTAAATATGAAAAAAGAATATAATATTAGCGGCATTCAGCAAGCAGGCGTTGGGGTAAGCAATGTTCACGAAGCGTGGAAATGGTATTACAAATACTTTGGAGCCGATGTGCGAGTGTTTGAAGACAAAGCAGAAGCAAACCTCATGCAAACATATACAGGAGGACAGCCTCGCCAACGACATGCAGCTTTGGCTGTTAACTTACAAGGCGGAGGAGGGTTTGAAATATGGCAATACACTTGTCGCACTCCGCAACCAGCTGCTTTTGATATTAAAGTAGGCGATTTAGGATTATATGCTGTAAAGATCAAATGCAAAAACATAGAAGAAACGTATAAGCACTTTACAGAAAATGGTCAAAAAGTAACTTCGATCGAAAAAGGAGTAGATGGCAAAAATACCTTTTTTGTGTATGACCCGTATGGCAATGTATTTCAGTTGGTCGAAAGCACCAATTGGTTTAAAAACGAAAACAAACTTACCGGCTTGGTTTATGGCGTTGTAATTGGAGTTAAGAATATTGAGAAATCGTTGGTGGTTTACTCCGATATACTTGGTTACGACAAAGTAGTAAGCGACAAATCGGGTCAATTTGACGATTTGAAATTGTTGAACGGGGGCAATTGCTCATTCAGAAGAGTATTGCTAACCCATTCGAAGCCCCGAATGGGTGCTTTTAGTCGATTGTTTGGCGACTCGTTTATTGAACTAATTGAAGTAAAAGATACAGAACCACGTAAAATATTTGAAAACCGCTTTTGGGGCGATTTGGGCTTTATTCACCTGTGTTTTGATATTAATAATATGGCAAACCTTCGCGAATACTGTACATCAAAAGGTTTCCCTTTTACAGCTGATAGCGAACGTGGCCTTGATGGGAAAATATTTGATATGGGCGAAGCATCTGGCTCGTTTTCGTATATTGCAGATCCCGATGGAGCTTTAATTGAATTTGTTGAAACACACCGAGTGCCTATTGCAAAGAAATTTGGGCTTTATCTCAATTTGAGCAAACGTAATCCATTGAAACCATTGCCTAATATAATAGTTAAAGCACTAGGACTGAATAGGGTGAAGTTTTAAACTTGAATATAAACGCAAAGTCGCTAAGACGCAAAATAATTGAATAATTATGGTGAATTTGAGTCTTAGCGACTTTGCGATAAATATTTTAACTATTTTTAGCCAATATCGTTTTAAGAATTTCGTAAAGTTTTACAGTATTGAGGGGCTTGGTTATAAAATACTCGCAACCGGCTTCTTTGCTTTTGGTTACATAGTCTTCGAGAGCAAAAGCTGTTTGAATAATTATAGGGAGCTTAGGTCTTAGAACTTTTATTCTTCTTGAAGCTTCAATGCCATCGAAATCGGGTAGTTGAATATCCATAAGCACCACATCGATATTGTCTATTTGGTTAACTTTTGCAATGGCTTCATTGGCAGAGCCGGCATTAATAATTTCGGCACCTGTATCTTCAAAAATGTCGGCAATGAGGTTCGCGTTAATAAATTGGTCTTCAACCAATAATATTTTTTTTCCTTTTAAAGGTAACTGACTAAAAAGATCGTCTATAAGCATGGGTTCAAATTTTACATGAAATTAAAGCTTTTTTTAATATAAAGAAGAAAAAAATAAAAGAATATTTAAGCTTCTTCTTTAAAATAAAGTTGGTAATAGTGCATCCCTGTAGCCTCATCGAAACCTTTAACAATTCGATCGTTACGACCGTGTACGTATATGTGGAAGTTTTTGTCGAGTTTAATAACACTTTTATATACCCTCGATTGTTTTTTAACAGCGTTTTCTTCTATTTTGAATGAGTCGGTTACTTCTGTGTCGTTTTCTTCTTCGTATTCGTGAATAAACTCGTTGAACGATTCAATAATCTGGGGTTGAGCAATTACTTCTTGTTTAAAATCTTCCATCGAAAATTCTTCTTTTTCTTTGAAAAAAGTCATTGATTTATTTAGAAAGTCGGCTTGGTCGGCTTTGTTTACATTGAACGAATCGGGTAGTTTTTCGGTAACAAAGTCTTTGTAAACCTTCATTACCTTTTGTGTGTGGTAGTAATTGTCTTCATGTTCGCGAATGTGAAGGAAATCGTCGCGCCAAAAGCGTGCTTCGCCTGTTCGGCTTGCATTGTCGACAACAGCGACTATATAACCCCTGTCTTTTTCGGTATTAAAAATTATGCAACCCTTGTCGAGCTTGTTGGTATTGATGCCTTCGAGAGGTTCAATGCTGTATTTGTCGTTTGCAAGATGTATTTGAATGAAAGTGTCTTTCGATTCGGATTTGAAGATACCTACAGCGTCGACCTCTTCGCCATTGACGATCATTTGTTCGATATAGGCAACATACAACTCGCCATCTTTTATTTTGGGATGGGTAGTTTTGTCGAACAGGTGTTGGGCTATAATAATGGACTGGTTGAAAAGTGTGCTTTTATCTTCAAATATGCTAGATGCAGCAGTGTATACCAAATTATTGTCAATAGCTTCTTCATGAAACAAGTTGAAATACTCGCTCGATTGGAAAGCCTTGGTGAAAAAGCTAAGCATAAGGCTTTCCAACTGAGAGTCTAGCTGAATAAGGTCTTTCGACATGTGTAAACTGCCTTCGTTCATTGAGTTGCCAACTCTATGAAGGGCAATATTGGTTAAGCGGGCATTGTCGGTTGATATCATAATCTGAGAAATATTTTTACAAATAAATGATTTTTTTAAATGAAAAGTATGATTTATATCAATAGGTTTTTAATAATAAAGCTAGTTTAATTTAACTAATTTTAATAGAATGTTGATTCTATCAAATGAATAAGTTAATTAAGATTAAATAATTTCTAAATAATATGACATTAAACAATAATAAAATATCCATTACCAAGAAACTCATTTTAATTCTAGGTATTGTATTTTTTGTTGTTCAATTGTCTATGGCTCAAGACGAAACGGATATTGAGAGTTTTAAGGGAAAGTGGGAAGAAATAAAAAAAGCCAAGCCTGTAGATGTTCATGGGGGATTTAACAGCCAGTTTGGGTTCAATCAGATGATTGGAATGCCTCTCAATCGCGAACCATTTATCATGGCATTGAATGCCAATTTGAGGTTTAATTTTTATGGAATTATAGATATGCCCATGTCTATTAACTACAACAATAGGCAGGTTTCGCGCGATATGAAAAATCCACTGAAAGAAATGTGGGAAGGAATTATAAGCAAAACAGGGTTTAGTCCGAAATACAAATGGGTTACTCTTCATTTGGGCGAGAGAAGCATGAATTTTTCGCAATATACTTATTCGGGTATTATGTTTTATGGAGTTGGTTTAGAGTTGAAGCCACCAAAGAGTATTGTCGACTTTAGTAGTTTTTTTGGGCGATTGCAGAAACCATTAAACCCCGATACGTTACGAAATACACCCATGAAACCAACATATGAGCGATGGGGGTCGGGCGCTAAAATTGGGTTAGGAAAGAAAAAACATCGGGTCGAACTTATGTATTTTCATGCGAAAGATAAAGTAAATTCAATAGATACACTTTCGCCAATATATGGAGTAAAGCCATTAGAGAATTTGGTAGTTGGTATAAGTACCAAAAACAATTTGTTTGAGCGAATCAATATAAAAGGCGATTACATTATGAGTGCCTATACTTCAGATTTGCGAACACCGATTAGAAGGGTTGAAGAAGAGTATAATTATTTCAACAATTTGGGAGATTTATTTCGACCCATGCTCTCGACCCGCTACAACAGAGTATTTATAATAGGTATAGATTATACAGCAGACCTATATAATATAGGTGTGAGTCGAAAAAGAGTTGATCCAACATTCGTGTCGCTTGGTTCGCTTTCGGTCGACAACGATGTGGAAGAATACACCATCAATGGAAGTATTGCTTTGTTTGAGAGTAAAGTAAACCTTTCGGGCAATGTGGGTAAGCAATACAACAATTTAGACCGAACCAATCTAAATCAAATGTCGCGGTTTATATATGCTGCCAATATAAGCTATCTAATCAATAAGAACTGGAACGTTTCAGGCAATTATAGCAACAATAGTTCGAGTACATCGCCTACCTATCTGAACTTGATTGATTCGATTAAACTCATGCAACTTAATCAAAATTTTGCAACAAACGTGTCGTACAATTTTGGCGAAAAGCTGAAACATGCATTTATGGTAGGCTCTAACCTTCAATTGGCCGACGATATTCAAGACATCAACAATAGCCAAACAGTAAACAGTACAAAGGTTCAAAGTCACAATGCCGGTTATTCGCTGCTAGTACCCGATTGGCAAACCAATTCGACGCTTAGTTATATGCTTACAATAGTAGATGCTTCGGGAATGAAGAATTTGTCGAGAGGTCCGAACCTTCAAGTGCGAAAAACATTGTGGGAAAAGAAAATAAGCATAAATATTGGTGGCGGTATGCTCGAAAACTTTGTCGATAACCAGTCGAATGGCAATACCATCAATTTCAGATTTGGAGCCATGTTAAAATTAGAAAAATACCATTCGGTGAAATTTGACAATAGCATCATCAGGAAAAATGACACACAAAATCCTGATAAATCGTTTACAGATATTCAGTGGAAATTAGGGTACAATTTTGATTTCTAATAGTATGAGAAATATTGGCACCATGCATCGATTTATACTTATATTGCTTCAACTAGTTGTTTCGTTGATGCTTTCGGCACAAATCAAAAGGGTAGTAAATGTAACTACAAACATTATACCCCCTTATTCGCCGTTTATTAACGATTACTACGAATCGGGCGGTAACAAACTGATATCGACTTTAATTTTTAACGATTTCAACGAGCCCTCGTGGGAAGTGAAATTACATTTGAAGATCGAAAGCAATGCCGTAACTTTTGAAACATCAACATCTTTTTTTCCAAGAAATCCAATTGTACTGACACCAGGAGTTCCATTGCAAATAAAAGGAGAAGATTGGGCCGAATATTTTGATTTTGACAATATGAGCATATCGGGAATTGACCCGGCTGTAATAAGGCAAAATGGTATATTTCCAGAGGGGCAGTATATTTTTACAGTAGATGTGCTTGATTATCGCAGTGGTCAGCCTCTTTCCAATAAATCGATAGTAATGGCAACCATACGATTGGGAGGAGTTCCGGAAATGATAGAACCCAAGTCAACAGTACTAATGCCCAAAGATCCGCAGTTTATTAATTTCCAGTGGCAATTAGCAACACCTCCAGCCAATCCTCTTGCTACAGAGTATCAGTTTAGAATCTACGATATTACATCGGACGATGTAGCACCCGAAGCAGCTTTGGTAAATGGAAACGTGCAGTTGCTATACGAAAGTGGGTTTTCGCCCAATCAATTTTTGTTGTACGATGCATCGTTGCCAACATTGCAATTGCAGAAGAAATATGCATATACCATCCAGGTAAGGGATGCCGAAGGAAAAAGTTTATATAAGAATGACGGGATGAGTAAACAGTATTGGTTTGCTTATGGATTTCCAGTTGGAGGATTGGTTAAACTAGAGCAACCAGTCGATAAAAAGTCGTTTTTGAAGGACCAGCAGCGATATTTTAAATGGTCGGTACCCAACAACCGAGTAAACTCATCGCAAAAGGTTGCATATAGGTTAAAAATAGTTCAAATTTCAGATACATTGAAAGCGAAAGATGAAATTGAAACCAAACCCGCATTTTACGAAGAAACTTCGCAAGAAACTTCATCGCCCAATGGTTGGGAAACAGTACTAAACGACGAGCCACTTCCAGGCAAGTGGTATGCATGGCAAATTACAGCTACTTCGGGAAGTCAAGAGATAGCAAAAAGCAATGTTTGGAAATTTAAAGGCCCACCCTTGATTGAGAAATTTAAGGCAGCAGGGCAAGATATTACTGTGGTGAGAACCGACAACGACGATTTGAAGAACCTTTCGGGTGTTGCAAGTTTCAAATACGGCTTGGAAGAGTCGGATACTGTTGAAGTGCCTTTCAAACACTTAAAAATTGCTAAGGTTGGCGATGTGTTTGCTCTTGAAGATGGGGAAATTGTAGTTGAAAATTTTAAAGGGAAACCAATTGAATTGAAACCCAAAACAGAAGGAGGAGTTGCTGCTTCTTTTCAACCTACGGGTTTGAAAGTAAATAAAGTAAGAATTTTGTTGAAGGGAAATCTTAAAACTCCCGTAAGCTTTACAGTAGATGGAGACGATGCCGGAATGTTTGCTTCGCAGGAAACTTGGTTGACCTTCAACGATTTCAAACTAAACGGTATTTTGAAATTCGAAAAAGGTAAAAATGATTTTAACCTTTTGGAACCCAAGAATTTTAAATTGATGTTTTCGGACGATTCGTATTACGTTGTTTCGGACAATACATATTCATTGATTTTTAGTGGGAAAATTGCTTTACCCGAATCGGTACTCGACCAAAACGGCAAAAGAATTGAGCTACCATTTAAAGAACTTTCGAGCCTCGATTATATTGTTACCAATGAGGTAGACGATGAATTTGTGTATCCAAAATACAAGCCACATTCGAATATTAATATGTGGGTACGACCTACTTCATTTATTTTTGATAATTCCGACAGCAACTCGCCCGAAAATATATCGGATAAAATGTGGCGGGGAATGTATTTCCCCACTTATGAGCTTATCTATGAGAAAGATATAGACCTGCTGAAACAACTTACGCTCCAAAAAGAAGCCAAATATCAAATAAAACAAGGTTTTGGTGCCAACGATGTTAATTTTTTTACAGCAGGGGGGTTGCAATTTTATAGGGTCGAAAAGTTTGACGAAGCCATTGTAAAATTCAATCAGTTTCAATCAAAGATTAAAAAATTCGAACTGAGCATTGTGAACTCGGCAGTAAAAGAAGGGAGTTTGGCAGGTTCTATTGTTATTCCTTTTATCGATGCAATACGTCCATTTTCATATACCGTACCAGTCAATGAAGATGGCTTTGCATCAGGTTTTTTGGACGAAAAGCTCGACAACCAAACAGTAATATTTAACCCCGAAGGTGGCGAAAGAGCTGTAAAGTTAACAATTAAACGAGCGGTATTTGCTGATAATGAGCGACTCGACATGGTAGTTGATGTCGATTACCCGGCATTTTCAATGAAATTTAATAATATCGACGATGTTCGCTTGTATGGCGATTACAATGTGGGTATTTCGAAACAAAATGGCTCTGTTCCGCTTGCAAGCCAAGTAAATGGAGTGTATCAAGGTTTTAAAGTAGTAGCAGATACAGTAGGTTTGACCTTTTTGAGAGGAAACTATGTATTTCTGTTTGGGGCTAACATATTGTTGGGCGAGGAAGTGAAAGGACAGAATGGTCCTCCACGTCTCAATATATTTAGCGCCAATCAGATAGGTGCCGATTTTAAAGAAGTTGCAGATGCTTCTATGTTTTCGGCCTTTAAACCAACCGTTGAAGTACCTGTAAAGGAGCTTATAGAACCGGGAGCACCCAATCAACCCGAAAAGCCCAAAAGAATAGAAATTGAAAATGTTCGAGTTGAGATTGATTGTGGAATAGCAAAAATGGCTGGAGAACTTACGATGGAACGTAATGTACCAGAGTGGGGTACAGTTATGAGGGGGTCGATAAGTGGAAATGTTTTTATGCCTGCAAAAATTGACATTGGTAGTAACATTATTTTGGGCGATTTAGATGGTTTGAAATATTGGTATTTTGACCTGTTTTTTGTAGATACCAAAGGCGGTGGAGTCGACCTGCAATTTTGCCGGATGACTGCAATTGAAGGGCGTGCCTACCGACACATGCGAACACTGGGAGAAGCTGAGGAAGGTACTAAGAAACCCAAGGTGAAAGTAGATAGAAACATAGACTTTGGCTTGGCGGTTTATACACAGCTTATTGACCCTGACAAAACCAGTCCGGGTAAGCTTTTCAAGATAGACCTGGGAGCAGAAATTATCTTTGAGAAAGGCGATTTTACCATGACCTTTTTGGGGGAGGGAGCCTTTATGAATTCCAAAGGGCGCGATATGAATGCCGCACAAGCAGCTATTGAAGCTCAGGCACTCGACAAAGTTAAAGATTTGGGCGGAAAGCTACTTGCAGAATTGAATAATCTGCGTTTTTCAATCGGCAATGTAACCGTATCGCCCTACCTGAAGGACGATTTGTCAGAAGCAGGTCTTACAATGGATATAAATTCGGGCGAATATATTACCCGATTGTTTGGCGATCCGATTGCTCTTCAGGTTGGGGCATCGTTTGCAGGAAAAGGTCATCAGGCAAAGGTGCAAGGGATGACAACCGGTGGATTGGCCGAATATTACTACAATGGCAATGGATTTAAAGCTGGTTATTCAACAACAGGAAAGTATACTTTAGGGATGGCTGCAAGTGGCTTTGCACTAGAAGGAGCGCTTGAGAAGCTAACAAATACTGCAAACTTATCGTTTGGTAATAGCGATTTCAAAACAAAGATATCTGTGCAGAGCAAAAAGGGCGGGTTGATTGATGTAAATGCCGGTTCAACACGTTTTTACCTCAATGCCGACATACCCAAAAAGATGGCAGGCATGGAATTTTCTTATGGATCGACTAAGGCAGCTTTCGATTTTTCGGCAGGTACAGGGTCTCCTAAGGGTTCGTTTACTTATCAGGATCCAAGTTTAAAACTGGGTGCAGGCGCAAATATGAGTGGTAATGAATTTGCAGGAAACCTCGAATTTTCTTACGGTTCAAATGCTATGAAAGTTGAAGGAAGCAAAAAAGGAGGGCAAATTATGTTTGCTAATTCTTCTTTTACATTCGATGTTGGAGCCAAATCGATAGAGAAAAAAGGTTGGATAAAATTTAAAGAAGGTCAAAATTTATTTGGTATCGACATTGACATGCAAAGTAAGACCGGAGGTATCAATCTGGAGTTTGGGCAAAGAAAATTTGGATTAGGTGTTATGGCTCAAGCCGGAAGCGGTTATTTTATGTTACAGGATGGTCCAAACAAGAAGTTTAACATAGAAGCAAATAAAAACACAAAGAGTGGTAAAATTGATATTAAAATAGATCAAACAGCATTTAATATAGAGTTAGATCCAAACAAAGCAGGGCTTGGTTTTCAAATAAACGATGTGAAACTAAGTGCTTTTGCCGACAAGTCGGGTAAGGGTTCGTTCGAAACCCTTATGGGTAGCGATAAATTGTCGTTTGGTGGAGACAAAACAGGATATGGATACTTCGATTTAAGCAGTGGTTCGACAACATTTGGCTTAAACTTTAACAAAAATTCCGGAAGCGGTTTGGTTCGTTTCAGAGCAGGAGTTGATAGTGTGCTACTTTCGGTCGATAAAAGCAAAGGAGAAGGATTACTTGCAACATCCTTTTCTGGAAATTCATTTGGCGCATCATTTAGCAGTGCAGGGTCTGGTTCTGTGCTTTGGGAAACAGCCGGTCGAAAAGTCGAATTAAAAGGAAATAAAGTTGGTTATGGAGCGCTCTATTACAAGGAAAATGGAAAACTTATCGACATAATGGCCGATAAGCCCAATAACAGAGGGCATATAAGACTATATTTCGACAACGATTCATTGGTGGCTCGAGTCGACAAGACAAAGGGTTCAGGTAGTTTGTATAGTGTTTTTGGCAAGAATGCCATGGGTGCTTCATACGATAATGCTGGATTGGCATCCCTTTTAATGGAAATTGAAGGTCGCCGTTTTGAGCTTTCGGGAAGCAAAGCAGGCAATGGCAAGATATTGTTTAGCGACAACTCCACACTTTTTGCCATTACAAAGGAAGCGCAGAGTGGCTCGGCTAGACTAAGGTTTGGCAGCGATTCGGTGAGCAGTTCATACGATTTTGCTACATCTTCGGCAGCTTTCAATGCCTCAATTGGCGGATTAACTCTAGCAGGCTCGTTGATAAATAAAACCCGTGGAAGTCTCTTGATGGCAACCGGTAATAATCGATTCGAGATGGAAGGCGGTTCAGTTGGACGAAACAGATTATTGGTAGCCATTGATCGTAATCGTTTCGATATCTCGGCCGACAGAACAAGCGGTTCGGGTTATTTGAGCATAGGATTGGGCCAAGATTCTCTTAGAACTAGTATTGATAATACTGCAGGAGTAGCACAATTCGACGCATCGTTCGGTGGAAATGCGTTTGCTGCAGCTCTGGACAAAAAAGGTACAGGCTCATTGTTGCTCAATACTGGCGACCAGAAGATAAGTATTTCGGGAGGCTCTGTAGGTCCACAAAGTTTGCTATTTGTTCAGAATAACAATCTTTTTAATATCAATGCTGACAAACAAGCCGGAACAGGACTGTTTAGACTAAAACTCTCCAATGACTCTATTCGTTTGGCTGCTAATACGGTTGAAGGGACAGCTCAGTTAATTTCGGCATTTGGAGGTAATACCTTAGGCGCTTCGCTCGACAAAACAAGTACAGGTTCTTTGAAATTGTATACTTCTGCTGTACAGCTCGATGTTTCGGGTAATTCCTCAGGATATGGTAGTTTGTCGATGATTTCAGGTAGCAATTCGTTTAGGATAAATGCAGATAAGTCAGTCGGTAAAGGCGACTTAGCAATTCGTTTGGGCAGCGACTCTATTGGTGCTATTCTCGATAAAAGTACTGCTTCGGCATCGCTTAATATGGCATTTGGAGGAAATAGTTTCTCTGCAGCCCTCTTGCCTGATCGTACAGGGAAGTTGTTATTTTCAGACCCATCATCAACCATAAGCCTCATGGGCAATCCTTCGGGAAATGGTTCATTATTGGTAAAAACATCCTCAGCGCTCATCAATATTGCAGGAGACAAAGCAATAGGAGGGCATTTCATTGTTCAAACAGGCAATGACTCGTTAGTTGCTCGATTGAACCGTAGTACAGGCTCAGCTTATTTGGCAACATCGGTGTCGGGTAATATGTTACAAGCCCTACTCGACCAATCGGGTAAAGGCACCTTATCCTTATCGGGCGATGGCAAGAAAATCAGCCTAGGAGGGGACAAAACACAAGGCATTGGTTACCTGAGCCTGAGCGATGGCAGCAGCGCAATCAATGTATATGCCAACAAACAAAATGGCGGTCGCTTTTCGATTAATAGCGGAAGTAATGATAGCATATCTGCTGTCTACGATAAGACCAACAACCTTTACAGTCTAAGTACCGCGTATAGTGGCAACAACATTGGAGCCCGTTACGACAAAACCGGCAGCTACCTAAACCTCAAGAGTGGAGAAATCGATATAGCACTTGGCGGCAGTAAAGCCACCGGAGTGAGCCTCAAAGCCCTTAAAGGCACCCAAGGTGTAAA
>CAMDBI010000042.1 GCA_945889005.1 Bacteroides fragilis
GGTTGTTAGGTGGCTTTGCCACCTAACAACCCCCTCTCAAAAGCCTAAGCTACAGTTCGTCATTTCGTACGAAGTGAGAAATCTCAATTCAAAAAAGTTTTATAGGACTAAAATAATTATTAATACAAATATATGATGTAAATAATTCTATTAAAACAAAATAAGCTATATTTAAATAAAAACATTAAATTTCTGAATTACAGAAGAAAACAATCCAATAAACCCTAATGTCAAATTTAAGTATTAAACAATATTATTTAAACTTTTGTAATACTGATAAAGAGTCATTTGCGAGCGCACCGGAGGAGCCTCATTTCTTAGGTATTGGTTGTCTTGCAAATCGTTCAAAATTCGAGCTTTTACATTGTCGCAGAGTTGAATTTCGAGTATTTTGCGTAATTCCTTTTTAATATCGGGGTCGAAAATTGGGCAAGCAACTTCTACGCGGTGTTCGAGATTACGGGTCATCCAGTCGGCCGACGACAGGTAATAGAGTTCGCTATTGTTGTTGCAAAAAATAAAAATACGCGAATGTTCCAAAAACTTATCGACTATACTAATAGCTTCGATATTTTGGCTCAAACCGGGTATGCCAGTTTGAATACAGCAAGTACCACGAACAATAAGTTTAATCTTTACCCCGGCATTGTTGGCTTCGTAAAGTTTTTTCACCATTTTTTCGTCGACCAAATTATTAATTTTCACAATAATATAAGCATCCTTATGATGTCGAGCATTAGCTATTTCGTTGTCGATAAGCTTAAACAGTTTAGAACGCATATATAATGGAGATGCCAACAAGTATTTGTAATTGTAATTCCAAAAAGGATTTTCGCAATATTCAAACACCCGTTTTACCTCAGTAGTAATTCGTTTGTCGGTTGTAAACAAAGCAACATCGGTATAAACATTTGCATTGCCCTCGTGAAAGTTACCGGTACTAACAACCGAGTAATCGATGGTTTTATTGTTTACTTTTCGCGAAACATGCACTAGTTTGGCATGAATTTTCAGCCCTTTTATACCAAAAAGCACCTCGCAACCCGACTCTTCGAGTTTTTTGGTCCAATAAATATTTGATTTTTCGTCGAAACGAGCCTGAAGCTCAAAAATAACAGTTACTTTCTTACCGTTACGAGCCGCATTTACAAGAGCATTTACAACTTTCGAATTTTTGGAAACTCTGTAAAGCGATATTTTAATAGATTTAACAGTAGGTTCCATGGCTGCTTCGCGCAAGAAATCGACAAAGTGGTCGAATTTCTGATACGGAAAGTGAAGCATTATATCTCGATTTTCGACAAGCTTGAAAAAACTGTGATGCTTTACAATAAGAGGATGTTGCTGAGCCGGAGTTTTGGGATATTCGAGACTTTTAGAACCTATGTTGACAAAGCCCATAAAATCGCGAAAATTGTGATAGCGCGTACCAGCAATAACCGTATCGCTTTTATCGAAATCGAGTTTCTTTATAATAAAACTGAGCATTTCTTTTGGCATTTCGCGGTCGTATACCAAACGAACAGGCTGCCCCTTTTGTCGGTCGCTAACACCCTGCTGGATTTTTTCCAAGAAACTTTTCGACAAATCGTTGTCGATATCGAGCTCGGCATCGCGTGTGAGCTTTATGGTATATGCTTCGAAACGGTCGAAATTAAAAATTGCAAATAATTCTTTCAGGTTGAAACGAATAATATCGTCGAGAAACATCAGGTATTTCTTCTGATTGGACGATGGTATCTGGATGATACGCGAAACCAGCTGCGGAATTTCCAACAGTGCAAATTCGGTTTTAATCTTTGGGTTGAGTGAGCTTAATTTGACAACCAAATATATCGATTTGTCTTTCAAATAGGGAAACATATTGACATTGCTCAACAATATGGGCGACAAATAGGGCAACACATGATCGTCGAAATACGACTCGACCCATTCCGATTGTTCGCTGTTGAGTTGTGTTTCGTTAACCAGAAATATATCTTCTTTCTCGAGTTCTTTAATTATTTGTTGAAAGGCATTCCAAAAAATTCCCTGAAGAGAAATAACCTTTTCGGTTATTTGGCTAAGAAGTTTTTTGGAACTTTCGCCACCAGTCTCTTTTTTGCTATATCCCAGATCGACAATACGTTTAATAGTAGCTACCCTAACCTTAAAGAACTCATCCTGATTGTTTGAAAAAATGCCCAAAAACCTCAAACGTTCAACAACAGGAACAGTGGTATCGCAAGCTTCCTGAAGCACACGTTCGTTGAACGACAACCAACTGAGCTCACGATTAATGATTTTATTTTTTTTAAGTTTAATATTTAGCTCTCTATTTTCGGACTCGGCACTCTCGCCTATCGATGTATTGGTTTTATGCATAATATAATCGGACTCTATAACTAATTTATATAAAATAACCTAAAGAATTTCACACAGCAAATTTATCATTTTTTGGGTAATCTACATAAGTTCTAATAGGCGTTTTATAAGCTATATTCCAATCGTTTGTTTCGAAAGTCAGACTAGTGATACCCGATGTAGGCAAATTGTCAATTATATTATCTAAGAACATATTAGAAACTTCGGTAAAAGTACTATTATGACCAAAAACCATAAGCTCATTAAAGGAATCGGGCACAAGAGCTATTATTTTGAGAAGTTCCATACTCGAACATTCATAAATAGGGAGGGACAGTTCAATTTTTTTTTCCGACACCCCGGCAACCCTTGCAAATATTATAGCAGTATGTAAAGCTCTGCAAGCCGGGCTTGAGATAATAAGCTCCGGTTTAGGATAGCGCTTAGCAAACCGTTGGGCTATCAGATAACTGTTTTGAATACCTTTTTCGTTCAAAGGGCGGTCGATATCAGCCACATTCAAATCCCACGACGATTTGGAATGTCTAACAATGTGCAGGTTTTTTATCATATTACAATAAATTGCTGGCCAAATCGGCCAAGTAACTACGTTCGCCTTTAACCAGATTGACATGAGCAAACAATTCCTGTCCTTTCATTTTGTCGATAAGGTAGCTCAAACCATTTGAGAAAGTATCGAGATAAGGAGAGTCTATTTGCTGTATATCGCCAGTAAAAATCATTTTTGTTCCTTCGCCGGCACGGGTTATAATGGTCTTTACCTCGTGAGGAGTAAGGTTTTGCGACTCGTCTACGATAAAAAACACATTAGACAAGCTTCGTCCTCGAATATATGCCAATGGCGTGATCACTATTTTCTCGTTTTTGAGCATTTCTTCGATATGAGTATATTCCTTGCTGGTAGGCTTGTATTTATGCTTTATTACCGACAGATTGTCGAACAGGGGTTGCATATAAGGGCCAATTTTTTCGTCGACATCACCTGGCAGAAAACCCAAGTCGCGATTGGCAAGGGGCACAATAGGTCGAGCCAATAAAATTTGGTTGTATTGCGACTCCTGTGCCAATGCCGAAGCCAAAGCAAGTAGAGTTTTGCCAGTCCCGGCTTTTCCCGAAAGTGCAACCAACTGAATATCGGGACGAAGAAGCGCATCGAGCGAAAAAGCTTGCTCGGCATTACGTGGTTCAATACCATAACTACGTTGCTTTTCGACACGGCTTATAATATTGGTTGCCTTGTTGTAATGAGCCAATGCACTCGCGTTGCCATTTTTAAGTATAAAATACTGATTGGCTACAGGTGTTTTCTTAAACTTAAACTCTTCGATCGAAATTCCTTCGGGAGTTTCGTAAAGTTTACTGATTAATTTCGAATCCATTTTGTCTACTACCTCGATATTTCTATTGAACATCGACACATCGTGCACCTTGTCCGACTCATAGTCTTCGGAACTTAATCCAAGCGACTTGGCTTTCATACGTAGGTTAATGTCTTTTGAAACCAATATCACTTGTCGGTCGAGGTTCGCCCCTTTTACATGTTCTGTAATAGCCAATATACGATGATCGGCTGTGGGTTCGGGAAACGAATCGTAAATAACCTTCGAAAATTGCTTCCCTGTTTCGATAAAAAGTTTGCCAAGTTTTTTCCCCAACGAAATACCTTCAGTAAAAAGCTTGTCGCCCGATATGCTATCGAGCTCACGGGTAAACTCGCGTGCCTGGAAATTCAGAATATCGTTGCCACGTTTAAATTTGTCGAGCTCTTCGAGAACTGTAATGGGCAACACTATATCGTTGTCCTGAAAATTGTAAATACACTTATAGTCGTGAAGTATCACATTGGTATCCAACACAAAAATCTTAGTTTTTTTAGCCATATTTATTTATTGGGTTTTAGTATAAATTTGCTTTTTTAAAAATACTAAAAAAACTCCTTTTTGCGACAAGAAGAGATTTTTAATATTAACATTATATTAAGTTTAATTTTAAAAAAAACAACTTAAAAAAGATTCTTCGCTTACTTCGACTGCAGTACAAGTCGCTCAGAATGACAGTTCATTAATATAATCAAACAACTGATTGTCATTCCGAACGAAATAAGGGATCTTTGAAACAGTAATTTTATCTGTAAATAATAATTATAATAAAAAAACAACACCTTTTCAAAACAATATATGACTTATACCGAAACCATAGCATTTCTTTTTGAGCAATTGCCTATGTTTACCAAGCAAGGCAAATCGGCATATAAAGAAAACTTAGACAATACATTAGCATTGGCAGATTTTTGGGGCAAACCACATCGAGATTTAAAAGTGATCCATATAGCCGGCACTAATGGCAAGGGTTCGGTAAGCCACACCTTGGCATCGGTGTTTCAAACAGCCGGATACAAAACTGGGCTCTACACATCGCCCCACCTATACGATTTCAGAGAGCGAATAAAAGTCGACGGTCAAATGATCTCGAAAAAAGGGGTAAGCGACTTTGTTAAAAAATCTATGAAAGTAATTGAAACACTAAAGCCGTCGTTTTTTGAGCTCACAACCACCATGGCTTTCGAATGGTTTCGCTCGCAAAAGGTCGATATTGCCATAGTTGAAGTTGGGCTGGGCGGAAGGCTCGATTGCACAAACATAGTAAACCCGCTACTTTCGGTAATAACCAATATATCGTACGATCACACCGACATACTTGGCAAAACCCTCGAGCTTATTGCCCGCGAAAAAGCTGGCATAATAAAACATAAAATCCCTGTGGTGGTTGGACAAAGTAATCCCGAAACCGACCCGGTGTTTAAGGAATTTGCACTGAAAAACGAAGCAGAATTGATATTTGCCGACAAAAACTTGAGCGTAATACATTCCAGAGCAGACAGTTCGTATCAAACTTTCTCGGTCTACAAGAACCACCAACCGGCATATCTCGATATTAAGATTGACCTATTGGGCAATTATCAACGAAAAAACATTGTAACCATACTTCAATGTATAGAAATTCTGGACAAAATTGGCTATCGTTTTTCGAAAGACATTATTTACAATGGCTTACGCGATGCGGCCAAAAGCACCGGATTGAACGGACGTTGGCAATTACTCAAAAACGAACCACTTATAGTATGCGACACAGCACACAACCCCGATGGAATATTGCAGGTTGTAGATCAAATAAAGCAACAAACATACAAAAACCTCTACATTGTACTGGGCATGGTCAACGACAAAGACATAAGCAAGGTATTGAGCATACTTCCTTGGGAAGCTCATTATATATTTACGCAAGCATCGATACCCCGTGCTTTAAATGCCACAGAACTTAGAAACAAAGCGCAGGAATTTAATCTACGAGGTGAGGTTGTACCAAACGTAAAAGATGCCTATCGTTTGGCTCGCAAAAAAGCCAAAAAAGGCGACATGATTTATATTGGTGGCAGCACCTTTGTGGTTGCAGAAATTGGATAAAAATGACTAATTACCAATTACTAATTAGTTAAAAATAGAATTCTTATTTTGCAATAAAGAAGAATGTTCCGTTCTCGTCGGTCAAACCGGCAATTTTTCCAAACTGAGGTTTCGACTTTGTAGCTTCGTCGTTCGACTGGCTCATTTTATTGACAATAGACTCGATAGGAATACAAGAACTGGCATTGTTTGCCAGAGCATTTGCAAAAGACTGTGTAAATTTCGAGTTACCAGCCGCCAATTCGTATCCCGAATTTGACAATACCTGCGACGATTTATATTTGATAGCCTCATAATTGGAGCAATCTTTTTCGCTGGCTTCAGCTCTCATAGCTTGATAGAATGTAGGCCCCGATTCGCATGCATCGGTAACAACCAGTGTATGAGTCAGACTAATGTAATTTTGCAACGACGATCGAAGCGTATTGATATTGAAATACGAAAACTCATCGTCGCGATTGGCATCGACCGGTATCCAGTAACCCGTATTGTTGATAAACTTACCATGTCCGGCATACCAAATCATCAAAGAGCCCACCCTATTGCCTCGCACCATATCGCGCAGCTCTACTGAAAAGAACCTTTCCAAATCGGCTTTCGACAAGTCTTTCTTATGAATAATGTTGCTGACATTGTACTTTGCCAGTACGGTTTTCATAAGCGCAACATCTTTTACAGGTCCATCGAGGCTTGCAAAGCTCTTGTAATTGGAATTTTCGATAAATACAATCCAGGTTTTACCCATTGGGTTATTGCTATCGGCCTGATCGACATCTTTATTGAGATTAAATAATTTTTCAGTTTTATTGCCATAAACATCGATGGCGGTCAATTTTATTTTATTATTGTTTTTGATCGACACATTTGCCGAAAAAGTAGGATTTAATTGTCCGACCTGAAAACTAGCCGACAAGCCATCGATTGTAATTGAATTTATGGGACTTGCGTCGTTCACCTTGCCTTCTATAAATATCGTAGGCTCTTTGGTTTCTACAAGCAAATCTCCATTTTCGGTTGTATAAGGCGATGTAATAACAATTGTCGGAGTATCTATCTCGGTTCGTTTTATTTGAAATTTAACAATTTGAGTATTTTGATATGCATCGGTTGCTGTAATGGTAATAATTTTGGAACTTTCAATATTTACTTGAGCCAGAAAATCGTTTCTCCCCTCAACACGAACAAATTGAATAGCTTTTCCGTTTATTTGCAATACTTCTAGCTTACTTTGATCGACTACACAACCCTTAATAGTCAATTCTTTACTGTTCAAGGGTGTCTCAATTGTATCTTTATGCTTTGCAATAGAGTTTGTAATACTTACCGACGGAAGTTCAGACTCACGATTGAGTTCGAACAATCTTTTTTGCGATTCGGCATACATCTGTTTATACTCAACAATAGAATCGGTATTTTTCACAACTACTTCGTAATCGGCAATTGCATTTTTGGCATTTCCAATTTTTTCATTAGAAATGGCTCGTTGAAAATACGCTTCGAAATATTTAGAATTTGCACCAATCGATTGTGCAAAATCGTTTATTGCATTTTGATATTGATTGAACTGCTGATAATAGCTTCCCCGAATAAAAAAAAGTCGTTCGTTGTTCGGACTAAGCAAAATACACTTCGAAATATCGTTGATAGCACCAGGGTAATCGAGTGTTTTTACCAGCATTTTGCTATGCACAATAAGCGCATCTATATTATTGGGATTGAGCTTTAATGCCTGATCGATATACTTATTCGAATTAGCATATTTTTCGAGTCTAATCAGCAAATCGGAAAGAGCAACCAAGGATTTTTCATGTTTTTTATCTTCTTCGAGAGCCTGCATATACGAAAGTTCGGCAGCTTCGAGTTCGTCGAGTTTTTCTTTGGTCAAACCAGTAAGATAAAAAACTTCGGCTGTTTCTTTAACATTAATAGCATCTTCGCAAACTTTTTGAGCTTCATTATACTTTTTCAAAGCTAGCAAAGACTCAATTTTACATAAATAAGCCTCGATATAAGAACTTTTTAGATTTAAAGCTTTATTAAGATTATCAATTGACAGCGTGTATTTTCCGAGCAAAAAAGCCAAACGCCCAAGATTGTAATACACCTCTTCGTCGGGATCTACTATCACAATTTTCGACCAATTGTCGAAAGCCAACTGAAAGCTTCCGGATTTTTCGTAAGCGATGGCTCTATATTTATAAGCTTCGGGGTTTTGCGAATCAATTTCTATAGCCTTTGTATATTGTTTTATTGCCTCTGTATAATTGCCATTTTCGGCAAATTCTTTTCCCGATTTGATGTATTGCTTAACATTTTGCGAAAATCCAAAAATAGAAACCAATAACAATAGCAAAAAACACAACTTTCTCATGACAAATAGGTTTTAAAAAAGAAAGCAATTTACATTATTTTTTGAAAAATAACAATTGTTGACTGATTATAAACTAACAGATTTCTTACTTTACTCACAAGAAACGGATTTTAGATTCCGACCGAAGGGAGGAATCTTTATAAGATAAGTTCACCCCACGTCATTTTACCATTCAATGGCAAATATTATTTTTTAAAAAATAAAATACAACAAATAACTTATTATATGCTTATTACAATCCTACATTAACAAAAAGTTAATTAAATATTAAAACTAAAAAAAACTTTCCCAAACTTATTTATAAATTTGCCGACGAATCCAAAACAAATCCATGCAAGCACCATCTAAGAAATCGCCCATTAAATTTTTTTCAGGTACGGCATCGATGTATATCGCCGAGAAAATTGCCAAAAGTTTTGGCACCGAGTTGGGAAGCACGCTCATATTGCGTTTTAGCGATGGCGAATTTCAACCTGCTTATTTAGAGTCGGTTCGAGGCTCAAGTGTATTTATAATTCAGTCTACATTTCCGCCAACCGAGAATCTTTTCGAGCTATTGCTCATGATCGATGCGGCAAAACGAGCATCGGCAAAGCGTGTGATAGCCGTAATGCCCTATTTTGGTTTTGCCCGACAAGATCGCAAAGACCGTCCACGCTCAGCCATAGGCGCTAAGCTGGTTGCCAATTTGCTTACTGCTGCCGGAGTAGACCGTGTAATGACTATGGATTTACATGCCGATCAGTTGCAAGGTTTCTTCGACGTTCCGGTCGACCACCTTTACGCATCGTCGATATTTATTCCATATATAGAAAAACTCAATCTCGACAACCTTGTAGTGGCAGCCCCCGATATGGGCGGTTCGAAAAGAGCCAATGCCTACTCGCGCTTTTTGAAAAAAGAAATGGTTATTTGCTACAAGCTACGCAAAAAAGCCAATGCTATTGAAGAGTTTAAAGTAATTGGTGATGTTAAAGGCAAGAATGTGGTGATTATCGACGATATGATAGACACAGCCGGAACCATAACCATTGCAGCCGATATGATGATGGAAGAAGGAGCCGAAAGCGTACGTGTATTTGCCACTCACCCGGTATTGTCGGGTCCGGCTTACGAACGTATCGAAAACTCGAAACTAACCGAGGTAGTTGTAACAGATTCTATTCCGCTCAAAAAACACAGCGACAAAATTAAAGTACTGTCAATAGCCGATTTGTTTGCCGACACAGTGAACAAAGTTTATAATTACCAGTCGATTAGTGATAATTTTTTGATATAAAAAATCACTTTTGTCCGATTGATTTAAATTGAGATGAGATTTCTCCCTTACATCGACTTAGCTCAGTACAAGTCGATGTAAGGGAGAAATCTGTTTTTTAACAGGACAGTTGTGATAAAAAATATTTTTATTTGAAGAAGTTACAACATTAATATATAATTAACTTTTATGTAAGTTTGTTACTAAAAGCATTGAATTATAAACATGAAAACAGTCAACACCCCCAGCAAAGAAGCTGTAAAAATTGAGATGGAGTTTTACAAAACTCATATCATTGTAATTATTGCTATTTCTACCGGGCTTATATCAATGCTCATAACGGGCATAGCTACCAATGGAACTGTAAATGTTATTTTGTTTTCAATTGGCAGTTTATGGTTTTTTATACTATCTTTGCTAACCATAAGGAGTTACACATATATACGTCGCAATGTTAAACATTTAAAGGACTAAACCATGATATTAGCAACTGTTATATTCGGAATATTGGTTTTGGGTCTGTTTGTATCTTTACTTGTTATCAACATCAAGTACGACAAGAAAGCTGCGCACCAAAAATAATTAACTTCACAAATCCATTTACATAATTTTATCGTGCAATAAGCATGAGCAATTAAGTGTAAGATTCACCCAAAGTCAAAAAGGCAAATTGCCAAATTTTGATGTTGTAAGAAATAAAATTACCAGTCGATTAGCGACAATTTTTTGATATAAAAAATCGAATATAATTATTGTGTACAATCATTTGCACGTTTCATGAGCAATTTATGGAACGTGCAATTTTTTTAATCTCAATATTTACGAGTATAAGACCACTTTCTGGTTCTCTTTTAAAATAATAAGTCATTTTTGAATACGGTTAAATATTCCGGTTATTTTCCTCATTGGTCTAAACGAACCAGTATAAATTAAAGTAATTTTATTGTAATCAGATGTTTTATCTCTTCCAATGTAACATACCTCTTTTTTATCTTTACTGTGGAAAATTGGAATACCTCCTATTACATCTATTTTGGCATTATCCATAGTCGGATTACCTAACAACACCCATTCATCGGGATAAAGTTTCTTAATATCGGCTATATCTACTAATTGTCCCATAAAAAATAGTTTATCATGCACAAATTTACAAATTTTAATACGTATGCCTTACAAAAATTAAATTTTTTCATATATTTGCAGCCCCTGTTCAAAAATGGCAATTGCCATGCAGTGTAATGGGGAATTAACATTATTACAAACAGTTAACAGTTAATTCTGAGTAGCACAAAAAATTTAAAAAATGAAAACATTTGACATTAAATGCTCTTTGCGCAAAGAAATTGGAAAAAAAGGTAGCGCAAAAATTCGTAAAGAAGATGGTATCGTTTGCACCCTTTATGGTGGCAAAGAAAATGTAAACTTCTATGCTCCAGCGCCAGATTTCCGCCACTTGATCTACACTCCCGATGTTCATATCGTAAACCTCGACATCGAAGGCACAGTATACAAAGCAATTATTAAAGACATTCAGGTTCACCCTGTTACCGACAAGATTATCCACCTCGACTTTTTAGAAGTTATTGCTGGAAAACCTATTACACTCAACATTCCGTTGAAAGTTGCAGGAAACTCAATTGGTATCAAAAAAGGGGGTAAACTTAGTATCGCGAAACGTCACATGAAAGTGAAAGGATTTGCCGAAAATATGCCGCAAGAAGTAATAGTTGACATTACCGAATTGGATGTAAACCAAACTATTAAAGTTGGTGAATTGAAACCCGAAAACTACGAGTTTGTAAACAACAAACGCGAACCTGTAGTTTCGATTCTAGCATCGCGCTTAACAGCAAAAACTGCCGAAGCAGCAGCTCCAGCTAAAAAATAATAGCAAGTGAAATACCTCATAGTTGGATTGGGCAATATCGGTGACGAATATGCTCATACCCGCCATAATATAGGATTCGATGTATTGGACGCCCTCGCAGGAGCGTCCAATATTGCTTTTGGGAGTAACCGTTATGCACACACTGCAGAACTACGCTACAAAGGCCGCACACTTATTCTTGTGAAACCAACCACTTACATGAACTTAAGTGGAAAAGCTGTAAACTATTGGCTTCAACAAGAAAAACTCAGTATCGATCAAATGTTGGTAATAGTCGACGATTTGGCATTGCCTTTTGGTTCGCTTCGTATGCGTGCCAGTGGCAGCGATGCCGGACACAATGGATTGAAAAACATAAACGAAACATTGGGTCACAACAATTACGCTCGATTGAGATTTGGTATTGGCAACGATTTTCCTAAAGGCAAACAAGTTGATTTTGTACTGAGCCACTGGGAAGGCGAGGAAAAGAAAGCCCTACCCGAACGCATCAATATGGCTTGCGACATTGTTTTAAGCTTTTCCACAATAGGTCTCGAAAAGACAATGAGCGCTTATAATAATAAATAGTGGATCGTGAACCGTGGACTGTGGACTGTGGACTGTGAAATACAAACAATATATCAGTATATACAAAAATGAATATTTATCAAATTGTTTTATATACACTTGCAGTAATTTTTGGTATTGCAGGGTTTATTAAATTAAAGTTTTCCAAAAAGAAACTTGCAAAAAGCATGCCCTGGACAAGGGAGTTTAAGCCTGCAACCATTCAATTTATTGGCCTATTCGAATTGTTGGGCGCATTGGGCTTGATAATCCCCACGATCATTCGAACTGGCTATGGACTCGTAACTTATGCCGCATTGGGCTTGGGTCTTATAATGATATTAGCAGGCATCTATCATTCGCGCCGCAAAGAATGGGCATCGTTGATTATAAATTTTATTTTACTTTTACTGTGCCTTTCTATTAGCTTTAACATGTTTCCAAAATAGGGCGAAAAATGTTAGAAAATCCTCAGGTACGCATAGATCAATGGTTATGGGCGGTTCGCATATTCAAAACCCGCACACAGGCAGCCGACGAATGTAAGAAAGGGCGTGTGGTTATCGATCAAATTGTTGTAAAACCTTCGCGAATCGTAAAGATTGGCGATATTGTCTTTGTCAAAAAAGCTCCCATTATATACTCATATAAGGTTACAGGCATAATCGATTCTAGAGTTGGCTTTCCTATTGCCTTACAGAACTACGAAAACCTTACACCCGAGGAAGAATTGAACAAATTACAAAACATACGCTCGAGCAAGCCCGTGATGCGCGAGAAAGGCGCCGGCCGACCCACCAAAAGAGACCGCAGAGAACTCGATTCGATATTTGAGTATTGAGAAAGTCAAGCAAAACAAAGCATTTACAAAATAAAAGAAGCCAATCACACACAGAGATTGGCTTCTTTTATTTTTTGACCAAACACATTGCAATTTGTTTTCAATTGTAATAACTTTGATAGTATAGCTAAAAAAGTAAAAAAACTAAAAAATAAATATTATGAAAACCATCAAGACCCTCAGTTTACTTTTAATGTTTTTATCGCTTTTCATTACCAAAGTCAATTCGACTGTGGTACTTACCGAAAGTTTCAACTACCCTGCTGGAACTACTTTAACCAGCAATGGCTGGACGGCTCATAGCACTGGGGGAACCAACCCAATACTAGTCGATTCAAGTAGTTTGATGTGGTCTGGTTATGCAAATGCGATTGGAAACAAAACAAAAATTAAAAGTTCCGGTGAAGGTATTAATAAACCATTTACAACGATATCGTCAGGCAATGTTTACGCTGGTTTTATTGTAAATATTGATACAGTAAACTTAACTGGCGATTATTTTTTACATTTTGGAACATCTCCTCATGTATCAAAACTATTTGTAAAATCAGATGTAACTGGTAAAATTGCATTTGGAATAAGTAAAAAATCAGACAATCCAATTTATACATCTTTTAACTACTTAAAAAAATCCAACTATTTGATTGTATTAAAATACAGTTTTAAAGACTCGTCGACCATCAATGACAATGTTAGTTTATTTATCAACCCACTTTTAAACCAAAGCGAACCAGCACCTTTCCTTGTAGCTTCAGACACTATAGTCGATGCACCAAACTTATCTAAGATTTCTCTCAGACAGAACGGAATAGTTAATGCAACTATCGATCATATAAAGGTTACTACATCGTGGGAAGATCTTTACGAAAGTACCAACATTCCGGTTACAGGTGTTACATTGAATAAAACATCAGATACAATAACAGCAGGCAACTACACTCAATTAATAGCAACAATAATGCCTGCCAATGCTAGCAATAAAAAAATCAACTGGTGGTCGAGCAACTCTAGTATTGCCACAGTCGACAGTATGGGTTGGGTGCATGGCCAAAGCTCTGGGTCCGCAAGCATTACTGCAACAACGCTTGATGGTGGCAAAAATGCAAGTGCATTTATTGTTGTAAAACCCAATGGCGGTTCAGATTCTATTAAACCAATCTTGACCTTTGCTACTACAGGTTTACTATTGTTGACCGACAGCCTTAATGTTAAATCGAACGAGACTGGATATATTTATGTAGTGCCTAAATCGACTCCTAAAACACTTTATTCGCTCGATACGGCTTCGAACTTCAATGGTCGAAAGCTTATGGTTATGGCCAATATGAGCTATTTCTACAAAATGACAAATTTCAGATATTCAACTTATGTCGTATATGCAGTCGATGGTTCAGGTAATATTTCCAATGCAAGTGCAGATATTAATATTGATTGCAATTACAAGTATGCAAATGCTGGATCTGATCAACTCAATGTTCCTAGCACTTTTACAAATATTAGCGCACAGTATGTCTCTGGAATGATGGGCAACTGGTACAATATTGGTACCGAGATGGCAAATATTAATTGTCCTTCCTGCAACTACACTCAAATTAGCGGATTCTCAGGCAAAACATACAAGATCAAATGGGAAATCTGGACAAATACCTGCGGGGTGAAGTCCGACACTGTTCTTGTAAGTTTTGATGGAGGCTCCTACATTCCGCTTACAGGCATATCTATAAACAAAAACATCGACACCATTGCATTGTATAACTCAGCTCAGCTTTATCTCGAATTTTCCCCTTACGATGCAACCAACAAAATGCACACTTGGTGGTCGAGCAATCCTTCGATTGTCGATGTCGACACAATAACGGGATGGATATATGGCAATAACCTTGGAACAGCTACCATCAAAGTGCGTTCTTATGATGGCAACAAAATGGATTCTATTCTAATCACCGTTGATTCGACTGGTGGAACTATCGTTCCGGTTACATCGGTGAACATCATGAATAGCCAAGATTCCATTCCGGTGGGAGCAAAAGTATACCTATATGCTGAAATTCTGCCTAATGATGCAACCAACAAGTCGTTGATGTGGTATAGCAGCAACCCCGGCGTTGCTAATGTTGACTTCAAAGGCGAAGTGTATGCTAACTCTCCCGGTATGGCTACCATTACTGTAAAAACCATGGATGGCAACAAAAAAGACTCTATTTTAGTAAAGGTAACCGGCACCTACACTCCAGTAACGGGTATATCTATTCTTAAAAACATAGACACAATCGCCATTAACACTTCTGCTCAACTTAACGTCGAAATATATCCTTACAATGCAACCAACAAAATGCACACTTGGAGGTCGAGCAATCCTTCGATTGTCAATGTCGACACTATGACAGGATGGATAAATGCAAATAGTCTTGGAACGGCTCTAATTGAAGTACGTACTTTTGATGGAAACAAAATGGATTCAATAATTATTACCGTAGATTCGACTGGTGGAACTTTCGTTCCGGTTACAAGCGTGAGCATTATGAACAGCCAAGATTCCATTCCAGTTGGGTTTAAAATGTACTTAATGACTGAGGTAATGCCTTACGACGCTACAAACAAATCTCTAATGTGGTATAGCAGCAACCCCGGCGTTGCTAATGTTGACTTCAAAGGCGAGGTATTTGGAAACTCTCCAGGTATGGCTACCATTACTGTAAAAACCATGGATGGCAACAAAAAAGACTCTATTTTAGTATGGGTAACCGGCACCTACACTCCAGTAACGGGTATTTCTATTCTTAAAAACATAGACACAATCGCCATTAACACTTCTGCTCAACTTAACGTTGAAATATATCCTTTTAATGCTACGAACAAAACACACAAATGGTGGTCGAGTGCGCCTTGGATAGCCAATGTCGACAGTATGACGGGATGGATTTATGCAAATAGCCTTGGAACTGCTCTAATAAAAGTACGTTCGTTTGATGGAAACAAAATGGACTCTATTCTTATTACGGTTGATTCTATCGGTGGAACTATTGTTCCGGTTACAAGCGTGAGCATTATGGACAGCCAAGATTCCATCCCAGTTGGGTTTAAAATGTACTTAATGGCTGAGGTAATGCCTTACGATGCTACAAACAAATCTCTGATGTGGTATAGTAGCAACCCCGGCATTGCTAATGTTGATTTCAAAGGCGAAGTGTATGCTAACTCTCCGGGCATGGCTACCATTACTGTAAAAACCATGGATGGCAACAAAAAAGACTCTATTTTAGTAAAGGTAACACCAGTAATTGTAAACGATACAATCAAACCAATTTTGAGTAATGTTACAATTGGTTTGAAACTTTTGACCGATACTTTCACAGTTCAATCAAACGAATCGGGATATATTTATGTAGTACCCAAAACTACTTCAAAGAATATTGCATCATTAGATTCTGCTGCAACAAGCAAAGGAAAGAAGTTGATGGTACCTGCAAATATGATCATTTATTATTCCCCTTCTAATTTTATCAATACTAATTATGTAGCATATGCTGTAGACGGAGTAGGCAATATCTCCAATGCAAGTGCCGATATTTACTTCGACTGCTCTTTCAATTATGCTTATGCTGGTGCAGACCAGATAAACGTACCCGGAACTTCAACAACCATTACAGGAAGAAATTTTCCATGGGGCATGAATTCTTGGTCAAATGTGGGTAGTGAGATGGCCTCTATTTACAAAATATACAACCCTTTAACTCAGATAAATGGCATTTCAGGCAAAACATATCAATTGGAATGGAAAGTTGAAACGGGTGTTTGTGGAATTAAGCGTGATACTGTTGTGGTAAGCTTCGAAGGCTGTCAATCTCCACTTATTACTCAGCAACCCAAAAATCAATTAAAATGTACTGGATCTTTAGTTACGTATAGTGTTTCAGCAACTGGGCTTGGTCTCACTTATCAATGGGTACACAATGGTCAAAATATTAGCGGAGCTACATCAGCCACATACGAAAAGAGCAAGCTTAGCATTGTCGATACCGGAGTATATTATGTTATTGTAAAAAACACCTGTGGAACAATCCAAAGTAATCCAGTCCAATTATTTATAGAATCATTCCCCACCGCCTATGCCGGAGCAGACAGGCTCAATCTAAACGACAGTATGGTAATTCTCGACGCCAAACAAGCTTTTGGCAAAGGTAAATGGTTTCGATTGAGCGGCTTTGGTGGCAAGTTCGGTAACGATACGCTTGCAAATACTAGCTTCATTGGTCTGCGCGGACAAAGCTACAAGCTACTTTGGACAGTTACCAATTCTTGTGGCACTGCTAGCGATACTGTTACCATACACTTTGCAATGCCTATTCCTTGTAAGGTTCCGTCGTTCTCATTCATGATAAAAGATCAAAGTGTGAGCTTCGTTAACCTTACACCTGGCTATTCGTTCAACTGGGACTTTGGCGATGGTCAAACTTCGTCGGCTATCAACGCTGTTCACCAATACTTCGAAGGTGGCAGCTATCCGGTAACGCTCAAACTCATCGACACCGATCTCAAATGCAATACCGATACCGTCAAGTGGATTACCATAGGTTCTAAACCTGTGTGTACAGCTATATTTGACTATATCGTGAACGACACTTTTGGTACGGTCGAAGTATTTGACAAATCGAATGATGATCTTGCCAAGTGGATCTGGCAATGGGGCGATGGCTCTTCGACCATAGGTCGCTACCCAAAACCTCACAAATATGCTACTGCTGGAACATACAACATAAGCCTGACCGTGGTTGATAGCACCGGACAATGCTCGAACCAATGGACTCAAACAATCGATGCCGGAAAGGTCGAATGTAAAGCCTTATTCTCGAGTGTGCTCGATACTGCTAAGCGCACCATTGTATTCAACAACTTGTCGCAAGGAACCAACGATTATTACTGGTCGTTTGGCGATTTGTCGACTTCCGACAAAACCGCCCCTTCGCACACATACAATAAAGCTGGGTTTTACGAAGTTTGTCTCTATGCCATGGACTCTGTTACAGGTTGCTATGCCGAACAATGTGGCAAAATATTTATCCCTTCGGCCGCAAAAGATACCGCTACTTTTGCAAGATTTGCATGGTACCAGGACGGCGATACTGTTTTCTTCAAAAACCTTTCGTCGGCCAATATCGATAAGTATTACTGGACCATGGGCAATGGAAGCATGAGCACGCTCAAAACGCCAAAGATCAAATATGCAAA
>CAMDBI010000043.1 GCA_945889005.1 Bacteroides fragilis
AGGGGTGGTGGTCGGGGGTGACGGAGGCATGAGAGATAATGCAAGGGTCTTATGAAAGACTTTTTCTGACTTTCATAAGACTCTTGCACCTCTGACAGCGACGCTTTGCTTTTTTATTTTTTGTAGTTTCTATCAAAAAATTAAAAGCAAAGCGTGGCAAGAAAGCTGCTAACCGAGAAAACTTTAATAAGAAGAAGAAAGATGAAGGAGCTAAATCGAGAGGGCATGGTATGTAAGACTTTTTTCGGTCTTTTATGCTATGCCCTCTCGATTAGATAAAAACGGCGTTGCTTGAGATTTTCCATTTATGCCGGTACCATAAAAGAAAAGCGAAAACGGCATAAATGAGAAAAGCCAAGCAACGCCACCGCTAGGATTAGGGGTGGTGGTCGGGGTTTGCGGAGGCATTGGAGAAAATGCAAGGGCGTAAAAAAGCCACTCGCCTCGATGGCTTTCTTTACGCTCTTGCACCGCTGAAAAAGGGCGACGGTTGGCTTTTACATTTATGCTTATGCCAAATAAAACAAGCGAAATATAAGCATAGATGGAAATGCCAACCGGTCGCAGAGGGTGGGAGTGCCACTGGGGCGCGGCTATTTGGTGAAACCCTTGTACATAATGTACATTATATGACTGCCTGTGTTGCGCCTGCGGCAGGCTGTGCAAAGCGAACATATAATGCACATTATGTAAAATAGCTTGGGGTTGTTTTTTTCTGGCACAAACGGAACGGTGGAGGTGGTTGGAGTGTAGTGACTTTTTGCTCACACCGAGCGAAATTTTCAAAGGTGTTCGCGAGCTCGCTTCGCTCGGTTGCATTGAGGGTTTGGGCTGCTCTTAGACACCGCAGGAACGAGGATGGCTATGTGCAGCATGAGCATTGGCTTGCAAAAAGTGTGACAGAAAAAAACAACTGAAGGATTGGCAGCGGGGAGAAGCAAAAAAGACAGGGGGTGTTTGGTTAAATACCTTAAAAATTAAACAACTTATTTAGCCGAACATCTGGGTTTTTTGCTTTGTTGGTTTGGAGCTGTTGGGGGTAAATTGGATTATTAAACCTGTCCTAGTAAAACAGCACTTGAATTTAACTGATTATCTAGCCAAAGAATAACTGGGACATTAAACATAAATTCACTACCGTTAAATGTTGAACCCATACCTACATGTTTATAGGTATATTACCTTAATCAAAAATTTTTTGTCGCCATTTAAATCGAATGATGCATTAGTAAATGTTGGTCGATTTGATAGCCCGATTGTTTGATAATTTGAAAAACCTATGCCTTCCTTTGGTAAGATTAGCCCTTTTTTTATATTACCATCATTATCTTCATCGTGAAGTATATTCACTGCATATCTTCCTGCCGGTAATTTGTTAAAAGTTATCGTAGCAGAGCCATTTATAATTTTCCCTTTTAAAATTCTGTAATAGTTTTTAAATCTTTCATCAGGAATAGAACCATCTTTATTGTATAATGCAAATTGAACAACACCTTTTGAATTTCGTAAATTCTTTACTTCAATTGTTAAAGAGCAGGTTTCTTTATTTTGGATGCTAAATGAAGCGAGCAATAGTGTGGCTAATAGAAATTGAAGATTTATAAATACTTTTTTCATTTTATTTGTCCTTTCTTTTTTACTAATCTTTCTTTAATGGTATCAACCAAGTAGTAAACCATTGGGACTAAATAAACAGTCAATATCATAGATGACAACAAGCCGCCAATGATAACCCAAGCCAAACCGTTTTTCCACTCGCTGGCGGTACCTTTGGCTAATGCAATGGGCAACATTCCTATTGCCATAGCCAGGGTTGTCATTAAAATGGGTCGCATACGCTCTTTGCCTGCAATAATTAATGCCTCTTTATAATATATTCCTTGGGCTTTTAGTTGGTTAGTAAAGTCCACTATCAAAATGGCATTTTTTGTTACTAATCCCATAAGCATTATTAATCCGAGTTGTGCAAACAAGGTTAAATGGTTAAGCGATAAGTTTAGCGCTAAAAATGCTCCAACGGCAGCCATTGGTATAGCAAATAAAGCCACCAATGGATAGATATAGTTATCATAAAGGGCTACCATAATTAGGTAAATGAATATGAATGAAATAAGTAGAACAGAACCCAAAGCACCAAAACTTTCATTTTGAGTTTTGATATCAGCTCCCCAGGATAGTTTTACGCCTTCGGGTAAGGGTTGTGTTTTAAGATAGCTAATTGCCTCAGCAGCTAAAGTGCCTGATGGTCTGCCAAATGATTCGGAAGTTAATGTTACCGATGGCTGTCTGTCCAATCGTTCAAGTAATGAAGGCGAATTGTCTTGTTTTACTTCTGCAAATTGAGATATTTCAATGGGTATGCTCACTGGATTAACTATGGAAAGGTTTTGTACATCTTCATAGTTTTTTCTATCAAAGACATCAAGCCAAATTCTAACCGGATATTCTGTTCCATTTTCTGTTAATGAGGCATCGTCGTTTCCTGTAAAGGCAGTTCTTAAATGTAACCCTACATAAGCTGTGGTTAAACCTAATCGTTGCATTTTGTCTTTATCAGGTATAACCTTATATTCAGGACTTCCTGCCTGTACTGATAATTGAACATTATCAGCGCCTGGTATTTTTTCAATAACCGATTTCAGCTCAACCCCTGTTTTCATAACTAAATCCAAATTGCTTCCGCTCAACGTCACTTTGATTGGTGCAGATTTTGGTAGCAAGCCCAAAACTGCCATTGAGAAGTTAACTCCGGGAAACTGCCGTTTTAGTTCTTCTCGAAGCGATTTCATAAACGGTTCGGTTTTTATGGTTCTTTCTTTTTCAGGTTTCAGCTGAATTGTAAATTCAGATAAATTGGCTGAGCCAACCCCCAAACTTCCAATGCCGGTACTTGGCCCTGCTACATTGCTGAAAAGTGTTGAAACTTCAGGTTGTTGCAGTATAAAGTTTTCTATTTTTTGAGTTCGGATATTATTTTCCTTAACAGTTGTGGTTTTATCATACTCTATATTTAATCGAAACTTCCCTTGGTCGCCTGTTGACATCATTTCTTTACCAATAATGCCGTGTTTCATTATCACTACAGTCATTACCAAAAGAAAAATTACGATTCCTGTAAAAACAAGCTTATGTCTAAGTACCCATCCCAATTGTCGTCCATACCACTCAATGAATTTTGTCAATTGCTTTTCAAACCAAAGTAGAAAACGATTCATAAAGTTTGTTGGTTGTAAATCTTCCTTCTTTCCAATGCGTGAAGCCAACCAAGGCACTAATGTAAATCCCACCAATAAGCTGGTAAGTGTAGAAGTAATAACGACTATCGAAAATTGTTTAAGCATATCAGCTACAAATACTTGCAAAAACAGAATAGGTAGAAATACAACTACATCAACCAAGGTTATAGACAGGGCTGAAAATCCAATTTCCATTCGGCCATCCATAGCTGCTGTTCGTTTTTCTTTGCCCATATCCAGATGCCTCTGAATGTTTTCTAAAACAACAATGGCATCATCCACCAGGATTCCTATTATTAACGACATAGCAAGCAATGTCATTAGGTTTAAGGTAAAACCCAACAACCACATCACCGCGAATGCGGTAACCAATGATGTAGGAATTGCAATTAATACTATCAAAGAGTTTCTGTAACTTCTTAAAAATAAAAGCATCACAAGTGAAACTAAAATTACAGCCAGAATTAAGTCATCTACCACAGAATTTACTGCAGCAATAGTCTTGTCGGTTGAATCATCAGCAATATTGAATTTAACTCCGTCTTTGGCGTTTACTCTTTCAATTTGTAAAAGTTTTGCGTGAACTAATTTTGAAACATCTACGGCATTGGCATCACCTTGTTTTTTAAGTAATAGTCCAATTCCATTTACACCATTATAACGACTAACTGAACTTATTTCTTTCACACCGTCGATAACTGTGGCTATATCTTTTACATAAACAAGGCTACCTACTGAAGGCATTGCAACCTGTACATTCATTATATCGTTTACAGTCGAAAATTTACCAGTTAATCGAACTGAATTACTTTCTTTATCGGTTTGTGCTTTACCAGCTGGTAAATCGATACCTGAGCGGTTAATGGCATCTACAACCTGAGAAAGTGATATTCTATATAGTTTTAGCTTATCCTGATTTACCTTTACCTGAATTTCTCGTTCTTCGCCCCCAAGCATTGTAATTTCAGCTACTCCTTTCAATTGTTGAATTTGGGGAAGAAATTCATCCTTCATTTTTTGGTAAAACCCAGTTGCAGGCAAATTGCTTGTTGCACTGATAGATATTATTGGCAAATCGTTAGGTGATATCTTACTAATCACGGGGCTTAAAATATCTGCCGGAAGGTCTTTCCTGATATTATCGATATAACGCTGTGCATCTTGCATAGCAATATTCAAATTAGTACCGTACTTTAAATTTGCAATAATTACAGATGCATTGGGCATTGATTTTGTTTCTAAATAATCAACACCTTCGAGGTTCGACAAGGCGTCCTCAATTTTTCTGGAAACCGATGTTTCTACTTCATTTGGTTCGGCACCCGGATACATCGTTTTTATAACTACTACAGGTTGGTTAAAGTCAGGAAGCAATTCATAACCCAAACTCTTATAGCCTATTATCCCCAATAGGGTAAATACGCTGAAGAGAACTATTATCAGCGAAGGTCTTTTAATTGAAATTTCTGTTATATTCATTTTCGCCTATATTATTTATAGTTTACATTAGCCCCATCAAAGAGATTAACAAACCCGTTGATTATAATTACATCGCCTTCATTTAAACCGCTTGAAACCGTTGCTTTATTTTGAAATCTGTTTGAAATGGCGATATTTTGAAGAACAGCTTTATCGTTTTTCACCGTATAAACCTGTGGTTGAATGTTTGTTCCAATAACCGAAGAAGCTGGTATAATAATATGTTTTTCTTCATTCACATTTTTCAAAAATACTTTTCCAAACATTCCTGATTTTATTTTTAAATCAGCAGTATTATTTACTGAAAATTGTACAGGAAAACTATTTCCCATATTGGCTTTACTACCTATCATAGATATTCTCCCCGACAATAAAGTTTCGGGATAAACGTCGGCTAAAATAGAATATTGTTGATTTATTTTGAACTGATATAATACATTATCAGGTACATATATCATAAACCTTAAAATCGAAATGTCAGTAATTTGTATCAATGGAACGCTTGGTGCAGCATAAGCACCTTCTTCAGTTAATTTAGCAGTTACAATTCCATTGAAAGGAGCTATGATGGTTGTTTTATTTATTTGTTCAAGTAAAGTGTTTTTTTGAACGATGGCAGATTTTAAAGCCAACACAGCCTTTTCCAATTGAACTCCTTGTATTGCATCGGCATTTGCCAGGACTGTATATCGCTTCACATCTACCTCTAATCCTTCAATCTGAATTTCAATGGTTTGCAATTGAAGTTTTAATATAGTGTTTTCCAATTGAACCAAAGCTTCTCCTTTATTAACAGAGCTTCCAGCATCTACCAATACAGAGGTTATCTTACCCTGTATATCTGTACTTACTTTGGTTTCTTTATTGGGTTCAAAAGTTCCGGTATAAGAGTTGTCGTTTTTAACACTTTCGAGCTTCAAGGTGATGGCTTGTACATTAATTGGTTGCTCTTTATTGTACTGATAGACTCTCTTAATTGTGGTTTCTTTGTTGGTTTTTAGACGAATTACTACCACAGCGACAAGTGCCAACCCAATGACGATGTAAATAATTTTCTTTTTCATAATCACTTTACTTAATTATTAATTCCTTAGAAGTTACAGAATATGCGTTAAAATAGCCCAATGCACCATTATTAAAGTTAGAAATAGGATTGGCAGGTGACGTTGATTGGTTTATCAATCCAGACCCACCTTTGAGTTGATTGAGTGTTCTGAAATAATTGTAAACATTTTTGTCAATAACCTGAAGAGAAACAATTACATTGTCGCCTTTATTTATAGTTGTTTCATCTTGATATTTTGATAATAAGGGCTGATTAATAGCATTCCCATCTTGTAAAAAGTCATCTTCTATATAAATTGTAGTTTGTGCAACATTATTGATAGTTTTAACAAATCGGTAATAATTCGATATACCTGCAGGGTCAGTAAAACCGACATTAATAGTTTTTTTAGTAGCCTTATGTGTCGTTTCGGTAATCATGGTCAGCGTATCGATATTGACCGGCGTATGCATATATGAAGTAGCGGTGAACTCTTTGCCGTTCGATAAAACTTTTAATGTGTAAATTCTATTATAAACACCCTGAATGGTAGAGGTTACATAAACTCCCGGTGAAGTTTCGGTGAGTGTATCCAAATTTCCAACATTATCGCCAATGGTAACAAATGCACCTGAAACAGGAGGAAAAACATTCGCATAATTAAAATTTACGGTTTGATTTATTAAAATGGTATATGGTCCTTGTAAATTTGTAATATTTCCTTCAATAACAATTTGTGGCTCTTTTGAATTTAGGTCAATATCTATAATTTTTTCGCATGATGAAAAAAACAGAATCAACCCTAACAGAATGATGACAATTGCTCGATATTTAGATTTTTTCATTTTCATTAAAATTTAAAATTGTAAGTAATTGAAGGCACCCAACGAAACAGTGTAGTTTGAACAGCTTGTGTTTTTGCTGGGTCTTTTGGGTCTTGTTGAAATGTAATAGTATAGGCATTTTCGCGTCCATAAGCATTGTAAAGCGAAAAATTCCACGACGATTCAAATTTTTCAGTTTTCCTTCTTTGCCAAGTAACTCCTAAATCGAGACGATGATAATTAGGCATACGATAACCGTTTCGTTCGGTATAATAATTGACCGAAGTACCTGCTACTTGGTATTTTCCACTGGGAAATGTTATAGCACTGCCGGTGTAATAAACCCAAGTTGCTGAAGCTGTCCAAGCCTTTGCGATTTCATATATTCCAACAATGGTAATATCGTGCGTTCTATCTTGCTTGGCAAAATAATACTCGCCATTGTTAATACCATCAATTTTTTTCTCTGTTTTCGAAAGCGTGTATCCAATCCATCCATTTAACTTTCCATATTTCTTTTTCAGAAAAAATTCGATTCCATAAGCCCTACCCATTCCAAAAAGCAGTTGCGATTCTGCAAATTCGTTAAAACGAAGTTCTGCCCCATCTTTGTAATCAATTTGATTTTGCAAATGTTTATAATATATTTCAGTAGAAAATTCGAAGGTGTTGTCGTTAAAATTTCTAAAATACCCAACTGAAAACTGGTCGGCAATTTCAGGTTTTACATTATTACTGCTTGGTATCCACAAATCGGTTGGATTGCCCGATGTTGAATTGGAAAGCAAATGAAGATTTTGAGTATTTCTTCCATAAGCAAGCTTTATTGAGTTTTGATGGTTAAGTACAAAATTTGCTGCCAGTCGGGGTTCAATGCTGAAATAGGTTTTCACTACATGGTTACTATTATAAGAAGCGGTATCCGTTATTTCACCTTGATTATTGTAAGTATAAAAGTCGCCTGGACCAAATGTGCTGAAAGAAGTTAAACGAACACCATATTCAAAACCAAATATTTCAGATGGGTTGAACTCATGACTAAAATAAATTGCATTTTCTAAAGCTTGTTTATGTTTAAGATTCAACTCGTCGATAGACAAATCGGTTTTTGCAATGATTGCACCGGGAATTATTTTATGATAAATTGAATTAAATCCGAACTTTAACTTGTTTTTTGTATTGGCAAAATGTTGAAAATCTTGCTTTAAATTGTAATCCTGAATTCGCGAAATTATTTCGCCATCTGCACCAGCCAGAGGTGTATTAATGTCGTAGTCGTAATTGCTAAAAATTAACGATGCATTTGAAAAGGTTTTATTGTTGATGATATGGTTCCACCTAAAGGTGCCGGTTGCATTTCCCCAATTAACACCCATTTGCTCGCCAATGCTCAGAATATCTTTGCCAAAATAGCCAGAAAAAAAAATTCTGTTATTCTCGTTAATTCTATAGTTTAACTTTGTATTTATATCGTAAAAATAAAGTTTGCGCTGTCGCATGACACTGTCTTTTGAAAGTTGCAGAAACAAATCGGCATAAGACCTTCGTGCATTGATTGAAAACGAACCTTTGTCTTTTACAATTGGCACTTCGAGTTTTAATCGCGAGGCTATTAAACCTATTCCGCCTTCTGCTCCAAACTCCTTGTCGCTTCCATCCTGTGTTCGAATATCAAGCACCGACGATAAACGCCCTCCGTATTCGGCAGGTTGTCCGCCTTTATATAGTGTTACATTTTTTATTGCATCGGCGTTAAAAACAGAGAAAAATCCCAATAGATGTGAAGCATTATAAACAGTTGCTTCATCGAGCAAAATTAGATTTTGGTCTGCATTTCCTCCACGTACATAAAATCCACTATTGCCCTCTCCGGCAGTTTTTACACCAGGCAACAATTGAATGGTTTTCAAAATATCTTTTTCACCAAATAATACAGGTATGTTTTTCAGCTCCTGAATATTTATTTTTTCGATACCCATAGAGGTACTTGCTATATTTTCATCTTTTCTTTCAGATGTTATCACAACTTCGCCCAATTCTGTCGAATTTTCAGACAAAATAAAATCCTGTCGTATGTTTTGGTTAAGCGATACTTGCAGCGACTGCGATTTGTAGCCAATATACTGTGCTGCAAGCGTGTATGTTCCTTCGGGTAGCGTAATAGAATAAAATCCGTAAGCATTGGCAGCAGTTCCCATTGTTTTAGAATCTTTTATGAATATGGTAGCACCTATTAATTCTTCTCCATCTTTCTCTGTTTTTACATACCCATTAATAGTGAAATTTGTTTGTGCATGCACCAAGTGTATGGATAATAGAAAAACCAATAATGTATATATTTTCATTTTGACCATTTTCGTTATTATTTATTCAATCAGCTTACAGATAATCTTTTAAAGTTAAAATTTCGTTCAGATGTGTTATATGTGATTACTCTCGCACAAATTTTGCTACGTTTCTTTTGATAATTGGCATAACTACTAACACCACTGGAATCGCGACCGAGAAGCCCAAAGCCCACATTTTCATCCATTTGGCAATAAATCCGGGATTGAACCCAAAATTCACACCCACACTCACAAATGTTACCACACAGGTCATAATAAATACCATTATAGTTAGTGTTACATACATTTCATATTTTTTTTTGATTTTCATAATCTCAGATTTATTATTGTTGCTTGTTTATATTTCCTGTTAGTTTTTTCATTTCCAAATCAGCTTTCAAATAATCAATTATAGCCGATAAATAAGATTGTTGGGCTTCCCGTAAAGCATTATCAGCTAAAAGTACATCGGTTAATGACGATACTCCTTCCTTTTGCTGCAATAGTGTTTGTTCATAAATCGTTTGAGCCTGTTTTATTTGCAATTGTATTGTTCTAACAGTTTTTTGAGCTACCATTTTTTGTTGCTTTGCATTTTCAATCATCATATTGTTTTGCTCTGTGATTAAACTCAATTGTAAATCAATGTTTTGCATTTCTATTTTTTTCTGATTAATTTTTCGTTGGGTAACAGTACCGTTAAACAACGGATATGATAATTGTACACCTGCAAATCCGACGGGGTAAAATTTTAGAAAATCATTTGGTTTCTTGTCGTATCCAAAGCCGGTTTGTCCATAGGTTCCATATATTGAAATGGTGGGTAAACGAGAATATTTTAATGTTTTCAACTCAGATGATACTAATCGTTTCTGATTTTCTGCAATTCGAATATCTATTGTTGATGAACTAACATATTCATTGCTGTTTTGAAATTGAATATTTTTATCGATTTGAATAATTTGATTAAATGGAATTCCCATTGTAAATTTCAAAGCATTTAGCAATTGCTCCTGTTTGCTTATAATAAGTTCTCTTTGTGTGCTTAATTGTTCTATTTGTAATTGAACTTTGCTTACATCCGTTCCTTTTGCCAGTAACTGTTCTTTAAGCAATTGAATATTTTTGAATAGCTTTGTAGTGTTAATAAGGTTACTATCGACAAAAGCTAATTGATGATATAAAATTTGGGCATTGTAATACAGATTGGATATTTCAAAATAGATTTGCTCTTCAGTTTTTTGATATTGCAATTCGCTAATTTCTGATGCGATTTTTGTTGTTGTAATAGCTCCATAAACTAGTGGATTATACAACGGAATCAAAACTTGCAAATTGGTATTTATATTGTGAGGAACACCAAATTGAGCTTCCTTAAACTTTCCGGGAGTACCTCCAAAAACCGATGCTGGCATTAATTGGTATGGCTGGTCGGTGTAATATCGATAGTCGGCAATAGCACTTATCTTTGGAATTAAATTTGCAATAGCTTCCTTGCGCTTATGCTCTCCAATTAAAGTGCCATTTTTGCTAACCTGCAAATTTTTATTGTTAATCATTGCAGTATCAATACACTGCTGTAAAGTCCATACTTGTGCTTGTGCAGGCTTAATGGTAACCAACCCGATAAAAAAGAACAATAATAGTGCCGTTTGTGAATACTTACTAACATTCATAGTCAAATTTTTTTAATTAATCATTGATAAATGCTTTAATTACCGATTTTGTTTTATAATTGTCAGTATTGAATGTACCATGTTTTCTCCTATCCTTAAAATATCGAACTGAAAATTGGCAATTCTCCATTTATACATTTGAAGTCGAAAAGTGCCCATTACAATATGCATAAGTTCTTCGGTTGTAATAGCATTGGTAAACACACCTTTTTGCTGTCCTTCCATTATTATTGGCATCAAATGCTTCATTTTCACACTCATTAATTTGCTGATAGATTCATTGATGCGTTGACTTTCCTCCATCAACCCGTCCGAAAATACTGCAACTGCAAAATGAGGGTTGTTCTTAAAGAAAAAGAATTGGTTATGAAAAAGTTTTTTAAATTTATCTTCAGGATTATCAGTAGCTTGAATGGTATTCGGCAAACGTTCATCAATAGTTTCTGCAATATAATCCAGCATAGCTAAAATTATTTCTTCTTTGCTTGTAAAGTGACGATAAATAGCACTTTCAGAGAACTTCATTTCAATCGCCAAGTTTTTAATAGTCAAACCGCTTACACCTGAGGTAGTCAGTATTTTGCCAGCGGCTTCTATAATTTCTAACTGACGAGGTTTAATTTCCATTTTTATTAAATTTAAATGTAAGTGAATGTTCGCTCACAAAGATAGTGCAAAAAAATATTCATTACCAAGAAATATTTATAATAATTTTATTCTTGTACACAATTATGCTATTTATTTAGCCAAACAACTGTTTTATTGCATTGAAGAGTTAGCTTTAAGCAAAGTTTGGATTTTTGTGACCTTAGGTGAGGGTGCAAATTTAAAATGTCACCATCTTATCAGCCCAAACAACTACGTTTACACAATCAATCATTGTCGATATTGGACAAACGTTTGAACTATCTAATTGGCGTGACTTTAAACATGTACCACAGGCGAGTATTTCACCACCTGCATTTACAAATGCTCTCAATTGTTCAGCAACATTGTATTTCTCGTGGGACAAACCTTCGCATTCAACAGCTTCGCCCATTAAAAATAATTTCACATCGTGTCCCTGTTTTTTAGCGGTTACGGCAAAACGAAAAGCATTCCATGCTTTTTCGTATTCCTTTGTTTCAAGTATAATTCCGATTTTCATATTTAAAATTTATTGATTATAATTCCGAAGTGATAGGGTTCTAATAAAGTTTCAAACTGCACTGAAAAGCCTGATTGTATAGCCCATTGTTTGATTTGGTCGGGTTTAGGACGAATGTCTAATTTGGGGCCTCGTGGCGTGTTAATATCGCTACGCCAGTGTATAATCCCTGCTGTTGCGCCTACTTTCATAATTCGGTGAACCTCTTTCAATATTTGAAAAGGGTTATCGTGGTGCAAGATATTAAAAAGCATAACATAATCTACAGAGTTGTCAAGCATTCCAGTGCCTTCGGAAATAAAATCAGCTTGAAGCAGTTCAATATTTTTAATATTCAGTGCGTCAACTTTTGTTTGCAATTGTGCAATCATATCAGGGTCGATGTCGAAAGCATGAACTTTGCCTTTAATCATTTGTGAGGCAGGAATCGAGAAAGTTCCAAATCCACAACCTAGGTCAACCACAGTTTGCAAATCGGTTGTAAGCCCCATAATTTGCAAAAACTTTTCAGGCTCGAAGAATTTCGACCACATTTCCTCTTTGGGCATTCCGCTATCTTGTACTTTCATAAAAAATCAATGTTAAATAAAATCTAGAGCATACTGTACATCTGTGAGAGTAAGCTCAATCCTGATTGAGTTTTAAAATACTTTTCTCTTATGCTTTCAACACTGTTAAGCATTTCATCTTCAAAAATATTAACAAGGAAATCAGCTTCAACCAGTATTTGAAAGTCAATATTGTCTATTTTAGTGTATGTGTGGTGGTTGCCAATAATAAAACAAACCCTGTCAATGGTAGCGGGTGCAATTTTTAATTTTTCGAGTATAGCACGAGCAATCGGTGGACCTTCTATTTCCTGATATTTTCCGATACAAGAACCATATTTTTTTTCTGATTCAGGAATACCAATATCATGTAAAATAGCAGCAATTTCGATAATCTGTATGGTTTGCGCATCAAGTTTCTCGCTACGACCAATAGCATTTGCAAAACCATAAACTTTAAGGGCGTGGTTAATACGGCGCACATCGTTGCCGAAGTAAGCCATCATTTCGTTTAAAACTTCGTGTATCATATTTGCTTTCTTAGGGTAAAGTGGTAATTTAATTTTTCATTTCCAATCAAGGCTTAATTACATTTAATGAAACCATGTTTTGCAGTTGAATGTTACTTTTGTCAATATCAGTAAGGTTTTGAATAGTTGTTTGTGCAATTTGAACCAGTGCATTATCTGTAAAATATGCCTGATGGGCTGTAACCAAAACATTAGGGAATGTCATCAGGCGCAATATCTTGTCATCGGGTATTATAATTTCTGAAAGGTCTTTAAAGAAAAGCTTTTCTTCCTGTTCATATACATCAATTCCAAGGTATCCTAAGCGACCTGTTTTAAGTGCTTCAATGACAGCCTCTGTATCGATAAGTTTCCCCCTACTCGTATTAATTAGCATAGCCCCTCTTTTCATTAATGCAAGGGTTTGATTGTTTATAAGGCGATGTGTATCGGGTGTTAGCGGGCAATGTAACGAGAGAATGTCAGACTGTTCCAACACCTCGTTCAACGAGCAATAGTTAATGCCTTGTTCAACAAGTATTCTGTTTGGAAAAGAATCGTGAGCTATTATATTGCAACCAAAGCCTTTCATTATTGTCGCAAAAATTGACCCGATTTTGCCAGTACCTATTACTCCAACCGTTTTCCCGAACAAATCAAACCCTATAAGTCGCTCAATTGAGAAGTTCCCTTCGCGCACCCGGTTGTAAGCTTTGTGTGTTTTACGGTTCAACGTCATTATTAATGCAACGGCATGTTCGGCAACTGCATTAGGTGAATAAGCAGGAACCCTTAGAACGCTAATATTGTGTGCACAAGCACTGGAAATATCGACATTGTTAAAACCAGCACAACGAAGTACTATGGCCCTTATATGTAGCAATGCAAGTTGTTCAATTACTTCTTTTGAAAGAGTATCATTCACAAAAACACAAACTGCATCAAAACCCTCTGCAAGCCTTACTGTTTTGGGTTTTAATGACGATTCGAAATAAACCAGTTCGTGTTGCCCAGAATCATTTGCTTTGTCGAGGTACTCTTTATCGTAAGGTTTAGTACTAAAAACGGCTACTTTCATTTTATAAATAATTTACATTTCTTCTAATTCCAATCCAATAATCTTTGTTGACCCTCTAAGGCTCGTATTTCAGTTACATCCTGACTTACCTCAATGGTGCCTTTGTATTTGCCTTGTTCGTCGCGCAAGGCAAAGTAACGTATATGAATAAATAAACCTTTCATCTGTATCCAAAAATCGGCATGGTCTTTTGAACCATTTCGGAAAGCTTCTACAATTTGATTTACCACATGCACACTCTCGGGCGGATGGCAGTTTTGCACCTTGCGGCCGATAATTGCTTTTGAGCGAGGAAAAATGCGGTGTTTTGCACCTGAAAAATATCGAACTTCATCGTTTTCATCTACATAGGTAATGTCCACAGGAAGGTTATTAAGCATCAGCATTATTTGTTCCGCCTTTAACAAACCAGTATCGAGATTAATAAAATCTGATATTACATTATCTTTTGATTTTTGCCCATTATATGATGGAGAAATACCATAACACCAACCAATCTCTTTGCTTTGTTCGAGCATCTCGTTCCATCCTTTTTCAGGAATTGCCCTGTATGCCACAGGGAAAATAATTTGTTCTTCCCTAAAAATGATGGGTATGATTACAAAAAATAGTTTTCCTAGTTCTGTGTTAATAGCACTTGTATCGGGTTGGCCTTGTAGAAGTATGCTTTCAAGAGCTTTTAAACTTTTCCGAAAATCGTCGTGAAACGACCACATTAGTTGCAAACATCGGTGCTGGGTAAAAGTCTTTTCAAGATACGGGAAAAAAATGTTTTCTTTTTTAATGTAATGTAATTCGTATTTTTTTATGTCATTAATAAAACCCCTAAGTTTTTGAACTGCATCATCGGCGAATGAGTTCTCAGGTTTTAAAAATGCTTTGATATATGGTCTGACATCAGCAACAAGCTTTTCAACTTCGCGGTTTTCGAGCATCAGGTAATACAAGAAATGCCCTTCGTTTGGCTTATTCCACTGTATGGCATTTAACGATTTGAAAAAAACATTAATGATTTTACCAACGTTACATTTGACTTTACTTACCGGATAACCTTCATTAAGTAATCGGTCAAATACTTGCATCGCTTCTGCGGCATTAACAGTTTCAATAACTTCCTGATAAGTTTCAATAAGCATTTTGCCATTTTCACCATCAATTAAACGATGGGCAAATTGGTAAAGTTTATCGAGCTTTTCGCTTTTATGTATAATTAGTTCTGACATAATTTTAAAAAATCTGCATTCTATTGTAAAATTAAACAATAGAACGCAGATTAAATTATTTAAGAAAATCTATTTCTTTTTTAAACTCCAACCACCGGCTAAGCCAAAGATAAACCAAGCCAAAGCAATGGTACCTGCCGCAAAAATAGTATCACCTATCATTCTTAACCATTTGAAAGTAAGAATATGAGGTTGTTGCATAAATTCGGCCGAACGAGCGTACCACATTCCTTCTTGAACACTGGCAACTGTTTGAGCCAAGCCAACCGGTAAAACGCTGATTAAAATCATTGCTGCCAAACCAATGTTGATACTCCAGAAAGCAAATTTTACAGTACCCTCTTTCCATACTACATCTTTGTTCATATCGCGAAGTACAAAGAGCATAAGACCAATACCTAACATACCATAAACGCCAAACAAAGCAGCATGACCGTGAACAGGTGTGGTATTAAGACCTTGCATATAATAAAGTGCAATAGGCGGATTGATAAGGAATCCGAAAATACCTGCACCTACCAAGTTCCAAAATGCAACCGCTATAAAACAATAAATAGGCCATTTATACGCTTTTATCCATTCGGCACTACGGCTCAATCTCAGATTGTCGTACGCTTCGAAGCCAAGCAATACTAATGGAACAACCTCCAAAGCACTGAAAGTTGCGCCCAAAGCTAACACTGCTGTAGGTGTACCTGTAAAATAAAGGTGGTGGAAAGTACCTAATATACCACCCGCCAAGAAAACTATGGTTGAAAACAATACGGCCGTTGTAGCAGTAGCAGCTTTTACTATTTGCATTCGAACAAACAAGAACGATGTAACCACGGCTGCAAATACTTCAAAGAAGCCTTCGACCCAAAGATGTACTACCCACCAACGCCAAAACTCAGCAATTGCCAAATGGGTTTGACGACCCCACATAAGGCCAGCACCATAGAATGCAGCAATGGCAATGGTTGAAATTAAAAACAGGATTAAAAGACTGCGACTTTCCGATTTTTGTTTAAGAGCAGGCCATATAGCTCTTCCCATAAGTAAGAGCCATATTATTAGTCCCACAAATAAAAACAACTGCCAGAAACGACCCAAATCGACATATTCGTAACCTTGATGACCAAACCAAAAATTAGTAACCAGTCCAAGTTTTTGCATAACGCCTAACCATTGACCAAACAATGAACCACCAACGATAACTATCAGAGCCCAAAATAAGAAATTGACACCCAATTTTTGGAATTTAGGTTCAACACCCGATATTGCCGGAGCGTAATAGAGACCTGTTGCTAACCACGATGTAGCTATCCAAAATATGGCTATTTGAATATGCCAAGTACGTGAAATAGAATAGGGCAACCAATCGGCAAGGGGAATCCCATAAAAAGCCTGACCTTCAACTGTATAGTGAGCAGTAATTATACCCATAATTACTTGTACTAAGAGTAAGGCAGAAACAATCCAGAAATATTTTACAGTGGCTTTTTGCGATGGAGTTTGTCCTTCGCCTTTGAGCGGAAAATTAGCAGGTACGGTATCTGGCGCTTCATGTCGGCGTTTTGCATAGTACCAAACCATTAGACCAATACCTGCAAGCAACATAATAACGCTAAAACCTGTCCACAATAAAAGCGCTCCTGTTGGTTTGTTTGCAACAAGTTCTTCGGCAGGCCAGTTGTTGGTATAGCTTATTTCTTGGTCGGGACGTTCTGTAACGCAAGTCCACGAAATCCAGAAAAAGAAAGCATTAATTAAACGAACACGTTCAGGGTCTTTCAACGAATTAGCCGGAATACTATAAACATCGCGTTCTTTATCGCGAGCAGGGTCGTTGGTAAACAAACCACCATAATAACTGCTATTACTTGCAAATGCATCGGCACGTATATTTGATATAACTAACGATTTGCTTGCTTCATCATATCTATTTTTTCTGAGTTCATTTTGAAGCGTAATTTTCAGCCCTGCTTGTTTCTCAGGACTAAGTTTATCGTATTCAATACTATCGGTCTTTAATGCCAGTTGATTGAGCATAAACACAGCTTCGCGGTGCAACCAATCGGCGCTCCAGTCGGGTGCTTGGTAGGCACCGTGCCCCCATACAGTACCCATTTCCTGACCACCCATCGATTGCCATACATT
>CAMDBI010000044.1 GCA_945889005.1 Bacteroides fragilis
TTCTGTGCGTCAGAACGCTAACTTTGTTAATGGCTTCTTTCAGATTCCAGATTACTCTAAACACCCTTGCCATTCACTAACACTTCCTTTCAACTCGGCGTGTACGAAGACTTGCACTTCGCAAGAAAAGAACCATGCCCGACATACAAAAAATAGCCGCCAAAAATTACTTTCTGACGGCTATTAACACATATAATCAAACTCAAAACATAGCTTTTTCAAAAGCTTAGAAAAACACACGTATTTTATTCAAGATCGTTGGTTGTTAAAAATGAGTATTGGTAATCCATTGGAATAATTGCTAAATAATCCTCGACACTAGCTCCAGCCAAACAAGCCTCGATAATTCTACGGCCAGTAACCGACAATTCGGGTGTTAAATATTTTGGCAATTCGGCTTTAAAGAAATCGTAAAGTATTTCTGCACCGGCATCGTAGCCCGAAGTTTCAACTTCAATTTGCTTGTGCACTTGAAGGAAGCGAGAAGGTATTTTAGCTCCCTCAATAGTCAAATAGTTCAACTCGAAGCCCAATAATGGACATCGTGCATATTGATATTGGTCGCTTCTGAGTTTTGCATTTCCTCTACGAGTAAGGTACTCGCGCATAAGCAATTGAGGTTTAAACCCAACTTTCCAAGCACCAATGTGCTGATTAGGTACAAGAGTGTATCTCATTCGTGGAGTTTTAATAATTTGTTCGAGCAACAAATTGGCATGCGTTACCATTTTGCCCGCAGCAAACGGCCAATAAGAACCAACTCCTTCGCTACCCATACCTCCTCCATCTACTATACTTGGGTTTGCGTGTCCACGGGGCGAAACAAGTCGCCACAACCATGCCAATGCCGGAGGTAAAATGTGAAATAGCCCTACAATTCCATAGGTTGGATTTTCTTTTGTACAAGGTGGAGTGCGCACACCAAAACTTCTAATATCTACTGTAACAGGTTTGTTTACAATATTTGGCACAATGTTTCGAGGCACAATAACTCGAGGATTCGGACACCTTTTACCAGGGCTATCTTCTGTATGATCCCAAATTAATGCAGTGCAATCGGGGTTCGATTTAATATTCAAAAACAATAGTGGTTCTTTGGGCTTAATGGTGAGCTTTTCGAGGAATGGATCGTCGCCATAATCGGCAATGCCATCGACCCTAATAAACCATCCATTTTCGGCATCCAATACTGTTAGTTTTCCATTGTTTTTCTGAATAGATGGATGGCACAATGCCATGTCGTCGGTTACAGGGTTGAACGAACAGAAAAGTGGAAAATTTATGAGTCTTTTTTCAGCTGTCAATAAATTTTCGCCGATTAATACTTGCCCATTTGGCTCGCGTACAATATTTTGAAGCATTTCGCTTTTACCGCCACCACTTGCACCTTCGTGCATAAAAGTTGTAATATTGTCGTAAGGACTAACAACCTGTACAGTAGAGCAATGAGCTGTTATCCAGCCTTCTTTTTCTCCTTTTGTCAAAAGTGCTCCATACAAGCCCTTTTTGGCACTAGGGCCAGGATAGAGATTATAAGAAAATATTTCATGTAAATTTTCCGAACGCTTGTGAACGACAACTTGTTTGCCGTTAAAATGCGTATGTCGAAAAGTTGGGGCTACATAAATTACAGATTCTACCGAAAAATCGGTTGGCAATTCACTAATAGGTATAATGCGTTGAAGCATTGCAAGCCCCATTGCAAAAAAACCGGCATTCGCGGGAGCTATTGCAATTCCTCCAGTTCCCAATTTATCGTAACCTGCAAAATAGAAAAATACAGCTAAATCTTGAGATTGCAACCAATCTATCGTTTCTTTTCGCAACAAGTCAAATTCATATCCAAATTTTTGATTAAAGCGAACCTTATCGCTTGGAAGATCGTCGGCAACAGCCATAGTATCTGGATCTCTGCGTCGCATGTATGGATCTGTATAATTGGCAGAAATACCGTTTGTAACTTTGTGGATTATGGCTTCAGCAATTTCGCCTTTTCCAGGGACATCGTATTTTACTTCAAAAACACTTTTATTGTCACCCAAGGCTGCCACTGACAATTGTTTTACAGAATCGAAAGTTTTAAACGATTTGCAGCCACTCAATATTACAATTACATCGTCGGGTAAGCTCACCCTTCTCTTTTCCAGTGTTTTAAAAAAATCACTCATAATTCAACTATTTTTAAATTTGTAAAAGCCTTAACTTTAATTTATATTTCATTTCAATGTCGATTAGTTAACAATTCTGCTTTTATTACCCTTAAATCCCCTAAAGGGGTTATAATGAAGTCCCCTTTAGGGGATTTAAGGGTAATTTGAAAGTTGTTATTTTTAAACTAAACGACATTATATCCCATTTATTTAATATGCATTCAATTTGAAGCCCTCTTCAAACGGTCATTTATACTTATTCCTAATCCTACATTAGGCAAATATTCCGCAACTATACAATCAAAATTCATATTGTCGAGTATAAAAAGCTTGTCGAAGAGGTTATATGCTGCTTCTTCCAGATCGCCACTATTGGTAAGGCTTACTTTGTATACATCAGAGCCTATTAGACTATGCCAATAAGGACTTAGTGTCAGAACAGCTATATTTAAACCTTTTAAAATCTCCAATTCTTTTTGTATATTTTCACAAGCAATGAGGCGGGTTCTGGGCGAATAATGTTTTGCCGACATTCCCGGAGCCAAAATCGTATTATGATCATGTTTGACAATCAGTTCACCTGCTACCATTTTAATTTTTTCAATACATAAAGCACCGTGCCTAAGAATAATAGGTGTATCGTCGACAAAACCAACAATGGTCGACTCTATACCTTTGCTACATTGCCCTCCGTCAAGAATGTATTTTATCATATTCCCTATTTGACAAGTTACATGCTCAGCAGTTGTAGGGCTAACCCTGTTCGACAAGTTGGCGCTTGGAGCTGCAAGCGGAAAATCGAGTTCGGCAAGAAGCCTCAATGTTAGTTCATGCGCAGGAATCCTTACTGCAACAGTTTTCAAACCAGCGGTAGCAATATCTGGCACACTGTCTTTTTTAGGTAAAACAAGTGTAAGAGGTCCAGGCCAAAATTCTTCGGCAAGTTTTATAGCTGTTTGTGGAATATGAGTTGACAAGTTACTGAGCTTATCAATAGAGTCAATATGTAATATCAAGGGGTTGTTTGCAGGTCGGTTTTTAACTGCATATATTTTCTCTATTGTTTCAATTTTCAATCCATTACCAGCCAAACCATAAACTGTTTCGGTAGGTATTGCCACAATCTCATTGTTCCGCAATAATTCAGCAGCTTTTTCAATATCTTTACCGATTTGGGCCATAATTAAAGGTATTTTTCCAAATATTTATGAAAACCAAGCTCTCGTATGATACTATTTCTCGATATTGCTTCATTTTTAACCCTTTCCCTGTATTCATCTGCTTTTTTCCGGTAACTAGGGTGTTTAATTCCCAATATTTTGAGTGCCAATACGGCTGCATTAACAGCTCCTGCCGACCCAATTGCAACAGTTGCAACAGGTACATCTTTAGGCATTTGTACAATCGACAATAAAGAGTCTAATCCACCAAGATCTGAAGTTTCGATAGGTATACCAATTACCGGAATACTTGTATTGGCAGCAATAACGCCCGGCAAATGAGCTGCTTTACCCGCCGCCGCAATAATAACTTCAAAACCTTTTTTCTCAATTTCTTTAATATACTTTAAAACCTCTTCGGTGCACCTATGAGCCGACAATACCGACACCTGATAAGGTATTTCTAACTTTTCCAGGGTATTTACTGTACCCTGCATGGTTTTAAGGTCGCTATCGCTCCCTGTAATAATGGCTACTAGCATAATTTTTATCTTTTTTTAATTAATAATTTTTGAATGATAAAAAAACCCAATATCGATAATGCAACAACAACATAAAATACCGACTGATAACTACCTGTGATTTCCAGCACTTTTGAAGCAAGTGTAACACCAGCAATAGCACCAAAACCATAGGCAGTAAAAAGCTTTCCGTAATTTTTTACTGCATGTATTTCTCCAAAAAGATGGTTAACTGCTATAGGTGCAATGGTGAGCCAACTGCCAAAAACACCCCACATAATTGCCATAGAAATACTGAATTGTATAGGTTTGTAGGTCGTGACATTGGCAATAAGTATAGCAGATACTAATAGAAGCGAATAAGATATAAACATTGACTTATGTAAGCCAATTTTATCAATAAGGAAACCAAAAAACAAGCGTCCAAAACCATTTAATAGAGCCAACATTGAAATAAAAAAGGCTGCATCTGTATTACTAATGCTCAAAATTTGACTAGAAAATGGACTGGTAATACTTATGGTCATGAGTCCAGCAAAAGTAACAATGAAAAAAAGCAACCAAAGCATATAGAAATTCTTATTGCTGGTTATGGGTTTATTTTCAACTTGTATATTGGTTTCGAGCTTACGATTGCTATAACTTTCGGGATTTGAAAAAAACAAAGAAGAAATTGGCAGTAGTATCAGAAAACTTATTCCAAGAATTTTAAAAACACCAAAAACGCCATAGTTATCTATTAACAAAGATGCAATAGGAGCTGTAATTAATGGAGATACACCAAACCCAAGTAAAATAGCACCGGTTGCAATACCTTTCGAATTAGGAAACCAGCGAGAAGCCATTGCGACAGGTACACCATACAATGTGCCAACACCTATACCACCCAATACCCCATAAGTTAAAACAAGTTGATTTATGTTAGTACAAAAGCCCGACAATAAATAAGCCAACGATAAAAAAACACTTCCGGCTATTGCTACATAAGCAGGTTTATACTTTTCGATAAGTTGTCCGGCCAATGGCATAGAAAAGGCATACAGTGCAAGAAAAACGATAAATGGTAAACCCGATTGTAATGTCGAAATAGTGAGCAAACCTTCCAAAGGTGTTCTGAAAACACTCCACGAATATATAGTTCCCATAATAAGCATGGAAAAAATACCCGATGCAATAATGAGAAATTTCTTTTGGATTCCTTTTCGCAAATTAAGTGTCATTTAATTTTAATTAATTAAAATTTAATGTGGTTTACTTTTGCAAAATAATTAATTATAATTTAATTTTGCAAGTATTATTTAAATAAGATTTAACATAATAATTATGATAAATAATTTTTTAATAAACAATCTGAACCAAACATTATTAACTTGTAATTAATTAGTTTTGTATAAAATAAACATTGATATGAACAAAATAGGCGAGAGAATTAAAAAGCGAAGAGAATATCTCGAAATATCGATGAGTGTATTAGCAAAAGGTATTGGGATATCGTCGAGTATGTTGTCGCAGATAGAAAATGCAAAAGCATTTCCTTCGTTGCACACCATAAAACATATTGCCGACTACTTAAACACATCTGTAGGAATGCTCATTGGCGAGAACGACACATTTGCCTCCAATCCTGTAATATCGTGGGAAGATAAAAAGTTTGTAAAACGTAACGAAACCGGGGCAACTCTTTATCTAATGGCGCATTACAGTCCTCTTCAAACAATGGAAATTTACACAATTGAATTAGAAAAAGGTGGCAATTCTGCAGGCTTATTAGATAATAGAAGAAATGGACAGGAATTTTGTTTTGTCATCAATGGAAATATTTCTGTTGAACTCATAGAATCAACACACAATCTCTCGTTGAATGGCAGCATCTATTTCTATTCGCACGATTTAAAATACTTTCAAAACAATTCGAATGAAACAACCAGTCTTTTATGGGTCTTGTCGCCACTAAAAGTATAAAATATGCTTTCATACTTTTTCCTAAAAAACTAAAAAAAGAATTGCTATTTTCAAAAACAAGCAGATATGAACATGAAAGATATTTCAAATAAGCCAATTTTAAATGAAAATACAGAATACTTTGTTCAATTAATTCGCATAGCTTTGGCCGATGATGTTATCAAAAACGAAGAAATGTCGTTGTTGTATCGCATTGGTTTTCAGCTAAATTTTTCTCAGAATGAGATAAAAGAGCTAATTGAAGCAACTGAAAAAGCATTCCAAATTCCAACAAACGAACTTCCCAAACGTTTTGAGAAAGTTTATAATTTGGTAAAAATGACTATGATAGATGGCGTTATTGGCAAAAACCAAATCAGACTGGTGAGTAACTTTGCTGCACAATTGGGCTTTAAAGAATCGGAAATAACCGATTTATTGTCACTACTCATTACCGGCATTATAAAAGGTTCGGACAACGAAGACCTTTTCGAAATATACATGTCAATTAAAAAGAATAATGTTTCTTTACTTCGATTACAAAATGTATAAAAATTAACACTAAAAATACAAAAATGAAAAATTTCGTACTTATCATCTCAATTCTGGCACTCTCCTTGATTGTATCGAGCTGCTATAGAGTAACTCCCAATGCAGGTGAAGAAAGTGTTTTGATTTACAAACCCTATTTTTTTGGTCATGGAGGAGTAGATGAAACACCTGTTTCGACAGGGGCTCAATGGTGTGTGTTTACTACTGAGTATAAAACCTTCACAATTACACCCATTACCATAACCGAAGATTTTGTAAACATGATACCATCAGACAACACTCCTGTATCATTCTCTACCTATCTGAAAGTACAAATTCAAAAGGGAAATACCCCTTCGTTGTACAAAAATTTTGGAGCCGATTGGTACGCCAATAGCTTACAGGCATCGTTCCGAACAATGGTTCGCGACAAAGCAAGTGCATTTAAAATGTTCGATTTAGCAAGCAAGCGCGACATTTCTTCTCAATTGGAAAAAGATATTTTTAATGATATTTCAAATTATGCAAAAAACATTAAAATACCTGTTGACATATTACAAGTATCCATTGGCGCCATAACGCCACCCGATCAGGTGCTTACCGAAACCAAAAATACCGCTGCACAAAATCAAAGTATCCTTACCCAACAAGCACGTGCCAATGCAGAGCTATCGCGAAAACAAGCTGAGATAAATAAAGCTATTGCAGACAAAGCATACCAGCAACAAATGAACATGAGTACTGACCAGTATTTGCATTTACGACAGTTGGAAATAGAGAAAGAAAAAATAGATTTAATTAAAGATAATAAAAATGTAACTGTCATTTTTGGTCAAAATACACCGGTTACTTATCCTGTTAAATAGCTATTTTGAAACCATAAAGAGCATTTGCAATGAATAACATAAAAGAGGATTACGGACAATGGCATGCAAAGGATATTGATAGTATTCTTGGCAACTTAGAAAGTTCGCTCAACGGGCTTGGTTCGGTCGAATCTAAAAAGAGACTTTCAAAGTATGGACTCAATCAAATTAAAAGAAAAAATAAAGACGGAGCCTTAAAGCTCTTGTGGCGACAAATCAACAATCCATTAATATGGGTTTTGATAGGCTCTAGCACACTAGCTACAGCACTGGGGAAAATTACTGATGGTTTGGTAGTACTTTCTGTTGTAGTTGTAAATACTATTATAGGTTTCATTCAAGAGTTCAAGGCTGGCAAAGCCATTGAAGCATTGAACGATATGGTGCCCGAAACAGCAACAGTTATGCGCGATGGGCAACTCATTACTATAACCGTGTCGGACATTGTACCCGGCGATATAGTTCAATTGGCTGCCGGAGATCGAGTTCCGGCCGATATGAGGCTTATTCAACAAAAGAATCTTCAGGTTGAAGAAGCAGCCCTTACAGGCGAATCTGTGCCTTCTCAAAAAACAGTAGATACTGTAAATATAGATGCTATAATTGGCGACAGAAAATGTATGGTTTTCAGCGGCACATTGGTCGTTTCGGGAACAGCATCGGCAGTTGTGGTTGCTACGGGCATGAATACCGAGTTAGGTAAAATATCGGACATGCTCAGCCAAACTACCGATTTGGAAACCCCTCTTACCAAGAAACTTGCGTTAATTGGCAAATATTTAACCATCGGAATTGTCGCTATTACGGTAGTGATAATGATTGTTGGCACCTTGAGAGCATTAGGTCAAGGAATTTTGTTATTTACGGCTCTAAAAGATAGCTTAATATTCGCCATTGCACTTGCAGTAGGAGCTATTCCCGAAGGTTTGCCGGCGGTTGTAACCATTGCACTTGCAATTGGCGTGCAGCGTATGGCAAAGCGAAAGGCCATAATACGTAAACTCCCTGCAGTTGAAACATTGGGCAGTACAACAGTTATTTGTTCCGACAAAACAGGCACACTTACCCGCAACGAGATGACTGTAAACGAGCTGTGGAACGTTAAAAACAGCATTCAATTAACGGGTGTTGGTTATCATTTGTCGGGTATATTTAAGCACAACGGTTCCGAACTAACATCTTTACCCGAAGAGATAAAAGTATTGCTTAAAAATGCCGTGTTGTGCAGCGATGCTAATATCGTCTATGAAGGAAACGATTATAGCATTTCGGGCGATCCTACAGAGGTTGCCTTAGTAGTGGCGGCAGCAAAAGCAGGTTTCGATACCGACACTTTACGAAAAAACCATCGACGAAAAGATGTGATTCCTTTTGATTCGGAATTGCAATACATGGCTACGCTTAACGACTATGTAATAATGAAAGGAGCTCCAGAGGTTATTCTAAAACGCTGTAGCAAACATTATGGCGGGTCTTCGATTGACAATCAACAAATAATTTCGCAAATAGAACATTTGGGTTCAAAAGGAATGCGCGTATTGGCTATTGCCCAGAAAGAATGGACCAAAAGCAATTTCGATTTAAGCTCCGACGATGTTGCCGAAGGCTTCCAATTTGTAGGTCTTATTGGAATGATAGACCCACCACGAACCGAAGCAATAGAAGCTATTAGAGCATGTCACGATGCAGGTATAACCGTAAAAATGATAACCGGCGACCACCATGCAACAGCCCGCGCCATTGGTATGGAATTGGGCTTATCGAGCAAGGGAGAGGTCGTTACGGGTGTTCAATTATCGAAAATGGACGATACTGAATTGAATAAAATCATTAACAATACTAATGTTTACGCGCGAGTAGCTCCCGAACATAAACTGCGACTGGTAAAGGCCCTTCAACACAACAATGAAATTGTGGCCATGACCGGCGACGGGGTAAACGATGCCCCATCGCTTAAACAATCAAATATTGGTGTTGCCATGGGCATTACAGGCACTTCGGTTTCGAAAGAATCGGCAGATATTGTTCTAGCCGACGACAACTTCTCGAGTATTGCCGCAGCTGTTGAGGAAGGTCGAAGGGTTTACGACAACTTGCTTAAATCGCTCGCGTTCCTACTCCCTACCAATTTGGGCTTGGCGTTTATTCTTATATACGGCATCATGTTTTTCCCATTCGACCCAATTACTAAAGAACTTTTGCTGCCCATGTTGCCAACACAGTTGTTGTGGATCAATTTAGTGGCTGCAATTGCATTGGCTTTGCCACTAGCTTTTGAAGTAAAAGAACCTAATGTAATGAAGCGCCCACCAAGGAAACCCGATGCTCCACTTTTTAATGCTTTTGTAACATTCCGGGTATTTTTTGTTTCAATTTTGATGACCGCAGGCACCATACTGATCTTTAAGTATGAATATTTCAACTCACTTGCAATGGGTATGATACAATCTGAAGCATTAGCAAAATCGCAAACCATTGCAGTAACTTTTGTAATTATGTTTCAAATATTTTATTTAATTAATTGTAGGTCGCTCAAAGACTCTGTAATGAAAATAGGATTTTTTAGTAACAAAATAATTTTTTGGGGAATTGCCACTATTCTTGTTTTACAGGCTTTATTTATTTATACACCTTTTATGCAAAAAGTATTTGGAACAACCGCTCTCGATTCAGAAGGCTTAATAATCTCGTTTATAGCAGGTTCTTTAATTTACCCAATTATTGGTTTAGAAAAATGGGTGGTAAAGAAAATGAGTGGCAATTCAATCTAAATTAGTTTGTACAGTTTTATAGAAACTAACTATATGATTTTGACTGTTTAAAATATTCTAAAAATTACTAAAGCATAAAGTCCAAATCGTAAGTATCTGAACAATGCCCATAATAGATAATGCTTGAAATTATAATTGATTAAACCGCAGGCTAGGCTTACAATAGAGTGCGGAATAGGCAACATAGCTCCTATAAATACAAACAGTCCGCCCCATTTTCGCAAATTTGAAATATGTTTAGCTATTTTGTTTTCAATATGGTTTTTTATGGCAGGTACTGAAAACAAAAGTTTTCCAAAATAATACGCAATTATTCCGCCTATATACGACATTGAGGCAAGTATAAAAAGATACAACCATGGAGTATACGATTTTGCAGCCCAAGCAATAAATATTTCGGGAGGAATAATTCCTAAAACAATTTCGGACAATAGAAAAAATGCAAAAACAATTTTTGGAGGATATGTTGCTACAAGGTTATTTAGAATAGAATTAAAATCAAAGAAATAATACTCTAGCAATACAATAATTGCAACAAATATAACAATAGCTATTGCTCCTTTAAACGCAGTGTCTTTTAAAAATGAATAAAATTTTGTTATTTTATTATACCGATCAAGCAATACTAATCTTTTCATTAAAGCCCCAAACCCATTTTTCATACTATCTTTACACCTCCATTAACATACATACAAGCAATTCAAAACTAAAGACTAATTTTGAGGGATTTTTTTACGAGTACAAAATAAGCATTAATTTTCTTAGTTGTAACGACATTAATTTATTATTTCAGGGAAAACGTATTTTTTCAAAGAACCCCAACCCCTTAAAAAGGGGCAATAACAGGGTAGTACTGTTTAGTAATAACAGCTCTGTTAGCCCTCCTTTTCAAGGAGGGTTGGGAGGTTAAAAAAGACAATACTAACAATGTACTTATAAATACCTTCATCTTTGATCATGGTTTTGGTGCCTGAAAGATAAACCCATTGTTTGCCAAGTTGTACAATTTGGCGATAGTGCAAAACACCATGTTAAGGCAGAGAGTTAAAAAGCCAAAAAGCTTTTTTATTTCCAGATCGAGGCACATTCACCCACATGTTTTCCTTAATACGATGGAAAATAAGGGTTTCAGTGGTAATTGAGCGTTTGTGGCACGCATCAACTTCTCGTGCAGCTTGAAAGTGAAAAGCACCGCAATCTCTTACTTGCCATACTGCCAACATTAGCGGTAATGCTAGATTTACTTGAAATGATTTATACGAAGAACAATTCTGAAAAAATAGTAGATTTCTTTTTTTAAAATTCATTTGCAACAGATTACAAAAGTTTTTTATCAGCGAAACCTTCTGAAACTCAAATTAAAACATTAAAAAAAACAGAGTTGTTAGTTTTGGAAAAACATTCACTTTTTTCTCTTTTGAAATAATATTAATAATAACCATGCCTTGAGGTAATTTAATTGATTTCTTATTAATTACAATTTCATTTGTGTTAAAACTATTTTGATATAATATTTGACCCATTGAATTATATATTTGCACTTCTCCTTTCATTATAAAATTGAGCGTTATATAGATATTGTCGGAAACAATAAATTTTTTAATGTTTGAAGTAGTTCTAATATCTGTTGTTGGGTAGTAAATATCGGTAGTTGCAATAAAACTCATTGTATTAGACTGTCCGGCATTGTTGTTGATTTCTATAGTTACTTTGTACTCCTTGCTTTTTGTAATTGTATTTGCACCAACATTAAATAAAACTGATGCTGTTCCGTTTTTATTGTCGGTAAATGAAGCAAAATCCGGAAGTTCGACAGCTTTAAAGCTTATGTGGTTTTTATCTCGATTGGCTGCTGATAGAATTATAGTTTTTGGTTTGTTTCGTTCAATTATCACGGTGTCTTGTTCAACTATTGCTAGTTTTCTTTCAGTAGTATAGTTCATTTTATGTTTTAGTCCGGTAATTGGTCCAATACCCATTTCTGTAAATTTTGTAAAGTCGGGGTTCAATGTATCGAAAGGAACAATGTTATTTTTTATAATATTATTTTCAACAAATAAATTTTCAGCAACCATTCCACAACATGTTTGGGTGAATGTACCTTCGCCAAGCCATGTATTATTGTTGATGTAAATTTTTGCGGTTGGATAATTCATGTCAATCACTTTTGTGTTGTTAGTTTTTCCAAAGATATTGTTCTCAATATGTACTTCTACATCAGGAATTAGGGTTCCTTTTCCATTTACATACATTCCCATGTTTTCATCGATATAATTGTTAAAGAAGTGCAAATCGTTGTTGCCAAAGCTAATTATACCATATTCATATCCTTTTAATAAAACATTGTTGTAAAACCAGCCTGTTGATTCTCCGCCAACTTGCAAGTTGTTGCCCTGATACTTCATTTTTATCATCCCTGCATTGTAACATATATTGTTGTACACTTCAATATCTTCAACCGAGTTGGCAACCTGAATGGGTTCTCTGGCAATATTTGTGATTTTGTTGTTGTAAACTCTCACGTGTTTAAAAAGCATACCGGGCGATTTAGTTTCACCTATATACATACCAACACCGCCAGGAACAGAATCAATATAATTGTCGTGAATGATTAAGTTTTCAAAAACGGGAAGCGGACTTGGAGGGTTGCCACCATAATCTTTTTTGGCCACTATACCCAATACCGTACCGTAACCCCCAATTTTTAAACGTTCAAGTTCAAAATCGGAGCTAAGTCCATCTATCGAAACACCAAGCCCCCAAGGTTTTGCTCCTAATTTTATACCATATTGAATTGATTCATCTCCCGAACCTGTAACCTTAAAATATTTGCAATTAGTAAACTTTAGGCTTGGTAGCGAAACCATTCCACCGCAATTGATTACTACAATTGGGGCTTCCTTACTTCCAACAATGTCAACAAGTTCTACGGGCACTGTCCGGCTTTCAAGGCAGATGGTATCACCAGATTTAATTCCAGCGAAATCAGCTGGATAAAGTTGATAATTACTTTTGCTTGTAATAGTGAAATCGCAATTGCAATTGGAGCCTTGCCCAGATACAATATTATAAGTAAAGCTAAATATTAATAAAGTTGTATAAATCTTAAAATCCATTGGAATTGGTAATTCATAAAATAATCTACAAACCTCAAGCCCTCTCTTATGCTTCGGTGAATTTATATCCTTGATTTATATAAAATCTAAATCACTATTATCATTAAAATTACCTCGAGCATATGAACCAAACAAAATAATTTTCAATGGATTGTCATTACTAGCAATCCTGTTAACAATTTCATTTATTTGTTTAGTTTCAATCATAATTATTGCGAAGTTAATACAATTATCAAAAATATCGTCAAAACATCGACTTTCGTAGCGGATTTTTTGCAGCAAACGTTGGCGGTATGAAATTTTGCCGATTGCGGGCTATCTCCTGTCGAGTTACACAAAAGTTGGAGCGGGCTGCAACCCTTGAATAAGCTACTGCACCGGCAATTTTTTATACCGCGTGTTAGCAACAGGCATTCTCATTTTAAATGTTTTCTTAAAATTGTAAATAATTGTTCTTGTTTTAGTGGTTTACTTATATAATCTACACACCCGTAACTTATTGCTTTCTGACGTTCGTCTTGGGCAGCATATGCAGTTTGGGCAATAATTAAAATAGCAGGTTTGTGCTTTAAAATCTCTTTTGCAGCTTCATATCCGGAAATATCCGGCAATCGCACATCCATTAATACTATATCTATCTGATTGTTAATCACAATTTGAATTGCATCAAGACCAAATTCAGTTTGCATAATTTTAAACCCAGTGAATGATAAAATTTCTTTTAAAAACTCTGAATTATAGTAATCATCTTCAACAATTAAGACATTTAAATTTTGATTAATTAATGTAACTTTTTCAGTTTTAATTTGAAAGATATCTTCATTCGATTTTTCATAATTTATTGAAAAGTAGAATGTTGTACCTTTACCTATTTCTGATTCAAGCCATACTTTACCGCCTAACAAATTGGTCAAAGCTCTAACAATTGATAATCCAAGACCTGTTCCTCCCAAATTTTTTTGTGATAATTGGTGCAATTGAGAAAAACGTTCGAAAATATATTCATATTTATCTTGTGGTATTCCAACTCCTGTATCGGAAATATAAAAAATAAGTTCATTTTCTTTCAAGTTGTAGCCACATTTTACAGTCCCTGTTTCGGTAAACTTTATAGCATTTCCAATCAGATTAATCAATATTTGTTTAAGTTTTACTTTATCGGTTTTTATAAAAAAGTTAGGTTCATTATTTAGAAATATCAATTGTATATTTTGTTTTGCAGAATTCTTTTTATGATCTTTAAAGTATTCGAGCAACTCGGAGAATAAAGCAATTAATTCAAATTTTTCTGGATTAATAGTTAATTGACCTGATTCAATTTTAGAAATATCGAGTATGTCGTTTATTATTGAAAGTAAATCATCACATCTAAATTTTATGATTTCGGAAAATTTTTCAAGTTTATTTTTATTATTAAAATTTTCAACCAGCAAATCAGAAAAACCCATAATAGCATTCATAGGAGTGCGTATTTCGTGGCTCATGTTTTGAAGGAAAGCGGTTTTAAGTCGGTCGCTTTCTTCTGCCTTATTTTTGGCTATTTTCAATTGTTCGTTCGCTTCTCTTAATTCTTCGTTTATTGCTTCGTACTCTTCATTCTGTTCTTTTAATTTCTTCTCATTATCCGCAATAATTTTTTCATTTCTTATTCGTTCTGTTATATTCGTTGCTGCATAAATTGCACCGATTAATTGGCCTTCATCGTCATAAATTGGAGCAGAACTTGCCAAACTACAAACAACTGAACCATCGAACCTTGTTATATAAGATTCTTTATTCTTTGTTGTAATTCCTTTCAAAGCTAATGGCAATGGAGCTTCATGTGGGTCAGTTATGTTGCCATTAATATCAGTATCCTTCCATGTTACCGGAACTTGGAATGGAGTTTTGTTTAAGTAATCAGCTGCATTGGCTAATACAAAATCCTCCATAGCTTTGTTAATAATTTTAAATGTAAAATCGGGATAACTAACAACGACAAGCGGTACAGGCGATTGATCAAAAGCTGCTTGCATTAAAATTCGGGTTTTGGCTAACTCTTTTTCAAGATTCTTTTTATTGTCGAGTTGTTCTTTTAGCATTTTAATCTCGAACAATAATTCTTCGTTGGTTTTAATCTCATCGCCCATATTTATTATATTTTTGAATAAAAATAATAAAAAAAAACATCTTAAGAAAGTAAGTACGATGGTTTTTATCGAGTCAGAGCACACAGCTTGTCTAACGGTTGTGAATTGCTTTCAGTTTGTATCTTTGCAATAGGTTCTTACAATTATTTAAAATAGCTTCTTCAATTTCTTTTAGTTGTGAATTGCTTTCAGTTTGTATCTTTGCAATAGGTTCTTACAATTGGAACATATAAAATGATAATTAACTACTCTTTGTGAATTGCTTTCAGTTTGTATCTTTGCAATAGGTTCTTACAATCAAGCGGGTGGCAACGCTTCAAATTAGTAGTTGTGAATTGCTTTCAGTTTGTATCTTTGCAATAGGTTCTTACAATTCGATACTACGAAAGAGCCTAATTATTCGTGTTGTGAATTGCTTTCAGTTTGTATCTTTGCAATAGGTTCTTACAATTGGGTATCTATGTCAATACCTCCAGTAAGCGTTGTGAATTGCTCCTAAAACGAGCGATTTAAACTAAAAAAAGTAAAAGATAGTTTGCTTAATATATTATTAATGAGTATCTTAGTGGTGTCAAACAAATAAAAACACACATCACCATTGAGGTGAGCAACACTATCTTTTATGGCAGCTAAGATAACCAAA
>CAMDBI010000045.1 GCA_945889005.1 Bacteroides fragilis
AAAAACCAGTTATGACAACAATATTGGCCCCCAAAAAAGAACTATTGAGATCAATTCGCATCTTCTTGTCTAACAAAATGACTTTTTAATTAAACGAGCCGAACAAAAAGCCTCCACTTATATTTTAATCGCTCAATTTAGGTATAAATTATTTATTTAACTCTACTTTAGGGCAGAATATTTTAGTGTTTTTAGCATATTACATCTAAGGCATTGTTCATCAAACTTAATTTCGGGTACTGATTCGTCCCAAACCCCGCGTGTGCAAATTTTTCCTGTAAATGGCATAAAAAAATTACTAATTACGAATGACTAATTACTAATATTAAAAAAGACAAATATTTATTATATTATTAACTTTTATACAAAAGTATTCCAACTCTTTTTATATGGTCTAGCAATTCAATATTTTCAATATAATGATACGACGATATATCAATTTTATATGGAAGATTTAAATTGTCTAACTCAAGACTAATGGTATTTAAAAAATGAAGATTAATGTCTTTACCTTTAATTGTTATATCAATATCTGAACCATTTCTATAATTACCCATTGCCCTCGAACCATACAATATAACTTCGTCGATATTTGAATAGACTTTAAATACATCAATAATTTTAGAGAAAATCGCTTCACTCAAACCAAATTGGCTCATTCTGTCTTATTTTAAAAATGTATCCATCTTTTCGTCAAGGCTTAAAAATAAATCAAAATAAACCTCGTAAATTGCCAAAACTATTTCATTTGCAATTTCCTCATTATATGTATGTGACGTTTTAATTCGGCTTTCAACCATATCCATCCATGCCTCTCCATTATCGATAAGACCGGTATTGAATGCTTCTCGTATTGCATCGCGAGAGCCAACAATAGAAACAGTAACACCACTATAAATTAGGTAATCTTTTAAAAGATTCCAACCCAATTCATAAGTATATTCAAATGCTTGAATTAAACCTTGTTTTTCCAACTCATTGAGATTTCCTTGGTTAATAAATTTCTTTAATTGAGCCAAGGCTTTTTTATAATTAGAAAATCGTTGCTTCCAACGTATATCTGGTAATTCTTTATTCATTCTATTAATTTATATTTGACTAACAAATATACTGCTAATTTCTTCTTTTGTGGGGTAATTGACCAAAACTGCTTTGCGTGGGCCGTGATATACGAACATACTACCAGCTGCCAAAGCATTGAGGCTAACTTGATTATTGATTTCTTGCATGTGTTTTAAATTTCCGGCTCCTCCTAAAGCTACTATCGGAATTTTTACGGATTCGGCTATTTCTTTTACCAGTTTAATGTCGTAACCCTGCATGGTGCCATCGCGATCGATGGATTGAACGATAATTTCTCCGGCACCAAGTTTTGCAAGCTCTTTAGCCCATTCAACAGGTTTAAGCTTGCTTTTTCTGTTTCCGGAATAATAACAAACTTCATTTGTTCCCCAAAGATTCTTTTTAATATCGATACACACTGCAATGGTCGATGAACCAAAGGCATCGGCTGCTTGCGATACAAAATCGGGGTTTTCGATGGCGATTGTGTTTAATATTACTTTTTCGGCTCCTGCTTCGAGTATGCACCGGATTTGTTCTAAGGTACAAATGCCTCCGCCTACCGAAAAGGGCATATTGGCTTCTTCTCCTACATTTTTTATTACTTCTAATGAGGCTATGCGCTTCTCGTGCGATGCCGTGATATCGAGAAAAACCAATTCATCGGCTTTCAGGTCGTTAAATATTCGCACCGCATTGATAGGATCGCCAATATAACGATGGTCTTTGAATTTAACTGATTTGACTAAGCCTTTGTTTCGAAGTAAAAGTACGGGTATGATGCGGGGACGGTACAAAATAATTACTAATTACAAATTACTAATGACTAATAAAAAATAGGTTAAGGTTAAGGTTGATGTAGAGGCTAAGGTTGAGTGTGATTGAGGGTTCAATTTTTAAATATTTGTTCTAGAAAGTTTTTAAAACGTTCTATATCAATATCGATTATTTGCCTATGTTCCATGATGTTTTTTCTTAAATGCTCCATCCGATCTGGTGACAAATTATAATTATATGCATGACGAAATACATGGCGAAAAGCCATTAATTCTCCTAATAATTTGTATGAATCGTCGGTTAATACAGACGGTCTTATATCGGGTATGTTTAATTTCATACGCATCAGTAAATTCTTATGAAAGCCCGAATTTCTATCTATATTGTTTTCAAAAGTAATGGCTATTTCTTTAAACATATCTTCGTATGCCGAATACAAATTGTGTAACTGATAAGCCAGGTGCACCATTTTATCTTCATCGAGCGGTTTTAATTGTTCAATTTTTTTATAAATCGATTTTATTGTATCTTCTTGATTAGCGATGTAAGCCCAAAGTGTCGATAGTTTTTCCTTCATTGTAACTTTAACCCTGTTTTAATTATTTTTTCTTTAAAAATACAATTTTCAAGTTCAATTATTTCAACTTTTCTATTGAGCATTTCTTCCAGTTCAAATATTGTTTTATACAATATGTCGATTGGCAAGCCTTTAATAGCAATATCGATATCGGAATGTTCGTAGTATTTGCCCGATACCAATAATGAACCTGTGATATATAATTCTTCAATTATTATGCTGGAAAAGTATGACTTCAATACTTCAATAGTTTTGTTCAACATCTCTATTCTTTGTTGCTCTAACTTCTGAAGCCTTTCTTTTTCAATAGATTCAATCAAAGATATAGAAAAAGCCATAATTTATAAATTTACAAAATTCTTTAACAACTGCAAACCGGCATCGTGACTTTTTTCGGGGTGAAATTGAACACCAAAAATATGTTCTTTTTCTTTATTTACAACCTCCCACAAACCTCTCGATTTCAAATTAGCAACCCCTGAAGCAAAATGGCCTACTCCGGGCAGTACGATTTTTGAAGCTTTTTCTATTTCTTCAATATTGGACGAGACCACCACATCGGCTCCAATACGTTTGAACGTTTTGAAAACCGAATGAAGATTTCCCATACCATAGTCGATGATTGCGATCATATAAATTAATGACTAATTACGAACGGCGTAGCCCTCACCGAAGGTAATGACTAATTACGAATGAAAAAAAGGATGAGGTTGACGTAAGGCATACTCCACTTCGACTTTAACTTTATTTTTACATAATAATATCCCAATTGTAAGATTATCATCCGGTTTTCTTATTTGACTAACTACAGCTAATAAATAAAAAAATTAAGTCTATGAATTTAAGTTGGCATCCTACAAGTTCACTTATTTACTTTACCAGATATTATCTACCTTGCAATTACATCATCAAAATTAAAGTCAACCCTTATTTTTACAAATTCTCTAAATTCTTGAGCAATTTTAATTGTATTTTCGAGCTCCTCTTTTGTTAAATATATTTTGTGATTTGGATATCTAATGTCAACCCCAAAACCTTCCATAGAAAGCGCTTTTGAATACAAATCTTCTGAAATATCAGTTTTGTCAGCTAATAATTCCAATAAAAAAACCAGATCATGTGTCTTTTTGAAACTTGAATCGAAAAATACTAACAAACCTTTGATATACTTCTCGACTGCTTGTTGGCAATGGAACGCAACAGTTTCAAAATATGTTGGAATATGTTGAAAAATAACAATCGCTGAACCTAAGTCTTGGTCAGCCTGAAAAAACCAATCCTTAACTCTATCTGCTTTGTCGTTCATATAAAGTTTGGGTTTTATCAGTTAATTGATATAGAAAAGAATATTTTTGATTCTTTTCATTTTCATATTCATAATTTGTATATACTAATAAATCCATAGGTACTTTTGTGCCAATTAATGCTTTTCTAATCTCAATATTGCGCTTGTGCATAGGCAAATCGGTATCTTTTACAATCAATAAATCTAAATCACTATCTTCATTTGCCTGTCCTGTAGCATAAGATCCAAATAAAATTATTCTATCAGGACTAAAACCGATTGCAATTTTGTTTACAATTTCCCGTATTTTAGATTCTTCAATCATTTTTTCTTGCAATTTACGAAATTTTTGATTCTATGTTTGTTCTTTAACTGACAGCTAATAAGTTGAAAATATAAATATTATATCTTAAGTTTAAACAAAAGTAAAAGATTTCGGACTTAAGATGTGAGATTTCAGATTTTCTTTTGTCCACTAATTACAAAAATTTACACGAAGGGCGACCTACGGTCGAAAGGGGTTTTGTCATCTAATTTAACTAATTACACGAAAAAGCGACCTACGGTCGAAGAAACTTTTTTGTCCGCGAATTACTCGCTTGCGCTTCGTGAGCTTCGCTTCGCTACGGTTACGCTAATTACACGAATTTAAACAATTGCGACCTGCGGTCGAAAAAATATTGTCCGCAGATGACACAGATTAACGCAGATTAAAAAAAACTGAGAAAGATATCAGATTTCAGATATGCGAAATGCGATTTCAGATTTAAAAACCTTCTGACATCTGTTATCGCAAATCTGTTATCGCAAATCAAGGACTGCTATCGCAAATCTTTTACTTTTTCTTTCTAACTTTTGCAATACTACTTTTTCACTTTTTTCAAAAGCTTTTTCTCATCTCCCTCAAGTTTTCGTTGAAGTTTCTTAACATCTTCAGAGGGTGGTAGATTTTCGGGAATTATACCTCTTTGTTTAAGCATATTACGAACAGCAGAATTATTATCGATATGTTCTTTTTCAATGTTGGTTTGACCTTTTAAATCTTTACTTTGTACATTAAGTCCGGTCATTTCGGCAGCTAAGTCTTTTGCTTTGATACTTATAGTTGGAAGAAAATCGGCAACCGGACGGCTATCGGGCACGCCCATTTTACGTTTTAGCATTTGCGTGTTCAGTCTGAAAAGTGCCTGATCGCCTTTACTCCTGATTATTGCAAAACCTTGATTATCGACTCCTCGCTCATACAGAATACCCGATAGTTGTTTTTCTGTTTGGCTCAATTTTTCACGAGCCTTTACTCGTTCAAATTCCAAAATGCGTTGTTCAACTAACTCTGCTCTACGGGTTTGTACTGCAAAATAGTTTTGAGCAAACGCTATCTCTTCTTTACGACTATCGCCATTTTGAGCAATCAGATAACATGCATACCGAGTAAGAATAATGTCATCTATTTCTTTTTCAGCACCTTTTGGCATAGGTATCGTTTTCCTGACGTCAGGAAAATGATAAGCAACTTCCTCACCGGCAGTATTGCATGTTTCCTTCGCTTTTAGGATTACTTTTTCGAAATTTTCCCATTTACTATAACCCAATAATTGCTGCAAATCGCGAGCACTCCAACATTCAATGCCTTCTATCTCTGAGGCTGCTGCTTCAAATAGGGTAAAAAGATTTTTTATTTCGTCAGATTTCATTTTTGGGTTTATGGTTTTACTAAGTTTTAAAATAATGTACGTGGGCAGGGTGGCCTATGTCTATGTGGATTTTCATGAAGATATTAATTTTTCAAAGTTTTTGTCATCGAACGGCGAAGCCCTCACCGAAGGTAATGACTGATGACAAATGAAAAAAAAGGTTTAGGTTGAGGATAAGTTTTCAGGAATGCTATAAATCCATTAATTTTATTCAGCCCTTTTTCGAATAATCCACTCACGAAAAAATGGATCGTCGAACTCGTAGTGTGTGCCTTTAATGATATAACCCTTATATAATAAACGTTTTAAGCTACTAAACACAGTACTGGTTGCAGGAAGCTCAAAAATATTCAAAGCTTTTTTATCAAGTACTGAAATATTTTGGATGGTTAAACCTATTAAAATTTTCCGATCGGTTTGCCCCAAGGTATTCCAAATACGTTCGTAATCATTGTCGTGCGACTGAATAAGGTCGTTGACAGACTCTTGAATTATATCTGAATTGAAACCTTGAACTATATTGTTCCATACTTGCCATGCAAGCTGCTGTGTATAGTATGGGTGACAATTGGAAAAAGCAAGAATATTATTTGCTATTGCTTCAGATTGCTTAGAAATTTTCACGAAACGATCTTGAAGAAATATTGAAAAATCGGAATGAGATATCTTTTTCAACGTAAGTAAGTGACCAAAGTGATAAAAAGGCGATTTCTTTTTCTCAAATATTTCTCGCATCATCCCTTCATAACTGCCAATGAATATATAATTGACAGCCTTATGATATTGAATAATAGAACGTAGTTGTTTATCCAGGTTTTTATCAATATTTAATATTTCCTGGAATTCATCAAAAAACAAAATAGGTTTAGGGCCTCTTTCTCCAATATTTTCGATTAGCTGAAATACATCGCTTAATGTATCAAACGAATTAACACCGGGCTGAAACGATATATCTATGCTATTGGTTTGTGGATTGAGCGACAGTATTGGCACATTTTTGAAACGCTTGATAAATAGTTTTATTTTCTCGTATGGATATTGTTTAAGTATCCTTTTTAATAATTGTGCCGATAAATCGGAAACACTTGTTATTGATTGCAGATCTAAAGAGATACAAGGACGACCCGTCTGATGTATTGCTTTATTTATTAGACTTGTTTTTCCAAATCTGCGAGGACTTAACATTACTAAATGATTTTCGCCCGATATAATATCGATAACCATCTGTAATTCTTTTTCACGGTTCGTAAAAAATTCACCCTCGACTACTGTACCAAAGCGAAACGGATTGGATGTATTTTTATTTAAATGACTCATTTTACGATCTTAAAACCTTATAATACAATATACTTGATGTTGCGAATAATTTCGTTGCGAATAATTTCGCAATAGTACTAAATTTTATTTGAACAATTAAATACTTATCAAATAAATTCTTTTTGTCAGCTTATTGCTCAAATTTACACGAAAAGCGACCCGTGATCGGAATGTGTTTGTCCGCAGATGACGCAGATTAACGCAGATGAACGCTGATTAATACGAAATGCGACCTGCGGTCGAAAAATTCTTTGTCATCTAATTAAACTTATTACACGAAAAAGCGACCTGCGGTCGAAAAAGTATTGTCCGCAGATGACACAGATTAACGCAGATTAATACGAAACGACCTACGGTCGAAAAGGTTTTGTTTACTGACCCTGAAGGCTCAAGGAGTATTTCATTCTTGCTAGTTATTTTAATTTCTTTCTTTTTGCCGAAATTTCTTTCTTTTGATTTTCTGGTAAAAAGTTTTCAGTTGTAATTACTTTTTTTCCGGATTTTAATTCTAGCTGCTTTCTCGCATCTCCTGCAATCTTTCCTCCAGTTTTTGCTGCAATTTTGTTCTCCTTAAATCCGACTGGGTTTGTGTTTATTACAATTTCTTTGGTTGACGCCTCTCCTAACATTGAAAATATCAACTCTAAATCTGTCATGTGATCTCGCAAATTCTGATTCCTTAGTCCTTTAAACTCCTTATATTCAGTAGGTGTTAATCCAAAAGTAGCTTTTGAAATTTCCGCAGTTAATATTGCATATTCAATTTGTTCCTTTATTCCTCTATTTTTCCATTCATCGGTTAATTCTTCTCGAATTGCAATGCTTCGCATTCGTTTTTCGATCCACTCGTCAGAATAACCTTTTAGCTTATACAAATCTCTTGTTCGTTGAGTTGCAAGCTCAGGATTTTCTATTTCATCTAGTCTTTCGGAACCAACTCTTGCTAGCCATAATTTAAAAGGTTCAGCTTTGGGTGACGGAATAGATTGAATAATTCTTAACAATCCTTGTGCGTTTGCACAACTCATTTGCTGTTTCCCTCCTGCAGTCTCTACCCAAAGGGTGGGTACAAATTGTACCCACCCTTTAGCAAGTTCACTATCGCGCTGGCGCATACGTTTTATGTACTGTTTAGGATCTTTGCTATCGGTCAATACTAAAACCACATCTTCTAAAACAAAATACCATTTTTCATCAATCTCATTCCAAATTGTTCGGATTTGATTACTCTCAAAAAGTTTAATAGTACTCATATATCAAAATGTTAATCTGTTGCACGTCTCTTCGTTACATCACTTTCACCTTATCACTTATTTTCAAAAACGGCTCCAACTTCTCCCTCACAATCTTTTCCCAATGGTAGTCCTTTAAAGAATTTCGAATGGCTTCTTCGTTGATTGTATGCCTTTGGTCGTAGACTTTTTGAAGTGCTTCGGCAAAGCTTTCGGGGGTGTCGTGGCACAAAACGCCGTTTGAGGGGTCGATTACCTGCCGATTCTCGTAAGTATTATATTGCCTGCAGTTATGACAAACAATTCATCATTTTTTTATTATTGGAGTTGGTTACTAGATTAATGACACAAATTTATACGAATTATGCGACCTTCGGTCGAAATAATTCTTTGTCATCTAATTTAACGAATTACACGAAGAAAGCGACCTACGGTCGAAAAAGTATAGTCTGCAGATGACGCAGATTAACGCAGATTATTTTCCTTCTGACATCTGACTTCGCTCTTCTGTTATCGCACATCATAGAATGCTTTCGCAAATCTTTTACTTTCAACTTAACATCCCTTCGACATTTCGACAAGCTCAATGCATCGCTATGCTCGGGGCATCGCTTTCTACCTATCTCCTTTGTATTTTAAAATCGCCTCTAAACAGCGCTCAGCTGCATGCCCATCCCATAATGGTGGAACTACGGGGGTGCGGGGCTTGGCTAGGGCTTTGGTGTATTCGGCGCGGATACGTGTAATGTTGTTGCCTACCAATACCGATGAACCGCCATTCTCGACAAGGGTTATGGGGCGCTCGGTGTTCCAACGCATGGTGAGGCAGGGTGTACCAAGTACGGTACATTCTTCTTGAAGACCACCACTATCGGTAAGCATGATGCGGGCTGTCATGTTGAGTCGTAACATTTCGAAATAGCCTAGTGGCTCTAACAAAATAATGCGGGGATGATTTTCGACTTGCTCGTAAAGATTGAACGATTGCAGCATTTTTTTGGCCCTGGGGTGTATGGGCCACAATATGGTCATATCTGGGGCTACTTCGTCGGTCAAAAAACGAATGATTTGCTCAAATACTTCTTTATTGTCGACATTCGATGGACGATGTAGGGTTACAACGCCATATTGTTCATCAATGGGTATTTGTTTGGTCGATTGAGATGTTGAATTGAGATTGTCGGATATAATGTTGGAAATATCTAATAAGGCAGCTTTGCTGCGGTTGGCAACTAAGGTATCGATCATGATGTTGCCAACAAATACAACCTTATCATCTAGTGTACCTTCTGCTTTAAGATTTTGATTGGAGAGCAAATCGGGGGTTAATAGCAAATCGGATATACGGTCGGTAACCAATCGGTTGATTTCTTCGGGCATAGCCATATCGCCACTGCGCAGACCAGCTTCGATGTGGCAACATTTTATCCATTCTTTCTTGGCTGTAACCGAACAAGCCAATGTGGCATTTACATCGCCAACAACGACTACCCAGTCGGGTTTTTCTTGTTTAAGTACTTTCTCGAAAGCTATCATGGTATTTCCCACTTGCTCGGCATGTGTACCTGAGCCTATACCGAGGTTTATATCGGCTTCGGGAATACCCAATTCTTCGAAGAATTGCTTCGACATGCGGTCGTCGTAGTGCTGACCGGTGTGAACGAGAAGATGATTGATAATTGACAATTGAATTATTATAATCGGAAATTGCTTTGATGAATGGGGCAATTTTCATAAAATTCGGGCGAGCGCCAACAACGGAGATTATCTTCATAGATTAAATATCAATTTGTTTTTTGTCAATATCTTTATTTTTGCTATCTAATAATTGCTTGGCATTTTTACTTGTCACAATCTTTTTTCCGGTTTTTTCTTCTATTTCACGCCTCGTATTTCCAGCTATTGTCCCTCCTTGTTTTGCAATTTTTCGATTATCATCGAATGATTTAGGATTCTTCTCTTTAGAAATCTCAGAAGTAGTTGCTTCCGCTAACATATTTAACACTAATTCAAGATTAGTCATGTGATCTCGTAAATTCTCCTTTTTGAGATCTTTTAGATTTTTATATTGCTTGGTTGAATACCCACTCCATGCTTTTGTTATATCATCGGTTAAAATAGCATATTCCTGCCCTTTTTGTACTCCTCGTTTCTCCCATTCGTCGGTAAGTTCCTTACGGACCTCTATGCTTTTAAGTCGTTGGTTAATCCAATTGGTACTATAACCTTTTCGCAAATAGGTCTCCATCAATCGGTCGATGCCAATTTCAGGATCCTCAATTTCATCAATTCGTTCGCTACCTACACGTGCTAACCATATTTTAAATGGCTCTGCCTTTGGTGAGGGAACACTCTGAATTAGTCTAAAAAGCTGCTCGGTATCAGCGACATCGGTCATTCGCATCTTACCATCATTGGCAAACATTTTCAAAGCGTGACAATTCGTCACGGTTTCATTTCCTTCTTCTTTTAATCGCTGTTTAAGCTTTCGCCAGTATGCTTGAGGATCTACACTTTCTGAAAGCACACCCACTACATCAACAATAGAAAAGTACCATTTCTCTTGTTCATCATCCCAATGCGTGCGAATTTGCTTATCGTTAAAAAGTTTTATAGCTGTTTCTATAGTCATTTTTTATCATTTAATACTTTTCAATTGCTTTTATAAAAGGGGCAATTTTCATAAAATTAGGGCGAGCGCCAACAACGGAGATTATCTTCATAAGTTTTAATTATATGTTTTTATAATTATTCAGATTTATAAAAATTTGCACAATAACTTATTTTTCAAAAATATTAGCTGTGTTAACAAATGGTTTAATTTTAATATTTTCTGTTGTTGCAAAATCAAGATTACCTGAATAAATTACATATCCATTATTAATTAAATTATTTGCTGCAATATATCGCAAAAGCCCTTTTTTAAAATTTTCATTATAGGTTGAAGAAGCTTTAATTTCTACAGGTATTATATCTCTACCATTTATGTATAATAAATCAATCTCATTATTATGACTATCTCGATAGTAAAATAAATTTGGATCACATCCCTTATTTGTTTGAGCTTTTAATGCTTCAACTACTACCATATTTTCAAACAAATTACCAAGTAAAGGATCTCGAGCAACTTGTTGTTCATTTTCTATGCCTAATAAATATGCTGCTAATCCAGTTTCAATAAAATATATTTTTGGTGATTTAATGATTCTCTTTCCAACATTTATTGAATATGGCTGGAGCTTAAAAAGTATATATGATGCTTCAAGTATAGACATCCAATTGCTTATAGTAGTTGCAGAAATACCTGTATCATTAGCTAATGAGCTCATGTTTACTGGTTGACCTATTCGTCCGGCAAGAAGCCTTAAAAACTTTTCAAAAGTCGCTAAATCTTTTAAGTTAATTAGTTGCCTAACATCACGTTCAACATAAGTGTGAAGGTAATTTCTGTAGGCTGTAGTTGGATTCTGGTTCTGATCGTAAATGCGGGGTAAAAATCCATTATAGATAAAAAAATCTCTTGATTTTTTTGAGTGCTCTGTGTTTCTGAGCTCTTCTAAAGAAAAAGGTAATAGACTAATTAATGCTGTACGTCCTGCCAAAGATTGCGTTATAGAAGCATTTAAAGTTAATTGGTGGCTACCAGTAAGAATATACTCACCATTCCTTCTATTATTATCAACATTAACTTGAATGTACGACAATAATTCAGGTACTCGTTGAACTTCATCTATAATAAGAGGAGCCTTAAATTGATTGAAAAAGCCTTTAGGGTCATTCTTTGCTATATCTCTTATTTCAGGATGTTCAAGATTGCAATAAGAATAGTTTGGAAAAGCCATTTTAGCTAATGTAGTCTTCCCTGCTTGTCGTGGACCTGTAATAGTAACTACAGGATAATCTTTTGATAAACTAATTATAATATTTTCAAGTGTTCTATATATCATAAATACAAAGATACAAATAAATAGTGCAAATCGCAACTTGAACTTATAATTTGCGCAATAATAATTCAACGACCCTATATTAATACCTTTTAATTGATTGGATAGAATTTTAATTACGAAAATTAAACGAACGGCGCAGCCCTCACCGAAGGTAATTTTGCGACCTACGGTCGAAAAAAAAATTATGTCCGCAGATGACGCAGATTAACGCAGATTAAAAAAATGATATGCGAAATGCTATTTCAGATTTAATTCCATCTGACCTCGTCCATACTTCGGCATACTTCGACTGCGCTCAGTACAAGCCGCTCAGCACATGTCTGTTATCGCACATCATAGACTGCCATCGCACATCATTTTACTTTCTACTTTCTAACCCTTCGACTTTGCTCAGGGCATCGCTTTCAACTTTTTAACTAGTATCCCTTTCACTACATTCTTCACATTTTGCATGACCAAGGTCGCGGCTATCGTAGGGGCTCATGGGGCTGTCGTGCATACATATAGTTGAAACAGGCACTAATTGTCTTAGTTGGGCAAGGTTATGTTGGAAATCTTCTAACGCTATTGCATAATTGCTTTTGCAAGTGGTAAGTGATTCGTAGTGATAGCCTATTTCGTGACCGAGAGCTTTGATGTCTTTTATTATTTTTTCATTCCAAATTGCGGCTCGGCTCTAAAATAATATGAAACACTAATGCCCAATTCATTTTCGATTTGGGCAGTAATAATTATGCCCTACGACTTAAAAATAATCTCATTGTTCCAAAGCGCTTTTAAAAATTCGACAGCTGGAAAAATTTCAACATCGTTTAAAATTCTTTTGTTTTTATCCATAGATACTACTATAGATCGGGCTTCTGGAAAATCTTCCTTAAAGGCTTTTAAACCTTTAAGATGTCTTGTATTAACTTCGTTACTCGATTTTATTTCGATAGCAACAAGACCGTTTCCTATAATTGCATCTACCTCGTAACCACTACTGGTGCGCCAATAGCTGATAGCTTTATCTGAATCGGAATAACTGATATATGCAATCAGCTCTTGAATAATTAGATGTTCGAAAGCGTGTCCAAAAGCTTCAGTACCCTGTAATATATTTTTACGATTGCTCAGGTAATTGGCAACACCTACATCGAAAAAATAAAATTTAGGAGCTAATATTGCTCTACGTTTTTGTGTTGCACTGAAACCAGGAATTAAATATGCTATTAATGTATCATGAAGTAGTTCGAAATAATCTTTTACTGTACGATGATCAATACCACAATCTTGTGAAATATTTTTATAAACTACCATTTCGGTATTGCTGAATGCTGCGACCTCTAAAAAACGAGAAAAAGAATTAAGTTTTCGCGAAATAGCTTCTTCTCTTATCTCTTCATTGAGATAAACACCAATATAGGCTCTAAATCGTTCCCAAGGATTTGTTACAGCGTAATGACGTGGTAACATTCCATTATTAACAGCTTTTAAAATATCAAAATCTGGTATCTCTGCACTCACTAAAGGAAATAGCGTTTTTTTCAGTGCTCTTCCTCCTAATAAATTTGCACCAATCCGTTTTAGCTTACGTGGACTTGAACCACTGAGTATAAACCGAATTTGCTTTTTGTGAATAAGGCTATGTACCTCATCTAACAGTTGTGGTACTTTTTGTATTTCATCGATTATTACTATTTCTCCTTCATTTACAGTTGCTAGTTCTTCACTAAGTAACGATGGTCTGCGAAAAAATCTTTCAAATTCAGCTGATTGTAATAAATCGTAATATCTGGCATTAGGGTAATTACTTTCTAATAAAGTTGTCTTACCTACCTGGCGTGCTCCCCATAAAAAAACACTATCATTATTGTCGTTTTCGAGTATTAGCTTACGTTGATACATTACGCAAATTGCTATTTTATCATGATATAATTACAAATTGTGTTGCAAAAATAAAGAATATTAATAACAATACAAATAAAGTTTGATGTTTGATTTCTTATTTCAAAGTTATATTAAGGCAAAGAAAGAGAAAAATTTCAGATTTCAGATATGCGAAATGCGATTTCAGATTTAATTCCATCTGACATCGGACCTCGTCAGTCTGCTATCGCACATCAAGGAATGCTATCGAAAATCTTTTACTTTGTCACCCTTCGACACAACAAAGGGCATCACTTTGTTACCATGTCACCTATTTTTTTGTTACGTTCTTAACTATTGAAATATTAAACTGCTTGAAATGTTATATTACTATCACGAGGCAGAAAAACTCCTTTGATGCAATTGGGATTGATGATACAAATTTGGATATGAGTTCTTTCATGAAATCCAGCTTCGGGATAAATTGGATTGCCCTCTATAAATGCAGCTCTAACAGAATCGAAAGGTCTTTCGCCTTTTTCCTTTAATAATTTATGAGTAAATTCTATTACTGAACAATCCAAATATCTCAATACTTTTTCTTCATTTTTGGATTTGGGATGCTTTAGATTTAATGGTATTGTATCTCCTAAGATTTTAGCTTCGTTTAACATTATATCGTAAGCTTGTTTTAGAATTCTTATATTGGCAGAATCGAGTAAATCAAAACAAAAACCTAAATCTACCACTGCTCCAATTACTGCCGAAGAATCTATCGACCCAGATTTTCTCTTTATTTCAGCCCATTCAATTGCTCTTTCAGGATTATTCTCCCAAAAGTACATACCATGACCAAGCCAATCATAAGATTCAGAACTAATTTTGAAAAAGTCAGGATTGTTTAATAGTTTTTGTTGGTCGTTCTTATTGCAACCATGAAACCCTAATAATAAATTTGGTTTAGATGAATACATTATTTATCAACAGTAAATACTTTATCATAAGGTTCTAACACATTGCCATTCTTGTCAATAAAACCAGCAGCTTCAAAAGTTGTTTTAATTTCATTAAAAGACCTTGGATGCTCTAAAATACTTTGGAAGTAATCACTTATTCTATTTGAATCTTCTATCGACATATTTTTATTATTTATAGCACAAAAATAAATATAATTTTTTACTTTCTATTTGTCAAATTTTCAAATTAATTCTTTCGTCCACGAACTGCTCAGCTCTCACCGAAGGTAATTACACGAATTTTAAACAACTGCGACCTGTGGTCGGATTAGAATTGTCCACAGATTACACAGATTAACGCAGATTAAAAAAGGCAAAGATTGAAAATGATCTCAGATAACAGATATGCGATTTTCGATTTCAGATTTAAAAACCATCTGACATCTGACCTCGCCAATCTGCTATCGCAAATATTTTACCTTTATAACTTTCAACTTTCCAACCTGTTACTTTCTACTTTATACTTTCTAAATTCAACTTTTTAACTAACACCCCTTTCACCACATTCTTCACATTTTGCATGACCAACTCCTTAGTCCAAGCAATAGGGTTGTTGGTCCAACGCTGCGGATGGGTTGTAATCATTATCTGATTAGGTAAAATTTCATTTTTTGCAGCTCTAATAATATCTTCAGTTTTTTTTAATTCGTAATTCATAATTCTTAATTGATAATTAACTTTGTCTCTCACACTCACTTTCTCGCCATCCCATCTCCTACCTGTATCGGTTAGGTAAAGTACTTTTGAAAAATCGACATCGAAATAGGGTTCGCCAATTATGCCCAAGTCTTTGTAATTGTATTGTTTTCAAAGGTCGTGGCTATC
>CAMDBI010000046.1 GCA_945889005.1 Bacteroides fragilis
AGCGGTCCTTTTAGCCATTCGGTTTCGAACCTTGAAGATAACCGTTTGCGCAGTTCGGAAACTGGTGTCAACCAAACTTACAACTTTGCCTTCAATGTAGTTCCAAACCCATTGGCAGAAGAATTTGAAGTGAAATTATATGTAGAAACAAAAGGCAACTTAAAAATTGATCTCTTCAATTCGCTTGGAAAGAACGAAGCGCAACTGATTAATTCTAAAGTATTGGGCGGAAACCAAAAGTTCAATTTCAATGCAAGTAAACTTAAAATCTCCAAAGGAATTTACTTCTTAAAAGTAACATTCAACGGTTCAGTTTCAACAAAAAAGATTGTTGTTCAATAATTCAAAACTATTTTTTAGAAAAGGGAGTGTAAATAAAAGAGGCACTCCCTTTTTTTATGGTTTTTATTTTAGTTTTCAATTAGTATATTTGAAAAATTAAATGAAGATGAATGTTAAATGAATTTTTAGGTATTCAGGTTTTTATTAAAAGTCTGGTATTAGGCTTCTTATCGTCTATTCCACTTGGTCCTATTGGCGTAATATGCATACAGCGCACACTTGCCAAAGACCGATGGTCGGGGTTCACATCTGGACTAGGGGCAGCAACCGCCGATACTTTATTAGCAGTTGTTGCAGGTATGGGCTTGTCATTTATTCTCGACTTCATTAACCACAATCAACTAATATTCAAACTAGTAGGTGGTGCAATTGTAATTTTTATTGGAGTTCAAATTTTTTTCCGAAGCCCAGTGCGTCAATTCAAGGAGCGTAAGTTTGCCAAGAATACAGTCTTGCGCGACTTCCTATCTACCTTGTTTTTAACCCTTTCTAACCCTATTGCTGTGTTTATTTTTATTGCCATGTTTGCTGGGCTCAATTTGTTTAACGACAATTATATATTTCATGTTATTGTATTTGCAGGCATCTTTTGCGGAGCTTCGTTGTGGTGGTTTACTCTTACAACTGTTGTAAGCAGGTATAAAAACAATTTTAGACTTCGAAATCTTTGGTGGCTCAACAAAATTACTGGCACATTGATCTTTCTTTTCGGCATTGCTGCATTAGTAAGTGTTTTATTTTCATAATCGTTTCACGCTCATATTTTGAGCATTTTTCCTGTTTCATAAAAAAAAATATTCAAATTTTATTAACTTTAAAACACAACTCACTTACTGCATGGGTAAAAAAACAAAAATCGTTTTAATTTCTTTTTTTATTATTGTAGCAATTTGGTTTGCTACCCTATATGGTGTATTGAAATTTGCCACCCATTTACTTTCATGCAAATTTGAAGAAAAAAAATACTCTCTAAATATATTGAAGTCTAGCATCTATGGACTTAGAACATTAAATTTTGAAGATATAATAATTTCGAATCAAAAAGGCGACACAACATTAACAATTGACTCATTGCGAGTATCATTTAAGATTTTCCCTTTATTTATTGGCAATATAAGATTTTCAAATATCGAAATAGGTAATCTTGAATTTTGTCTCGAAAAAATTAACAAAAAATCAATTTATTCTACGAGCAATAACGAACAAAAAGAAACACCTCAACAAACTAATTACAATAATATTACAAGCCATTTTTTCGATAATTACTTCTCATTATTTCCCCAAAACGCTCGAATTGGTTCATTTAAAATAAGTCACACATCAGACACATTAGATTATTCTTTACTATTCAACGGCTTTGTATTAGCAAACAATTATTTTAAGGGAATAGTAGAAACCAAAAATCAAATAAATAATACGAGTCACAAATTTTCTGGATTTATCGATACCAAGAACAATATTTTTACATTTTCGTCAAGCGATACAGCACATCAACACATCTATGTGCCATCTGTCAAAAAAGAATCGAACGTTTCGACAGGTTTCGACAGCATATTTATATCTGTTCACTTCTCGAAAGGCCGTTCAGAATCTACAATCGATGCACGTGCTTTTGCTAAAAAATTTGCAATCAATAGCTCAAGAATTGCTACTACTCCGGTAATTATCGACTCATCGGGCTTCAGTTTAAAAATAATTTTGGCAGAAAATACAATAAAACTCGACTCTTCTTCAACATTTATTTTTAATCGAATTCAAATACATACCTCGTGTACATTTAAAAATTTCGACAGCACTAAATGGCTAAATATTAAAGTATTGCCAACAAAAATACCCTCTCAGAATTTATTCGAATCATTACCCGGCAGTTTGTTTCATACTTTGAATGGCATTCAAACTAGCGGAACCCTTAATTATCTTCTCAATTTTGACATAGACCTCCAAAACCCCGATAGTGTCCGCCTCGACTCAAAACTATGTGGCGAAGGGTTTAAACTCATTCGTTTTGGACGCGAAAATTTTTCGAAAATAAACCATACATTTTTCCATCAAGTCGTTGTCAATGGAGCTTTAATAGACAGTTTCAGAGTAGGTCCCGAAAATCCAAACTTTGTGTATCTGCACGAAATATCACCTTTTCTTCAAAACACGGTGCTAACTGCCGAAGATGGATGTTTTTTCTTTCACAATGGTTTTAACGAAGAAGCATTTGCCAATTCGATAAGTTCAAACATAAAAGAAAAACGCTTTGCCCGTGGGGGGAGTACTATTTCAATGCAATTGGTAAAAAATGTTTTTTTATCGAGAAACAAGACTATTTCGCGCAAACTCGAAGAAATGCTAATAGTATGGCTTATTGAAAATCAAAGACTAGTGTCAAAAGAAAGAATGTACGAAGTGTATCTCAACATCATTGAATGGGCTCCGGGCGTTTACGGCATCAAAAAAGCTTCAAATTTCTACTTCAAAAAACACCCTTTCGATCTTTCTCTATCGGAAAGCATATACTTGTCGTCGTTAGTTCCTCGTCCAAAATATTTCTCACACACCTACGACAAAAACGGAAACATGCGCGAGTATTTCAAATATTTTTACCAGGTTCTTCCTCCAAAAATGATTAGTAGCAAACGCCTACTTCCCGAAGACACCATTGGACTCAATTGCAACATTGCGATTACCGGCATTGCGGCCAATCTAATCGAAAAACAAGACAGTATAGAGGTTTCAGACACATTATTTATTCAATAAAGTCGTGGCAGATTTTATCAAATGTAAAAATGTGCATATTGACACATTGGCAAATCTGCACATTTTTAAATTTACATTTTCTCGTCGAAAGCATCTTTCAGACCATTGCCCACGAATGTAAATGCCATCATAAGCAGCATAATTGCAATTCCCGGAATAAATGCCAAATATGCTTTATTGACAACTATATAGCCATAATGATCTTTTATCATATTGCCCCACGAAGGTATTGGCGGCTGAACCCCAATACCCAAAAAACTCAAACCGGCTTCAATCAATATAGCAGAGGCAAAGTTTGCGGCAGAAACAATAATAACAGCACCAAGTGTATTGGGAAGTATATGTTTTGTAATAATCCGAAAATCTGAAAATCCAAGTATACGACAAGCATCAATATACTCTTTTTCGCGAATACTAAGCACCTGTCCACGTACTATACGCGCCACATCGACCCACATAGTTAGTCCTATTGCTGTAAACATTTGCCAAAAGCCTTTTCCTAAAACCAATGTAATAGCAATCACCATCAGTAGGGTTGGAACCGACCAAGTAACATTAACAAACCACATAATTACAGCATCGACTCGCCCTCTGTAATAACCCGCCAAAGCACCCAATGTAACACCAATTAACAGCGAAATCAAAACAGCTATAAACCCGACAGCCAACGAAATGCGCGCACCAATTATCATACGACTCAGCATATCTCTACCAAATTTGTCGGTTCCCAGTAAAAAAGTTTTAGTTGAAATCTCAACATCTCTCCGAAGCTTAAACACAATTGCCGACCCAGACTCTCTGCTACCATATTTTATTACATGCAAACTATCGGCTGTATAATAAAAAGTATCTATCGGAATTTCTTTAAAGCTTGGTTCTGTTCCATACAGCATATTAGTTATAATGCCTACCTTTTCAACATTGATACGCTGAGGCTCTTTCACAAACAGCACCGAAACTCCTGGTTTTAGATTTGACAATTCGACGTGTTGATTGTTGGCAAAAGGAGTTTTGTCGGGCGATATCGCATATCCAAGAATTGACAATACCAAAATAAAGGCAATTAAACAAAGACTATAAAAAGCCAATTTGTTCTTTCTGAATTTGCGCCATACAATTTGGCTCGGAGTGAGACTGTCTAATGTTTTCGGTTCTTCCATGTATATTTTCCCCAAATGCCTGTTAGAACAACAAAACTAATATAAAAATGATAAAAAAACTGTGTAGGAAAAAACCATATTAACAATTGTTTTAAACCAAAAAAACGAATAGTACTTTTCAAAAAAACATAATCGAGAATTGACTTAAATACAATTAACAAGAGGCAAAGTTTAAAATAAAAAACATCGTAAAATCCCATTAAAAAACTTACTGTAATTGAAAATGAAAGTAAAAAAACAAGAAGCGATGTATATATAATATAAAAATCTGAGTAATATGGTGCTTTAGATGTCCATCGCATTCTTTGCCGAATAAACTCTACAATAGTTGACGACACTTGAGTATAAACAACTGCATCTTTTGATTTCAAAAAATGTACACCTCCATCATATTGTTTACTCACAGCCATCATCAAAAACACATCGTCGCCCGATGCAATTTCTATATTTAGCAAAAAAGCCGATTCTAAATATACCTTTTTTTCAAAACTCAGATTTGCGCCATTACACATAAGCGGTCTACCTTGACCGAGGCTGCCTGCCGAAGCAGATACAAGACTCATAAACTCTAACTGCTGAAAAGACTGAAAAAAACTTTTATTACCACGCATAACAACTGGTCCAACTAGTAATTTGGGGCTATACATATTCCAATACGACGCAATAGAAGTAAGCCACGAGGGCAATGGCTCGCAATCGGCATCTATAGTAACAATTATTTTAAATCTCGATTGAGCAATTCCTTTTGCTATTGCCGTTTTTTTTCCAAGTTCATTTATATCCAATTTCATTGAAACAACAGCAGAATGCTCATTAGAAGCATTTAACACCATATCTTCGCCATTGTCTATTGAATGATCATTTACAAATATAAATTCCACCCTATCATTCGATATTGTTTGGTTAAGAAGGCTATTGATTAATTTTGGCAGATTCTTGGCCTCGTTTCTATATGGAATAATAACAGAAAGTTGAATATCGCAATTATCTGTATTAGAAAAGTCTTGCAATTTGCGCCATCCTTTTAACCAATAAAACACTGAAAAAATATATAAAGATAAAAACAGAAAGGATAAGACAGTATAAATAAGCATTATAAAACAAAATAAAAATATCAATTTAGGATCAATTGCTTCTTCTCACCTGTTGTTTTCTGCTCCTTTTGAGTTTGGCAAGGCATTATCGGCAGTGAAAAATAAAAAGTAGAACCTTTACCGGGAGCTGTTTCGACCCATATCGAGCCTTCCATGCGCTTAAGCAAACCGTTAGAAATAGCCAAACCTAAACCTGAACCTCCAAAACGCCTCGAAAAACAATCTTCGGCTTGTACAAATGGTTTAAAAACTAGTTCTAGCTTCTGTGCATCGATACCGATACCAGTATCTTTTACAAAAAATTGAATTGTATTGTCGACTCTAACATACCCAAACTCTATAGATCCAGCATCTGTAAATTTAAAGGCATTTCCAATGAGATTGTCAAAAATTTGCTTTAATCGTTTGATATCTGTAACAATAAATGCCTCTTCATCCTTTAAACCCTTGTTAACTTTAAAAAACAGATCTTTTTGCCTATTCAAATATTTGGAACTACTGAAATACACAAATATTTCATCGAGCAAATTATTAATATTGACATTTTCATAATGAAACTTAATCAAATTCTTTTCAATAATCGAAATATCAATTATATCTTCCAAAATCGACAACAAAGCATGTGAATTGCCTCTTATAACATTCATATACTCCGCTCTGCGCAATGGTTCTACATCTTCCATCTCTAGCAATTGAATAAAGCCCAAAATACCGTTTATAGGAGTGCGTATTTCGTGACTAATATTTGCTAAAAAAGCCGATTTCAATCGATCCGATTCTTCGGCATGATCTTTTGCCATTATAAGCTCACCCTCTGCTTTGGATCGCTGAATGGCAACAGATGCTTGATGAACCAATGCCTCAATAGCCTTCAGATTTTCTACAATATGCGAAAATCGGGTAAAAATAATAATTGCACCTAATAATTTCCCTGATTTTACAATTCCTAAGCGATACACCTTGTTAACTTGCATCAGGCGCTCGAAGCGACGCGACTGTAAAGCCGATATCTCGCCATTTAACAATGCATACAATCCGCCTTGAATTTCGACTAGTTTGTTTGAATAGAGTATTATGTCATTTTTCGTATCGTCATCGATAGAGACTTGCATATTCAAAATATCTGTCCCCAACAACAATTTAGCCATATCTACTTCTTTGCTTATACCGCATACAAATCGGGTATGAAGGCAATTATCTGTTTCTTCAAATGAACACGAAACTACTATTGAATCTGGAACTACTTCATAAATACATTCCGAAACATATTCATGAACTTCCTCTTCAGATGTAATTGACATTAAGTCGAGTGCAGACTTTTCGAGAAACATTACAGTATTCTTGAATTGTTCTTCGTTTTTTAGAGCATTATATTTGTCGGTAATATCATAAGCAATAAACGTAACACCTTTTATTATAAATTTTTCGTCAAATATTGGATTAGATGTCAATTCGTAATGCTTTTCAATAACCCTATTAGATATGCTAAGTTCCTTTTTAAGCCTTTTACCAGAAAGGGCAAGTTCAAAAGCCAATTTCCATTCGATTTTATCCGATTCATTTAAGTCGACAATAATATCGGATAATGAAGTAGGATAAGAATTAAAAAACAAATGCCAACAGTTTGCAAATGAAGTATTATGAAAAGTAATGATTCCATTTATATCAACTGCCCATAAAGGATGATTGATACTTTCCACAATAAATGGAATATCCGAAGAATTAATAGTTAGCTTTTCTGTCATCTTTTTATTTGATCACAAAAGCAATAATAGTTCTTTTATTAATATTTTACAAATCTTTTACAACATTCGTTCAAGACACTAGATTTAAAAGATTAAAATTACAAATAATAAATATGCGTAAAAAATCAATTATGAAAGCAGTTTCAAAAACTTTTCGGCCGAAGAGTCTGCCCAATTTCTAAATTGTGAGGTAATATCGATATGTTTTGGAATATAGTCCATTAATGCCGAAAGATCAAAATGTTCGCAATGAATACCTGCACCGGCAAGTACAGCATCGTGTGCATTGCACAACTGCTCAAAATGACCATACGTAGGCACCATCATTATAGGCTTACCCATATACATAGCTTCACAGATCGATTCAAATCCGGCTGTACTCGAATATCCGGCACTACGACTCATATAATCGAGAAACTTCTGATCGTCGATGCGGTGAAAGGTAAGATTCTCTTTCACTTTCAACTCAACTGGTGCATCTTTTTTGTCCCAAAAAAAGTGAAGTGTAACGTTAGTATTCTTATTGTGCCATTGCTCAATATCCTCGGCATATCCACTATTGAGCATATAGCCATGAATAAAGCCTTCGTTACTTATATTTAAATTTCTCAATTCGCTGCGCAACAATGGAGGCACAACATATATTTTCTTTCTTGGCAAATCTGTCATTGGCTTAAACGACAGAGCCAATAATTTTGTAGCTCTAATAGCAGTAATATTCGAGCTCATATTTAATAAAAACCGATCTGTTTTATATCCTTTAGGAAATTGGAATTCGGGATGTTTGAGCAAATACTGATGACCAATACAGTAATATTTTAATGATGGATTGTAAAACAACATATACAAACCCGCCAACATATCGTAAAAATTGATAATTACATCGGGTTTATTGTCCTTAACCATTTGGTTTATTTGGCTCAAGCTTTTTAGAAAAGAGCGCGATTTACCTATGTTATACAAAATAGATGGACCAATTTTTATTTTTTTATTTTTTCCATCGACCAAAAAGTTCGGACTTTCATAAGCTTCAACACGTGCCCCAATTTTATCGTAGAAAAAACCAGGAATCTCGCGCCTTTCGCTTTTCCCCACCATAACACCAACCACCTCGTGACCTTGAGCTCTTAAAATTTGGCTTAAAGTAATAGCCTGAGTCATGTGACCTCGACCTTCGCCTTGTACGATAAATAAATATTTCATTCTTGTATTATTTTCAATTAATTGGTCTGGTAAAATTCCTGCATCCGTATTAATTAGTAATTAGTCATTAGTCATTAGTCATTAGTAATTAGCAATTTACTTTCCATTTTCTCTTGTTCCAAAAAGTCTGAATAATACATAATCGACCAATTTCCATCAAAATCTTCGACCAAGGCGCTCAAAGACTCAACCCAATCGCCCGAGTTGTAATACATAATTCCCTTAAAATCGATAATTGCCGGATGGTGAATATGCCCACAAATAACACCATCGAAATGGCGTTTTTGAGCAAACGCTACCAATTCTTTTTCGTAATCGGAAATATACGATACAGCTTGTTTAACTTTTGCTTTAATCACTTTCGACAATGAATAATAAGGCAATCCGCGCTTGATGCGCCAGTTGTTGTAAATTTTGTTGAGCCACAACAACATTGTATAGCCCACATCGCCCAATTTTGCCAACCAAGCCATATTACTTGTAACCGAATCAAATATATCGCCATGTACTACCCAAAGTTTTTTTCCATTGCTTCTAATACTGTATTCTTTAACAATAGAAAGGTTGCCTAAATCAAATGGAATTAAATGATCTAAAAAATCGTCGTGATTGCCTCGAACATAAATAACTCGGGTTTTTGTTTTTTCAATCAATCGAAAAATCAACCGAAAAAAACGCGTATGTTTCTTTTTCCACTTGCCACCACGCTTAAGCCTCCAGCCATCGATTATATCGCCATTAAGTATCAGTGTTTCGCATGTGCTTTTTTTGAGAAATCGCACAAGTTCCTTAGCTTTTGAATCTTTTGTTCCTAAGTGAACATCGGAAACTACAATTGTTTTATAGTGGTTTAAAGTCATTATCTGATTATGATTTAATATTAATTTAACATGCCCAAAAGTATCCCAAATCGATAAAACTGCATATTATTTTTTCATTAATACAATATTAATTATTTGTAAACACTATTGATATAAAATGACTTTAATGAATTATTTACAAACAATAAAAATTTATAAATTTGATTTAAGTTTAAAAACAATAAATTTGATTTTTAAAATTTTAAAAAATGGGAAATAGCAATAAGCTCAAAATAACTTTTATTATCAACCCAATTTCAGGTACTAAAGATAAGAAAAATTTACCTGATTTAATTTTAAAGAACCTAGATTTAGAAAAATTTGATCCACAAATTGTATTTACCGAGTATGCAGGGCATGCCGAAAAAATTACTCGAAAATGCGTAGCAGAAAAAACCGACATTGTAGTTGCTGCCGGAGGCGATGGTACAATAAATGAAATTGGGCGCAACCTCATAGTTACCGACACCGCACTGTCAATTATCCCTTTAGGATCGGGCAATGGACTTGCTCGCCACTTAAACGTACCCATAAATACCGAAGAAGCAATACTATCGCTCAATAATTCGAAATTTACTCAAATCGATTACTGCAAAGCCAATAGTCACATCTTTTTTTGCACATGTGGTGTTGGCTTCGATGCACATATAGGGCATGTGTTTTCAACTCAAAAAACCAGAGGATTTTGGACTTATTTTAAAAGTGCTATTGGCGAATTTTTTAAATATCGTGCCAAAAAATACAAACTCGTTACCAATAATGGCAAAATTAAAAAAAGAGCATTTCTTATAACTTTCGCCAATGCCTCGCAATACGGAAACAACGCCTACATAGCTCCGCATGCCGACATACAAGACGGCATGTTGGATATTAGCATTCTTGAACCTTTTCCTATTTATTCTATTCCCTTTATTGGCTTTAAACTGTTTTCAAAAAACATTAGTAAAAGTATCTTTGTTTCAATATTAAAAACAAACAAAGTTCAAATAAAAAGAAAAAAAAGAGATATTTTTCACTTCGATGGCGAACCTGTAACAACTGGAAAGAAAATTGAGATTAAAGTAATTCCAAAAGGACTAAAAGTGTTCATTCCTTATAATAATAGCAGCATAAGATTTTGACAATTTTTTGAAATCTGATTCTTATTTTTTTTATATTCGCCAACTTTTTAAAAATCGATACGTATAATAGCCATTAATTAAATGACTAAATACCGAGATTGACAATAAAAAAAAATATCACGATTAGCAAATTTGATTTTTAAAATTTTTCATGTAACTTAAACGAATATTTTAAGTAAACAATCAGGTATAAAAAATCGTTATTATTAAATTTGAAACACACATAGAATAATAAAAATAATGAGACAATTAAAAATCACCAAATCAATCACCAACCGTGACAGCGAATCGCTCGAAAAATACTTAAGCGAAATAGCCAAAGAGGAAATGATTACTGTTGAAGAAGAGGTGCAACTTGCCCAAAGAATCAGAAAAGGTGATCAAAAAGCTTTGGAACGATTGGTCAAAGCCAACCTTCGATTTGTTGTTTCGGTTGCAAAACAATACCAACACCAGGGCTTAAGCCTTCCCGATCTTATCAACGAAGGTAATGTAGGCCTAATTAAAGCAGCACAGAAATTTGATGAAACAAAAGGGTTTAAGTTTATATCTTATGCCGTATGGTGGATTCGCCAATCTATACTTCAGGCAATTGCCGAACAATCGAGAATTGTGCGACTTCCATTAAACAAAATTGGAACACTCAACAAAATTCACAAAGCATACAACCAGTTAGAACAAGAATTTCAACGTGCGCCTTTGGCAGAAGAAATTTCTGTTGTTGTTGAGTTACCCGAAGAAAAAATATCAAGCACCCTATCTATGTCGGGTCGCCCGGTATCGGTCGATGCACCTTTGGTCGAAGGCGAAGAAAGCTCGCTACTCGATCTTATGGAAAACAAAGAATCGCCTATGGCAGATTCAGGTCTCATTGGCGAATCGCTCAAAAAAGAAATTCAAAGAACCCTCTCGACTCTTTCGGAAAAAGAACGATGCGTTATTGAACTTTTCTATGGAATAGGCAAAAAAGAAATGTCGCTCGAAGAAATTGGACAAGAAATTGGACTTTCGCGCGAACGCACCCGTCAAATTAAAGAAAATGCCTTGCGTCGTCTTCAAAAAAGCTCGAGAAACAAACTTCTAAAATCGTATTTGGGATAAAATAAAATTTTATATATTTGAAAAAGCTTGTCACATTTGACAAGCTTTTTTTGTTTTACAAATAACACCATTTACAATTTTTATTATATTTGTTTACTTTTAAAACTTTTTTTAATGCAAAATATTAAAATCTCCTTAATTGGTCTTGGATACGTAGGCCTGCCTTTAGCAATAGAATTTGGGAAAAAATACAAAACAGTTGGCTTCGACATCAATGAAACCCGCATTGCTGAACTCTCGAAAGGAATAGATCGCACACTCGAAGTTACGTCTGACGACTTAAAAAGTGCCACCCAACTGACTTTTTCAAACAAAATCGACGACATAAAAGACTGCAACCATTTTGTAGTTACCGTACCAACCCCAATCGACAAAAACAACAGACCCGATCTTACACCATTAATAAAAGCATCTGAAACTGTTGGAAAAGTTTTGAAAAAAGGAGATATCGTAATATACGAATCGACTGTATACCCTGGTGCCACCGAAGAAGATTGCGTTCCGGCTCTCGAAAAACAAAGCGGCTTGAAATACAATATCGATTTCTTTTGCGGTTACTCTCCCGAACGCATCAACCCCGGCGACAAAGTTCATACCGTAACAAAGATTAGAAAAGTAACATCTGGGTCGACCCCCGAAATTGCCGAAAAAGTAGACAATCTGTATAAATCTGTAATAGTTGCTGGCACTTACAAAGCATCGTCAATAAAAGTAGCAGAAGCAGCAAAAGTGATAGAAAATTCGCAACGCGATATAAACATTGCATTTGTAAACGAATTGGCACTTATTTTTAACAAAATGGGCATCGACACCCACGAAGTGCTCGATGCAGCCGGCACTAAATGGAACTTCTTGCCATTCAAACCCGGTTTGGTTGGAGGGCATTGTATCGGCGTAGACCCATTCTACCTAACTCACAAAGCACAAGAAGCCGGCTATCACCCCGAAATAATACTCGCCGGCCGCCGACTCAACGACAATATGGGAGCGTATGTTGCCCAACAAGCCGTAAAACTAATGATTAAAAAGGGCGACACCATTTCGGGAAGCAATGTATTGGTTATGGGTATTACTTTTAAAGAAAACTGCCCCGATATTAGAAACTCGAAAGTAATCGATATTATCAACGAACTTAAAGAATTTGATTGCAACGTGCAAATATTCGATTCGTGGGCCGACAAAGCAGAAGTCAAACACGAATATGGCGTTGAGATTGAAACAGACGGCAACAAACTTACCAAAAACTCTTATGACGCAATCGTATTGGCAGTTTCGCACGACACTTTTAAAATCATTGATATTAAAAGCTTACTGAAACCAACTGGCATTATTTACGATGTTAAAGGATTCTTGGACAAGAATATTGTAGACGCACGACTGTAAAAGAGTTGAAAGTTTGAAAGTAAGAAAATTCATAAAGTTCATAAAGGAAAAAGTTTTTTAATCGAAATTTATAAATGAAAACAAATCAAAATTTTGCCATTATTGGAGTTGGAGGCTTTATAGCGCCACGCCACCTCAAAGCAATTAAAGACACTAAAAACAATTTGGTAGCCGCACTCGACAAACACGATAGCGTAGGTATTATTGATAGCCATTTTCCAGAATCACCCTTCTTTATAGAGTTTGAAAGATTTGACCGTCACGTCGAAAAATTAAAAAGACAAGGCACTTCGCTCGACTATGTAAGTATTTGCTCGCCAAACTACCTGCACGACTCGCACATTCGTTTTGCACTCAGACATGGAGCCGATGCAATTTGCGAAAAACCTGTTGTGCTTAACCCTTGGAACATCGATGCGCTTCAGACCATTGAAAAAGAAACCGGCAAGAAAGTTTTCAACATTCTTCAACTACGCTACCACCCAGCTATTATTGCATTGAAAGAAAAAATTGAAAATGGCCCTAAAGACAAAGTATATGATATTGATTTAACTTATATTACTAGCCGAGGCAAATGGTATCTTATTTCGTGGAAAGGCGATATACAAAAATCGGGAGGCGTAGCAACCAATATTGGTGTACATTTCTTCGATATGCTAGGCTGGATATTTGGTCCAGTGTCTGAAAACATGGTACACCATGCTTCTGCTACAAAAATGGCGGGTTTTCTACAATTCAAACAAGCTAGAGTGCGCTGGTTCCTAAGTGTCGACTACAACGATGTACCCGAAGAAATAAAAGCCAAAGGACAACGTACATATCGATCAATTACGATGGACAACCAAGAAATTGAGTTTAGCGAAGGGTTTACCGACCTACATACACGAACATACGAGCAAATATTATCAGACAATGGGTACTCGCTAGAAGATTGCCGTCGATCGGTCGAAACAGTATTTACCATTAGAAACCAACAAGCAATTGGACTTACTGGCGATTATCACCCATTTTGTTTAAAATTGAAATAAACAGATATCAGATATTAGA
>CAMDBI010000047.1 GCA_945889005.1 Bacteroides fragilis
TTACGAGCCCGATTGGTTTTGGCAAAAGCTACATATCCTGATTATTTGAATCCTGATGGTTTTACGAACCTGACTTCGAAATTTTATGAAATTGAAATTGATTATTATTTTGGAAAGAAACGAAGAGAATTCAGGGGACTATGGTATGCTTTGGGCGCAGGTTACACTCAACAGAGTATCAAATCTGTGGCTACAAACGAGGATGGAATAATAGATTTAATTGATTTACACACAGGAGTCGGATATGCTATTTCAATTTACAAAGGTTTATATATCAACCCTTGGATTGGTATTGACTTACATATAAATGCTCCAAATGAGGTAAATGTTGGAAAAGAAATATGGAAACCAAGAAAAATTGACCCTGTATTAGGAGCAAAAATTGGATATTCTTTTTAATTGTACAGTTGTAAATAAAGCACATACCGCTAACACGCGGTATAAAAAATTGCCGGGATAGTTGGTTATTCAAGGGTTGTAGCCCGCTTCAACTTTTGTGTAACTTGATAAGAAATCGCCCGCAATCGGCAACTTTTCATACCGCAAACGTTGGCGTTCATTTTAAAGAACATTTTGCACATAAAAATCGACATGATAAAAAAACTCATAACAATACTGATTTTTATAACGATTGGATTTTCTATTAAGTCATATGCCCAAGACACCATTAGATATGTCGGCAAACTTGATGATTTATTGATTTATGAGTCAATTGAACTTTATTCTGACTCGACTTTTAAATGGACTTCAGAGTATGATTTATCATGGAGTGAATTTGGAGAATATAAGCTGTCAGACCAAATTTTGATTTTAAACTTCAATGAAACATGGGGAAATAAGGTCAAAACCTATGAGATTGAAAATGATAAAATGTACATGCTTGACAATAAAGGAAATAAAATAGAAAGGATTAAAGATAAATCAGTGAAGCTAAAATGGAGTTGGCTTAGAAATGGACATCACAAATTTTATTTTATAAAACAAGATTAGCCAAAAATGAAAAAGCAACTTATTATACTCGGAATTTTAATATTAGGAATTGCATTGATATTTGGTGTCATTTATATAAAAAAAATCTTTCAAATTGACTCCTGTCTTGATAGTGGCGGAAAATGGAATTATGAAACAAAGAAATGTGAAAAATACTATAATCTTGATTCTATTGAAATTTCTAAACTTTATTGGTATTCGGACTTTGACAAAAAATTAAATATAGAATTCTTGACAAAAGGTGAAATGTTGGATTCTTTATCAAAATCACCGAATGAATTGATTGAGATACTAAATCGGAGACCATCAAAATGTAAAATAGAATATCAGAATTTAATCGGAGACACAATAATAATTCGAATAATTAATGATGAAATTTTAACAGAACAAATGGGTACGACAGGAGCGGATTGCTTTATGGCTGAAACAATTTATACATTGACAGAAAATGATTTAATTAAATTTGTTAGGTTTGAAATGGATTTTGGTTCTCATGCAAGCCCTGGAGTATATAGTAGAAATGATTATAAAAAAATGATAAAATAAAAAACGAAACGCCAACACACAATATAGCCAATAAGGGCTTCGGTGGTATGCGAAGGTTTGTAGTCCGCTTCAACTTTCGCGTAACCCGATAGAAAATCGCCCGCAATCCCTTACTGGCCATATTGTCAAACGTTGTGTGCAACCCATGAAAACCGCTCCGTCACTTATTTACCACTTGATTTGAAAGACAAAAAAATACCCCACCGCACAAAAGCAGAGTATAGCAGCCCTTCCCTGCAAGCTTCGCTGCGCTGCTATACACTGCTTTTTTTGCCAACGCTCCTGCTTCGTGGATACATTTCTGCAATTTGATAACAGTTTAATTAAAATACAACGTAACTTTACTTGACAACTTTCTTATAACTATTTCAGATGAAGCTAAAAAAGCCTGTAACAGCAGACAATATAAAAGAAATAATCCCTATAAAAACTGATTTACCTCAATTCCCGATTGTTGGTATTGGTGCTTCGGCAGGTGGATTAGAAGCATTAGAGCAATTCTTTTCAAATATGCCAGTCGATAATGGTATGGCATTTATCGTAATTCAACATCTCGACCCAACCCATCCGGGTATTATGCCCGAATTGTTGCAACGGATAACCCGAATTAAGGTGTTACAAGCAGCCGACCAACTAAAAGTAAAACCTAATAATGTTTATGTTATACCGCCTAACAAGAGCCTATCAATATTAAATGATACATTACATTTGTTTGAGCCGCTTGAATTACGAGGCTTACGTTTGCCAGTCGATATATTTTTCAAATCATTGGCCAACGACCGACTCGATAAAAGCATAGGAATAATACTATCTGGTATGGGTTCCGATGGAAGTTTGGGGCTAAAAGCCATAAAAGAAAAAAATGGAGCAGTATTAGTACAAGACCCGTCCACAGCCAAATTCGATGGTATGCCTCGAAATGCCATTGAAGCTGTTAATGCTGATATTGTTGCAACAGCAGAAGAATTACCTGCCAAACTAGTTAGCCTTCTTAAGTTTGTACCCACTGTTAAAACTGATATCGAAATAGACAGCAAAACCAAAAGTAACCTCGACAAGATTATTATTCTGCTTCGGGAACAAACAGGGCACGATTTTTCGTTATACAAAAAGAATACCCTGTTTCGCCGTATCGAGAGGCGCAAAGGAGTTCATCAAATAGACAAAATACAAAACTACGTTCGCTTTTTGCAGGAAAACCCCAATGAACTTGATATATTATTCAAAGAATTATTAATTGGTGTTACAGCGTTCTTTCGTGATACTGCCGTTTGGAAAAAGCTCAAAGAAGAAATTCTACCCGCATTGTTTGACCGATTGACCGATAATTATGTATTACGGGCTTGGATACCAGGCTGCTCAACTGGCGAGGAAGCCTATTCACTTGCTATTACTTTTAAAGAAGTGCTTGAAACTGCCAAGAAACATAAAAACTTAACTTTACAAATATTTGCCACCGACATAGACGACGATGCTATTGAGAAAGCACGTAAAGGCGTTTTTCTTTCTAACATTTCTGCCGATGTATCGCCCGAGCGCCTGAACCGTTTCTTTACTATCGAAGGCGATGGTTTCCGCATAAATAGCATGATACGTGAAATGGTCGTATTTGCTCCCCAAAATGTAATTAAAGACCCACCATTTACAAAGCTCGACATACTAACATGCCGCAATATGCTTATATATATGGAACCCGAGTTGCAGAAAAAACTTATGGTTTTATTTAATTATAGTCTTAATCCCGGTGGAATAATGGTGCTTGGAACTGCCGAAACGCTTGGTAATAACAAGGATGGGTTTACTGAGTTAGACAATAAACTGAAAATTTATATGCGAACCACCAAAGGTATTTCGCCCGATTTAATCGACTTCCCCAGCTCATTTTATCACAAAAAGCCTTTGACAACAAATATTACAACAACTAAGGTTGTTGAAAACATCCAATCCATTACCGACAATATTTTATTGCAACGCTTTGCTCCAGCCAGTGTACTAGTAAAAGATAAAGGCGATATTATTTACATTACAGGGCGTACTGGAAAATACCTTGAGCCTGTTGCCGGAAAAGCCAATTGGAATATCTTTGCCATGGCTCGCGAAGGTTTGCGCCACGAATTACCCGGAGCATTTCGTAAGTCTTTACAAAGTTTCGAACCTATTATATTGCACAATATTAAAATCGGAACTAACGGAGGTACTCAATTTGTTGATGTTACCTTGCAACGCATCGAAGCTCCCGAAGCCGTAAGAGGTATGATTATGGTAGTATTTAACGATGTTGCCCCTATAATTGAACACAAAGTAGGGAAACGAATTTCCTCATCACGCCAAAAAGAATTAGAACTCGAATTGCAGCGAAATCACGAAGAACTGCAAAGCACCCGTGAAGAAATGCAAACTTCGCAGGAAGAACTAAAATCGACTAACGAAGAATTACAATCAACCAACGAAGAACTTCAATCGACCAACGAAGAGCTTACAACATCAAAGGAAGAAATGCAAAGCCTTAACGAGGAATTGCAAACAGTGAATATTGAACTTCAGAGTAAGGTCAACGATTTTGTACAGGCCAATAACGATATGAAAAACCTGCTCAACAGCACCGAAATTGCCACCCTTTTTGTCGATAAAGAATTAAATATCCGTCGTTTTACTGACCCTGCAACACATATATTTAAACTTCGGAATGCCGATATTGGTCGCCCTTTTACCGACTTGGTTACCGATTTGCAATATCCCGATATTGACAGCCACGCACGTCAGGTACTCAAAACACTCGTATCTATCGAAACGGCAAAAGCAACAATTAGCGAAAAGTGGTTTAACGTTCGCATTATGCCTTATCGTACACTCGACGACCATATCGATGGTTTGGTAATAACATTCAACGATATTACAAAATATAAAAAATTAGAAGTAGAACTTAAAGAAGCAAATGAAGCACTGAGGAAAAGCAAGAAAGTATAAGTTCTTCCGGTTTACAAATATTTTAGGTAGCACCATTAAATAATAGAGGTTATGATGAATATTTCAGTTAAAAAATCAAACACCGAACCCCTTCGCCAAAAAGCCGAAGGATTATTGGCGAATAAAAAGATTGATACAAAAGCGCAACTTTCGGAGGACGAAGCACTGAAACTCATTCACGAGCTACAAGTACACCAGATTGAACTGGAGTTACAAAACGAAGAACTTATATTAGCAAAAGAACAAGCCGAAACAGCTTCCGAAAAATACACCGAGCTATTCGATTTTGCCCCAATTGGCTATTTTACTCTAACTCAAAATTCAAATATAATTGAATTGAATTTCGCTGGAGCTAAGTTACTTGGCAAAGAGCGTTCGCAATTACAAAACAACCACTTCGGTTTATTTGTTTCCAATGGTTCAAAAGCTGTATTTACCAGTTTCATCGAAAAAGTATTTAAAAGTTCGTTAACCCAAAATTGCGAAGTAACCATTTCTACAAAAGATAATTCTCAACTCTATGTTTATCTCACTGGCATTGCAAAAGAAAACGAGAAACATTGTTTTGTTACTGCTGTAGATATTACTCAGCGTAAGCAAATGGAGATAGAGCTTATACAAGCCAAAGAACAAGCTCAGGAAAACGACCGCCTTAAAACAGCTTTTCTGCACAATATGAGCCACGAAATTCGTACGCCTTTAAATGCAATTAAAGGCTTTTCCCAATTATTGGTTCGTGACTCCAGCAACGAAAAAAAACTGAAGAATTTCACCCAAATAATTGACCAGCGAAGCGATGATTTGCTCGCTATAATTGACGATATACTCGATATTGCCAAAATTGAATCGGGTCAATTGCCAATTTATTTGGAAGAATGTAACCTGGCTTTATTGTTCGAAGAGCTTACAGTGCAATTTGTAGAATACCAGCAACGACATAAAAAACAACATATAAAGTTTTGTTTGCAGGCATTTTGCGACCCCTCGGGTGCTGTTATTATTGCCGATAAAGGCAAATTGAAACAATTATTCGTAAACCTGCTCACCAACGCTTTTAAGTTTACAAATAAAGGTTCAGTAGAAGGGGGTTGTAAATTCGAAAACAGTAACCTCATATTTTATGTAACCGATACAGGTATTGGTATTCCATCCGATAAACAAACCGAAGTTTTCGAGCGTTTCGCCCAGTTAAGACAAACCGAAAATCGTGCTGTTGGTGGTACTGGTTTGGGTTTATCAATAACCCGTGGCTTGATTAGCTTGTTGGGTGGCGAAATCTTTCTAAATTCCGAACCCGGTAAAGGCAGTACTTTTTCATTTACATTTCCTTATAAATTAGCTCAACCCTTGCCAACAAAACCTTTATTGGTCGAAGAACCCAAGCTAAGCATATTTGCCAATAAAACTATCCTAGTAGTCGAAGACGATATATACAGTGCCGATTATATAAAAGAAATGCTTTCCGAAACAGGTTTAAATATTCATCTGGCAGAAACTGGAACCGAGGCAATTCAAATTGCTGCTTCACAACCGGTCGATTTAGTTTTGATGGACATCCAACTGCCCGACATGGACGGCTACCAAGCTGCAAAACAAATAAAACTGCAAAACCCAACTTTAAAAATAATTGCTCAAACAGCCTTTGCAGCTGTTAGCGATAAACAAAAAGCAATAGATGCAGGCTTTAACGATTATATAAGCAAACCCATAAAGGTTGATTTGTTGTTGTCAATGCTTAACAAACACTTGATAGATTAGAACCCATAATGATTTGTCCGTCGAGAAGATAGCTCGGAGCAAGCCCACGCACCCATCCCATCACGCCAAGGCACATTTGCAGCCCACACAGGCTTCCCGCAAAAGCCAAAGGCTGCAAAAGAGCCTAGCCGTCCGTCCCACGCCACCGCACCTAGCAACAGCAGTGCCACTTTTGAGAGAATAAAATAAAAAATTAAGAAAATAAAGGGCAGCACACAACAGCGGGTCATAGCCAATAGCGGGGTTTGTGGGTTATTCAGCACCTCGTCTCGCAGGTAGTTTCTACCTCGTAGGATAGGGAAGTATCTCCGAAGTCCGCTACTGGCCATACCCGCCAACGTTAGCAACAAGCAAAAAATTCTCCGATGATTAGCTTAACGGATAAACAAAATGAATAAACAAACAAATATCCATCGCTCAAAGCAACAGTTTGGCAGCCCTTCCCTGCAAGCTTCGCTGCGCTGCCAAACACTTGCTTTTTTTGCCCGTGCTCGTGCGTTGCAAATAGTTTTGTGCTGCTTGTTTAGAAATACTAATAAGTCTAAATTTTAAAAGCAAATAGAATTTTTTTAACAATTAAATATTTATCAACTTTTAATCAAATAAACATGAAAAAAATTATTATCCTTTTACTTTTATTAGGTTCACTTGGTAACCTATTTGCGCAATTATCAATAAACAGTAATAACGATGTTGTGCTCCCTTTTGGAAAGTCCTATTGGATTGGAAATGCCCTTGACAATGGCAACAGATTAAGATTGCATCACAATAATAGTAGTGCATATTTTGATTATTATCCAAGATTAATTATGAGAAAGTTTAATCCAGCAACAAATGGTGGTTACGGCGATGATATTTATCCGTGGATATTTGATAAAGTAAATGGTGGAGATACCTATTCTGATCCAATTATGTATTGTAGCTCTAATTGGGGAATTTTAGGAAAATATGATGCTCCTTTATACCAAATATACTCGTACAACATTTGGCTTAATGGATGGCTTACAATTTCAAGCGATGAAAGGCTAAAAACTAATATTAAGAATATGTCAGGTTGTTTAAAGAAGATAAGATCTGTGAAAGGTGTTTCATATGATTTTAACCCTTCAGTAGATAATAATATTCCATCAAATAATATAGGTGATATTTCGGTATCTTCTCCAAAAAACAATATCAATAATCTCCAAAAAACTTTAACAAATAAAAGAACAGAAGAATTAAGAATACAAAATAAAAATAGAATTGGATTCATTGCTCAAGACTTAAAAGAAATCTTCCCGGAATTAGTAAAGAAAGATACTTCTACAGGACTCTACGGAGTTGATTATATTGGTATGATTCCTATTCTTACAAATGCCGTTAATGAACAACAAGCAATCATTGAAAAACAAGATTCTATTATTAGAAGCAAAGTAGCAGATATAAATACAATTAAGGCAGAATTGGTTGAGATAAAAAAACAACTCAATAAAAAAGTGAATTAAAATGATAAAAATAAATTGTATATCAATGTCAAACTTAAAAAAGTAAGATGAAAACTTTAAAAATATTATTAATAACAATTTGCTTAATTTTATTTAGCTCGATATTAAATGCAGAACCTGTAAACGAAGAAGATGCAAAAAACGCAGTTTCTTTGTTCTTAAAACAAATCAAATCAAAACGAAATTTTGATTTTAGTAAAATAGATACAATTTGCTTAAATAACAAAACTCTTCTTTATGCAATAAGCTTTAAAGATAGTGGTTGGTACATTGTTTCGGCTGATAATGTCGGGAGGCCGATACTTGGATATTCTACAAAGGGAAATTTTGATAAAGACAGGGATAATCCAACAATCAAAATGTTTATAAATTCTTATGCAAAGAGTCTTTATACTAAAACACGAAGCGCTAATGTTAAGAAGCATGATTCTTGGGATGCTAAAAATCTTATATTAAACTTGGATTCAAAACAGAAAAGCTCTGTTGTTTCTTCCAAAGTCTTATTACCTGAAGATTTAATATGGAAGCAAGGTAAAAACAATGATTTTGGTTGTCCTGGTTACAACAATGAATGTGTTTCATCAGGTGCTAGTGATGCCCCATGTGGAAAGGCATGGCTAGGGTGTGGTGCAGTCGCTATGGGGCAGCTTATGTATTACTGGAAATGGCCTCTTCAGGATAATTTGATGAACATCCTTTTTAATTATCCAACATTGTCTGCCCCACCGTTAGTCCAACTTGAAGGTGATATATATTGGCCTGCGTGCATCCCATGGGATGACATAAAACCTGCTTTAACTAATGGAGAAGATGTTACCCCAGTCGCTCACTTTTTATTGATGTGCGCCAGATCAATTTTTTCTACCCCAACTTCTGGAGGAACATATACTGTTATCCCTCGAATTGAAGATGCCTTACACGATATATTTTACTATCAATCCACAAGTACAATTAAGAAAAACGATTATAGTTCAAGTGAATGGGAAGCAAAGCTACGAAACGAGATTGACAATAACAGGCCTTTAATATATTTTGGAGCAAAGTCAGTATTTAATGGTTGGCATTATTTTGTGTTAGATGGATATAGACTTTTAAGTGATGGTTCATATTTATATTGTTTTAATTTTGGTTTTGGAAGTGGCAATGAATTTATGTCAATAGGTGATCTTGACTATGATATGTTTCAAAGAGCAATAATCAATATTCAACCTAATTATGATTCTTTTTCAGGTGATAGGCATTTCAATGATGATATTTCTTCTGGTATTCTTTATTGCGACTATGCCCAGGGAAAATATTCATACAACCACGTGGTGAAAACTAATGCCCATCTTATGTTAACTTCATCAACAGGAATTGAGCTATCATCTGGATTTGAGTCCCAGTCAGGAGCACGTTGTTATTTTAGCTATGCTGCCAAAGCTCCTTTTTATGCATCACATTCTAAAGGTTATATTTATCAGGAAAATCAAGTTCAGCCAAAAATAGATTACAATAGTCCGTATAAAGTATATCCTAATCCAGCTTCCAGATATGTATGTATTACAGTAGATTTAACACTTTTACCATGCAAATTGGAAATTTATAGCATTGATGGCAAATGTGTAATGTTAACAGAATTATCGAAAGAAACTTCAGTGATTAATACTTCAAAGTTCTCTAATGGAATGCACTATATCAAGATAATAAAAAACAATACTATCTTTAATGATAAAATATTAATTTATAAATAATATTAGATATGAGATACTTAAAAATTTTAATCGTTGCATTGACAACATTAATTATTTCAAGTTGTCATAATGATGCTGAAGGTCCAGTTATTGAAATTTACAAATTTAGAGGTCCATACGAGGACAAGGTTTGTATTAGAACCGAGAAAACGGACTCAATGAAAGTTTCTGCACTTCCAAATGCGAATAATCCCACAAGGCAGATGCCTATAAAATTATTAAATGGGTATTATGCAAAAGGTACTTTAGGCATCAGATCCGCATATCTTTCAATGACCTGGGATGAATACAAAACCTATTTTGGCCATGAAAATGTAGATACTCTGCTTTCTTTAATTATCGACCGTCACCCGTTTTCAGAGTATTGGGAGGATCAGGATGACGTGTTATATGATCCTTATCACGATTTTGACACAGCCAAACTTAACCGTATCATTACAAATGGCGAAATGGATAAGTATTTTAAAAGAATACAGTAAAATAAGTGGAACAAGGAGTAACAACAACACTTCTTGTTTCCTTTTTATATAAACCTGCGGTTTGAATATTGACACAATAATATAACTAATGACATTCGTGTATTAATTTTTAATATTTATATGTTCACTTGCAATGTTTATATAGCTATTTTCCATATTCAGGTGTTTACGTGCATCATGAATATGCTTACTTGCTATATTCAGCTACTTACTTTTAATATTCATGTGTTTACTTTCGATATTTATCTGCTTACTTGATACATTCATATATTTACTTTTGATAATTATGTATTTACTTGCATTATTCATGTGTCTACTTTTGGTATTTACAAACTTACTTGCAATATTCGACAATAAAAAAGATAGTTCAGCACAAGCCCTTGCACCCATCCCGTCGCAGCAAGGCACATGCCGCAAACCGCACGAGCCATCACACCACCAAAGTTTGCGGCAAGAGCCTTCCTGCCCATCCCACGCCAACCCACGGTGGATACTTTTGCACATTTAATCGACTTTAAAATTAAAAAAACAAATAAAAAATGCCTGTTGCTAACAGCGGGTCATAGCCAATAGCAGGTTTTGTAGGTTATTTAGCACCTCGTCTCGCAGGTAGTTCCTGCCTCTTGGGATAGGGTAGTGCCTCCGAAGTCCGCTACTGAATATATACATAACGACAAAGCCCTTATGAAATATGACTTCATAAGGGCTTTATTATTGGTAGGTACAACATAGGTACAACAAATGAGAAAGTACCTTATTTTGTTGTACTTTCTATATTTATTGCGGTTTTGATGTGTTTATTATATGTATTAAAATATTATTGCTTTTCTTACTTCTTGTTCGTTTAAATCCATGTAACCACAAAACTCATTTATCGAAACAATTTGGTCTTTTCTTTTTGAATAGAACTTTCTAACCTGTGCAATAATTTTACGAGCGTATCGCTCGCTTTTGCCAGTTAAAATTTGAATGTCCTTAGCATATATACCAATTCTTTTTTCACCTAAAGTCGTATTTTGTAAGTTATCCATGATTTAAATATTACTTTGTTATTACGATACAACAAATATAAGTGCTTTTCTATTACAAATAAACCTGTAAAATGTGCATAATAAGGCAATTAACAGCATAAACGGAACCAATCTTTAGGAAGCCATTTTATAGGGTTTTATCTTTCTGTCATAATCAAATAACAAAAGTTTAACAATTTAAAAATTAAGATTATGGCTTTACAAAAAGGTATTGTGAAAATAGAAGGCACCGTAGGTGGTTTGACCTTCTACAAATCGAGTGGTGAACACTTGGTAAGAGAAAAGGGTGGCGTGTCGGGCGACCGAATACTGAATGACCCGAATTTTGCACGAACTCGAGAAAACAACACAGAGTTTGGAGCGGCTGGTTCAGCCGGAAAATTCATGCGTGATGCGCTAAGACCGCTGTTAATGACGGCGGCAGATAACAAGGTTACTTCGAGGGTAACAACTTTGATGCACAATGTTATGAAGCAAGATGTAACGAGCGTAAGGGGCAAACGTACCCCAGCAATTGGCATTGCAACAGTGCCCGGCAGAACATTGTTGAAGGGTTTTAACTTCAATATAAATGCAGTTCTTGGGGCTGTATTGTACAAACCATTTGTGGTTGCTCCTGCAACTGGCGTTATAACAATTGCCGGGATTGTACCTGCAACAGATATTGCTTTTCCGACTGGAGCTACTCATGTGAGTTTGACAGGTGCGATGGCAAATGTGAACTTGGCAACGGGTGTTTCCGATGTGAAACTGACCAATGTTTTAAACCTTGCTGTTGGAGCAGCTTCTACTGCTGTAACTTTGACACCTACTGCTGTACCTGCTGGAGCTGGCACAAAACTTTTCTTGCTTAAAGTTGAGTTTTTTCAGTTGGTGAATGGAGTACAGTACTCGATGAAAAACGGTGCATACAACGCCCTTGCAATCGTAGAAACTGCTTAATGTATGAGCGATTTACAGCTATTCGGGATAATTATAACGGTGCTGTTGTCGGTGGTGGCGTTTTTTACTAAGCAATTGCACAGGGATTTTAAAGGCGTTGAAAAAGACCTGGGCGAAGTAAAAGCCACTACCACGCTTATAAAAGCAGAGTTTAAAGGAATAAACGATTTGATGAATCAGAAAATCGAATTTCTTGAAAAACGATTAAATCATATTGAATCATTCACATTTAAAGATTTGAAAAATGGCACGAAGTAGTTTATCGTTGGTACAGCGTATTTTCGCACCAACACCCAAAATATTTAAGAATTTGAGAACGGTTGGTTTGTCGTTGGCTGCTGCTGGTGGGGCAATATTGGCAGCTCCTGTAATGCCAGTTATACTGGTCTCGGTGGCAGGTTATATGATTGCAGCCGGAACGGTAATGACAGCAGTTAGTCAGGTTGCCGTAAATGGCGATTAAAGGACGACAATAAAACAAATTGGATTAGGAAAAAAGGCTTATCGGAAACGATAGGCCTTTTTTTCGTTTTAGGCCGATTTCGAAATTGTTCGTTTAATCCAACCATAAAGAAATTTGCTGCTTGTTGGGCGTTTCTTGACAATTTCCATGTATCGCTCAATTTTAGCGACCTTGAACAATGCCAGAAAATATTCTGAATCGAAAGTGTTTAATTTGGCTAGCGATGCTGGACCAATGTTACCATCGGGCGAAGTGCCGATAATGGTTTGAACCATTTTTGCACTTGTCTTTACTCCGGCATTAACAGCAAAGTCGAAAATGGAATCTGCAACCGCTTGGTTTTGTATGTCGTTGCCGTTTATGGTGTCCCAATAATTGGCTTTATAAAATGATTTGATGTTTTCCTGTAAAACGGTGTTGGTGTCCATATTCTTCGGGAAATTGGGCTGTTTCTTGAGTGAATCAATAGTTTGCCAGCCTGTCCAGGTATTGTTTGAATTTCGGGCAATGCCTTTGTAGGTTTCGCCGCCCGGGTCGTCGAGGTCAAAAACATATCCGCCCTCGTGAATGAGGGTTTTGTTTAAAGCGTTTTCGAAATTTGCCATGGGTAATAAGTTTGATTTATAGCAAAGTATGAATAAAAATTGAATAACCGAAGGCTTAAAACCTTCGGTTGAAATACTTGCTTATATATGCGCTTTTTAGTTCCCGAATGAGCTGCAAGTTTTGTAAAAACTGTTTTTCTTTCAACTCGATAAAACGGAGTTTTTCGATAGTTGCTGAAAATTCAGCCGGACTTGCTTTTGCAAGCTCCAATTTTTCGCTGATTAGTTGAGAAAAGTCACCGATGCGAATAAATGGAATGACCGAACCGACTAAAAAAGGATGAAAAGCTTTTGCTTTCCAAAGTGCAAATGAAACCCAATACAAAGTTTCTTTTTGTTCTTCGTTTTGAGCTTCAATTTTGAAACAATTGGGGCACGGTTGTAAAAGTGGTTTGCCTGAGTTCATACCCTTGTTTAAAGCGAAGAAATGAGGTTTTTGGCTTTGATTTCCTTCAGAAAATGATTTGATGTTAAATGTTTTCATGGTTTGAACGCTTTAAGTTAATAACTAATGCTCGCTTCGCTCGCGCAATATTTTTTAAAAGAAAAAGGGAAAAAAGAAAGCCTTTTGGTTCAGGCTATAAAGTTTCGGATAGTCAAGGTTTTTTTAAAAAATACTACCCGACGTAGGAGGGTGGAGAAT
>CAMDBI010000048.1 GCA_945889005.1 Bacteroides fragilis
CACCTAGAAATTGCTTTTTTAGAGAAATTTATCCGATGCCTTAAAAATTTGCAAGAAAAAATAATAAAAACAGATCCGACTATTTAGAAACATTCTAAATAACTGTTGCAATTTTTAAAATTGATGAGTTTTCTTAGAGACACTAATTACTAATGACTAATTACAAATTACTAATGTCAATTAGAAATAAATACAATTTCATTCAATTAGTAATTAGTCATTTGTCATTCGTAATTACTGAATTCTTCCTTTAAAAGAAAGCATAAATTCGTCGAATTTTCGTGTTTTAAAGTGTTCTTCTTTAACATAGACCAACCAAGCCTCCATACCTTTGGGATCTTTGTATCCGGGAACTGCTCCTAATAGTTCTAAACGCTCGGTAATAAATGCTATTGATGGGTACGACATTTGTCCGTTTAGCAATAACTGTGCAAATTCATGGGTACTTCGTGCTCCTGTGTTTGCATTTGAAAAACTTTTACCCCCAAAAGCAATCGGATTCGATTGTTCTGCGTCGAATTTGACAGGATAAAAGTGTTCATTCAGATATTGCGAGATAAAAGGATTGGCAAAAGTTTCCTTGTCCATTTTTTTACACCACCCACACCAGTCGGTATAAACATCGATCATAAATTTCTTAGGTTGTTGTTGATTTAGTTTTTCGGCTTCTTCAATAGTGTACCATTTTACTGGTATCAATTGCGAAAATACCATATATGTCGACAATAATAGTACCGATACAATTAGTATTCTTTTCATTTTTTTTATTTTATAAACAAAGCAAATATATCAATTGTTGATTAATATCCGATCACATCTATTATTTTTGACAAATATTAACAATTAATAAGAATGAAACCCATATATTTTTGCAAAACACTTACAAATAAGTATTTACCTCACAAACATATGCAATTCAATCGTACCTTAACAAACAAAAAATAAATATGATTAATACCGAAATAAAGCAACTTCGACCAAACATTTTGTGGAAACACTTTTCCGAAATATGCAATATTCCTCACCCTTCGAAACACGAGCAGCAAATTATAGAATATATCAAACAATTTGCAATAGCTCAAAAGCTCGAATATAAGATTGATAATGTTGGTAATATAGTTGTATTAAAACCCGCAACTTTTGGATTTGAGCATCGCAAAAAACTTGTATTACAGTCTCATGTCGATATGGTTCCTCAGAAAAACGAGACCACAGTTCACGATTTTGAGAAAGACCCCATACAAACCTTTATCGAAGGCGAATGGGTTAAGGCAAAGGGAACAACCCTTGGAGCCGACAATGGAATAGGCGCAGCTGCTGCATTAGCAACATTGGAAGATGCCACTTTAGAGCATGGCCCAATTGAAGCCCTTTTTACCATTGACGAAGAAACAGGTATGACCGGTGCTTTTGAACTAAAACCCGATTTTCTGAATGGCGAAATACTGCTAAACCTCGACACCGAAGATGAAGGAGAGCTTTGTATTGGGTGTGCCGGAGGGGTAAATACGACTGCCAATTTTACAATTTCTTATGAAAAAACACCTTCTGATTTTGGATCATTTAAAATAAGCCTTACCGGACTAAATGGTGGTCATTCGGGCATCGATATCAATATGGGGCGCGGAAATGCCAATAAATTAATGGCTCGTTTACTTTGGAATGCTACAAAAGACTTTAATATTCGAATTATTACGATTGATGGAGGCACACTTCGCAACGCCATACCCCGAGAAGCATTTGCTTGTATTGCTATTGCTAAAGGTGAAGAAGCTTATTTTCGAACTTTTATTGAAGAATTCAAACAAACAGTTTCTAAAGAGTTAGCCTTTACTGAACCCAACTTAAACATAATTGTAGAAAATACCTGTAAATCGGAATATTCATTTAGCAGCGATTTTCAAAACCGGGCACTGAGTGCAATTTATGGTGTTATTAATGGTTCTGTAAGGATGAGCGATGGTTTGAAAGATGTAGTTGAAACATCTACGAACCTTGCCATTGTAAAAACCTTTTCGGGGATGCTCGAGGTTAAATTTTTGGTTCGCAGCTCAATCGAAAGTGCTAAGGACGATTTGTGTAAGACTATTGAAAGCACTATGCAATTGGCTGGTGCAGAAGTAAAGCATTCGGGCAGCTATCCGGGCTGGAAACCCAATATCGACTCAGATATTTTACGAATAATGAAGGAAACACATATAAAGCTATACAATAAAGAAGCTCATGTAGTGGTTGTCCATGCCGGCTTAGAGTGTGGTATTATTGGCAGCGTATATCCCGATATGGAGATGGTTTCGTTTGGTCCTACCATCAAATACCCCCATTCGCCAGACGAGAAAGTGCATATAGGTTCTGTTGCTCGTTTCTGGGACTATTTGACTGAAGTGCTCAAAAATATTCCTGTAAAATAAACACAGAGGCACGGAGTCTCGAAGAATTTAACCCTATGACTCCGGCTCTCTGTGTTCCGATATATCAAAACCAAACAATTTCAGGTCGTTCCAAAATTCGGGATACGATTTATTAACCACATTAGGTTCTTCAATAATCATGTCGTAACCCAACAATGCAATGGGGGCAAAAGCCAACGCCATACGATGATCGTGATAAGTTGGAATAGTAAAGGATTTCGATTCAACTTTGTTTTTTTTGCCATCCCATATAAGTATTCCGTTATCGGCATATTTCAATGAAGCACCAAATTTGGCCAATTCGTTTTGCAAAGCAGCAATTCGATCGGTTTCCTTTATTCTGAGAGTTTGAGTTCCTTCAAACTTAAATGGGATATCGAGCATAACACAGGTAACAGCCAAGGTCTGCACTAAATCTGGGTTTTCGACAAAATCAAATTGAAAGAAGTCTGGTTTTATGGCCTTTTTAGTAATTCTTATACCATCGGGGAAAAAATCGGTTTGAATACCAAAAGGTTTGAACACTTCGGCTACCGCGGCATCGCCTTGGAAGCTTTCTTTTTGCAATGTTTTAATAAAAATTTCGGGATTTTCGGCAAAAGCAGCCATTTGATACCAATATGACACTCCACTCCAATCGCCTTCTACAAATATATCTTTGCCAATATATTTTTGAGGTGCTACTTTCAATCTATTTTCTTCCGAAACAACTTCCACACCCATATATTTCATTATATCGATTGTCATTTGTATGTAAGACGAAGAGATAACATCGTTGTCGAGTCGAAGATCCAATCCTTCTTTAAAAGTAGGTGCAATCATTAGCAAAGCACTTATAAACTGACTGCTTACACTACTATCGATACTTACATTGCCTCCTTTTAGAGGTTTTCCATTTATGAGCAAAGGCGGATAACCTTCTCGTTCGGTATATTCAATGTCGGCCCCTAAACTTTTCAAAGCATCGACCAAACTTCCAATAGGCCTGTTCTTCATACGTTCAGATCCTGTGAGCCTTTTAACCGTTTTCGAATTTGAAAAATAGGCACACGCAAATCGCATAGCAGTACCAGCATGTCCAATATCAACTAAATGCTCGTTTGAAGTTAATGCTTTGAATAAAACCTTAGTATCGTCGGATGTTGATAAATTATCGATTTTAAAACTTTTGCCCGACAAAGTTTGTATAATGAGTAATCGATTGGCAATACTTTTTGATGCTGGAACTGTTAATTGCCCACTAATTGCTTTATTAATTTTTCTTACCTTATAATTCATCATATTTATTTTTTGTTTATTAAGGTATGATGAAATCACACGTATTTGTTTAATAAATACTTATGTATTTAAACTTATATTAACATGTGGTTTTCATAATTATTTAATAAAAAAAACAAATATAATAATTCTAAATACCTAAAATCTATATTTTTGCGAAAACAAAATAAAAATTAAAAAATACATGTCAATCACCAAACCAACATTATTGATATTAGCAGCCGGAATGGGAAGCCGCTATGGAAGTTTAAAGCAAGTAGATAAACTTGGACCATCGGGCGAAACCATTATCGATTATTCAGTTTACGATGCCAAACGTGCAGGCTTCGGAAAAGTAGTATTCGTTATTCGCAAAAGTATTGAAGCTGAGTTTAAAGAAGCATACAGCAAACTCGAAAAACAAATAGCCGTCGATTATGTTTTTCAAGAGCTCGACAATGTACCTGCCGGCATAACAGTACCAGCCGACAGACAAAAACCATGGGGAACAGCCCATGCTATAATGGTTGCTGCCGATGCCATTAAAGAGCCATTTGCTGTGATTAATGCCGACGACTTCTATGGTGCGACATCGTTCAAAAACATGGCCGATTACCTTAGTACTCCTCGTGCCGACGAACACGAAACATACAGTATGGTAGGTTTTATATTGAAAAATACCCTATCTGAACACGGATTTGTTTCGCGAGGTGTTTGCGGAACCAACAAAGACGGTTTCTTGACCGATGTAGTAGAACGCACATCAATTCAACGCATGGAAAACCAGCAGATAATGTTCAAAGACAGCGACGAAAGTCTAAAACCTTTGACCGGTGAAGAAATAGTTTCGATGAACTTCTGGGGTTTTCCTGCTTCTGTTTTCTCTCATTTAAAAAGATTTTTCACTGAATTTATTCAGCAAAATGCAGGTAACATAAAGTCTGAATTTTACATTCCAATTGCAATAAATCTTCTAACCAAAGAAAATCAAGCAAAAGTGAAAGTGCTAGACACTCCCGACCAATGGTTTGGTGTTACTTATAAAGAAGATAAAGAATCGACCATTCAACGTATCAAAAACCTCATTGCAGCCGGTAAATACCCTGCAAAACTTTGGTAAAATAATTCAATGTGAAAATGTGAAAATTTTCACATTTTCACATTTTCACATTTTCACATTTTCACATTTGAAATTTGCACATTAAATTTTGTATTGCATCATCGACATAGAAACCACAGGTGGCAGTCCTAAGACAGAAAAGATTACCGAAATTGCTATATATAAGCACGATGGTGAGCGGGTGGTCGATGAATTTGTAACATTGATAAACCCCGAGAAGAGGATACCGTTATACATAACTCAAATGACAGGTATAAGCAACGAAATGGTTGCTAACTCTCCTACCTTCCCCGAAATTGCCAAAAAAATTATTGAAATAACCGACGGTTGTACCTTTGTTGCACACAATGCACAATTCGACTATGGTTTTGTAAAAAACGAATTCGAAAGACTCGGCTATTTGTACCAACGCGATACCTTATGTACAGTAAAGCTAAGTCGCAAGCTTATTCCTGGTTATAAATCGTATAGTTTGGGCAATATTTGTCAGGAACTTAAAATTTGTATTTCAGACCGCCACAGAGCAGCTGGCGATGCATTGGCTACTGTAAAACTCTTCGAATTACTACTAACCAAACAGCCTTTTGAAGTTAAAAAAAGCTTAACTGATATTCCTCAAATATCGCAATACCCCATATTATCGACCGATGTATTCAGGCTACTTCCCGAAAATGCCGGAGTTTATTATTTGTACGACAATATGGGAAATATACTTTTTATTGGTAAGGCTCTAAATATTAAGAATAAAGTTTACTCGCATTTTACAACCCGAGTAAGCAAAAAAACTAGTCAACTTATCGACAGAATTGCAGATGTTTCTTTTGAAAGTGCCGGAAATGAACTATTAGCTTCATTTTTTGAATATGCAGAAATAAAAAAACACAATCCACCCTTCAATCCATTAAAGAAAAAAACTGAAGAACAAACAAATGGTGGTTTTGGTGAAGAGAGTTTTTTTATTATTGACAATGGACGTAACACTGAAGAGAAAAGTGTTATAAAAGTACGGCAAGGTAAAGCATTCGGATATGCATATGTCGATTTTACCGATATAAACAATCAAGACGAACTTCACGAACTCATAAAACCCTTATCGGACATAGATTTTTTTACCGATGCAATTAAAAAATACTATACAAGCCATCGTCCCCTAAAGGTTATTAAATTTTAATACGCTACTAAAATACAACACATTGAGAGTCTAAAATGATTTACATTCTATTTTCACATTTCCCCATTTGAAATTTGCACATTTATTTATACTCATTCTGAATAACATGAATTTAATCATTATCGGCATATTGTTTTTGCATTTTTCATTAATTTTGACGTCTCTATTAAGGAAAATAACAAACGTTTATTAATCAATTAATTATATTAACAAAATGGCAGAAAAGAAATTTGTTACATGCGATGGAAACTATGCAGCTTCGCATGTTGCTTACATGTTTAGTGAAGTAGCTGCAATCTATCCTATTACTCCATCGTCGACAATGGCCGAATATATCGACGAATGGTCGGCTTATGGACGTAAAAACATTTGGGGACAGCAAGTGCGTGTTGCCGAAATGCAATCGGAAGCTGGTGCAGCCGGAGCTGTTCACGGTTCGTTACAAGCAGGTGCACTTACAACAACATATACAGCCTCACAAGGTTTGTTGCTTATGATTCCAAACATGTACAAAATTTCGGGCGAATTGTTACCCGGAGTATTCCATGTATCGGCTCGTGCATTGGCAGCATCGTCACTTTCAATTTTTGGCGATCACAGCGACGTAATGAGCACACGCCAAACTGGTTTTGCAATGTTGGCAACCGGTAGCGTACAAGAGATTATGGACTTAGCTCCTATTGCTCACTTAGCAGCAATCAAATCGCGTGTACCTTTTATGCATTTCTTCGATGGTTTCCGTACCTCGCACGAAATTCAAAAAGTTGAAGCAGCCGATCAAGACCAATTGGCAAAATTGATCGATCAAAAAGAATTACAAGCATTCCGCGATAGAGCATTGAACCCCGAACACCCTGTAACTCGTGGTACAGCACAAAACCCAGATATTTACTTCCAAAGTCGTGAGGCAGGAAACCGCTTCTACGATGTAATTCCCGATATGGTCGAAGATTACATGAAAGAAATCAAGAGAATAACTGGTCGCGAATACCATCCTTTCGACTATTATGGTGCGCCAGATGCCGAAAACGTAATCGTTGCAATGGGTTCTATTACCGAAACCATTAAAGAAGTAATCGATTATTTAGCAGCCAAAGGCGAAAAATTAGGCTTGGTGAGTGTTCACCTCTACCGTCCATTTTCTGCAAAATACTTATTGAATGTAATGCCAAAGAGCGTTAAGCGTATTTGTGTTCTTGATAGAACCAAAGAACCCGGAGCAAATGGCGATCCATTGTACCTCGATGTAAAAGAAATTTTCTACGGCAAAGCCAATGCTCCTCTTATAATAGGCGGTCGTTATGGTTTGAGTTCAAAAGACACTACCCCAGGCATGATGTTGGGTGTTGTGAAAAATCTTAAAATGAACGAACCTAAAAACCAATTCACTGTAGGTATTGTCGACGATGTAACATTCCATTCGCTTCCTTTGGAACCCGAAGTAAATGTTATTAAACCCGGTACATTCGAAGCCAAATTCTATGGTTTAGGTTCAGATGGTACTGTGGGTGCCAACAAAAACTCGATTAAAATAATCGGCGACACAACCGACAAATATAGCCAAGCATACTTCTCGTACGACTCAAAAAAATCGGGTGGTATCACCACTTCTCACTTACGATTTGGCGACACACAAATTCGAGCACCTTACCTTGTTGTAAGTCCCGATTTTGTTGCTTGTCACGTATCGTCGTACCTCGACAAATACGATATGCTTGCTGGTATCAAGAAAAACGGCACTTTCCTTCTCAACTCGCCTTGGGATGTTGAAGAAACCAAAAAACGTTTGCCAAGCCATGTTAAAAAACAATTGGCAGATGGAAATATCAATTTCTACACCATCAATGCAACAGCTATTGCCGAAGAGTTAGGTCTTGGTACTCGTACCAACACTATTATGCAAAGTGCTTTCTTCAAAATTGCCAACGTAATTCCATACGAAAAAGCAATCGATCAAATGAAAAAAGCCATTGTAAAGGACTTTGGCAAAAAAGGTGAAGAAGTTGTAACCATGAACTACGCCGCTGTTGACCGTGGTGCTGCTGTTACAAAAATAGAAGTTCCTGCCGACTGGAAAAATGCCGACGGAAAAGTAATGGTAGGTAGTATAACTGCCGACATGCCCGATTTCATTAAAAATGTAGTAGTTCCGGTAAATTCGCTCAAAGGCGACGATCTTCCTGTAAGTGCATTTGCAGGTCGCGAAGATGGTACTTTCCCTGCTGGAACATCGCAATACGAAAAACGCGGTATTGCTGTAAATGTTCCCGAATGGCAATCGGCAAACTGTATTCAATGTAACCAATGTTCGTATGTGTGTCCTCACGCTTGTATCCGCCCATTCTTACTCGACGAGAAAGAATTAGCAGCAGCACCGGCCAATACAGCAACAATTAAGGCTACAGGTAAAGCATTAGAAGGCTTACAATACAAGATTCAGGTTAGTACCCTCGACTGTACTGGTTGCGGCAACTGTGCCGATGTTTGTCCTGCTAAAACAAAAGCTTTAGTTATGAAGCCTTTGGATAGTCAATCTATAGAGATCGATCGTTGGAACTGGTTCTCGAAAAATGTATCGTACAAAGACACACTCTTACAGAAAGATGCTGCTGTTAAAAATACTCAATTTGCTCAACCATTGTTCGAATTTTCGGGTGCTTGTGCAGGTTGTGGCGAAACACCATATATCAAATTAATTACCCAATTGTATGGCGAACGCATGATTGTTGCAAATGCAACTGGATGTTCTTCAATTTATGGTGGTTCAGCTCCTTCAATGCCTTATACAACCAACAAAAATGGTCAAGGTGTTGCCTGGGCTAACTCTTTGTTTGAAGACAACGCCGAATACGGATTTGGTATTGCACAAGGTACCAACGCAAACCGTAGCCGCATCAAAAACATGATGACCGAAGCTTTAGAAGCAGTTGCACCTGCAACCAAAGAAGCATTTACCGAATGGATTGCCGGCATGAACAATGCAGAAGCATCGAAAGTGGCTAGCGAAAAAGTAAAAGCAGCATTGAAAAACGAAAAAAATCCGGTTGCTGCCGAAATTACAAAACTCGAACAATACCTCGTTAAGAAATCAGTATGGATATTCGGTGGCGATGGTTGGGCATACGATATCGGTTTTGGTGGCTTAGATCACGTAATTGCATCGGGCGAAGATGTTAACATTCTTGTTATGGACACCGAGGTTTACTCAAACACTGGAGGACAAGCTTCTAAATCGACTCCAGTTGGTGCGGTTGCTAAATTTGCCGCTTCTGGAAAACGTATTCGCAAGAAAGACCTTGGTATGATTGCTATGAGCTATGGTTATGTGTATGTTGCACAAGTTTCGATGGGTGCCAGCCAAAGCCAATACCTCAAAGCAGTTCGCGAAGCCGAAGCTTATCCTGGTCCATCAATCATTATCGCATACTCTCCTTGTATCAACCACGGATTACGTTCGGGCATGGGCAAATCGCAAGAACAAGCCAAATTGGCTGTCGAATGCGGTTACTGGCACTTGTATCGCTACAACCCACAAGTTGAAGCAGAAGGTCAAAACCCATTCCAATTCGATTCGAAAGAACCAAACTGGGCTGAGTTCCAAAACTTCCTGATGAGCGAGGTGCGTTACTCTTCGTTGAAGAAATCGTTCCCAACCGAAGCAGTTGAACTTTTCAAAGCAGCCGAAGAAAACGCTAAATGGCGTTACAACGGTTACAAGAGAACTGCTGCACTTCAATATAGCAATACTGCTCAATAGTAAATTATAAAATACTAAAAAAGGTCGACTTTGCTAAGTCGACCTTTTTTGTTTTATAGATATAGGTGTTTAGGAATCCCTATGTTTTATTACAATTATGAAACCTCTACGAGGTTTTGAAGGTCGTAGACCTTCCATAATTGTAATAAATATCACTAATAACCGACTAATATTAATATTTGTAATGAGATTCTTCGCTCCACTGCGTTATGCTTAGAATGACAGTCTTTTAACCGGACAGTAGTGACTAAATATATAGATTTCAATAATATCGAAAGCGACCTAAACGCCTATACCTATTGTTTTATTTCAAATGCTTATTAATCATTTTCAACAATAGTTCTTGTTTTGTTGGTTTGCTAATATAATCGACACATCCCGAATCAAATGCCTTTTGTTTTTCGTCCTGAGCAGCATAAGCAGTTTGAGTGATTATCTTTATATCTGGTTTTAGTTTTAATACCTCTATAGAAGCCTCATATCCTGTAATATCAGGCAATCGTACATCCATCAGAATCAAATCGACCTGATTATTTTCTACATACTTTATGGCATCTTTACCTAAACCTACTATTGCAATATTGGAAAAATAACCCAATAGAATTTCTTTCAGATAGATGGCATTATATTCATCGTCTTCAACAATCAGTATGCTTTTGTTATTTATTGTTTCATTCATTTTATTAACTTCATTATTTAACAACATCTCTGTTCCTTTGCTAAATGTAAATTTAATGGTAAAGTAAAAAGTTGTCCCTTTGTAACATTCCGATTCGAGCCAAACTTCGCCTCCCAATAAATTGACCAAACCTTTAACAATAGACAAGCCCAAGCCAGTGCCACCTATATTTAATATTTTAGGATTTTTTATTTGTGCAAATCTTTCGAATACAAAATCTTTCTTGTCTTCCGGAATACCAATTCCAGTGTCTTTTACATAAAACTGTAGTTTATTATTAATTGGAACACACCCACATTCAATACTTCCTTCGTCGGTAAATTTGAATGCATTTGTAATTAAATTAATCAGAATTTGTTTGAGTTTAACTTTGTCGATTTTAATATTGACATCGTCGACTAAAGGAATGAAATTTAAAACAATATGTTTTTTATTGGTGCGATTTTGGTAGTCGCTAAAAAACAATTTAAGTTCTGCAAAAAGTTCATTTATTTTACAATCTTCATTTTTTAGAGTACTTTGTCCCGATTCAATTTTCGAAACATCGAGTATATCGGTAATAATGCTCAATAAGTCGTTACATCGCTGGTTTATAATATCGGCAAAACTTTGAAGTTTTTCTTTATTGTTAAAATTAGCAGGCATTAAACCCGAGAAGCCCATAATGGCGTTCATAGGAGTGCGAATTTCGTGACTTATGTTTTGCAAAAATGCTGTTTTCAATCGGTCGCTTTCTTCTGCTTTGTTTTTAGCTGCAATCAGATCAATTTCAGCTTTTTTCCTTTCAGTTATTTCGTGATAATTACCCAAAATTCCATTAATGTCCAGATTGTGCAAAAGATTAATTACACTAATCTCGATCCATACATAATTCCCATTTTTATGTTTATAGAGTAGCTCGGTTGTTCCTGTTGAGTTTGGCTCAGATAAAATAGTGCCAAAAAAGTATTTTGCTGCTTGCAGGTCGTCGGGGTGCACAAGATCCCAAATGCTATTTCCAACACATTCTTCGGGCGACCATCCAAAGAGTTTCGAAATATTGGGACTTTTATATTGGTTTATTCCATTTTGGTCAATAATTACAATAACATCGCTAATATTCGAAACCATTGCATTTTTAATGGCTTCACTTTTACGTAGGTTTTCTTCTGCTAATTTGCTTTCTGAAATATCATTAAAACTAATTACTATCTCATTAATTTCTCCGTCTTCATTATAACTAGGGAAGCCATTTATAGTTAACCATGTAATTCTATTTAATGTAATGCAAACTCCTAAAATTTGATTTTTAATAGCAGATTTACTATTAATTATTCGCATTACTGGATAATCGTCGTAAGGAATAATTGTACCATCTTCATATATAAATTTCCAAAATGGGTCAATCGCTTCTCTACCTATCATTTGTTCAATACTCAATCCTAATAATTCTGTAGAACGTGCATTGCACAATTTAATCGATGTATCAGGTGCATGAACTACAACGCCAGTTTCCAGATTAGCTAATAAGCCACTATATCTTTCTTCGCTTTCTTCGGCTTTATCTTTAGCAGAAATTAATTCTTTTTCTGCATTTTTACGTTCAGTAATATTGTGGTAATTACCCAAAATACCATTTATATCCCTGTCATGCAGAAGGTTTATAACACTAATCTCTATCCATACATAGTTTTCATCTTTACATTTGTAACGAAATTCGACTGTTGCAGAAGCATCTGGTGTTGAAACAATCGAATTGATTGTTCTCTGTGCAAGCTCCAAATCGTCGGGATACACATTGTCAAATGCGTTTTTGCCAATAAGCTCCTCCGGTTGCCAACCAAAAAGTTTTGTAATATTGGGGCTTTTATATGTGTAATTGCCATTTTTATCAATTATAACTATTACATCGCTAATATTTGAAACCATTTTGTTTTTTATAGCTTCACTTCTTCGCAAATCATCTTCTGCTTTTTTACGTTGATTTATACCTAAAACGAGCGATTTAAACTAAAAAAAGTAAAAGATAGTTTGCTTAATATATTATTAATGAGTATCTTAGTGGTGTCAAACAAATAAAAACACACATCACCATTGAGGTGAGCAACACTATCTTTTATGGCAGCTAAGATAACC
>CAMDBI010000049.1 GCA_945889005.1 Bacteroides fragilis
GTATAATGAAAAGCCACTAATACTGATTCGCAGCATCGGGCAATAAATAAGTAGCTACACGAAGTGCTCCGTAACCACCAAGTTTCATCGAAATACCTGCCAAAAACATAGAAGCAGCAGTTGGTGCCGACGAGTGACCATCGGGAGCCCATGTATGAAAAGGAAACATGGCAGTAAAAACTCCAAATCCTGTAAATATCAATATGTATAAAATACCTTGTACTTCCACAGGAAGGTTTATTTGCGAAAGCTGCGCGATATCCCATGTGAAATTACCTCCATACCAACCGGCAGTAAGATAAAGCCCAACAATACCTAAAAAAACTAAAGCAGAACCACCCATAAGCATCAAAGCCAGTTTCATAGCGCTGTATTCTTTCTTACCACTTCCCCAAATACCGATTAAAAGGTACTTTGGTATTACCGCCAATTCTAAAAAGAAGAACATGGCAAACAAATCGGTGGTTATAAAAAAGCCATACGCACCAAGACTCAGAAATACTATAAGAAAGAAAAATTCTTTGATTTGTTTTTCAATTTTCCACGAAACCAAAATACCTCCAACCACAACAAGTGCAGTAAGCAATATCATTACCAACGATATACCGTCGACTCCAGTTCTGAAATAAATATGAAGTGGAGCAAACCATTCGATACTGCTTTCGAAAAGCATATTTGCCGTAAAACCAGCTGCTCTATAGGCTACATAATCGAAAGTCAAATACACTGCAAAAATTAATTGCAAAATACTACCTGTCAAAGCAATTGATTTAATGGCTTTTCCCTGTTTTGCCATCAACACACCCACCGCAGTTACAAGTGGAATAATAAGTAGAATAGATAAAATATTCATATTTTTATGTTTTTCAATTTCCGGATTACGATATTAAGTCTCCGGATTTATTCATTTTCAAATATACAAATTAGCTCATTTCCAGATTAATATTGCAACAATCGCCAACACACCGCCCAAGAAATACATGGCATAAGACTGCAAACGCCCCGACTGCATTCCCTTTACAGCTTCCGAACTACGGGTTGTAATCCAAGCAGAGCCATTCATCATACCATCGACCACATTTTTGTCAAGCCAAGCAGCCGGGCGACCTATCAGGTTAAAAACTACTTTCTTGGTAATAAAAATGTATATTTCGTCGATATAAAATTTGCTATATGCCCATTTATAGAGGCTTCCGAATGAAGCACTAACCCTATCGGCTCTATCGGTTTGTTTCATATAAAGAAAAGACGCTATCGCAATACCTGTAATACCTAAAACAACAGGCGCTATAGAGAATGTAATGTGAAAAGGCAATTCGACTGCCAAACCTTCGGCACTTACAAAATGACCGAATGGAATTAAGCCAACCAATGCAGAACCCACAGCCAATATAATAAGAGCAATGTTCATATACCAAGTATGCGATTCGTGGCTATCTTTCGATTGATGATATCCAATTTCTTTTTTCCAAAAAATATTAAAATACAAACGAAACATATAAAAGCTGGTCAATGCACTTGTAAACAATGCCATGTAGAAAATGATTGGTTGACTATGAAAAGCCGATGATAGAATGGCTTCTTTGCTAAAAAAACCTGCAAATGGCGGAATACCAGCGATAGCCAAACATGCAATCAGGAAAGTAATATGTGTAATAGGCATCTTTTTGCGAAGACCACCCATATCTTTCATTTCGTTGCTATGAACAGCGTGAATAATGGCTCCTGCGCCAAGAAACAACAAAGCTTTAAAAAATGCGTGTGTAAACAAGTGAAACAAACCGGCAGTAAAGCCTTCGTTATGTTCAGCGCCCCATCCGGCAACACCCAATGCAAACATCATGAAACCTATTTGCGAAATGGTCGAATATGCCAACACTCGTTTAATATCTGTTTGGGTACAAGCGATAATTGCAGCAAACAAGGCTGTAATGGCTCCAATATATGCTATAATTGTAAGTGCCTCGGGAGCCGAAATTGCAAAAATTGGGAACAAACGAGCTACCAAGAACACACCGGCTACAACCATAGTTGCTGCATGGATCAATGCCGACACTGGTGTTGGACCCTCCATAGCATCGGGCAACCAAATGTGCAAAGGGAACATAGCCGATTTACCAGCACCTCCAATAAAAACGAGCATCAAACCCCAAGTCAATACTGAACCTCCCATAAAGCTTACGCTCAAATTGCGCAAATATTCCGATTCGGGATTGGTAAACCTTTCGATCATGGTAAAGAAATCCATGGTTTGAGCACCATAACTCAATATAAGTATACCAATAAGAAAACCAAGGTCGGCAAAACGAGTCACAATAAATGCTTTCTTAGCAGCTGCAATGGCTTCAGGCTTTTGATAATAATATCCAATTAACAAAAACGACGAAACACCCACCAACTCCCAGAAAATATACATTTGAAAAATATTGACCGAAATAACGAGTCCTAACATTGAGAATGTAAACAACGATAAATATGCGTAATACATCGTAAAACGCTCGTCGTTGTGCATGTAGTTGATACTGTATATATGCACCATCAACGAAACTACTGAAATAACTACGAGCATCATTACCGATATCTGATCAATAACAACTCCCATACTGATAAAAAGGTTATCGGTAAAGGTCAACCATTGGTAATTGGCAACAATCTGAGGGGTATAAACGCCATTGACCTGACCAAAACCAAAAAAATACTGGGCAGCCATGTATAACGACAGTATTGTAACTGTCCCCAACGAAAGAGTTCCAATGAGTCCCGAAAAACCATGACTAAATTTTTTGCCAAAAATTGAAAGCAATAAAAAGCTTGCTAATGGCAGCAATACTATTAAAAGCGATACTATGGTATGGTTCATAATGTATTAATATTTCAAAGTGGTTGTATCTTCAATATCTATGGTATTGAACTTACGAAACATGTTAATAATAATTGCAATAGCCAACGAAACTTCGGCTGCAGCTATGGTAATAATGAACAATGTAAAAAAGACCCCTTCCAACTGATTGGGATACAAATATTTGTTAAATGCAACGAAATTTATATTTACACTATTCAATATCAGTTCAATAGATATGAGCATGGTAATCAGATTACGACGCGAAAAAAAACCATAAATACCCAAAAAAAACAGGGCAGTGCTCAATATTAAAATATGCGAAAGTGGTATTTGTTCCATTTTATAATCGTATTTCGTTGTTCGTTTACCGTAAACCGTGAACCGTGAACCGTGAACCGTGGACCGTTAAAAGTCCTCGGCAATTGACAATTCGGTAAAGTTTTATTTATTTATTAATTTAATTATGATTTTTTATTCAATTAATCATTTGTAATTCGTAATTAGTCATTAATTTTCTTTTCTTTTATTGCAATCACGATACTACCGATCAATGCAGCCAATAAAAGCACCGAAACAATCTCGAAAGGTAGAACATAACCATGAGATTTGTAATCGAGCAATTGGCGACCAATGTTTTCGACACTTGGCAAAATCGGAGCATCAGTAGTAGCATTAAATTGTACATTTAACAATACATACGATATAATTGCAAACCCAACAAATGCAAGAGCCAGTGCGTAGGCTATTCGTTTCTTGGGTTGTTTGGGAAGACTTTCGCCCGACTGTTGTGTCAAGAAAATCGAAAAAATAATCAACACCACAATACCGCCTACATAAATAACGATTTGTAGAGCTGCGATAAATTCCATTTCCATCATAATGTATATTCCGGCTATACATAACAATGTAAGTAGCAAAAATACCGCCGAACGAAATATTTTTTTTGAAAAAACAGTCAAAGTGCCAAGTGTAAGCACTAATATTGCCAATAAGTAAAAAATTATGGTCGATGCGCTCATTGTTGTACTTTTTCTTTAAGTTTCGATCCTGGTTTGTTGATTTCTTTAATCATTTTGTCGCGATAATACTCGCTAAGCTCAAAGTTATTTTTCATAACTATTGCGTCCTGAGGGCAAGCTTCGATACACAATGCACAAAGCGTGCAAGAACCAAGGTTGTATGTCCACTTGTCCAATAATTTTTTCTTCTTGCCATCGGGCAAATCGTCCTGCTTAACTGTAATACTTATTGAACCATTTGGACAAGCCATTTCGCAGAGTTTACAAGCAGTACACTTGTGTTCATTATTCTCGTCGTGAGGAAGAACTACCTCTCCGGCAAATTTTTCAGGAATATATATTGTAGTAGTCCTGTTCTCGGGATATTGCTCGGTTATAATTGTTTTCCATGGACGTGTAAAATTGTACAGCGTAAGCATTAATCCCTGCAACAGGGAGTAAAAACCGAAGAAAATTCCTTTAAAATATCGTATAGCAGAATTCATATTATTATTTACTATTATTTCGAATCATTTCATTATAAAATGCTTCATTTATTGTTGCTTGTGCCGAACGAAATTGAAGCATTAAAAATGCCATTCCATTATGGCAATAAGCGCTACTACCATAAGGTTTATAATACTCATAGGTAACAGGTATTTCCACTCAAGTTTCAACAATTGGTCAATTCGCAAACGCGGAAAAGTCCAGCGAAACCACATCATCATAAAAATCATGAAAAACACTTTACCAAAGAACCATATCCAACCTGGAATAAAATCCATTACGTGATTGAAAGCTTCAAATCCATAAATGTGAAAAGGCAACCAACCACCTAAAAACACGATTGCAGCAACTATCGAAACAACAACCATATTTATGTATTCGGCCAAAAAGAACATACCAAATTGCATTCCCGAAAATTCGGTGTGATATCCGGCAGTTAACTCCGACTCAGCTTCTGCAAGATCAAACGGCGCACGGTTACATTCGGCTGTAGCAGCAATTGTATACACAATAAAAGCAAACATCACTGGCAAATGTCCTTTAAAAATCCACCAACCGTCTTGTTGCGATGCAATTATTTGACTTACCTGAAGACTTCCACTCAATGCAATTACAGTAAGAATAGCCAAACCTGCCGAAAGTTCGTAGCTAACAATTTGAGCTCCACTACGCATAGCTCCTAATAAGGAATATTTATTGTTGCTCGACCAACCAGCCATCAAAACCCCGATGACTCCGATCGACGATACTGCTGTGATAAAAAGCACTCCAATATTTGGATCCCACAACTGCAATCCATTGGCAAACGATACCGGAGCGAGTGCTATAAAAGCAATAGTCAGAACAATAATAGGTGCAAAATTGAAAAGAAATTTATCGACCCTGTCAGGTGCAAAACTTTCTTTCAACAAAAGTTTAAACACATCGGCAAATACCTGCAAAGAACCAAAAATACCTACTCGATGAGGGCCAAAACGCAACTGCATGAAACCAGCAACTTTACGTTCCATATAAACCAGTATTACAGCCAATGCTACAACTAGCAAAATCATTGCTATACCTGCCAATACTATTTCAGTGGTAAGAACCCATCCGGGACTCAACGAAGCTACCAAGCTCTCGTGTATCCACTTAGTGATCTCAGGAAATGTTATTAATGAAAGCATATTTTTTTATTTTGAATTCATTTGCACATCTGCAAATTTGTCATTTTAACATTAAATTATCTGTCAATGTCTGGTATAACCAAATCAATAGTAGCCATACTAGCCATTAAATCGCCAATTTTTGCCCCAATATTAATTGGTTTAACAGCTGCCAGGTTTGAGAAATTGGGTGTACGATATTTTACACGGTAAGGCTTTGCATTTCCATCGCTTACAATATACACACCAAGCTCGCCACGAGGCGTTTCGACCCTTTGGTAATATTCTCCTTCGGGAAGCTTAATCACAGCCTTCATTTTGGCACGATGGTCGCCTTCCGGAAGATTGTCGATAAGCTGATCGATAATGTATATCGATTGCTTCATTTCTTCCATACGAACCAAGTAGCGGGTCCAACTATCGCCGCCTTCCATTACAATTTCTTTAAAATCGAGCTTGTCGTAGCCATCGTAAGGATAATATTTTCGAACATCGCAGCTAATGCCCGATGCACGAGCAACAGGTCCTGTACAACCAAGTGAAATGGCTTGTTCCTTCGACAAAACGCCTACATTCTTCAATCGATGTTGAAAAATAAAATTACCTGTAATAAGAGTATCGTATTCTTTAAAATTTTTCTTCACCTGAACCATAATGTCCTTAACCCGTTTGATAAAATCGGGTTTCACATCGGTAAAAACGCCACCGGGAGTGATATAATTCATGGTTAGTCTGTTTCCGGTATTTTCCTCGAAAATTTCAAGGATTTTTTCGCGATCGCGAAAGGCAACAAAAAAAGGTGTTACGGCTCCAACGTCCATGGCACAAGACCCCCACCACAGTTGATGCGAAGTTAAACGCTGCAATTCGGCCATAATTAAGCGAATTACTTTGGCTCTTTCGGGCACATCAACCTGCAATGCCTTTTCAACAAGCAATGCACAAGCCTGATTGTTGATATGAGCTGCCAAGTAATCCATACGACTGGTTAGGTGTACAAATTGCTTGTAGTTCAACGATTCCGACATTTTCTCGATACCACGGTGAATATAACCAAGATGTGGAAGAATATTTTTAATGGTTTCGCCGTCGAGGGTGGTTTCCAAACGAAGAACTCCGTGTGTAGAAGGGTGTTGTGGCCCAATATTGACCACAAACTCTTCTGTTCGCTCTTGAGCTATTTGATTAATTGTTTGATTGTCCATCGGGTATTACTTTATAAGCATTTTTTCGTCGGTATAGTCCTTGCGCAATGGAAATCCTTTCCAGTCTTCACCCAAAATAAAACGGCGCAAATTGGGGTGATTCAAAAACTTGATACCAAACATATCCCATATTTCGTTTTCAAAAAATTCGGCTGCTTGCCACAAAGAGTATACCGATTCTAATTTAGCATTGTCCATATCTTCTACAATCACTTTCAGAACCATGTCGTGTCTGTATACTGTAGAAGTGAGGTGATACACTACTTCGAAATGATTGGTGCGATCAACGGCTGTTTGGCAAAACAAAAAATCAAACTGAGTTTCCTTAGAGTCTTTCAATTTGGATGCTACAGTAAACAAATCGTTTCTATCGACTATTAATTGTGAAAAATCAAACGTTTCGCCAACCTTACAATTGGGGAAAGTTGTTTCCAAATATAATTTTAATTCTCCTTTATTCACTGTTTATCCTCCTTTTTAGGCTTTTCAATGACGTATGCTTTTGAATGCATGATTTTTTTCTGAAGACTCATCATGCCATGTATAAGAGCTTCGGGACGAGGTGGACAGCCTGGTATATATACATCGACCGGAATAATTTGATCGACACCACGAACAACATTATAAGAGTTGTACATAAAAGGGCCACCAGAGATTGCACATGCACCCATTGCTATCACATAGCGAGGCTCTGGCATTTGGTTATATAGTCGTTTGAGAACAGGAGCCATTTTGTGAGTAATGGTTCCGGCTACTACTATAAGATCGCACTGGCGTGGGCTTGCACGCATCACTTCAAATCCAAATCGCGACCAGTCGTACTTTGCCGATACGGTACTCATCAATTCAATTGCACAACAGCTTGTACCAAATGACAACGGCCACAATGAATTGCTACGAGACCAGTTGGCAATAGCATCTACACTGGTAACAAGAAAATTGGTCTTTCCGTGTTCATCTTTATATGCATCGCCCGGAAAATCGGGTAAATAATCTTTTTTTACATCCATGATAAAGCTTTCTTTTTATAAGCATACAACAAACCCATAAATAAAAACACTGTAAATATGAGCACTTCAATAAATGCTGCCATACCTATTTCTTTCAGAACGGTCGCCCATGGATAAAGAAATATTATTTCGACATCAAAAATAAGAAATACCAGAGCATACAAATAATAACCAACATTGAACTGCACCCAAGTTGTACCTTTGGTTTCAATACCGCATTCATAAGGCTGACCTTTCTCGGGATTGGTCGACGACATTCCGAAAATTTTACCTATACCAATGGCGGCAACTGCGAATATAATACCGCAAAACATGAGAATTAATATTGAGACGCTTCCCATTTATTTAACTTTTTTAAATGCGCGGCAAATGTAAAAAAAGATTTTTGGTAAGAATCATTATTTTTATAAAAAAAGATATAATTACTTAACATTTTATTTGTATTTGTTATTAAAATAACAAAGAAGTTGTTTTTTCATTAATATTTGATAGCATTTATTAAAAAAAGAATAGGGATTTTTATTTCTTTATTATATTTTTAGATTTTAATAATTAAATATATCATTGTAATCTGATAATTAAAACCAGAAAACAATTAAAGTATATTTAAAAAACTCCTAATTATTATAGCGTTTATAAATAATACTTTAAAAATGACACCTTTTCTAAAACTAGTTGCTGAAGACATACTTATTACCCGAAAAATAGACACTTCAAAAAGCTGTGTCGTTTTTCCGAACCGTAGGGCTTTATTGTATTTCAACAAATACCTGAGCGAACTGGTTGTCGAAAAACCTATATGGGCTCCACGATACGTTACCATAAACGATTTGATGCAGGATTTATCGGGACTTCAAGTTGCCGACAACGTGCAACTGCTTTTTGAACTCTATAAATCTTATATTCAAATTCGGAAAACCGGCGAAAGTTTTGATCATTTCTACTATTGGGGCGAAGTTATGCTCTCTGACTTCGATGATACCGACAAATACTTGATAGATGCCGAGCAATTGTTTAACAACATTGCTGATTTGAAAGAAATAAGTGACAAATTCCCGCATTTGTCTGACGAACAGAAACTTGCCATCCAAAATTTCTGGGGGCACCTGCAAATGTCGAAGCAAAGCGACGAACTCACAGAGTTCAACCATCTTTGGAACGATTTATATTCGATATACCAGCACTTCAAAGCTAGTCTTATCGCTCAAAACATTGGGTACGAAGGTCAAGTTTACCGACAAGTAACTCAAATAGACAAAACAGAGCTTGAAAAAGCCTTTAAATATGATCAATACCTTTTTGTTGGTTTCAATGCACTAAATGAATGTGAACATTTTGTTCTAAATTTTCTTAATAAACGATCTAAAGCATTGTTTTACTGGGATTATGATACTATTTACTCGCAAAACCCAATATTTGAAGCAGGTCGTTTTATTTCTGAAAACCTTTTACGTTACCCATCTGCGCTAGATGGAAAGCATTTCTCGAACTATACCTCTAAAGAAAAGCTCATTAATATATATACACTATCTTCCAATACCGGACAAGCCAATGTTTTGGGCGACATTTTAGAGCAATTTGAGATAAATAACAGTACATCACAATCAGAAACAGCAATTTTACTATGCGACGAAAAACTTTTGATGCCTGTATTGCAAGCATTGCCCGACACTATCGAAGATCTAAATGTTACAATGGGTTACCCAATAAGAAACCTACCTGTTGTTAGCCTTGTCGAAGATATTGGCAATCTCTGGCGAAAACCTCGAATGAGCCATAGTAAAGCACAATTTTACTACAAAAATGTTTCGAACATTCTTAACAACCAGTACCTATCGGGAATTGAAAAGAATTTAAACAACGAAATTCTTCAAAAAATTAAAAAAAACAATTTTTTCTTACTAAACGAATCGGAGCTTGCTACTTTACCCTATTCATGTTTAATTTTTACTTACCCCGAGAGCATTGCCAAAGCAACCGACAATTTACTGTCGTTACTTATGTTCATTGCCCGACATTTAGAAAGCAACAGCCCCAAAACCGATACTATTGAAATTGATATTGAGTCTATATACCTTGTTTATACCGAAATCAATAAGATAAAAGATATTGTTGCTACTTCAAATATAGCTATTGACATATCGACATGGTCCAAAATAGTTACAAAAAGTATTCAGAACCTCAGCATACCCTTTAAAGGTGAGCCCCTATCGGGAATGCAGCTTATGGGCTTTCTCGAATCGCGTACCTTGGACTTCAAAAACCTAATATTGGTTTCGATGAACGAGGGCATTATGCCCAAAACAGATCAACCTCTTACTTTTATACCCTACAATTTGCGCTATGGATATGGTTTGCCGACTATCGACTTTCGAACAGCCATGTATGCCTACTATTTTTATCGCGTTGTTCAACGAGCCGAAAAAATTGCCATAATATTCAACAACCAACCTTCGCAAGGTTCGGGTAGCGAATTAAGCCGATTTGCTACTCAACTAATCTTTGAAAGTCCTCACAAAATCAATCAATTTGTATATGGTTTCGATTTGTCGGTAAACACTAGAAAATGTATTATTATTGAAAAAAACGAAGAATTACAACAAATTCTTGAGAAATTTCTAATACCTGAAGGGCGCACCCTTTCTCCAAAAGCGATTAATACTTTTATCGATTGCTCACTTCAGTTTTATTTCAGGTATATAAAAGGTTTGAAAGAACCCGACGAAATTACCGAGGAAATTGACCCTCGGATACTGGGTTTACTCTTGCATAAATCATTAGAAATTATTTACGAACCCTATTTAGGCAAAAATCTTTATGAAAATTTTCTCAACGAAAAGCTTCAAACAGAAATTGTTATTGAACAAGCCCTTTTAAAAGCCTTTTCAATAGAATATTTTAAAACAAAAGAAGCTATTGAAATTGAACAGATATTGGGTCGTAATTTAATTATATTCAATATTTTAAAAAAATATATTTCCCAAATTTTAGCGATAGACAAAAAAGAAAAAAAATTAGTTGTCGAAAAAATGGAAGAAAAAATTATCCAAGCATTTACATTTAACCACGATGGACAAACAAAGCAGGTTAGACTTTCGGGATATATCGATAGAGTAGACCGTATCGATACCCAATTTCGAATAGTCGATTATAAAACTTCGGGTATTAAAAAAAACATAAACAACTTAAACCAACTTTTCGACTCAGAATCAAAAGATAGAAATAAAGAAATGCTTCAAGTGATATTGTATAGTTGGATGTATAGCAAACAAAATGGCCAATCGACAAATATAACCCCAGCTTTTTACGACGTTCGAAATATTTTTGAAAAGGATTTTGACCCAACAATATCGATCAACAATCAAACATTGTGGTCTGTCCAAACTGTCGAAAATGAAGTAGAATCGCAATTAAGCAGCGTCTTTCAATTACTTTTCGACTCAAAAATACCATTTCAACAAACCGAAATAATTGAGAAGTGCTTATATTGTGCTTACAAAGAAATTTGTTCGGTGAATTAATAATCGTATTTGTTGGGTAATGTGGTAATATGTTTTTGAAAATTGGTAGATTTTTTTTAATTATTAACTTATTAACAAGCTTCATTCATTTGCTTTTATTTATTATTTTTGAACAGCATTGTAGCCAAACTGCATTGTTACTTATTAAAATTAATGTAAATGACAACCTATATCTTAATTTCTGTTTGCATAGCATTGCTTTTTGCAATTCTAATCTTAATTCTTTCAAAAAATAAGTCAAATACTGATATACCTCAAATTCATAGTAAGCTTACCGAATTACAGACCAGTTTAAACAAAATTGAATCTAGCCTCCGAGAAGAATTTAAGTTTAACCGTGAAGAAAATGCCACTATTGCGAAGGACAACCGCACCGAATTAAACAATACCCTTATAAATATTAATGAACAAAGCCAGAATGCTCTAAAAGAAATTAATAAAACACTAGCCGATAAAGTTGATTCGCTAATTTCTAAAATTGAAGAGAATAATAAAACAAACCGGTTGGAATTATCCAAAAGTATAACTGATTTTTCTGGTGCCAATATTATTCAACTCGAAAAAATTAATACTCAGTTCAAAGAAGATAACAAATTAATCCGCGAATCATTGGTCATTGCGTTTAAAGGATTTCAAGACACTTTTGATAAAAATGTTAATTCATTCAATGAATTGCAGAAAGAAAAGTTTGGACAGTTAGAAACCAAGCAAAACGAACTGGTTAAAAATACGGAAACCAAACTGGAATCCATAAGAGTAACCGTTGAAGAAAAACTTGAAAAAACACTGAGTGAGCGTTTAGGTCAAAGTTTTGAAACCGTTGGCAAACAATTAATTGAAGTACAAAAAGGCTTGGGCGAAATGCAAACCTTAGCCCAGGATGTTGGCGGCCTTAAAAAAGTGTTGAGCAATGTTAAAATGCGGGGTGGTATTGGCGAAGTGCAATTGGCCATGTTGCTTGAACAAGTATTGGCTCCTGAGCAATACCAGGCTAATGTCAAAACAAAAAAAGGTGAAGAATCAATTGTTGAATTCGCAATTAAACTTCCGGGGCGTGATGAAGCAAATTCTGTGGTTTGGCTTCCGATTGATGCAAAATTCCCAAAAGACAAATACGAACAATTGCAAGATGCTTATGATGTTGGCGATTTAGCACTTATTCAAAAAGCTCAAAAAGTTTTAGAAGATACCATAAAATCGATGGCCAAAGACATTCGCGATAAATATTTAAACCCTCCGGACACTACCGATTTTGCCATTATGTTTCTACCTTT
>CAMDBI010000050.1 GCA_945889005.1 Bacteroides fragilis
GGGGATTCGAACCCCCGGTACAGTTTAACCCGTACGGCAGTTTAGCAAACTGCTGGTTTCAGCCACTCACCCATCTATCCGTTTTTCACTTCGTTTTGGTAACGTATTAAATACGCTTTACGCAGTCTAAAATCGCTCTTTTGGCTTATTATACTGCTTTTGACGTTGCTCTCAAAAAAGTTTCACAAAAGTATAAAAACACATCTAATTACCAAAGAAAGTTTGATTAAATTAATAAAAAAATGCAAATTGTTTTTATGCTTTTATTTACAGCAACTTGCATAGTTAAAAATGCAAGTTGCTGTAAATTTTGTTACTCTTTCTTCTTAGATTGGTCGGTTCCGGCTCCACTTTTGCTTATCGAATCGCGCATATTGGTGTCGGCTTCCATATTTTTTACTTTTAAGTAATCCATTATTCCCAAATTGCCCGATCTGAATGCTTCGGCAATTGCACGTGGAATTTCGGCTTCGGCTTCAATTACTTTTGCACGTGCTTCTTGACTCTTAGCCTTCATTTCTTGTTCCAAAGCAACTGCCATTGCACGGCGTTCTTCGGCTTTGGCTTGTGCTATATTTTTGTCGGCATTGGCTTGATCCATCTGAAGAACTGCTCCAATGTTTTTGCCGATATCGATATCTGCAATATCTATCGAAAGTATTTCGAATGCAGTACCTGCATCTAAGCCCTTAGCTAATACAACTTTCGAAATGCTATCGGGATGCTCGAGTACTTCTTTATGCGAAGCAGCAGAACCGATAGACGATACAACCCCTTCTCCGACACGTGCAAGTACTGTTTCTTCGCCGGCACCTCCCACGAGTCTATTAATGTTGGCTCTAATAGTTACCCGTGCTTTTGTAATAAGCTGGATGCCGTCTTTCGCAACTGCTGTTACGGGCGGAGTGTCTATAATTCGTGGATTTACCGATAATTGTACTGCTTCAAATACATCGCGTCCGGCAAGGTCTATTGCTGTTGCTGCTTTGAAATCGAGAGGTATGTTTGCTTTGTCGGCCGAGATAAGGGCATTTACCACTTTCTGAACATGTCCTCCGGCAAGATAATGTGCTTCCAATTGATCTGCACTAAGTTCAAGTCCGGCTTTTTTCGAGTTTATCATTGCATTGACAATAATGGTTGGTGGTACTTTTCTCCAACGCATTAGCACCAATTGTATAAGCGATACTTTTACCGAAGTAAGTATTGCTTGAAACCACAATCCAAGTGGTATAAAATAAAATATGATCCATAGCCCTATAATACATGCTATAATAACGACCAAATACAAACCAATTCCTGTTAACATATTACGCGTTTTTAGTTTTTACTATTATTTTATTGTTGATGATATTTACAATTTCAATTTGTTCGCCGGCATTAATGATACCTGTTAACGACTGAGCCTCAACATTTATTCCATTTATATCAATTTCTCCAATGGGCCCCAAACGTGATTTCGAATAGCCAACATCACCTATTTTAAGTGTTTGAATTCCTTCAATGTTGGGAGCCTTAGAATCAATGTCTGTTTTTAATGACAATCGTTTCCATGTATTTTGCCGTAATGCAAACCATACAAATATAATAAAAAAAACTATGGAAGCAACTAATGCAAAATTGCCCCAATTGTTTCCATAGTTTATGTAAACTGAAATAACACCTGAAATAGACAATATTATGGAACTTATACCCGCTATACCAAAACCTGGGATAAGCATAAGCTCAATAAATAACAATACAATCGCGATCAAAAATATAACAAGTATTGTTATTAAGGACATTGAGCAGCTTTTTATTTAATTGATTGTAGCAGACAAACCACGTCTGCTAAGTTCTTTTTTAAGCGGCACTAACGATTTAAAATTGCCTTTCTTTACTTCACATTTCCCTTTGTAATGAACAAGATATGTACATTGTTCGGCTTGTTCAATATCGTGCTCACATACATCTACTAGTGATTCTATAACATATTCAAATGAATGAATATTGTCGTTGAATAATGTAAGAAAACTTGACCCCTCTATTCCGCTTTCCATAACCTCATTAAAATCAGGTTGAACTTGAAACCCTTTTTTACCTTTCATCTTTTCTATGTTTTAAATAAGGTATTTTATAATTTTTATATTAAATATAATAAATTTTAATATAATCTCAGTGAAATAACAAATTATTCGTCATTTCAATAAATCTAAAATTATAAAATATCAAACAAAATCAATGTAACAAAAATACAAAAATTAGCAACAACTTACTAACAATTTTCAATGATTTGAATCATCGGACTTGAGAAGGGTAGCTTACTTAAAAGTCTCTAAATCTATGGCTTTTTCTATTGACAATCGTTTGGTGTCGTAAAAAGCAACAATATATGCATTCGAAAAACCACAATCTTTAATATTTTTCAATGCTTTTGAGGCTTCTTCATAGCTGTAAAAGAATCCGGCGTAGTATTTTATTAAACTTGGTTCAGTAATTTCCTCTGAAGATAAGGGTTGTATCCCTTTAAAAAAGCTAATGTCTTTATTTTGGCTAAATGCACCTATTTGAATTCGATAAACCAAGCCTTGCGGCAGCTGAATATTGCTTGGAATTGTATTGTTTTTGCCATTTGAATTTGGGTTTGAAATCGAAAACTCACTTTGTTTTATTTTTTTTACTGTAGGTATTGATTGAGGCGAGTCGACCGTCGAATATGCTTTGCAAATGCTATCTAGGAGAAAATAGAATCTTTTTAATTGAGTTTCTTCTTTTTTAATTTTTGAAAATAATGTTTTTCGATTTTCAGTATTGGTCTCTATGCTTAAATCGTACCTATATTTATAGGTAATAGATTCAATAGAGTCTAAAATGCTATAGGTTTTTATAATGGGTAAAGCCTTTTCTGTTTCGAACTTATATAAATGAGACTGAAATGTTTTTTTGTTAATCTCTGTTTGTTTGTTGAGGTTTTTGTCGCTCTTCAATTGCTTTCTAAAAATGGGTTCAGTAGTCGACACTTTAATATCTAGCCGAGCTTTGATTGCAATGTCGGTGCTATTTGCTGAATTTATAGAATCTTTATAAAAACGTTTAAATATAATAATTTCATACTCGTTTTGTTTTTGATTTCGATTGGTTGCAATGCCATATTGATCGGTACCTTTTACAAAATATAATTCGTCGAATGGCGTGTTTATAGGGAATCCAAGATTATCGGGTTCCGAAAACTCGTTGGTAATGCTATTCCAATTCGAATAAAATATGTCGTTTTTACCCAAGCTAGCTTTTCCATTGGATGAATAATATAGTTTAGACTCTACAGGATCGAAAAATGGGTAAGCTTCATCATATTTTGTGTTTATAGCTTTTATTGGATATGGGCCTTTGGTAATGCCATTTTCAGTTATAGAATAGTATATATCCTTGTCGTATGGGGGAAATTTTTTGGCTCGAACTTCAAAACTCAGTTTATTGTTCAGATTGCTGCTTTTTAGCAATATGCTTTTTTTGTTGCTTGTAATCGATTTTTTATCAATTTCAATCCCTTTAAGATAAGAAAATTTGTCGACCAACTTAATTTGATTAGTTTTTAACTTAGCCGAAACATCGAGTTTATATGGTTTGCTATATGCATTTTCGGCTATTTTTAATCGATTGTTTTCTATGTTGGCTTTAAATAAAAATTTTTCATAAAATCGGGCGTTCGAATTAAATTTTTCAAGGAATTTTTTAGCCTCATTAAATTGATATTTGTTGTAATATAATTTATAGAGTATAAATTCTGCTTTGTAATAGCCGTTTTCCGAAAGATTTTCGAGCAATTGTTTTGCCTTATCTGTCGATTCGTTGCCCTGGACCAAACAAAAAGCTAGGTTTAATTGCACATCGTAGTTTTCGGGATATTGCTCAAATAGTGTTTCGAAATAGCGGGCAGCAATATTATATTGCCCTTCCTTCATCAGGCGACTTGCTTCCTTATTGGTTTTCAAATCATTATCCGATAAATCTTTTGCTTCGACTGTCGAACAAAACAAATAAAATATGAAACAAAACGATATGAAAAATGTTTTCTTTATTTTCAAATGAATTACTTTTAAAGATGACAAAAGTAAGAAAGACGCTCAAAGTTTGAGCAAGAATAGAAATAGTTTATTAACCAAACAATCAACAATATGTCAGAATTAATAATTGGTTCAGTTTCGCCCGACTTTACGTCGATCGATCAAAATGGAGAAACTGTTAAATTGAGCGATTTTAAAGGGAATAAAGTAATCTTGTATTTTTACCCCAAAGACAATACTCCGGGCTGTACAGCCGAAGCATGTAATTTGAAAGACAATTTCGAATCTCTTACCCAAAAAGGCTTTGTTGTTTTAGGCGTAAGTGCCGACAGCGAAAAAGCTCATAAAAACTTTGCAGATAAGTATAGTTTGCCTTTCAAGTTAATTGCCGATACCGATAAGAAAGTGTTAGAGTTGTACAATGCATGGGGAGAAAAGAAAATGTATGGCAAAAGTTATGAAGGTATTTTGCGAAAAACTTTTATTATTTCAGAAACTGGTATTATAGAGCTCATTATTGAGAAAGTTGATACAAAAAATCACACTGAACAAATTTTAAAGGCTCTTAAAAAATAATTTTACAAAATAGTTAGAATACTAATATTAGATGCTTATATTTGTAGTCTGCTAAAATAATTAGTATTGTTGATAAATAATTTTATTTTGATTGTGAATCTACGTGCAAATTATTAATTTGCACGTAATTAAAAAAAGTATAAATCATAAATTGTAAATATAGTACCTATGGAAAAAGAAGGTAAAGAACAAAAAGAAACCAAGGCAGTAAAAGATGCAAGTGATGCCAAAAAAGAGATTAATAAGGAAAAGCTAAAAGCATTACAAGCTACACTTGACAAAATAGATAAAGATTATGGCAAAGGAACCATAATGAAAATGGGCGACAAGGCAGTTGTTGATGTACCGGTAATACCATCGGGATCAATTGGAGTCGATGTTGCACTTGGTATTGGTGGATTTCCTCGAGGCAGAGTTATAGAAATATATGGACCTGAGTCGTCGGGTAAAACGACTTTAGCGATTCATGCAATGGCGCAAGCTCAGAAATTGGGTGGTATTGCTGCTTTTATCGATGCAGAACATGCATTCGACAGGTTTTATGCCGAGAAACTTGGTGTTGATATGGAAAATCTCCTCATATCGCAGCCCGACAATGGCGAGCAAGCTCTAGAGATTGCCGATTCGCTTATTCGTTCGGGTGCTATCGATATTATTGTTATCGACTCGGTTGCAGCCCTTACTCCAAAAGCCGAAATAGAAGGCGATATGGGCGACTCGAAATTGGGTTTGCAAGCTAGGCTTATGTCGCAAGCTTTGCGAAAATTGACTGCCAATATTAGCAAAACCAATACTACTTGCATTTTCATTAACCAATTGCGCGAAAAAATTGGGGTTATGTTTGGCAATCCCGAAACCACTACTGGAGGTAATGCGCTCAAATTTTATGCTTCGATACGTGTCGATATTCGTAAGATACAGGCGATTAAAGAAGGAGAGGAGATACTTGGAAGTCGTACTCGTGTAAAAATTGTAAAAAACAAAATGGCTCCACCATTTAAAAAAGCAGAATTCGATATCATGTATGGCGAAGGTATATCGTTGGCCGGCGAAATAGTCGACTTGGGAGCTGAGCTCGAAATTATTAAAAAAAGTGGTTCGTGGTTTAGCTATGGCGAAACAAAACTTGGTCAAGGTCGTGATGCTGTAAAACAACTCATCAAAGACAATCCCGAATTGACGGCCGAACTATCGGATAAAATTAAAGTTGCTTTGAAGGATTCTTCAAAAGTTTTGTAAAAAGCACTTAAATATAAAATCTAAAAAACAGAGGCACAGAGTTTTTATTCAATGTAATATTCTCTGTGACTCTGTTTTTAAAATAATATTCTATTTTTTATCTTCCTCATCATCATCTACCTCATCTTCGTTATCATATTGTGCATCGAGATAGATTTCGTCAATAATAAGGTCGGCAATGGTTTCTTTTGGAGCCTCTAATAATCGAGCCAAAAATATTTCTACTATTTCGCCTACATCTTCTGGGTCAATTACCAAATTTTCGTCTGCAGCTATTAACTCCTTTACATAAGTAACAAGTTCTTGTTCATTAAATTCAATTTTTGCCATTTTTTATTTTTTTAGTTTCCTAAAGGTAAACATAGAAAATGAAAAGTATGTAATGTTCATAATAATTCATTGTTAACATTATTATGAAGTTTTCAGTATTGAATTATATGGTGTATGAAAATTTGGTTTTTTTTAACAATCTTTGCAAGGGCAAAGATTGTTAAAAATTTAAAGTTAGTACGTTAAGCGAGCCAAAACAACCGTATCCATTGTGGACTGTGCTAAATGGGGGACGGAAAGTATTGGGTTTAATAAAAAGATTGGTTACAGTAAGGTATTCTGAAAGATGTTTGTCATAGGCATATATCGATAAGTTAATGGCCGTCTTTTGAGGAATATTTCCACTTATATCAACAATCGTATTGCCAATTTTACTGCGAATGAGGCGTTTGTTATATTGTTGGTCACCAACAAATATATAAATATCATAAAGAAATGCGGAAGTGTCGTTATTTATTGCAAATTGTATATTATTTTGTTTAATGTTCATTGAACCGTTGACTATAACGGGTTGATTGGGAATAACTGTTTCTGCCGTTAGTATTGGTAGCCCGGGCGATTGACAAACAATTCTATAATGGTTGCCGGGAAAGGGATTAAAATCGGTCGGTTGATGAATATATGTTGTATCTGGATATTTGTAAACAAAACAAAGTGAATCTATAATGGTTTGGTTGATTATTTTATAAATAACAAAATTGTAATCAATAACTGTGGTCGAATCATCTATTTTACTGACAGCTGGAACTACTTTTTCAATCTGAATAGTACTCAATGATTTGCCATCAAATGAATCGGGACGTATAACACCAAGTATATTTAACCCTGCAATAAATTGATGGTCATCCAAAAAGTGAGGCTGAGGACCAACAACAAAATCGAAAAGATCGTCCTTGCTGCAAGCACAAAAAAGCAATGAAATGCAGACAGTGAGAATTATATATATGCGTTTTACATTCATCATTATGAGTTAAAATTTTATTACATAACCAAATGTTACTCTGGGAAAATAATTAAATCCAAAGGGAATATACTTTTCACCTCCATAAGGGTAATACCACATCACATTTCTATGCAAAAAAAGTATATTTCCTATAGTTGCAGTAAGGTATGACCTATCGGCATGAAGAAATTCGGCCAAATCTGATGCAAAACAATTCCGAATTCTTTTAATCACACCAAAATCCAAGTCAATGACCATTGGCAGACGTGCATTATTTTTATCTTTTTCGACACCAAAAGGATAGGCGGATAGTGAACCCGAAACAGGATTGTAATAATAATAGCTTTGTAAGGTTGTTTCTAAAGTTTTGGGTAAACCGCTTTGTAAAATTAAACTTGTGTTATAGGCAATGTCTTTTGTTATCTGATAATTTAAAACAGTTTTGAATGAATGTGTTCGGTCAAAATCAAATAAAAACGGTTTTCCATTTTTTATAAAGGGATAGCTTCGTGTAGTGCGGCTTAAACTATAACTACACCATCCTGAAAGCTTTTTATATTGGCCTTTCCACATTATCTCAACTCCCCGGGACTTACCTGTACCCATTTCCAACTTATCTGAAAAGGTACTTGCCTGTAATTGATTTATATTCAAGTTGAACATATAGGTTAAAGGCATATCGATATAATATGCATTCGCAGTTAGAACTGAATTTGTGCCAATTGACTTTTCTATACCTGCGATATAATGAATCGACTTCGTGGGAGCATTGTTTTTCAGAGGATAATAATAATCGAGCAATTGACTTATTTCATATTCCTGGGTATTCATGCTGATAATATACTGATAGTATATGCCCCATGCTGCTTTTAACTTAAAATCGGCGGGTAAATTGAAACTTAAGTTTACCCGAGGTTCATATTTCCATTTATCAAAGTACGAATAGCGTGAGATGCGTAGACCGGGACGGATGATTAATTTACCAATATGCATTTTATCTTCAATAAACCCCGAAAACATTGAAGGCTTTCTAATGCTTTGTCCTGAATTAATTTGTTGTATTTCTGCACTGTTATTGAAATTATAATTATTCAATTCTACGCCTAAGTTAAAAGTATTAATTGTGTCCGTTTTAATAGTCATTTCAGACTTAGCACAAATATCGTCTATTTTACTGTTAAATTTTGAGTTGTATTTTAACTGTATGGGAGTTCCTGTAGAATCTGATTCTAAACAGAAATCCATGCCCGAGTTGACATTTGCAGCATGAAATGAACTATAAACTTGAGTTTTCAGATAAATACCGGGACTTATTATTGTTTTTAAATATATTGTCGCTATTTTATTTGACCAATTGTTGTTATTTGACAAATGCATATCCTTATAGAGGTCTGAATTGAAAGATTTATTTATATAGCTAAAATACCTGTCGAAATTTATATCGGAATTATCTTGTGAATTAAATAGTTTTATTGTAAGTCTATTTTTCGCGTTTAGTCGGTTCGTATAAGAAAGATTGAAATCGTAAAAATAACTGTTGTCTCCTAAAATAAAGCGCATTGGTAGGTCATAAAAGTAACGACCTGCAAGCATTATTGAGCCGTTGTGTCCGGCAGGAAACTCCAAAAAAACTTTACTTTGTGTAGTGGTTGGTTCTATCTCACCATGCAGCTTATCCATATTGCCATCTTTAGTGGTAATATTAAGAATTGATGAATTACGCCCTCCATATTCAGCACCAAAGCCCCCAACAAACAAATCAATATCCTTAACACTTTGAATATTGAAAAGACCATCGGCATTAGTAAAATGATATGGATTGTAAACAGTAACACCATCGAGTAAAACTAGATTGCCTGACGGGTCGCCCCCTCTGACTGAATACAAGGGTGAGAAAGGGTCGGTTGTTTCAATTCCGGGCAATAATTTAATTGCCTTAAATACATCTCCATGTGCCGAAGGTATGTTTTTAATAGTGTTTGAGGATATTTTTAGTTGGGTTGTTTCAATTTCATTAACGCCAATCGAGTCGGATCGTGAACCTAATATAATAACATCTGACAGTTGAACAACATCTGGACTAAGTTGAGTTTCTGATAAAAGCAAGCTTTTGTCAGAAACAAATACGCTTCTTTCTAATTTTTTATATCCGAGGTATGAAAATAAGAAAACATAATCCCCCTTTTTCAAATTCGAAATACTAAAAAATCCATTTTTATCAGTTACAACAATTTGATTTGTTTCCTTTATTGTTAAGTAAACTCCAATCAGTGTTTCTCGGCTTTCTTTGTCAGTTACATAACCAGAAACGTTGTACGACTGACTTATTGCCATTCCTGTAAACTGAAATATTAAAACTGATATGATTATTAATTTTCTCATATCGCTATAATTTAATACTTATTTGAAAGACAATATAAGGCTTCACTTTAGTTGGCTCTGAATATATATAAGTTGCATTCTCCATTATTCCCAAGCCACAAACAATGCCCGTTTTGTAAAAAGGATTATATAATATACTTTGGGTTGCTGAAAAATCGAATAAAAAAACATCCTCTAAACCATGTTTACTATATTCATTTTTATTCCAATAGTTTAAACCCCAAAACAATTTAGGTTTGAAAACAAAAACAAAGTTATTGTTAAGCCTATAATTGTATTGCTTATTTGAGATTGAAAACTCAATTGACTCATACCTCTTTTCTCGTCTAAAGCGAAGTATGTAGCCTTGTCGGTAAAATTCCGGTTGTGGTTCTGGACGGGAAAACATTATTTCACCATCTATCAACCACGAATCTAATCCTATTGCGACTTCCGTAGATAGAATCATGTTCTTTCGAAAATCGGAAGATACTTTTATGAGATTGGGGAGTGAAAATGAAGTATCAACCGATGAGTGCAAAATAATTGCATTCATATCAGCAATAAACGCTGTTTTCCATGAATCAATAAATACTTCATATCCAATTTGTGGATGTTTTATGCTTTTAAATTCGGCACCCTGAAACTCATAAGAAAGTGCGCCAATATAGCCAATATTTGTTTTCTTAACTGAGTATACCGATATAATTGCATCACATGTATATTTCTCTTTTAAAAAATTAGATTCACTTTTGATGACAAATTCTTTAATCTCCAACCTTATGTTGTTAATTATAGTAGAATCCGATTTATTGGAAAACATCTCACTAAAACCAACTCTAAGCGGTTTTGAAGTTAATATACGATAATCAATTGGCACTTTGAAGTATTTTTTCTTTTCAGTTATGGCAATGCAATTGGGTGCAAGTTTTCTTTGGTCTATAACTGTATCAACAACAGCATTAATCTTTGTCAAACTACTATTTCCAAAATCAACAACCAACGAGTCACTAACGAACTTCTGTCCATAAAGCAAAAATGGGTAATAAAAAAAAAGTATTAAAGAAAATAAATTGCGGTTTAACATTGGGCTATCAATACAAAAAATTAAATCTCATTTTTTAATTATTAATAAGTTGTGAAGTGCCATATGGCACTTCACAACTCTCTAAAACAAAGTATTAAATAGAATCCCAACAATTTACTGCTTTATATGTAGCGGAAGCACATGCAATTGCAGTAACAGCAGTTGCTACAGTTGAACATATAGATGCAGCACTTGCAGTTACAAGTGAACATTCAACTTTTTTCTTATTTCTACACCACCAATTGCAACTTTTTAAACTTTTCAAATTAGTGGAAGACCCGCTTATCTCTTCTCCATATTTAATTGTTACAGCAGCTAAATTAAACCTTGTATTGGCAAAATTAACTAAATATTGCTTTTCACTAAGTGACAATGTATTATCGATTGCAATTATATCATTAAAACTTGCAAGCTCTGTTTTAATGTCATTTAAAATGAAATCTTCAGTTGCAACGTTATCAGATAGCGATTCATATTTTGTTATCAATCCATTTGAAAAATCGTCAAGATATACTTGTAATTTAGGAAGGTCAAGATTTGCAAATTCATTTTCCGTAGATGATTTCAATTTTCCATATTTGGCAAAGTATTCATCACATCTTTTTGAAAATAAACTGTTAATTGACTCCTCTTTGTTTGTATTGCTCTTTAAATCAGTTGAGGGTGCTTGAACAACATCTAAAATAGATTTTTCATAAATAGCAGAAACATCACTGATAACATTCAAATTTTCTTGACTAAGAACTTGACTCATTTTAACATCAACTTGTTTGTCTTCATCTTCTTCTTTCTTACAAGAATGAAAGATAATAGCAGCTGAGAATAATAGAGAAATTGAAAATATAAAATACGAATTTAAAATTACCTTTTTCATTTTTTTTAAAAGTTTTTAAAATTACGAAGAGTTTGAATAAGTTAAACTTTCATTAGGACTCCCTAATAACCTTTATGAAAGCACATAATTGATTTTGATTGAAGGGTAAAACCAAAAGATGTTAGTTTTATTGATAAAATAAGAGTTTCAAAGCTAATATTCCTTAAACTCTTTTTAAAACAATAAAAAAATACCCTGTTGAAATGAATACAACATTTACTACATTTGCATACCTCCTTTCTATATTTGACGTGGAATTGAGCTACGAGGATTCGTTTGTTTTAAGGGCATAACGAACCTCGTATTTTTTTAATTTTTTCTACATATAATAACTCTATATCATCTATTTTCCGCTTTTGAGATTATTGCATTAAACATTACACCGCACATAAGTTGAATTGAATCTTCAATACGTTTCCACCCTTCTGGAGTATTTAATGGTACACTATTAAATACATCGACAGTTTTCGAGCGTAATACTAAAAAGTAGATGCCAGCTACAATAACTGCAGAAAAAGCGGCCATGTCAAAATCTTTAGCATTAATTAAAGCCTCTATTTTTTTCATTGTTGCAAGACCCTGTTCTTCACGAAGAGCTGTTGTTTTAGCTGAAACCTCATTTTCGCCTATCAACTCCCACAATAAAAGTGCTTGCATTTCCCTATTTTCCAGAAGGTTTCTTAATAAACTTGGGAATACGTCTACAGATATGTTTCTCAAATCTTCGATTCCAACCTTATCGAGGTTAGGAGGTAGATTATCAGGAAGAACTAACCAAAAGTCTTTTTCAGTTGCATAGGCTTTTAACAGACCAGTTATGTCATTGAAATACCTATATATCATAACCTTATCTACACCTGCCTCTTTGGAAACGGCGTTAATACCTACAGCATTGAAACCATCTCGTAACACTATTCG
>CAMDBI010000051.1 GCA_945889005.1 Bacteroides fragilis
CCCGCAGGAACGTATCAGGTTACTTTGAAAAAAGTTGGTTATGCTGACCAAGTTATTACGGTTAGCGTGAACGATGGCGAAATGACTATTATAGATACGAAACTGGATAAGCAATAAATATTAAAAAGGCGGATACGAAATTTGTAGTAACCGCCTTTTTTTATTTTAGAATGTTACTGTTTTATCAGCCCAAACAACCATATTTACACAATCAATCATTGTAGATATTGGGCAAGCTTCTGAACTATCCAATTGGCGTGATTTCAAACACGTACCGCAAGCAAGTATTTCTCCGCCCAAGACTCATAATTCTTTAATTGCTCGTCAACATTGTACTTCTCATGCATTAATCCTTCACATTCGACGGCTTCGCCCATTAGAAACAATTTAACTTCGTGACCTTGCTTTTTTGCTGTAATAGCAAAACGAAAAGCGTTCCACGCTTTTTCGTATTCTTTTGTTTCGAGGATAATTCCGATTTTCAGATACCTAAATTTTAGTGATTATAATCCCGAAATGAAAAGGTTCTAAAATCAATTCTTTGCCAATGGCAAAGCCTGTTTCGATTGCCCATTGTTTACATTGTTCAGGTTTGGGGCGTATGTTTAAATGTGGACCACGAGGCGTTGGAATGTCGCTACGCCAATGTATTATACCTGCCTTTTGCCCTGTTTTTAAAATCCTGTGTACTTCGGTTAATATTTGATGTGGGTTATCGTGGTGCAGAATATTGAAAAGCATTACATAATCTATTGAATTATCTGTTAATCCAGAGCCTTCGGCGATGAAATCGGTTAAATGTAAATCAATGTTTTGTATGTTGAGTTGGTCAAGCTTGCTTTGCAATTGTTGAATCATTTCGGGGTCGATGTCGAAGGCGTGAATTTTGCCTTTAATCAGTTGTGAGGCTGGGATTGAGAACGTGCCAAAGCCACAACCTATATCAACAACGGATTTTAAATCGTTTGTAAACTCCATTTGTTGCAAAATTTGTTCGGGGTTGAAAAACTTTGACCACATTGTCTCTTCTGGCATTCCGCTGTCTTGTATTTTCATAATATTATTTAGTCTGCCATAAAGGATGCTCGAAAGACAAATACGCAAAAATGCCAATTTCACCTTTAGATGAACCTAAACCTATTGGTACAGCCAAGCCAGGTACAATTTGTAAGCCCGATTTGCAATTAATTGCATACCGAAAACCCGGATTGACAAATAAGGAATTACCAGTAACCGTAGTACCTCCACTTGATTTAACCATACTTGTATTACCAGCAACCTCTAACATGAAGTTAAGAGTTTCGGTTATGAGAATAATAGCACTTGCTCCATAATTTATATTGGTAATATTTGATTTTGAATTTAAAATATCCTTTGCATTTGGGGTGTATGTTGTACCTAAGTTATAATGAGTTACTAGTTTTCGAGAGCAAATAAAGCTAACAGGTAAATTTATTTGATAACCAATAACTCCATTGCCTAACCCTTTTTTATAATCTCCCGTGGGTAAAAGTAAAGACAGTCGAGGAGAAAATGCAAAACGGTTGGTAAGGACAGCCTGATAACGGTAATTGAGAGCTATGTCACCAAACCCCGAATTTCCCGAATTCAAAATAGGAATGGTGGTTGATAATTGGTGTGTTTGACAAGGTACAGGCCATTCTTCGGTAAAATTGTATGCCCACGTTTTGTCTTTCATATATTGAAATGCAGAAATATGTTGAATAACGCCCGGCTCTTGATTGTATGCTTCTTCGAGTAAAAAAGAATTGTCTTCTATGCGCTTGAAGTCGAATTTATTAGTTTCTTGTGCAATGGTGTTGTTTAACACTAATAGTGCAAAACTAATGCAGATAATTTTTATTTTTTTCATAAACAAAATCATTAATTAATATGAGAATATTAAAATTACTAAATAAAAACATATATCACCAATAAATAATGATTTTTTAACAGCCACACAACATTAAAAGAGATGTGTGGCTGTTTTAATTATAAAAAATCTGCTTACTGCTTAACAACTAAAAGAATGGTTTCGTTTAATACAAAATGGCCTGTGCTTGTATTTATTTGCTGCAACATTTCATTAGTAGTGAATTTGTCGCACACGGTTTTGTGAACCAAAGTATCAAATAAAACGTATTTACGAAGGTTTTCCAACGTAAGAATGTAAACGTGATTTTGATTGTCAATACTGAAATAATAGTATGTTATTGGAACTTCTTTTGTTCTGCGGCTCCGACTACCCCAAACTGTTTCAGTTTTCGTTGTTTTATTTGTATAAATGTACAAATACGAAGTATCGGCAATTAAACAGGGTGTGCGATTTATAAAACGGTAATTTTCGCCATTTGTTAAACGAATGGCAAAAATGCTGTCTTTATAAAAAATGGTTTCTTTATCCTGTTCAATGCTGATAATATCGGGTGAAATACAAAATTGTTTGAGTTTGATTTTATCGCCTTTGTGTTGCATGTCGGTTGGTCGGGTAAGTTTACCACTTTGAAAATCGGAAAGAGTAAGGTATAATCCTTCAACTTCGCTGTTTTTAATTTCTTTTTCGCGTTGAGCGAAAACTTGACTTGTAATACATAGCATTAATGCTACGGCTGTGAATTTTATATTTGTTTTCATTTTAATAATATTAAAAAGGTTAAAACCATCTGTCTGTTTTTTTGCAGTAATTCAAATAGGTTTCGCCGTGCGTTTTTGCCAGATATTTTTCTTCGAGTCGTACTTGTACCTGAAAAAGCAGGGTTGATGCAACGAAAACCAATAAGGTAATGGCATTGGGGAGAATGAGAAATACCCCTGCCAATGTAAGGAGCATACCCAAAAACACAGGGTTTCGGGAAACCGAAAACAAGCCATTGATTTTGAGTTCGGTTTTTGCAGCATGGTCGATACCTACACGCCACGAATTGCTCATTTGCACTTGTGCCAAGATAATCCATAACAATGCAAGGTGAATGATTGCGAAACCTGTGTATTTAAGTATTGATATTTCGAGCCATGCAAAGGGTGCGAAATATTGCAAACCTGTGGGGTAAAATAAGTTTACCAATGCCATGACGAAAATTAGTGAGGTAATGGGTGCTGATACTTTTCCTAGAAAATCGTGTGCCGAATCGGTGTTTTTGAACACGTAGGGGTTGATGCCTGTTTTGCGTTTTACGCGTACCGAGGGGATGATGAATACTACTACAAAGTAGATTACCAAAAATGCCAACAGATATATTTTTTCAATCATAATTTTAATTTTTAAAGATTTTATTGCCTAGGAGCATACATGATTATTGCCATACCTATCAATGCGATTGCTCCGCCGATGATGTCGAACCTATCGGGAACAAAGCCATCGACTTTCCAGCCCCACAATATTGCCATTAGAATAAATATACCTCCATAAGCGGCATATACACGCCCGAAATTAGCTGGCTGAAGTGTTGCGACTATTCCATACAAAATCAATATTGCACTGCCAAGTATACCATACCAGAGTGGTTTATGTTCCCTGAGCCAAAGCCAAACCAAATAACCACCGCCAATTTCGCATAGACCAGCTAAAACAAAAATTGATATGGAGAGAATTACTTTCATGTCTGCTCATTTTAAAATTCCGACCGGAATTTAACCCCGGTCGGAATTATTATTATTATTATTATTGATACCTTACAATGTCGCAATAAGCCATGTTTAACGAGCGTTCCATTTCAAGCAGTTTGAACACGCTTTCGTAATACAACGAAAGTTCGTACATGTACTCGGTAAGTGAAATTTCACCTTTTATGAATGCTTTTTCGAGTAATTCGCTGCTGCTGTACGTTGCAAGTTTGCTGCGATAATCGGTAACATTGGTTTGCAATGAGATTACTTTGGAATGCGTTGCCTTCATGCTATTGTAAAACTGCAATTTTGCATCTGCTTCAATGCTTTGCATAGCTATTGTTTTGGCTTTGGCATACTTTACGGTGTTTTTGTTTTCCCATAAAGGAATGGTAATACCCACGGTTACGCCCTGAAACTGCTGTCCAACAACTTTTTCGCTCATAAAACCACCATAAAATTTAGGCAAACTATTGGTGGTATTGAGTTTTACCTGTTTTTCGGAAATGGCAATTTCTTGTTTTACCCATTGCAAAAGCGGATTGTTTGCCTCTGATTGGGCATACCATTGTTCGAAATCGGCAGGGATAGTTTGGTTTGAAAACAGACTATCGGGAAAATTGATTGCCATGCCCCCGTTGAGCGTAGCTAATTCAGACAATAGGGCGTTTCGCTCAATCTCGTTGCTTTCGAGTTCTTTTGAAATATTCAAAAGATTTACCTGTGCTTTGTTGTAGTCCAAAATACCTACGTCGCCAGTGTTATATTTGGTTTTGTAAGCTTCGGCAACTTTTAAGGCGTTAGCGTATCGTTTACTTAATTCAACATTTAAAGCATTGTAATAGGTGAGTTTTACACAAACCCCGCGGATTTGATATAAAACATCGTTACGTTGCTTTTTGTATTCCAACTCAGCTTGTTCGTTTTTTAGATTAGAAATTTGACTTTTGTACGAATATGCAGTTGGAAAATCGAACGATTGCTTAACGCTAAAGTCGGTACGATTGCCTATTGCTGATGGGTTGCCCCACAAGTAGTTAAATTCTACTTCGGGATTTTGAGGTGTAAGTCCTGTTTTGTTCCCTATTTTTTCGGCATCAACGCTTTTGCGGTATGCCGAAAGGGTGGTATTGTTTTTTTCTATTTCTGTCAAAACATTGTCGATAGAGTTTTGTGCGAATAGATTAAAACCTAATACCACTATTGCTGATATTAAAATTGCTCTTTTCATTGTTTTTCGGTTTTAATAATTCCACGATTGTTTAAAATGCTGTACACTATTGGCACAATGTAGATATTGAGAATGGTAGATGTAAGTAAACCTCCCAAAATTACTTTTGCCATAGGACTTTGAATTTCGTTGCCCGAAAGGTCGCCACGCAGAGCTAATGGAACGAGTGCAAGAGCAGCGGCTAAGGCTGTCATTAATATTGCATTCAAGCGGTCGGACGAACCCTTGGTAACTGTTTCGTAAAGAGAAACACCTTTAAATTGCAACCTTTGGTAATTTGAAATAAGCAAAATACCGTTTCGGGTAGCAATTCCAAAGAGTGTAATAAAACCGATAATTGCAGGAATGCTAAGAATGCCCGAAGTAAACCATATTGTAAATACACCGCCAATTAAAGCCAACGGCAAATTGAGCAATATAATACCAGCCAATTTGAAGTTTTTAAACTCCTGATAGAGCAACAAGAAAATGATAATGAGGGCAATGATAGAAGTGAGCATTAGCGTTTTTGAGGCTTTTGCCTCACTTTCAAACTGTCCGCCGTATTCTACTCGGTAGCCTTCGGGTAGGATGATTTTCTCGTTTATGTTTTTTTGAATATCCTCTACAACGCTGCGTAAATCACGTTCGGCAACGTTGGCAGAAATCACAATCTTGCGTTGTACATTTTCGCGGCTTATAGAACTTGGACCCGAAACGGAAACAATTTCTGCAACCTGTTCTAAGGGTACTTTTTTACCGTTTTCGGTATCAATAAGTGCAGTACGAATACCTTCGAGCGTTTCCGTATTGTCTTTATTTAAACGAAGTACCAAATCGAAACTGCGTTGCCCTTCGTAAATATCAGCTAGTTTTTCGCCACCAAAAGCAATATCAACAAATTCGTTGAACTGCTCTATGGTTATGCCATACTGTGCCAGCATATCACGGTTGGCACGGATTTGAATTTGTGGAATTTCAACCTGTTGGTCAACATTCACATCAACCAGACCTTCAACATCGACAATGGCGTTTTTAATTTGGGTACCTGTTGTAAACATTTTATTGAGGTCGGTGCCAAATAGTTTGATGGCAATATTGGCACGAGTACCTGACAGCATGTGGTCTATACGATGCCCAAGCGGCTGCCCAACGGTGTAAGCAATGCCTGGAATTTTAGATAATGTTTCACGAACATCAGCCATGAATTCCTGTTGGCTGCGGTCTTTTAATGAAAAGTTCACATCAATTTCGGCACTGTTGGTGGTTTGAGAATGCTCATCGAGTTCGCCCCTGCCCGTACGCCGTGCGGTACTCGAAACTTCGGGAATTTCCAATAATTCGGTTTCGACAAGGTTACCCAAGCGGTTGCTTTCTTCGAGCGAAACACCGGGTTTTGTTACTACCGATAAGGTTAAAGCTCCTTCGTTAAATTCGGGTAAAAAGCTACGACCAAATGAGGCAAAAACGATTAAAGCTACCACGAACAAACCAAGTAATGGAATTAATATTGCCTTTTTGTGATGTAAAGCCCATTCCAACGATTTTTCGTAATTGCTTGTAAGTGTACGAACCAACCATTTTTCTTTCTCGTTTTTAGCGAGATATTTGTCGTTGGAAAGTAACATTTTACATAAGAGCGGGGTTAATGTCATTGCCACCACAAGGGAAACAAAAAGCGAAACGACAAAAGCAATCCCAAGAGGTTGTAACATACGTCCTTCCATTCCAGAAAGGAAAAAAAGTGGGATAAATGCAACAATAATTATGAGCGTTGCATTTAAAATGGATGCCTGCATTTCTTTCGATGCTTCAAAAACAATAGTAAAAGCCGACTGACGTTCTTCAAATGGTTTCAATCTGTTTTGCCGAAGTCGTTTATAAGCATTTTCCACATTTATAATTGCATCGTCAACCAATATACCTATTGCGATTGCCATTCCTCCTAAACTCATTGTATTGATGTTTAAGCCCATAAATTTCATTACGATGATTGCCCCCAGTAATGAAATAGGTATTGCAAGCAATGAAATAATAGTGGTGCGGAAACTTCCAAGGAATAAAAACAAAATAATTATAACAAAAACAGAGCCTTCGAGAAGCGCATTTTGAACATTGCTTATAGAGGTTTCGATAAAATCAGCCTGACGGAATATTTTAGTGTCAATTTTTACATCGGCAGGCAAAGTTTTTTTTAGTTCCAAAAGATTTTTTTCTATCCGTTGGGTTACATCAAGCGTATTTGCATTGGGCTGTTTGGAAATAGAAACAATAATTGCAGGCTTTGCACTACCTGACGCGTAACCCATTTTGGGTGCGCCTCCAATTTTCACCTCTGCAACATCATTTATGCGAACGGGCTTGCCGTTTGCCGATTTTATAAACGTATTCCCCAAAACCTCTACATCGGACGAACGAGCCATGCCACGCACCACGTATTCGTTGCCATATTCACGGAGTACACCACCTGTAGAATTTTGGCTAATTCCCTTACAGATTTCAGAAAGTTCAGACATTGAAACCTTGTAGAAATTCATTTTTTGGGGATTTGCCAACACCTGATATTGTTTGTAATCGCCACCAATAATGGTAACTTGCGAAACGCCACCAGTAGCAAGAATGAGGGGTTTCACGTTCCATTCGGCAATGGTGCGCAAATCCATCATAGAAGTAGTGTCGCTCTGAATGCCGATGAAGAATATCTCACCCATTACGCTCGATTGCGGAGCTAAAACAGGTTGTCCAACACCTAATGGCATTTGAGAGGTAACACTTATCAGTTTTTCGCTTACAATCTGACGGGCTTTAAAAACATCGGTACCCCAGTCAAATTCAATCCAAACAAAAGAGAAACCTTGCGAAGAAGCAGAGCGAACACGGCGAACATCGGTAGCACCATTTACAGCCGTTTCAATAGGAAACGTAACCAGTTTTTCGACTTCCTCCGAAGCCATACCGTGAGCATCTGTCATTACGACAACCGTAGGAGCAGTGAGGTCGGGAAATACATCCACGTCCATATTCGTAGCGGTTCTCATCCCGAAAACCACCAACACCACCGAAGCCAACAAAATAAGGTATTTGTTGTTCAGTGAAAATTTTATGATATTATTTAACATGGCTTTACGGATTAATGAACGTGACCTGAATGAGCATCTAATGTACCTGTAGCTTGTGCAAGTTTAATAAGCATTGCACCACGAGAAACAACTCTTTCATTAGCGGTAATACCTTTCTTAATCTCGGTATTAATTCCATCAGTTCCGCCAATGAGAACTTCCCTTTTTTCGAACAGCTCGGGATTAACTTGTACCCAAACAAAAAAACTGCCCTGTTCTTCTAAAAGTGAGGTTGTAGGTATTACCAAAGCAAGATTATTTGAGAATGTTTTGAGGTGAATTTCTACAAAGTTACCAGATACGAAGCTTCCGTTGTTTTCGACCTGCAAAGCAACAGGTATTAGATAATTATCGCTATTAGCGGCTTTGCCATACGAAAGCACTTTGCCGTTTAACTGTTCGAGCGACAACGAACGATTGTCGTTAATATTCCTGATATTGGCGGTTTTAATGTTTGCCAAAACAGAGGCGTATTTTGAAGGTACTTCGGCATTCAGTACAAGCGATTTGTTTTGAGAAACAACAGCAATAGGTTGACCAGCCTCGACATACGCACCGTTTTGTACAAGCACCTGTTTAATGAAACCAGATTGCGGGCTTGTAATGGTTTGACCCGAAGCGTTGAAATTCTTACTAAGGTTGTCGTAAACTGCCTTTGTATTATCGAATTGGTTTTTTGCTGCAAGCAAATCTTTTTCCGAAACAATTTTGTCTTTTGCTAGTTCCTTTGCACGTTCGTAATCGGCATTAGCTTTTTCGTAATTGCTTTTTGCTTCGGTATATTTTACGGCAATATTGTTGTCCGCAAAATTACTGCCCGATATAGTAAATAAGGATTGACCTACGGAAACATCCCTACCTTCGAGAACTAAGCCTGAATTGAAAAGTACAATTCCGTTTGTTTTGGCTGAAATTACTAACTCATTGCCCTGTGCCGACTGTACCAATGCGGTGGTTTTAATTACCTGTCCGAATGGCTCTGATGTAGGAAGAGCGGTTGCAAAGTCTATTTTCCACGATTGTTCTTTGGTGAAAACCGTTGTATTGGTTTTTGAAACAACCACTTTTTCCGATGCTTCGTGTGCTTCCTCGTCATTTGCAAATACTGTTACTTCGGGAACAATAACTTCGAACGTGCCATTGTCGTTGGTAATTTGGAATGTTAGTTTTCCAGTCCCTTTTGTGTCTGGTTGAATGTCGAAACTGTAAATCCCTTTGCGAGTGGGTTCATCGAGTGTTTGCTTTGTTTCTATACCATTTATAGTAAGTGTAATAGTGATTTTGCCTTTCTCAACTGCTTTAAAATCGGGCAACATAGAAAAGTGAGAAAGCACATTTGCTTTCTCTCCAACGATAAAAGCATCGGCTTCGGCGAATAATTCAAAATTAGGGCTATATGAAGTAAATTGAAATTTTACTTCTTCATGTTTGTCATGTTTTTCGTTTTCTTGACTGGATGGGCTGCATGATGCAATTGCAAAAGCTAAAAGCACCCCCAAAAATATCTTGTAGTTCATATTGAAAAATGTTTAAATTTTTATAAAAAAAATACGTGATTCACTGCTTTTCAAATTGTAGAGTAATGAAATTAAAAAATGCTAAAAATTTAAACTATCGGGGGAGCACGTAACCCAAGGGATGTGGTTACGAAAGAAATAAAAAATGAAGGAAATTCGGGAATGTATGTTACAAATTCCGAGACGGGCTGTAAATCGACATGCCCAAAGTTTGAAAGAATGTAAAAATCGTGATTGTGATTGTCGGAACAATTGTCGCAATTATTTAAGATTCGACCCTGTGCAGATGGAATTAAAACTGCTTGTTTAAGAATACATGCTGTTGTGTTTGAATTTCCATCATGTTGGTGGTCTTTTGCATCGGTATTGTGAACGTGAGCCTCTGTATCACTTGAACAATGAGTACGTTCAATGCAAACTTGTTGTTCGTGGTGGTGGTGCGGTAAAACAGCATGAGCCAATAAAACTATATTGGCTACGAGAATAAAACTATATGCTGCTATCTTTTTAATCATTATGCAAATATAAACGAAATATTGGTTGGAATTGTTTAAAAATCTTTACAAAAAGTTATCAAGTTAGCAGAAACCTATCCACGGAGCGGGTGCGGTGGGTGAAAAGCAAGTGTTTGGCAGCGAAGCGAGGCTTGCAGGGAAGGGCTGCCAAACTCTTGCTTTTGTGTGTTTTTTTTCTTTTCAATCATGCTGTGGATTATCAACGGAGAACGGTTTTTTTCGCTTGTGCCTAACGTTTGCGGGTATGGCCAGTAGCGGACTTCGGAGGCACTACCCTTTCCTACGAGGTAGAAATTACCTGCGAGACGAGGTGCCGAATACGCTACAAACCCCGCTATTGGCTATGACCCGCTGTTAGCAACTGGCGATTTGTACAACATTTTTTGTTTTTTTATTTTAATGTCGATTAAAAGTGATTAAGCTGCTACTGTGGGTG
>CAMDBI010000052.1 GCA_945889005.1 Bacteroides fragilis
ATTATAATTCAAATGCTTACGAACTCTCCAGTAAGGATCTTCCACGCTTTCGCTTGCAGACTTTAGACCACTAAAAGATTTACTATAAGCTAAGTTTGTTTCAGCAATTGCCGCAACTATTTGATTAGTCGTGTCAAATTTTAATTTCTCACTTAATTGGCTTGCCTGAATAACCACGAAAGCACTAAGAAATGAGTCCATCTTTACATCATCTAGTTCAAAAAAACCTTTTTGCACATTTGCTGAATCGGCAATTGTAATCTCTTCCAGTTTTGCTAGAACCGTGTTTACGGAATCACCATCAGAACTTGTGCTTTTTAAATGACTTTGCTGCCTTGCTTCAGGGTGTTTTGAATACCATTTCGCCATTTCGGCAATGTTCTTATAGTAAGTCAATGCTTCAGGCACAACAGCGGCTTGATTAATATCCGCTTTTTCTGTTACCCTTGTAAAGCTTAAAAGTTCATTAACATCAGAACCAGTGTCTTCGATTTCTTTTTTACAACTGATTAGAATCAGAATAGTTAAAAGGGGTAAAATAGTTTTTTCATTTTTAAATAATTTTAGGATTAAACTTTCAATTCACTTATAAGTGACAAATATAAGTTGCCTTTTAGTAAATTGCAAATTTTATTTTAAAAATTTCTAAGCATCGTAAAATTTCGAATTTAAATAAATAAAAAAAGCCTGTCCAAAATGTTTCAGACAGGCGCTTTATAAAAAGTATTATGAAATTATTCCATTTCGATCATCAAAAAATTCTTTGGAATTTTCTCATCAGATTTTACCATAATCGTTTTTATACGGCCATCGACCGCCGAACGTATGATATTTTTCATTTTCATTGATTCGAGCAAAAGCAATGGTTCTCCAATCTTAACGGCTTGACCGTTTTTGACTAGAATTTCCCTCACAGTACCCGGGATAAACGATATAACCTTATAAGGGTCTGCATCTTTCCATACTTTACGGTTTACAAATTTCTTTGTCAAACGTGTAAGGTAGGGTCTATCCCACATAACCAATGTTTTCAATTCAGTAATGTTACTCATATTGATTAAAATTATTGGTTTAGAATGGAGGTAATCCGTGTTTTTTCTTAGGCATACCAATGTCTTTTGCGCTCGACACTTCGATACCGTGAATAATATATTTACGTGTTTCGCTAGGCTCGATTACCGAATCGATATAACCTTTAGATGCAGCAACAAAAGGATTTGCAAATTTTTCGGTATATTCTTTTACCTTCTCTTTGCGCATAGCATCGGGATCGGCAGCTTCGGTAATTTCCTTACGGAAAATAATATTAGCTGCACCTTCGGGTCCCATTACAGCAATTTCGGCACCTGGCCATGCAAAATAGAAGTCGGCACGTAGATGGCGCGAATTCATTGCAATATAACCACCACCATAAGCTTTACGCAATACAACAGAGATTTTTGGAACTGTAGCTTCGCTGTACGAGTAAAGAATTTTTGCTCCATGACGAATAACACCAGCATGTTCTTGATCGACACCTGGTAAGTATCCCGGAAGGTCTACTAAAGTTACGATTGGAATATTGAAAGCGTTGCAGTAACGGATAAAGCGAGCGATCTTGTCAGACGAATCTACATCGAGCACACCAGCTAATACTAAAGGTTGGTTTGCTACGAAACCAACAGTGTCGCCATTGACACGTCCAAAACCGATCACAGCATTGGCTGCCCACAATTCTTGTACTTCGAAGAAGTCTGAATCGTCGACAATAGCACGAATTACATCGCGTACATCGTATGGTTGCGATGGATCGTCGGGAACTATGCTGTCTATTTTATATTCAGGTTTTGGAGGTTTTGGAGTTGTTTTTGGGGCTTTTTCGCCATTATGCCAAGGAATAAACGTAAGCAGTTTTTTGATCTGTTCGAAACATTCTTGTTCGTTGTTGGCAAAGAAGTGAGCATTACCGGTCATTTCGGCATGAACACGTGCGCCACCTAGGTCTTCCTGGCTAATTTCTTCGCCAAGAACCGATTTAATAACTTCGGGACCTGTGATAAACATTTTCGAGATATTGTCGACCACAAAAACCCAGTCGGTCAATGCTGGTGAATACACTGCACCACCTGCACAAGGGCCAAGAATAACTGAAATTTGAGGAATAACACCCGAAGCCAAGGTATTGCGGAAGAAAATTTCGCCATAACCAGCCAATGAGTTTACACCTTCTTGAATACGAGCACCTCCCGAATCGTTGATGCCAATAAGTGGCATGCGCATTTTGAGTGCATGATCCATAATTTTTGTGATTTTGCCGGCATGCATACGTCCGAGCGAACCTCCAACTACGGTAAAGTCCTGTGCAAAAATACTGATAGGACGGTTAACCATAGTGCCTGTTCCGGTAATTACACCATCGCCATGCAATTCTTTTTTATCCATACCGAAGTCGCGTGCATCGTGTTGCACGAACATATCGTATTCATGGAACGATTTATCGTCGAGCAATGCGGTAATACGGTCGCGGGCGGTAAGTTTACCCATTGCTACTTGTTTCTCGATGGCTTTGTCGCCACCACCTTTAGAAACAAGTTCCCGTTTTTGCTGTAACTCGAGAATTTTGTTTGAAATAGCCATAAAAACTTTATTTAGTTAATAAAAGAATTTTATTTTTAAAAAAGGATACAACGTTACAAAATGATATTTATTTAAAAAAAGAAAAGTTCATTTTTTACACTTAAGTTTATTAACAAGTTGTTATTTGGGAGCTATACGATATAGGTAATAGGCTATAAATAAGTATACTATATTTGGAAGCCAAACTGCAAAAAGTGGAGTTAGCGATCCACTCACTGCAAACTGCGATGTAAATTTGTCGAACAAAATATATGAAAAGGTCAGCATAAGTCCCAAACCAATGTGCAAACCCATACCTCCACGAACTTTCCGACACGATAGCGTGAGACCAATAATAGTTAGTATAAAAATTGCAAATGCACTGGAACCTCTTCTGTATTTTTCGAGCTGGTAATCGACCAGAATTTCAGAGCCCTGCAATGTGAGTTTTTTTATATGTGCATTCAATTCGTAATAATCCATTATTTCGGGACGATTATCTTTTTTTAGAAAATCGCTTGGAGTAATAAATAAATTGGTATCTATTGATGCTCCAACGTTAAGTTTTTCTTTGAAGTTATTGATATCTCTTATATAATAATTTTCGACATGCCATTTTCGTTTTGTACTATCCCACGAAACTTTGTTTGCAATAAGCTTTGAAACCAATCGGGAGCCCTCATATTTTTCGATCCAAAGATTGTTTCCGGTTTTTGAGTAGGAGCTATAATTGTCGAGATAAATATAAATTCCTGATCTAACTTGCTTGTGTATATTGCTATATGTATAATAATTGTCTTGTTTTTCAAAATACTTAGCTTCGAAATCGAGTTTTACTTTGTTGGTATTAGGAATCACAAAATTACTCATCGTAAAAGTAAACAAGGCTATTACAAAAGCCGAAATCATATAAGGATACATGATACGTCTGAAGCTGACACCTGCACTCAAAATTGCAATTATCTCGGACTGGTAGGCCATTCGAGATGTAAAGAAAATAACTGCAATAAAGGTAAACATGGAACTAAATAGCACCGAGAAATAGGGTACAAAGGTGAAATAATAATCAAATATGATTGCTCGGGTGGGGGCGTTGCCTTCCATAAAATCGTCGATTTTTTCCGAGAAATCGAATACTACAGAGATAGAAATAATAATGGTAAGCGAATATATATACGTTCCCAAGAATTTCTTGATAATATACCAATCGAGCTTTTTGATTGCTAATTTCTGAATCATAAACGTTGCGAGATTCTTTTGACCATTACGCTTTTCCATTGCGAAAAAGTGCCATCAATTATTTGTCTTCGGGCTTCGTTGACCAGCCAAAGATAGAACGTTAAATTGTGAATAGAGGCAATCTGAGCACCTAAAATTTCCTTAGAAATTGTTAAATGCCTTAAATATGCTTTGGAATATTGTGTATCGACAAAGCAATCGCTTTCTGAATCAATAGGAGAGAAGTCGTTCTTCCATTTCTCGTTGCGAATATTGATGGTTCCGTTGCGGGTAAATAGCATGCCGTTACGTGCATTGCGTGTAGGCATTACACAGTCGAACATATCGATGCCTAGTGCTATGGCTTCGAGTATATTTTCGGGTGTACCTACACCCATCAGATAGCGAGGTTTGTCTTCGGGCAACACTGCATTAACTACCTCTATCATTTCGTACATAATGTCGGCAGGTTCTCCGACCGATAAGCCTCCAATGGCATTGCCTTGCATACCACACGAAGCAATCTTTTCGGCCGATTGTAAGCGCAAATCTTTAAATACACTGCCTTGTACAATGGGGAAGAATGTTTGTTCGTAGTCATATACAGGTTCTGTTGCGGCAAAATGCTTTATTCCTCGGTCGAGCCAGTCGTGTGTGAGTTTTAGCGAGTTTTTTGCATATTCATACTCGCATGGATAGGGCGTGCATTCGTCTAATGCCATTATAATATCTGCACCAATTATTCTTTGAATTTCAACAACGCTCTCGGGCGAAAACATGTGTTTCGAGCCATCGATGTGCGAACGAAATTGGGCACCTTCTTTGGTTAGTTTTCGATTGTCGGCAAGCGAAAATACTTGATAGCCGCCACTATCGGTCAAAATGGGCTTGTTCCAGCCGTTAAACTTATGTAAACCACCGGCTGCTTTTATTACATCGATGCCCGGACGCAAATACAAGTGATAAGTATTGCCCAGTATGATTTGTGCATTAATGTCGTTGTGTAGCTCACGTTGGTGAACTGCTTTAACAGAGCCTGCTGTGCCAACAGGCATAAATATTGGGGTGTTTATAACTCCGTGATCGGTCACGACAGTTCCAGCTCGGGCTTTCGATTGAGAATCGGTATGTTGTAAAGTGAATTTCAGAATTTTATGGATTAAAACACAGAGACACAAAGACTCAGAAAGATTCTCTCAGTGTCTTTGTGTCTCTGTGTTAGTTATTACAAAGTTTTTAAAAATTCAGTGACATTTTTCTCGATGCGTGCTTTCACATCGCTAACTTGATCGCGGTTAAATTTATCGCCTGTAATGTTTTCGTAAAGCTCTATATATCTGTCAGACACTTGTTTTACAAAATAGTCGGGCATATCGGGAGCTTGTTGTCCGTCTTTACCCTGAAACCCATTTTCGATAAGCCATTGACGTACAAATTCTTTTGATAGTTGGCGTTGTTCCTCACCTTTGGCAAAGCGTTCGGCATAGCCTTCGCTATAGAAATAGCGCGACGAGTCGGGGGTGTGTATTTCGTCAATTAAATAGATTTTTCCATCTTTTCTTCCAAACTCATATTTGGTATCAACCAAGATTAGTCCCATACTTTCGGCAATTTCAGTGCCTCTCTGGAAAATTTGGTAAGTGTATTGCTCCAACTGTTCGTATTCTGCTTTCGATACTAAGCCTTGCCGAATTATTTCGTCGCGCGAAATATCTTCATCATGTCCTTCGCTAGCTTTTGTAGTAGGCGTAATGATTGGTTTTTCAAATTTTTGGTTTTCTTTCATTCCTTCGGGAAGTGTTACACCGCAAATCGAACGTTTGCCAGATTTATATTCGCGCCATGCATGGCCGGTAAGGTATCCACGTATTACCATTTCTACTTTGTAAGGTTCTAGCATATATCCGACAGTAACCATTGGGTCGGGGCTTGCTATTTTCCAATTGGGGACAATGTCTTTGGTAGCATCGAGAAATTTAACGGCTATCTGGTTCAAAACCTGACCTTTGTATGGAATTCCTTTGGGTAGAACCACATCGAATGCCGAAATACGATCCGAAACGATCATTACTAAGTATTGGTCGTTGATGTTATATACATCTCTAACTTTTCCGGTATACAGACTTTTTTGACCGGGAAACGAAAAATTTGTTTTAACAATAGCTTGTTCCATATTTATTTTTTTAAATCTAATTCATTTATTTCATTAAGGAATTGTAGCGAAGAGTCTTTGAGAGTTGAAGGAGAGTTGTTTTTTTCATAAGCATCTACAATAGCACTTACCAATCTATGACGAATAATGTCGCGTTGGTCGAGCTCAATGATGGATATTCCATCAATATTCTTTAGCAAACGAAGAGCAGAAAGTAATCCCGACTGTCGTTTGTCGGGGAGGTCTATCTGTGTTACGTCGCCTGTAACAATAAACTTTGCGCTACGCCCCATACGGGTCAAAAACATTTTTAGTTGGCTGGAAGTTGCGTTCTGAGCCTCGTCCAAAATAACAAATGCATTGTCGAGCGTGCGACCGCGCATATAGGCAAGTGGTGCAATCTGCACGGTGCCATCTTCCATGTATGTTTGAAGTTTTTTGAGTGGAATCATATCGTGCAACGCATCGTACAATGGTTGAAGATATGGGTCGAGCTTTTCCTTCATATCACCTGGAAGAAAGCCTAATTTTTCGCCAGCTTCTACCGCAGGTCGTGTTAATATTATTTTCTGAACTTCTTTGTTTTTGAGCGCTCTAACTGCCAATGCAATAGCGGTGTAGGTTTTGCCCGTTCCGGCAGGTCCAACGGCAAACAACAGGTCGTTTTCGTTGTATTCTTTTATGAGGCGAATCTGATTCTCTGTTCTTGCCTTAATAATTTTGCCATTATTGCCAAAAATTAACACATTTTGGTCGACTAGTTTATCCTTTAAGGTTTCTTTCCCTTTGGGTGTGAGCAATTCGTCTACCTCGGTATGAGAAAGGCTGTGATATTTCTGGTAATAATCGATCAATACATTTATTTTTTCTTCAAAAATATCGACATTTTGTTTGTCGCCAATGGCTTTGATCTCGTTGCCACGAGCAACAACGCGTAATTTAGGGAATGCATTTCGAATGATATCGAAGGATTGATTATTGACCCCATAAATATGAATTGGATCGATACCTTCTAAATATATAACCTTCTCTATCATTAATTGGCCGATTATTTTTATTTTTGACAGGTGCAAAGATAGAACTTAATGTGCAATTTTGGAAATGGGAAAATGGGATTATGAGAAAATATGCAAATGTGCAAATGAAGGAATATGTGTTTTCATTGAAAATAAAAACACGTTAATACTATTTAACATTAAGGGATCTTTCTAATTGTCACATCTTAAAAATTGATATGTCAATAATTACACTTACTACCGACTGGATCAGCGACGACCATTATATTGGAATGGTCAAAGGAAGAATAATGTCTGAGTCGCCCGGAGTGTCTATTGTTGATATTAGCCATCGTGTGCCTTTGTATAGTTACAAATATGCTGCTTTTGTGTTGAGACAATGTTTCAAAACATTTCCCAAAGGAACAGTACATATAATGGGAGTAGCCAGCGAGCGTACAGCAGGTATTCGTCATGTAGCAATTGCTGCAAAAGGGCAGTTTATTATTGGAGCCGATTTGGGCATGTTTCACTATATTGTTGAAGACGAGCCAGAAGAAGTTGTTGAATTATTAGAAGTTGATTGTAAGGGCTTTCCCGAATATCACGTGTTTGCTCATGCTGCATCGATGCTGGCAAATGGCAAAAAACTTTCGGAATTAGGCAAAAAAACAGATCAGTTTTTGCGTGCAACACCTCAACTGCCTACCATCGAACAATCGTATATTTCTGGAAGTGTGGCTTATATCGATTCGTATGGAAATGCCATAACCAATATTTCGACAAACGACTTTGAAAAAGTTGGAAAGGGTAGGAATTTTAAAATAACATTGTCGAGTAACCGACATTTGATAGAGACTCTAAATACATCGTACATACAATCGAAACCCGGCGAGTTGTTGGCACTGTTCAATACTGCCAATTTGCTCGAAATAGCTATTTACAATGGTTCGGCTAGTCATTTACTTAATTTGAAAATTGACTCATCTGTCAATGTGCGTTTTTTCGATAAGCCCGAAAGAGAAGAGTTGAAAATGGGGTGGTAAAAATAAAAAAAGGTTTTAGATAAACTTCTAAAACCTTTGTCCAATAAGCCGTCGGGGTGACACGATTTTATATTTAAGCTATTAAACCTTAATAATCAACTTATTGCAATACATATTTCAACTTTGGGCACCGAATAGGGCACATTAAATTTGTGTCGATTTATTAGGTGTTGAACCCTCTGTTTTAAAGAACTTTGATAACACAAAGGTAAGCAAAAGATGTCAAAAAATATGAAGTTGAGGGATAAAAGTTTTGTCGATAATAGCTTTTAAAGAGTCTACTAATCAACAACGTGCTGCCTGATGAGTTCTATAGACAAACCGGAATAACTGGCAAATTCTTCGATGCTAATAAACTGATGGCCGGCTTTGCCATTAGTCTCTTTGAGCTTCTTTATAAGTCTGCGACTATACTTCTCGCTCTTACCTGTTATACGTTGCACGTCTTTTGGATATATTACTACCCTTTGCATATTACAATTTTAAGTTTACAGTGTGGTTAACATGACTTTAATATGGCTTTAACCTGACTTTGATACGAAGATAATAACATTTTATTATGAATAAACGACCTAAAACGGTCAAAACTGGACGTAACGGACAGCAACTATAGTAATAACAATGCTTTTGCCTTAAAATTGTGTCGAATAATCTAATGTTTAACTTTTAAAAACTTATGAAAAATGGCACAACAAAAAGGAATTATTAAGCTTAAAGGTACTATCGGAGATATTACCTTTTACAAAAGTCAGGACGGACATTTGGCACGTGGCAAAGGTGGTATTTCGAAAGAAAGAATCAGTAATGATGCAGCTTTTCAGCGCACCAGAGAAAACAACAGCGAATTTGGTCGCGCAGGTTCTGCCGGGAAATTGCTAAGGGATGCATTCAGAACGTATATTCAATATGCTTCTGATGCTCGTACTGTAAGCCGATTAACAAAGGCGATGGTTGAAGTTGTAAAGGCCGATGCTACCAGTACCCGTGGACAACGAAATGTGCTCGATGGAGAATTGGAAATGCTCGAGGGCTTCGAATTCAACATTGACAGTAAATTGGGTTCGTCGCTGTATGCTCCTTATACTGCCACGATTGACAGAGTAAGCGGACAGGCTGCGGTAAATATACCGGCATTTATTCCATTGAATATGGTTGCAGCACCCAAAGGAGCAACACATTTTAAAATAATTTCAGCAGCTGCTGAGATTGATTTTGAAAATGGAAAATTCAACATGGTTACTGCAGAAAGCGCCAATCTTCCATTGGACGCTAATCCAACAGCAGTAATTAACCTGACAAATGCCTTACCGGCAAATAGTACCCGTCCTTTGTTTTTGATACTTGGGATTGATTTCTACCAAGAAGTTAATGGCACAATGTATCCACTTAAAAACGGCTACTATAACTCTTTGGCACTGGCTAAGGTATCAGGTTTATAAAAGATGAACCATGACCGGACTTGAAAACACCTCTGAAATGCTATTCTATTCGATAATATCGATATTACTGGCAACAGTTGCCTTTTTTATAAAGCAACTACACAGGGATTTTAAGCGTGTCGAGAAGGACCTGGGCGAAGTGAAAACAACGACCTCTCTAATAAAAACCGAATTCAAGGGAATCAACGATTTGATGAATCAGAAAATTGATTTCTTTGAAAAACGGCTTAATCATGTAGAAACATTCATATTTAAAAGCTTAAAAAATGACAAAGAGTAAATTATCTTTAATTCAGCGACTGACAGCTCCTACTCCAAAAATATTTAAGGTTTTGCGAACAGTTGGTCTATCGTTGGCAGCTGCCGGAGGAGCTATTTTAGCGACACCCATAGCATCAGTAGCATTGATAACAATTGCAGGTTATTTGACTGTTGCAGGCACTGTAATGACTGCAGTCAGTCAGGTTGCAGTTGATGGAAATTAAAGTCCCTAGAATTTTGCCTCCTGATGGAGAGTAAATAAAATGAGCCCGTTGGTTAAGTCCTTCGGGCTTTTTTA
>CAMDBI010000053.1 GCA_945889005.1 Bacteroides fragilis
AAATAAAAGCCCCAATATTCAATTATCTATGTTTTAAAACAAAGGGGTAGGTTTTTCAATTTGCTAAATCTGAACTTATAATTAATTGCATATATGATATTTACGTCGTGTTATTTCGTAAATTACATTTTTGTCGGTTGATAGTGAAAATTAATAAATCCCAATCTGAGCTCTTTTTTGCTGTACCTCTTGCACGAGAACCATACAAATAAAGTTCCGAATTTGGAGCTGTTTGATTAACAATATCAACAATTCTTTTAATTATCAAACTTTGCTTTTTCATTTCACAAAGAAACTACTTATTACATAACAATCAATCAAGTAGCACGATTTTTTGCTTGCCCCCAACTAATACAAGAAACAATTATCGTTAAAAATTGTCCAAATCAAAACTTAAATATTTTTCTCCCAGTTTACGTTTCAGGATTACAACTTATCTTGATGCATTTGGAGTTAATTACACTGTATAAAAGAGTTATTTTTACTCAAAAATTATAACCCCAATCGATCGGCTGGACTAACGATTCTCGAAATCTCTTTTTTCGATACATGGGTGTAAATCTCGGTGGTTTTACTCGAATTGTGGCCCAACAACTCTTGTATATAACGCAAATCTGTCCCTTGCTCTAGCAAATGTGTGGCAAAACTATGCCTGAGTGTATGCACGGTGGCTCGTTGTTCGACATGAGCTTTTTTCATCGACGATTTCAATATGTTGCGAATACTCACCACAGAATAAGTCCCGCCTTCTTGACCTTCAAATAAATATTCTGCAGGGCGATATTTCTTATAGTATGTTCGTAAAATTTCTAATGCAGTGGTCGACAACACGGTGTAGCGATCTTTCTTGCCTTTTCCTCCTCTAATGAGCAACATATTGCGCTCGGTTTTTATATCGCTGATCTTCAGATTAATCAATTCGCTAATTCGCAAACCACCCGAATATATAAGTATTAGTATTGCTTTGTGCTTCGGATTGGTGGTACATGTAATAATTTTTTTTACATCATTTTCGCTCAATACATTGGGAAGACTTTTCTCGTTCCGGGGCCTATTTACCTGCGACAAGAACAGGTCTTTGCCCAACACGTCGACATAATAAAATTTTACAGCATTGATCGATATATTTATAGACGATATCGAAAATTTGTGCTTTTGCTGCAACATGGTATGATAACTGTTTATCACTTCGCTTTCGAAATTGTTGATTTCGTGCCAGGTCAAATTTCGATAGGTATTTACAAATCGGGCAAAAGAAAAATGATAGTTTTCAATGGTATTCATCGAATAATTCCTCAACTTCATCTTATCTAAATATTGATCGGGACACGATTTGAAGTTCTGTATCTTTCGCATACCTTGCTCGAGCAACCATTTTTTCACTTTCATGTCTACAATTACGATGTCTTTATTGACTTTAATGTCGGCTATTGGCTCTAATTGCTCAAACAACTGAAGCAAATCGGACTGAGAAGCAGTAAAAAACCATTTCTGTTGCTTGACCGAAAATACCAGCATAGAGCTTTCTCTTAATAGTTTATATACCAATGGGTTAAATTCAAATTTCAGCCATATACATTCATCGCCATTGTTGTTGCCTAAAAAAAGGTATACAACAGGCCTTTTAGCCATATTACTCTGTTTAACAACACCTTCACTTGTAGGTTTCGATTTGTCGGCGTCGGTTTTATACAAATCTTGTGCATTAATGGAGACTTTACCGTTCAAAAAAGTATGAAACTTAAACAAATAGTCGTCGGAATACACAAAATAAAAACACGCGTATTGCTTGCTGTACCTAACAAACTTAATCTCCTCGAGCCATTGCTCCAAAAGCAAATTTTACCCAAACTCAATCTTAACCAATAACTTAGCGCCATATTGCCACTGCTTAAGAAAAATAACCGGCTCCCTATAATTGTTATTATACATTTTAAAAACTTTAAATTATTTAGCAAAATAAACGAATAAAAAACAAGAACTATTCTTTATAATTGCATAGATTTAGTTATAAACGTATATAAACGACTATAAAAATGGAAACAGAAAAAACATGCTTAAACTGTGGAAAAATTCTCAGAAAAGGACGAAGCGATATGAAATATTGCGATGCCCAATGCCGAAGCGGTCACAACAATCTGAAATTGCGCGAAACCGAAGCCGAAGTAGTTCGAATCAATTCAATTTTACGCAAAAACAGATCGATACTAAAAAGCCTGAATCCAGAAGGAATGACTGTTATACGAAAAGAGTATCTATTAATAGCCGGCTTTAATTTCGACTACATAACCAACTTTTGGCGTGCAAAAAATGGCAATGAATATCGTTTTTGTTATGAATTTGGTTACATGAACCTAGACGCAGACAAGGTAAGAATAGTAAACAAGCAGCAATATATGAAAAACCAGTAAAGCACAAAACCCTCCAAAAGCTCAAATTCAGTTATGCTTTCGCCCCGTCAGTCACACCTTGGGCTCGTTCGAGGTACAATTAACATAGGTTGATAAGCTCATACAGAGCATAAAAATAAAAATAAGTTTTAAATAAACAAATGGTATTGCATGTTTCATGAATTATTTTTTTACATATTCTGAGTGTTTTATTTCTAAAAGATCTGATGATTGAAAAAAAAATCGAAATAAAAAATGAACACTCGTATTCCTAAATTTGTCGATATGTACTGAAGTATGTTATTGACAAGAGAATAAAATAGTAGCGGTAGTGAATTTAACTTTACGATACCAAAACCATTCAATAAAAATGCATGTCACTAGTTCGATAAACTGAGAATTGCTTTCTTCTTAAAATTTGACCAATAACGTCGGCCGTAGCTGCAAAATATTTCGCTACCTGCAGCAATGGTTCGAGTAGCAACAAGGCATACATGACCAGTTTCGTCGATTGTAATGCACGAATTGTGCTTCGAGGGCGATGCAACTACCCCTTTCGAGTCGTTGGCATATTTAGCAAAACAATGAATGTGCATCGAATCTAGTATTTGACCACTGAGCATACTTACAAAATAGCCATCTTCGCCTTTCGAAGCTCTATTTTCAGCTTCAATATCTGTCAATATTTCTCCTTCAAAAAACGATATTATTTCATCTTTAAAAATATCGATGGCAGTATATAAACCATTGCCTGAGTTTGGAATTGTAGAGGTATCAATATACAAATAATCGGACTCGGGAGCCTCTATGCTATCGTATGTTGGAAGATACTTGTTTTTATTTTTCTTCAAAAGAATGCGCTTGTTTGATGGTACCATAAAAAGTTGTTTCTTTACCAAAAATAGGCATTAATATGAAAGGACAAAACCGTAGCGATATAAAAATTGGTCGGGTTGTGGGAATTGTAACCAAAGAAAACCAATTGTCGGGAAGCCTTATAGAAGGCGAAGTGCAAGATATACTTACCAACAGCCTTTACCATCCGCATGGCATAAAGGTACGCCTTACTACTGGCGATATTGGGCGGGTTAAGTATCTGAAATAAGATTTATACAAGGCACAATGAAAACTGCATCGCTCAAAGAGCTAAAAACAGAGCTTAGCACTCTCCCACCCTCTCAGGTACTCGATTTGTGCATGCATTTGGCAAAGTACAAAAAAGAAAACAAGGAGCTGCTCACGTATCTGATGTTCGAAGCAAACGACGAAAAGCATTATATTAAAAAAGTGAAAGCCTTGGTCGATGAGCTTTTTGACGATGTAAACAAAAGCAGTGTGTTTCTGGCCAAAAAGACTATACGTAAGATACTGAGACATATCAATAAATACATCAAATACTCGGGTTCTAAACAAACCGAAGTCGAACTACGGATGTATTTCTGCAAGAAAATGAAAAGAAAGGCTATTCCTATGACCGTCAATACTGTGCTTGGCAACCTGTACTTTTCGCAAATTTTAAAAATAAATAAAACACTAGCGACCTTGCACGAAGACCTTCAATACGACTATATCGAAGAAATGAAGGAATTGATTTAATCCTTTTTGTTTCGAAAATAGCCGATATACAAATTCTCAACTTTTTCGCGTGCCCATGGGGTTTTACGCAAAAAAGTAAGACTTGATTTGATACTCGGGTTGCTTTTGAAACAATTGATATTGATACGACTCGCCAGCCCCTCCCATCCGAAACGTTCGACCAATTGAGTCAAAATCGCTTCTAATGTTTTTCCATGCAATGGATTATTTTGTTGTTCCTGAGGCATTTATTACAAATCTATATTAAGATTTAACTGGTGTAGGAATAGACAATTGCTTGCAAATAACCTTACAGGTAATATTTACAATTTCGGGATGACGAGGCACACTAGTCTGGACATGGTTAATGGTATTTATCCAAATTGAATGATTTGAGCCTTCACGTAACAATATACATCCATTGTTTTTCAAATGACGTTCAAACTCTTTCCGTTTTATGCATATTGCAATTTTCGCCTTATTATTCTTGATGTTTTATAGTCATTATGCAATTGTTCTTTTTGAACATCGAGCAATAATTTTAAGGCATCAATCAAATTGACTTTGAGCTCATCGATACTTTTCCCTTGAGAAATTACTGCTGGAAATTCTTCTAATTGCCCAACATACATACCACTTTCAACATCTTTTTGAATGAGTATATTTAATTCGGCTGTTTTCATGACAAAATTGTTTTAAAAAACAAAGTTACAAATTAAAATCTTGTTTTTTTCGATTTCTTGGTAACTTTGAGGTTTCCGAAACGATCTTTGAGTTTGTTTCGTTGCTTTGGACCTCCAAGATTTACTTTCTGATTCTTTTCCTTTTTTTCCTGAAAGGCTCCTTGCGAACTCTTTAAGGATGGACTCTTCAAATAGTTTTTGTCAAATAATTTTGCAGGAATTTCTTCGTCGGTAAATACAGTAGAAATTTTGAGGTCAGCAGGTAATTTCTGAAGAGGAATAGGCTTTTTCATCATTTCCTCTATTTTCTTCTGAAAGGGCAATTCAATTTGATTGACAAACGAAATAGCCACCCCTTCTTTGTCGGCACGACCGGTACGGCCAATACGGTGAATGTAATCGCCAGGTTCTTCGGGCATATCGAAATTGACAACGTGCGTAACGTCCGAAATATCCATACCACGGGCAATAATATCGGTAGCGATGAGTATACGCGTGTTGTTGTCCTGAAACTCTTTGATAGCTCCCAAACGTTGATTGTGCGATCTGTTGGAGTGAATAACCCCCACCTGAGCAGGAAAAAGCTTATCGACTTGTTCGTACAAGCGATCGGCAAGCTTCTTGGTACCGGCAAAAACAAGCACTTTGCTCATATCTGCATCAGTTTTAAGCAGCATTTCCAACAGATTTACTTTGGTATTGAAATTGGGGACATGATATACCTTTTGTACAATTTTTTCTAATGGGGTACCATGCGGTGTAATCTCAATTTTCTGAAAATAGAGAATTGTAGTGGTAATAAATGCTTCTACTTCGGGAGTAAGCGTAGCCGAAAACAATAAATTTTGGCGCTTTGGCGGAAGAGTTTCGAGCAAAGTATTGAGTTGAGCACGAAAGCCAAGCCCAAGAATTTCGTCGACCTCGTCGATAACCAGTTTTTGAATAAACTTTAGGCGCAATACTCCGGTAAATACCAAGTCGATCAAACGGCCGGGCGTTGCCACCAATATATCGAGACCATTGGAAATGGTTTGTTTTTGGGTTGTAATGCTCGTACCGCCATAGACACAAGCCGAACGAAACGACGAGAATTGAGTAAGTTTTCGCACCTCGGTCAAAATCTGGATAACCAACTCACGGGTTGGAGCAACAATGAGCAATCGAGGATCTTTCTGATCGGAAAAGGTCAATTGGCGGAGCAAAGGCAAGAGATAGGCGAAAGTTTTGCCGGTTCCTGTTTGGGCAATACCTACCACATTGGCTCCCGACATGATTACCGGGAAAGCATTTTCCTGAATAGGTGTAGGGTATTCGTATTCCAAATCGGCCAATGCTTGCAGCAAAGGCTTGTTTAAGTTTAATTCTTCGAAAGTCACAATTCAATAATTTAATTCGTCACGAAGGTAATGTGAAACTGCGACATGATAAAGTTTAAATTTTAATCCCTATTACCAAAATATCGTCGATCTGTTCGAATTCGCCACGCCAGTCGTCGAAATGCTTTTCGAGTTGTTGTTTTTGTTCGTTCATGGGAAGGTTTCCAAAACGAATGAGCGCTTCGCGAAACGACGACGATTTCATACGCTTGGCATTTGGTCCACCAATCTGGTCGCGAAAACCATCTGAAAAAATATATAGTATATCGCCCGAGAGCAAATCGACATTGTTGTTGGTAAACGATTCCTTTTCGTCGACATAAGAACCAATTGGCATTTTATCGGCTTTGTATTCGAGCATTTGTCCATCGCGAAGCAGCCACAAAGGATTGTTGGCACCGGCAAATTCAAGCTTTTTGTCTTTTTTGTCGATAATGCAAAGAGCTATGTCCATTCCATCTTTGGTATCGTTGGTGTTGGTGTCTTTAATAAGCGTATGTTTAAGCTTCAACCTCAAATAGTTGAGCATATCGTTGGCTTTAAAATCGCGATCGGTAGCACTCAATTCGTTGAGAAGCGAAATACCCAACATGCTCAAAAACCCACCAGGCACACCATGACCGGTGCAATCGGCGGCACAGGCAACTACTTTACCTCCTATTTTATTGAACCAGTAAAAATCGCCACTCACAATGTCTTTTGGTCGAAAAATGATGAAATAGTCTTTTCCCAAAATGAGATCGAGGTAGTTGTTGTCGGGCATAACAGCCACTTGCAAACGCTTAGCATAACGAATACTATCGGTAATCTCGAGGTTTTGCTGAGCTATATGATTGCGCTGGTCTTCAATTTCTTCCTTTTGATGCTGTATTTCCTGAGTGCGTTCTTTAACCTTCTGCTCTAATATTTGGTTTTCGCGTTTAAGATGCTCGGTTCGATACTGAACAAGCAAATAAACCAAGCCTCCCAACACAATAGCAATAATGGTATAAAACCACCAAGTTTCGTAAAACGCTGGTTTAATATTGAACCTGAGCGTTTCTTCGTTACTGGTATTTCCAAAAATATTGCGAGCTCGCACTTTCATTTCGTAATTGCCCGATTTCTGAACAATAAAATTTATTTCGGGGTTCGAATTCCACGACGACCAATCGGTCATAAGACCATTTATAAAATACTGATATTGATTCGAGTTGCTTTTTACAAAGTAAGGAGCACTAATTAGAATGTTCAGCGAATGGTTGTTTTTGTCGAGTGCCACGCCCGCAAGCGAAAATTTATCGCCTGCATTGCCTGTAAAACTCTTGATAAAAGCACTAAAATCGGACTTATATTCGTGTATTTTCTGGGCATCGATTTGGTAAATAATTGAATTGTTGTCGACAACCCACATGTTTCCTTGTTGTTGAGTAAAAATATGATTTACATTATTAAAAAGGTTTAGAAAAACATAGCCAGTTGTGTCGGGCACCTCATTGGATCGAAGCAAGACCCAATCGCGCTGATTACGAATCCAGGTATAATCGTTTTGCATAAAGAAAAAATCGGTTTCGGCACCAACATATTTCTCGAGCGCTTTGTATGGTTGAATAGAGTCGTTAAATATGGCATATATTTGATTGGTAAGGAAAAACAAAGGTTTTTTGTTCGAAATGCGCACCATTACACGCTCATGGAAGTCTGTAGTAAATTTGAACTCCTTTTTATCTTTAACCTGATTTTTTCTAATTTTTAAACGAATAACTTTATTGTCGCTTCCTATCCAATAATTGTCGAAAACATCGATTGCAAACGAGTAAATATTTTCGTTGATTCCATACTCAAAGTCCAGGATATTCCATTTTCCGCCCAAAAATTCCAACTTCTTAATTCCCTGTTCGGTACATGCATAGGCAAATTTCGATTTCGCAGGAATATAAATATAATTAATGCTCAATGAAGGTATTACATTTATTGCTTTATTGTCGATTATTTCAAAAAGCCCCATGTTTGAAGCCACCAACAACCGGTCATTGAAATTTACCATTTGTTTGCAACGGTAATTGAATCCTTCGACTTTAGAAAAAGAATGGCTTACTGGTTGAAGTTTATATACTTTTTTACTTACTGCAAATTCTTTTGATTTTTCGCGACCCAATGTTTGAATTTCGAATAAAGAAACACTATTAGATTCTGTTCCTTTAGCAGCACGATTCGAATCAGATGCTTTATTTTTAGAGAACAATCTGCTAAAAACCCCACCTTTTTCTTGTTTCGATCCACCTGCCGATTCATTACTCAATACAGAATTGACAACATCATTTCTGCTTGCATGTTTTAAAGCAGACAATATTGTTTGTTCGGGTTGTTTTCTAATATAATCGACATAATCGCGTTTTTTTTCGAGTAAAAAAATACCATTGCTCGTAGCAACATAAAACTTGTTGTTGAGAGTTTCAGAGGTTTGAATATTGCCCGAAAGCCCCATGTATGAAGAAAAATTACGAACCGGCAATTGAGTATCGATTCGAGTTAGTCCATAATAATGAGCCAGCCATATACCCTTATTTTTGTCGTGACCAATAGCAAGCACTTGGTCGTCGGGCAATCCGTTTTCGAAATTGATACTATACCGGGTTTTACCGGTTTGCTTGTCGACAATTATACAGCCCGAAGTACCTGTTGCAATTGCCAGATTGTTTTGATCGATCGATGTTGCCCCTACCAATATACCATCTTGCACAAATTGTTTGTCTTGAAAGTCGTATTTACTAAGTTTTGCTCCATCGAACAAAAACAATGTATTATCGGTAGTTCCAAGCAACACCCTGTTTTGGTCAAAAGGCTCAGAAAACAATATTTCTCCATTTAATGGAAACGACTTTTGATTGAACAATAATTTTTTGTCTGAATCTGTAAGTTCGTAGAGCCCATCTTGAAAAACATCGACAGCAACAGAATTATTAAAAGCAATTAAAGCAGTAAAAGGTTTATTCTTATCCGATTTATATTCTTTTTGAATTTTCTTAGAAACGGCATCAACTCTAACAACCGACGATAGACACAAAAAGAATATATTATTTTCAGAAAAAGCAATTTGCATATATACACCTTTTTCAACTATGGCATTGTTGATCGAAACATATTCGAAACTTCCAGTTAGAGTTTTATGCAAATACCCAACATCGTTTTTACAGCCCACATACACAATACTATCGAGCGGGCTCAAAGCAACCACATAAGGAACTTCGGGGGTTTTCACCAATTGCCACTCGTCGGCATCGAAGGTCAAAAGCCCTTTTCGGTTTGCAAGTATCATAACCCCTTCTTTGCTTTGAGCAATAGAATAGTTTTCGTTGAGAGACTGATCGGATGTAAAAAAATTAGCAATAAAAGGGGAGCCTTCTTGCGTATATGTAACAGTTGAATAAAAAGAAATTAATAAAACTGCGACATTTTTTAACAATTTCATGTATTTATTATCCATTGTAGATCAAGTTAAAATAAAGCATATAATCATAAGTCATTATTAACCAATTATAACATTTAGATTCTTCGCTTACTTCGACTGAGCTCAGCACAAGTCGCTCAGAACGACGCTCTTTAATAGGTTCGTGGGTGAGAGGGGGTTGTTAGGTGGCTTTGCCACCTAACAACC
>CAMDBI010000054.1 GCA_945889005.1 Bacteroides fragilis
GCTTTGCCGCAAACCAACCCCCTCCCAACTCAATCATTCTGGAAGCATTGTCATTTCGACCGTAGGGAGAAATCTGTTAATATTAACCGGACAGTATTGATAATAAATTACTTTATAAAAAAAAAAGTGCATAAATATAAGTAATAGAATGATATAATTGTAAAAAAAAATTAAAAATATGCTAAATAATAGAGATATAATTAATTGAAGATTTATCATATATAACCGGCTATCATTTTTTTCAAATTTTCTATTACATTTACAAGCAAAACGATATGGAAATGAATTACCACGACAATCCACAACTTCAATTGGCTTATGATTTTGTTCAGCATACGAGTCGCAATGTTTTTCTGACCGGGAAAGCAGGAACCGGGAAAACAACATTTCTGCACCAATTGAAACTTCATTGCCCAAAACGAATGATTGTGGTTGCTCCAACAGGTGTAGCGGCAATCAATGCCGGGGGAGTTACCATTCATTCTTTTTTTCAAATAGGGTTTGGTCCCCAGTTACCCGGAAGCAATTTGCAACATACCGATGGTTCAGGCGCTACACCAACATTTAAACGATATAGCCGCGACAAAATTGATATTATGCGCACCCTCGATCTTTTGGTGATTGACGAAATAAGTATGGTACGAGCCGACCTGCTCGATGCCATCGATGAGGTACTGCGAAAGTTTAAAAATCGAAACAAAGCTTTTGGAGGCGTACAATTGCTTATGATTGGCGATCTGCAACAATTGTCGCCTGTGGTAAAGGACAATGAGTGGGAACTTATTAAACCTTATTACGATACTGTTTATTTTTTTAGCAGTCGAGCCCTTCGTCAGACCGAGTTTGTAAGTGTTGAACTACGACATATTTACCGACAGAGCGATCGGGTGTTTATAGATCTGCTTAACAAAGTACGCGAAAACCAAATCGATTCTGAAACCTTGGAGGAGTTGAACAAACGTCATATTCCGGGTTTTGCTCATGAAGCAGGCGATGGTTACATTACCCTGACCACGCACAACTATCAGGCACAAGCCATCAACGATGGAAAGCTCAATAAATTGCCTACAAAACCATCGACTTTTAATGCAACTATCTCGGGCGATTTTCCCGAAATGTCGTACCCTACCGATTTTGAGCTGATTCTAAAGGTCGATGCTCAGGTAATGTTTATAAAAAACGATTCAGGATCGTTCAGAAGGTATTACAATGGCAAGATTGCAAAGATCCTGCGTTTCGACGACGATAAAATATATGTACAATCCGATACCGACGATTCGGAAATTGAAGTAGAGCGCGTGCAATGGGAGAATACGAAATATACCATCGACGAAGTTTCGAAAGAGATTAAAGAAAATGTTGTAGGTACTTTTACTCAGTATCCGCTTCGATTGGCGTGGGCAATAACCATTCACAAAAGCCAGGGACTCACGTTCGAGAAGGCTGTGATCGATGCCAAACAGTCGTTTGCTCATGGACAGGTTTATGTAGCACTTAGTCGTTGCAAAACACTCGAAGGACTTGTGCTTACCACTCCTTTAATGTCCAAGAGCATTATAAACGACGCTACAGTGCTCAATTTTTCGAAAGAGGCTGAACAAAACGAACCTACTGAAAAGCAATTGGCTGAAAGTAAGCATAAATACCAGCAAGAACTTCTGTGGGAATTGTTCGATTTTAATGGCATTCAGCGTCGACTCAACTATTGCTTAAAACTTATGAACGAGCATCATGCGAGCATACATATGAGCTTGCGCGATGTGTTTGATAAAATGAATGTTGAAATAAAACCTGAAATTATTGAAGTTTCGGGAAAGTTTCACAATCAAATAAATGGCCATATTGCTCAAGAACCCAATGTTGAGTTAAACGAACTTTTACAAGCGCGAATTGTAAGTGCATCTAAATATTTTGCCGAGAAAACAGAAAGCCTGATTGTAAAACGGCTCAAAAATCTGGCGATAGAAATAGACAACAAGGCAATAAGAAAGCCAGTAGTCGAAGCCAGCGAAAGACTCTTGGAAGATGCTCAAACCAAGTTGATTGAGCTAAAAACATGTTTCAATGGTTTTAAAACTGAGACTTTTCTCAATGCGCGTGCTAAGGCAGCATTTGAACAGCCGGTTATTGCTACTTCTAGTGCCGGTATACCCGAAAAAGCACCTCAAAACATTCAACACCCGCGCTTTTATGCAGAGCTTGTCGAGTGGCGAAAAGAAAAAGCAAAAGAATACCACGACCAGCTCAATATGGTTATTGGATACAAAGCTTTGTTGGAAATTGTGCAGCGTTTGCCAAGGTCGGTCAATGAATTGAAGAATATACAAGGGCTTGGGGCAAAGAAAGTGAAGAAATATGGGGCTGAGATACTTAAGAAAATATACAATTATCGAAAGGCTGAAGGCTTACTTTCGGAAGATCATGAACAAATGGAGCTTACCGATAGCAATGCTTTTTCGAAAGTCGATACCAAGCAACAAACCTATGATCTTTATATGCAAGGAAAAACGGTTGTCGAAATTGCCATATTGCGAAGTTTAACGACTACCACCATAGAAACCCACCTGTCGCATTATGTCGGAACGGGCGTTTTTCCTGTCGAAAATTTCCTGACCAAGGAGAAGTTGGGCGCTATTATTGATTATTTTGAAAAATCGGAATCGCTGCATCTCACACCAGCTAAACAAGCACTTGGCGACAATTTTTCGTATGCCGATATTCGATTTGCCGCCAAGCATTTGGAATATTCTAGATTACAGTCTTAAATTAAATACAGTACGCTATTGTTGGCTCGACACCAAAGCCCCAAATTGCGAAATGCCCGACTTTATTAACCGAATGGTTTCGTTATTGAAGGTTACCGAAATATTGGTCAGCTCTGGTATTCGGTAAATCAATTGATTCTTGCATTCCAATTTCTGATTGGCTAAAAGTGTTTTTATGGCAGCAGTTTTGTTGGTACGTTCGATTACAAGCAAAACGGGTTTGCTGTCGGGACTGCCAGTTTTGCGCAAGCCGCTAACGGGCGAGAAAAAACCTAATGCCTCGTAGGATTTTGTGTAGTCGGTGGTTGGTGTAAAAATGTAAGTTTCTTTAAAGCTCTTTTTGTCATTTTTACCGGTAAAAAGACTTAGATATGTGTCTTCAATCGATGATATTTCGTCAAATATTTGCTTAATACTGCTCGATTCCATATTTTTAAAATCCTCTTCGAGTAGCAATTCTAATTTACGTTGTCGAAGTTTGTAAATGATTTCGGCAATTTCTTTGGCTTTATCTTGTGTCGATTTATTTTCGAGGCGTGGTTTTACGATTGGAATTCTAACAAACATAGAATCTTTGAGTATTATTTTATAAGTTGTATCGTTTTTCTCGGCCTGAAAAGGAATGGGCCCTAAGTCAGAAAAAAATGAAGGAGCAGAGTTGGTGTTTGTTCCAAGATTGTTAAAATTGTAAAAAAAGTTTTGGGGATTATAAATAAATCCCTCATTGCCAATGCGTAGTATTTTGTCGTTCGGAAAATCGATATTCGATTGTACTGCAAAAACCATTTCGGGATCAGACTCGTTAAAGGTTTCAATCTGAACACTATCGATTTCCCAAAGAGTTTCGTTTTGGAGTTTAATGGCATTTAATCCAAAGAAATATTTTGCATACTCGGCATAAGGCCCTGCAATGCGCTCGGTTCGCGAGTAAAACAGGTTAACTTTTACCGATGTTTTGGGTATTGAATAAAAAGTTTTTTTTAAGTCGGGTTTAATTGTAGTATTACTTACTAAGCTAGTCGTGAATTCTAAATGTTTATTGCACGAATAAAAACCTAGAGCAAGTAATAAAATGAAGATTTTTTTAATAATGATCATATTTGTTTTATTTTTTGCTTTGTTTACACAATATTTGTGCCAATAAGGCATTCCATTTCTCATTTTTTTATTAAGTTTATAAAATGCAAATTTTAAAAAAATACAGGAAACTTTTACAACTCTGTTAAAAATTACTATTTTTGGGATTGTTACTTATCGATCAATACATGTTTTGTTTTTCTTTAAATAAGACTTTTTATACCATATTAATCAGGATAATCTGCTTGTGGTTTCTTGCATTTAACATTCAAAACACATTAAATGCAGGAGATCGAATAGATAGTCTTTTGCAGGTAATGAAAAGTACTCCAGAGAAAGATAGGGCAGAAATTTATAATATTTTAGGTTTCTCGTACCTCCAAATATCCAATAGCGAAGCTGTTAAGTTTGCCAATAAAGCACTTGAGTTAAACAAAGATAATCCCGATCACCAATGGTTGTTTTCTAAAGAGATTATTGGTCGAATGTATTATTTTAAAGGCGATTTGGATAGTGCAAAAGTAATATTTCTGCAAGCATTTAAGCAAGCCAAAGAAAACGACAGCATCTTGCCCAAAAACGCCGGAGACGATGTTCGTAAAATAGCTAAACAAGATTATGCAAGTTTTGCCAATTGGTTAGGTGTTATTTATAAAAAACAAGGAAATTATCAGGAAGCCATTAAATATTATCAAGAAAATCTTGCTTTGAGCGAAGAGTTAAAAGATTCTATATCAATATCATATACATTGATAAATATTGCTAATGTATATTATTATTTTGGAATAGACTTCGATAAAGCATTGGTTAACTACGAAAGGGCATATAAAATATTGATAAATATAAGAATAGGTCAGGCTGGAATGCTTTTGAACAATATTGGACTTGTTTGGCTTAAAAAGAAAAACTTAACTAAAGCATTAGAGTATTTTAAACAATCGTACGATATATTGAGTAAAGAGAAATATGAATCGGGTATCGTTCAAGCTCAAAACAATATGGCGAGTGTGTATATGGAAATGGGGGAGTTTGCAAGAGCTATGAAATTAAACAAACAAGCATTGGAGCTTTGTTATAAACTTGAAGATTTTCAAACTGCTACTTTTATATTGAAGGATTTAGCTCGTATTTATTATAAAATGGGTAAATACCCCGAATCAATTAAGGCATATAATGAAGCCTTAAAGAAATTTGAGCAAATGGAATTGATTAAAGAAACGGCCGATGCTTATAGAGATATATCGGATGTTTATGCTCATACAGGCAATTTTCAAATGGCTTACGAATCATTTAAAGGCTATTCGACACTGAAAGATTCAATTTTGGGAGAAGACTATTTAAAACAGATTCAGGAACTCGAAAAGAAATACGAATCGGACAAAAAAGAGCAGCAAATAAAAGCCCAACAAGCCGAAAATCGCCGCCAACAGTTTATTATTTATGCATTTATTGGGTTCATTGCCGTAATATTAATTTTTGCTTTCTTATTGTTTCAACAATTTAACGAAAAGAAAAAGGCAAATATCTTATTGGCTCGTCAAAACGACGAAATCACCAATCAGCGTGATCAGATTATGCACCAAAAGAAGGAAATTACCGATAGTATACATTATGCCAGTCGTATACAACATGCAGTACTTCCTCCTCAAAATATTTTAGAAGCCAATTTCTCCGACTATTTTGTTCTGTTTAAACCCCGCGATATAGTTAGTGGCGACTTTTTTTGGATGAACGAGAAAGAAGGCAAAGTTATTTTTACTGCAGCCGATTGTACTGGTCATGGTGTGCCGGGTGCATTTATGAGTATGTTGGGTATGGCTTTTCTCAACCAGATTGTGTCGGATGGCAATTATACAAATGCTGCCGATATTTTAAATCTACTTCGTTTACAGGTGGTTAACTCCTTACACCAACGAGGCGAAAATTCAAACCAAACCAAAGATGGAATGGATATATCGTTTTGTATGTACGAACCAGCAACCCGAAAACTTCAATATGCCGGTGCATTTAATTCGATGTATTTGATTCGCAATGGCGAATTGATAGAGGGCGCTGCAGACCGTATGCCAATTGGTGTTCACGAGCATATTGGGAATACTTTTACCAACCAAGTATTTGATCTTATTCCGGGTGACACTGTATATGTATTTACCGATGGATACGAAGACCAGTTTGGAGGCGAAAAGGGGAAAAAATTCATGGCAAAACGCTTCAAACAACTTTTACTTGATATTCAAGCCCTCAACATGGCCGATCAACGCGAACTCCTCGACAAAACTATTATCGAATGGCGCGGAGAAATTGATCAGATTGATGATATTTTGGTTATGGGGGTTAGGGTGTAATTATAATTGCTGCACCACTAGCGCATTCGCTTTCAATTTGGTATATGTGATGTTATACAGTAAGCTCTTGGTTGTTGTGTCGTTGTATTTATTATAAATCAATCACTATCATAATATTTTCCTTAACCTTTTCTATTAAATCGCTTGGCAAATCACCTATTTTTTTAACCAATCGTTTATTGTCAATAGCTCGAATTTGATCAATCATGATATCGCAATCTTGCTGAATATTAGCCATTCCCTTATTCAAATGCACCCTTAATATCTCAGCATCCTTATTTACATTAGTCGTTATGGGACAAATAATTGTAGACGGATGCGAAATCTTGTTTAACAAATTCGTTTGAACAGTTAAAACGGGTCTCGTTTTACCAGGTTCTGTTCCAATCTGAGGATTCAAATCGGCAATCCAAATCTCGAATTGTTTAATTGCCATATTCAATTTCTTCAAAATCTTTAAGTACAGTCATTGAATCACTTTTAACCAAAACAGACTCATTCTTTAATCTTTTTTCAAGAAGAGACCGTTTTTGATATCGATTATAATATTCAATAGCCTCATTAATATATCTATTTCGAGGAATTTTAATGCTAGAAAGAATATTCTCAGTCTCTCCAAATATCGAATCATCAATTTTTAAGGATACGGTTTTCATAATATCAGTATTTGATATTACAAAAGTATATCATAAATGTATATATTTCAAATTTAAAATTACAACGCTAAAAAAGCACAAAAGTTATTTTTTAGCGTTGTAATTTGAAAAGGAAATTTTTAACACTTCTTTTTATTCTTTTCCCGATTAATGTATTAATTTTAACATTCTTTTGCAAATTGGGTGAGTTATGTCCAATTGACTGTATTGCAAAAGAATATATTAATTTGATTATAACCAAATCTAAACAATATGAGAACAATTCACTCTCTTAGAATGAAAGTCGTTGCGACTTTTTTGACATTTATGTTTGCCGGTTGGCAAATGTTATATTCTGTATGCTCCGACGTAAATCCTAACTTTAGTTACAATACAATACCTTCACAATTTTGCAAAAATCCTTCTATTCAATTTTTTGCAGAGGAAACAGGCAACACTTATCAGTGGAAATTCTCCGATGGTAGCACTTCTAATATCCAAAATCCTTTGATGAATTTTAAGTCGGGCGAATCGATTATTGCCCATTTGATAGTATACAATGGTTGTGATACAGACTCGAGCGAGCATACGATACCATTATATCAAGAAGGACAATATACAATGGGTATGAATCATGGAGGAGGTCTGCCTCTGAGAATCAAAATTGAGGGACAAACCGAAGATGGCTTAACAGTTTGCCGGGGTACAAAACTCGTGCTTTCGGGAAGTATCATGACTGACAGTATTCCGACAGATGTAAACCTTACTTTCAACTGGGAAATGCCCGATGGTACAACTGCTATTGCTCCCAAAAAAGAATTTACATTCAATACCCTTGGCGAAAATCGGATTATTCTGAATGTGGCATCGGACTGCGGTGTAGCCGGAACAACAGCCCTAACTATTAATGTCGATAACAAGGCTTCGTCTAAGCTCGATTATGAAATTTTTCCATGGAATCGAATGATTTGCAAGGGTGAGAAGATATACTTACACACCGAAAGTGAAAGAAAACGCGATTATACTATTAACTGGGGCGAAGGAACTTCAAGTATTAATGTTAAGGGTGTAAACAAATATTACAACAATGGAATTATTGCTTTTAATCCTTACAATTCAGTAGGAAAATACGCACTTACTGTAACTTCCAATACGGCATGTGGCACGTCTGTAAGAACCGATAGTATTATTGTTTCCAGCACTAGTCTTCCTGCTACCTATTACATTGGCAAATCGGACGACGAGGGTGGCGAAGGTATTGAAGGAGTAAGTTTTACACGCCAATTGCCAACCGATATGAAGCTGACCATACCTGTTAAACTAAGCCAATGGAAAGAAGGTATGGATAGTACATTTTATTTAAAAATATTCTATGGCGGTGCTCCTAAAGACAATGACTTCTCAAATCCAGATTTAGAAATACCCGTTAAGGTTAAAAATTTGAGTGATATTACAACTACACAGTTTGTCAAATTATATTTAACGATACCTGTAAGAACTCCATCAAAGAAATTTGGTATTGTTGTAGGTTATAATTGCGATGGAAGTAGCGAAAATTCCACTTATTGGGCATATCCCCAAACGAATGGATCAAATGTATATTCCTATCAATTTGCTCCTGGCACTGAACTGACAATTGATGCATTGGCAATAACAGATGTTTTCGATTGCGTTTTGAATACTCCAAATATAGTGCAAAAGTGGGGGCGTAAAATCGAGAAAGGAAAATATAGAGTTATAGATTTGTATAGTAATGATATTTATAGCTATATTTTAGGCGACAGCTTGGGCTACAATAATTATTCACAAAATGACTATAGCTGGAATTTTTCACAAACCAATGACCAAATTACCTTTACAGATGACTACGCTGAGTACAAAGTTAAGAAAACATTTGATGGTCTGAAATTTGATACCATAACTAATGACACAAATGCTATTAGAAAAGCCATTTTGCTCGGAGGAATTTTTAAACCCTGGAATGGCGAAGATGCAAAAGACAATGACAAAAAAGGCTTTTGTCCGGGCGATACAGTTGAGTTCCAATTGTATGGTGGCAAATCTTTTAGTGTAAACTTTGGCGATAGTACCGCTTGGATTACTGTAACTTCTCCGATAGTGAAAAAAGTATATAAAAATAAAGGAGTTTATAATTTTAAAGCCAGTGCAATTTCCGGATGTGGGAAACCAGATACCATTGTCCGGATGGTATGGGTCAGGGACGATCGCGTAATCGATGCCGGTTTTGAAATGGTCAATCGGGAAGCAAATTTTTCATCACTCGTACAAGGCGAAACTACTTGGTTTAGAGCCTACGAAAGGGGTGTAACACATAGTTGGTCGTTTAGCGACGACTTCTCTACACTTTCGGGAGCTTCGGTGATGCATACTTGGACCAAACCGGGCAATTACAAAGTTAAACATACCATAACCACCGGTTGCGGCATTCAAAGCCAAGAACGTCAAATAACGGTGTTGCCATCGGGTATTACAAGTAAGTGTTATGTCGGTATTTCGGCAATTCCCAACGGCGATGGTTCTATGTTACTAAAACC
>CAMDBI010000055.1 GCA_945889005.1 Bacteroides fragilis
GTGGCTTTCCGAAACATATACTGCATCGACACTTCGTTGAGCACCTTCGTCTTGTATTCGCGAAAGTTTGTTGAACTGTACAAGCACGAAGCCTGTAACTGCTATAAATACAACAATAACTAATGTTAATGCGGTACTTAATTTTTTTCCAATGGTAAGTTTGTTTGACATGACTAAATAAATTACTAATTACTAATTACTAATGACTAATGACTAATTACAAATGTGAAAATGTGAAAATGTCTGAAAATTAAATTTTTATAACTTTCAACTTTCAATTTTTCACTACAGAGCTTTCGTTTGTTTGTTTCAACTCATTGATTTCGTTGCTGGTAAAAACTTTTTCGACATCGAGCAACATGATAAATTCGTCGTGTTGTTTATAGATGCCTTCGAGGAAATCTGAATTGAAATCTTTGCTCATGTGAGGTACCGGTTTGATCTCGGCAGATTCGATGTTTATAACATCTTTTACACGGTCAACGATGGCTCCAATGCGGAACTCTTCGTTGTCGTTCGACAGGTCGAGAACGATTACCACAAACGAATCTTGCTCTTCACGGTCGGGCAGGTTAAATTTTGTTCTCGATTCGAATACCGGTACTACTTCGCCTCTGAAGTTGATAATACCCTTGATGTATTCGGGAGCACTGGGTACTTTGGTAATACGTTGTTTTTGTAAAACTTCCAGAACTTTGTCTACGTTTACAGCGAACAACTCGTCGCATACGATAAATGATAAATATGTGTTTGTCATGGGAAAATGAATTACTAATTACTAATTACAAATTATTAAAGTGGACCGTGGACCGTGGACTGTGAACCGTATACTGATCACTGACCACTGTTCACTGTTCACTGTTCACGATCTACCGTCCACGCGTTAATTCACCGTCAAAGTTTCTTTAAACAGCGCGTTGGTATCGATCATAAAGGCCATATTGCCATCGCCCAGCTGACTTGCCGATGATATGAAGTTTTGGTCTTTGAACGATTTGCCCAAAGGTTTCAGTACAGCCTGATGCTCACCAACAATAGAGTCGGAAAGAATGGCTATTTGACGCTCATTGTTTTTCAATACAATAATTTTGGATTTGAAACTGTATTCTCCAGTAATATGGAAAAGCGTACGCAAGTCGACAAATGGAATTAAGTGGTCGTTGAAAGGTATGGTGGCTGTGTGTTTTCGTTTGTCGAGTTCTGCAATGTTTATTTGGCTGCAAATTTCGATATCGGAAATAGGTACAGTAAAGAAATTGCTGTCGACTTTAAAGAGAAGCGTGTCAATAATGGCAAGCGATTGTTGGAGTTTGAGTGTAAAAGAAGTTCCCTGCCCAAATTCAGAATCGACTATTACTTCGCCACGCAGGTCGGTAATGCGCCGACGTACCACATCCATACCAACACCTCGTCCCGAAACCTCTGTAAGGCTTTGGGCTGTTGAGAAGCCCGGCATAAATATAAGTTCAAAAATATCTTTTTTCTCTACTTTGTCTGTGGTTTTCAGAATGCCCTTATCAATAGCTTTTTGGCGAACCTTCTCGGTGTCGATACCACTTCCATCGTCGGCAATGCTAATAAATACATAGTTGCCCGAATGGTAAGCGCTGAGTTTTATGGTGCCATTTTCCGATTTGCCTTTTGCTACGCGAGTTTCGGGGGTTTCGATTCCGTGGTCGATACAGTTTCTGATAATGTGCATAAGCGGTTCGGCCAATTGGTCAATGGTGTTTTTGTCGAGCTCGGTATCGGTTCCCTGAGTTTTAAAATCGACCTTTTTGTTGAGGTGCTTCGACAAATCGCGAATGAGTCGTTGGAAACGTAGTACGGTGTCGCTCAGAGGAACAAGGCGTATTTCCAGGGCGTTGTTTCTAAAATATTTCGACAGCGTATCGATTTTTTCGACATACGGGCGAATAGGGTTAAACGATCGGTCGCGGGTAGCCAATGATAGTTGAGAGTTTACAGTTATTAGCTCGCTTACAAGGAACATAAGGTTGTCGAGCTTTACAGAATCGACCGAAATGCGTTTTACCTGCTGGCGTTCGGCAACATGTTCGCTTACATCGGGTTTTCCGGCGTTTGCTGTTGGCTCAACCGTAAATGTTTTACTTTCTTTGGCCGTTTCCTTCGCAGTTTCGGGTGCAGCTTTGGGTTTGCTGCTATCTTCAACATAATTGAGTATGGTTTGTTCGTCGGTTTTGCTTGTTGAGGTATCGAGCTTGTCGTTGAAAATATCGCGTTTGGCTAGGTTGGTAATGGTGCAATCGTCTTCGATAAAGAGGAAAATATCGTTTATTTCGTCTTCTGTGGCTTCAGATGTTAGAAATATACTCCAGGTATCGTTTTCTTCGTCGCTTAGATGTGCTAATCGGGTAATTTGATATTGACCAATGCTCGAGAGTTCTTTAAATATATTGGTAAGACTAATACCTCTAAAAAACTGCATCTCGTTGGTTTTCATTATAATATGCCAAGTGGCAAGTCCCTCGTCGAAAACTCCAAATGAAGCTGTTTCTTCTTTAATCAGGGGTGTTCCGGAGTGTCCTTTTGCCGAAATCGATTGAATCACTTTCATCAAATCGCCATGAGTCGTTTTGTTCGATACATCGGTTAGTTTTTCGTCGGCCAATAATTTGCGAATGTGATCGACCGAGCTAAATGTAGCATCGAATATTTCTTTGTCGAATTGCAGGCGTTTTTCTCTAATAGCCTGATAGATACTTTCCATGTGGTGTGTAAATTCGCTGATAAAATCGAACCCATACATGCCACTAACACCTTTGATGGTGTGCATTGCTCTAAATGCCGATTCTATAAGTTCCTTGTCGTCGGGCTTATTTTCAAGCTCTAAAAGATCTTTTTCCAATCGGTCGAGTAAGCCGTGAGCTTCTTCAATAAATTTGTCTCTAAATCTGAGTAAGGTTGAGTCCATAGTCTTCAAGTATTATATTATCAAATTTACGATGCTCGAGAGGTGATTTGCGTCATCAGTTTGTTGGTTTTTGAAGTTTTTTGTACGATTTTTCAATCGTACATTTGTACGATAAGCAATTGTATTAAATACAAATGAGTTTGACGAAAAACTTTTATTGTAAAATATTGTATTGTATATTTGCTAAATAAAATAGTAAATTTGTTATGCAGGTTTTTCAGCCTTTGGTATTTTATTCTTCATTGCAGCAATGCGATGTGCCAATGCCTTTACTCGAATCGTTTGTTAGCGCAGGTTTTCCTTCGCCAGCCAACGACTATCTCGAGTCGGGGCTCGATGTTCGTCAGTTGCTTATACGAAACCCGAGTTCTACTTTTTTTGCGCGGGTATCGGGCAATTCGATGATCGATGCCGGCATACACGATGGCGATGTGTTGGTGATCGACAAATCGCTCAATCCGCACGACGACTCTATTTTGGTTTGCTGTGTCGATGGGGAGTTTACGGTTAAGAAAGTTCAGAAAATTGATAACGATTTTTACCTTGTACCACAAAACAAAAATCTTAGTCCCATAAAAATCAACGAAAGTGCCGATTTTAGACTTTGGGGCGTGGTAACCTTTGTCATTCACAAAATACAATAAGCCATGTTTGCACTGGTCGATGGCAACAATTTTTATGTGTCGTGCGAGCGGGTTTTTCAGCCAAAGCTCGAAGGGCGACCGGTGGTGGTGCTTAGCAATAACGATGGGTGCATTATATCGCGGTCTAACGAAGCCAAAAAGCTGGGGTTCAAAATGGCTGAGCCAGTCTTTAAGCGTAAGGAACTGATAGAGCAGCACAAGGTTGCTGTTTTTTCGTCCAATTACTCGTTGTATGGCGACATGTCGCAACGCATGATGGATACCCTCGCCGTTTTCGCGCCACAGATAGAGGTGTATTCGATCGACGAGGCTTTTCTCGATCTCGAAGGAGTAAAAGCCAATCTGGATGAGCTAGCAAAGCTTCTAAAATACACCGTCCACAAGAATGTAGGCATTCCCGTGGGGGTTGGTATTGCCGCAAGCAAGAGTTTGGCAAAGATTGCCAATAAAATAGCCAAGAAAAACGAGGGTACATTTGTGATTGATTCGGAGCGCGCTCGCGATTGGGCACTGCGCAACACACCTATTGAAGATGTGTGGGGTATTGGCCGTCAGTACTCGGCAAAGCTTGCGAAATCGGGTATAAAGACCGCTCACGACTTTACCCAGTTCGACGAGCAGTGGGTACACCGCCACTATACCGTGCAAGGGCATAGGTTGTGGCAGGAACTTATGGGGATATCGTGTATTCCCATAGAGACACTTATGCAGCCCAAGAAAAACATAGCTACTACAAGGGCTTTTGGCAAGAAACTTTCGGACATTCGCATTGTCGAAGAAGCCGTGGCGACACATGCCGTTCGTTGTGCCGAAAAGCTTCGTCGGCAACGAAGCGTGGCACAGTATGTAATGGTTTTTATACATACCGACCCGTTTTCGGAAAACGAGCGCTATGTTTCTAAAAATATAACCTATACATTGCCTCTGGCGTCTAATACCAATAGCGCAATGGCTTCGGCCGCAGTAAAGGGTTTGAAGCAGATTTTTGAGCCGGGGCTGTTGTACAAAAAGGCAGGGGTAATTGTAAGCGGCATCTCGTCCGAGATGCACGTGCAGGGTAGCTTGTTCGATTCGGGTTTCGATCTGCGTCACAAACAATTGTCGCAGGTTTCTGATCGTATCAATAGTCGGTATGGTCGCGATTTCCTAAAACTTGGCATACAAGGAGCCCGACACGACTGGAAGCTTCGGCAAGAACGCCTGTCGGGGCGTTACACCACTTGTTGGGACGAAATAATGAAAGTTTTTTTAGTGTAAAACAATGAAAGTGTTAACTTAGCGGATAAAATATAGAACGATGGAAACTTTGGTGGTTACTCCTAGAAATAAGGCTGAACTAGGCTTGTTAAAAACTATGCTTAAAAAAATGGATATTAAATCGAAGGTTATTGGTACTTCTAAAGAACACGATGATTTAAAAAATGCTATGTTGGCTCATTCAAAAAGATTTTTTATAGAAAAAATTGATAAATGACTATTAAACAAAGAGATATTATTGAGCTGAATTTTCTTATGCCTGATGGGAAAAGCAAACCTCATCCGGCAATAGTCATTTCAAATAATGAACTTATCGATGATGAGGGTTTTTTCTATTGCTGCATGATTTCTACCAAAGATTATAATCCGCAGTATACTTTTGAACTACACGATTCAATGCTATTAAAGCCGCTTTCTCAAAAAAGCTTTGTTAAATGTCAAATTATTGGAGGTTTTACAGAAAGAGATATTATTAAGAAGTATTCATCAATGCGAGCTGAAGCATTTGATTATCTTGTAAACAAGATAATTACTTGCGTTTTTTAGTCCATAAAATATCATGTGCTTCTACTACGCTGTAACCCACAAAAATCCTCACGCCCTTGTTGGCAAGGGTATTGTCAAAGAAGAGCAATTGTCGCTGTTCGACGAGCGGCACATTGTAAGTGGCTTCGATCATCCGTCGATGCCATTGATAACCAGTGCTGAACCTGACAAGATAAGCTTTTTTCGATGGGGCATGTTGCCACAGAGCATTTCATCGGACGAGCAAGCAAAAGCATTTCTGAACAAGTACAATACACTCAATGCCAAAGCCGATGAAGTGTTCGAGAGCCGATTGTATGCCGATGCTGTATTGCATCGCCGATGTTTGGTGCTTTGTTCAGGCTTTTTCGAATGGCGTATGGTGAAAAAAGAAAAAATTCCTTATTATATTAGCCTCAAGAACGACGAAATGTTTGTCTTTGCAGGCATTTGGAGCGAAAGTGTAGATAAAACCGGCAAAAAACATCAAACATTTTCGGTGCTAACCACCGAAGCCAACGAAATGATGGCCGAAATTCACAATACAAAGAAACGAATGCCCGTTATTCTTACACCAGACAGCGCAGAGCAATGGTTAAAGCCCGATCTTCCGGTCGATGAGATTCGAAAATTGTTGATACCCCTTCCCTCGGAGCAGATGAAAGCGCATACCATTCAGAAATTTATTCCCTCGAAAGCCAATGAATTAAATAATCCCAACATTATTGCCTATTACAGCTATTCGGCTATGAACGATTTGTTTACCTCAAACAATAGCTTGTTTAGGTAGCATCATTTTTTTATTGTGATATTTATATTGTATATCCTTGTTTTTTCAACAATCCATTTCCATATTTGCGTTCGTGCAATATACTTTTTATCATTAGTCATTAGTCATTGGTAATTAGTAAATTATCATTAGTAATTAGTCATTAGTAATTAGTCATTATTATGTATTCAATTCAATATCTCGAAGATTTTACGGCCACAATTTTTGAAAAAATGGGTTGCAGCCCTGCCGATGCTCGCATAACAGCAAAAGTTTTTGCCTCAGCAGAGCTTCGCGGCTTGCCATCGCACGGCATGATACGCCTCAAAGACTATTTTGAACTTTGGAAAGCCAATCGTATCAATACCAAGCCCGACATAAAGATTGTACACGAAACACCAAGTACGGCAGTGGTCGATGGCGACAATGCCGTGGGAATGGTTGCCGCAGCTCGTTCTATGGAGATAGCCATAGCCAAAGCCAAGCAATGTGGAACAGGATGGGTGTCGACCCGCAATTCAAACCATTATGGTATTGCAGGCTTTTACTCAATGATGGCACTCGAACACGATATGATAGGTATTTGTATGACCAATGCAAACCCTTTGGTAGCGCCAACCTGGTCGGTACAGCGTATGATGGGTACCAATCCTATTGCAGTTGCAATACCAGCAGGCAAGCAACCTGCATTTGTTGCCGACTTTGCTACTACACCTATTGCCCGAGGCAAACTGGCTGTTGCCGAGAAAAAAGGAGAAAAAGTTTCGCTTGGTTTTGTTCAGGATAAAGATGGCAATGCCACCGACGACCCTTCGATATTGTCAAAAGGAGGATCTATGCTCACACTTGGTGGTGATTATGAGCATGGCGCGCACAAGGGCTTTTGTTTGTCCGCTATTGTTGATATATTTTCGGCTGTACTTTCGGGAGCCAATTTTGGTCCGTTTGTGCCGCCATCGGTTGCTTATTTGCCAGTACTGGACAAGAAAGTAGGAGAGGGTACCGGGCATTTCTTTGGTGCCATGCGGATTGATGCATTTCAAACGCCCGAGCAATTTAAAGCAAAAATGGACGAATGGATCGAAACATTTCGTTCGGCAAAACCCGCCCCGGGTAAGGAGCGTGTGTTGATTCCCGGAGATATTGAACGAGATAAAGAAAAGTTAATATCCATCAATGGTGTAGCTATTATTCCTGCAATTTTTGATGATATAAAAAAAATATCTGATTATTTTGGTGTAGATTTTAAAGATAATTTGTAACTTTAACTTATACAATTAAATTTATAAACTATGAAAACAATTAGAAATCTACTTATTGCATGCTGCATGTTGGGCGTATATTCATGCGATCAATTAACTACTCAACAAGATGTCTCATTCGAGAAAGAAATGACTTCAATTTCGGTGTCGGTTGCCAATGAGCCAATACCCACACAGACTAGCGAAATTTCGATTTTAGATGCTAACCAATCGGGGTTGACATCGCTCGTTAAAAAGGCTGAATTGAAAACCATTACTATTAAAGTAACGGAAGCTACTGTACAATCTAAATTATATGGCGAATTAAAATACAGTAAATCATCAGAAACTGTAGGAAAAAGTTTGATTAAATTTTTAAACGAACCTCTAAATATTGTAGTTGGAGATTCTATTCAAAAAACAGTAGATGCTACAGCCGCAAAGGAGATTAGTGATATGATTGTAAGCGAAGAGCCTATTAAGTTTTATCTCGATGGAAAAGCATCTGTTCCAACGGTATTTTCTGTAAAAATTGTTGTTGTAGCCAATTTAACTATTGGAGCATTAGGGGAATAGGGCTTTCAAGCATACTAAATACGAAGAAGACACAAAGTTGCAAAGTAGAATAAATTTATTCAGATTTCTATGCAACTTTGTGTCTTTGTGTTTATTATGTTTTTGGTAAGATTTTCAATAATTCTCTTCATAAACCTCAAAGTGTGCTTGAGGGTGATTACATGCAGGGCAGTTTTCGAGCGCCTTTTCACTTTCGTGTACATAACCGCAATTGGTACAAACCCATTTTACTTTCTCGCTTTTTTTGAAAACAGTACCTTCTTCGATGTTTTTTAGCAATTTAGAAAAACGTTTTTCGTGTTCCGCTTCAACTTTTGCAATCATTTTAAAAGCAGTTGCAATTTGAGGAAAACCTTCTTTCGTGGCTATTTCGGCAAATTCGGGATACAATATTGTCCATTCTTCATTTTCGCCCATTGCAGAAGCTTTAAGGTTTTCGGCTGTAGTACCAATTTTCCCGGCTGGGTATGTAGCTGTAATTTCGGTTTCGCCACCTTCCAAAAATTTAAAAAAACGTTTGGCATGCTGCTTTTCCTGATCGGCTGTTTTCTGAAAAATATTGGCAATTTGCACATAGCCTTCTTCGCGAGCTACCTTTGCAAAGAATTCGTAACGATTGCGAGCCTGCGACTCGCCTGCAAATGCTTTTAACAGGTTCTTTTCTGTTTGTGTTCCTTTTAAACTTTTTTCCATATTTTATTAATTATTTGGTTAATCTCTTTATTATTTTTCGGTTAAAATCTCATAATAAATCATTGTTGTCCGATTAAAAAATATAAACATGAGATTTCTCCCTGCGGTCGAAATGACTATCAGTAAGTTGCACTTTGGGAGGGGGTTGGTTTGCGGCTTTG
>CAMDBI010000056.1 GCA_945889005.1 Bacteroides fragilis
TGGCTGAAATGTATTCGCCAATTTGGTCGTTGGTAATACTGCCTTTGCCCATTTTAAATTCGAGCCATGGGGTCTCGGCTGGGTATGCGACTAATTCGGAGAGTAATTGATTGAAGGTATTTACTTGCATATATTATTCATTTCTTGCATACAAAAATAATTGTTTACTGAGAAAAAATATGAAGGCGAAACATTATATATTAATTTAATTTCCAGAGTTATTAGTATTTTATTTTAACCCACATTGCAGGTTTTGACCCAAAAATAGACAAAAAACGGTTAATAACCTCGTAAGTTATTAACAAAACGTATAGGGTTAAAATAAAGACAAAAGATATTCAATGCGTTACGATTTGTAAATTTTTAAATTTCAAATGTAGTACCTTTGGGTATAATGCTCAAATCCAAAGGATATCATAGCTTTACAGCATGTTTATCAAGGCATATAATAAGTACAACAAAACGACCAACGAATACTATTGGTATTACAAGCTGGTAGAGAGTTACCGAAAGAGTAACACAATCTGTCATCGAGTAATAGTAAACTTTGGTCGGCTCGAAACCCTCACTACCGCTACACAGCGCAATATGCTGGCTCAACGTATCGGACAGCTTGTTACCGGTGGAGGTCAGACACTTTCAACCAGCCTTTCCGATCAGGAAGTAGAACGTTTGGCAGCACACTTTTATATCGAAATCAAAGCCAAAGGCACCTGCGATATCAAGCCTGGCGACTGGGATACGGTGAACTTGACAACACTCAAAAACAAAGATGGGCGCGAAATAGGAGCCGAATGGTTGTGTAAACAAGCATTTGACCAGTTAGGCATAGGTTCTTTCTTGCAGCAAAGCGGCTGGGACGATCAAAGCATAGCCCTTGCCACTACCGATATAATATGTCGAGCCGTGTACCCTGCCTCGGAACTCAAAACCGTCTCGTACATTAAAGAAAATTCGGCTGTTTGCGAGATAACGGGCTACGACAGGGACAAAATCACCAAGGATAAGCTTTACGGCATATCGCACAAGTTATACAAGATCAAAGACCCGTTGGAGCAATACCTGTCAAAACAGACCAACGAGCTGTTCGATCTTGATGACAAAATAATCCTGTACGACCTGACCAATACGTACTTCGAAGGTCAAGTGCGTGGCAGTAAAATTGCCAAATTTGGCCGCAGCAAGGAAAAGCGCAGCGATGCCAGGATAATCGTGTTGGCTGTGGTGGTTAAATGTTGGCAATTAGCTTGTATGTTCAGCTTTTATAATCGTTGTATTAACGGCATCGTATTTATAATTTATCACCTTTCCGTTTATTATTAACTCTATTGTTTGTTCGATTACTTCAATCGGAGCAATAAACCATTCTCTTGGAGTGTATCGTTTTCCTTTTTCGTCAAATACATCAATTTCTAAGCATGAATTGCCAAAGAAATTATGAATGAGTTGTTCAAATTTTTGAGGATTTATATTGAAACATTTCCAACCTGCAATATAATCGACCGGAGCCATTAAATAAGTTGGTTCTTTATCGGCATTTCTGATTCGTTCAGTAACTTCTGTTTTTGAATAACCGATTTTAAATAGGTTCTGTATCGAGGCAATCTGGTTGTCGGTGCTTTTAGATTTGAGAACATAAATGTAACCAGCTTCTTTGTCTTCGTCGGTAATGGCACTAAATTTTTCAACGAAACCTTCATTTATTTTTTCAATATTTTCGGAAACTGCTCTGCCATTGTTAAAAAGGTTTTTGCCCAGGGAACGGTACTTCATTGACGATTCAGTCCCATTTTCAAAAATAGCTCTTGTTCGACCATCCAATTTACCAGCACGGTCTTCGTGTAAATCAAAAGTTTTTTCGAGCAACAGTAATATGCCGTTGTGGACAAAGAACACCCCCTCTTTAAGCTGTTTTTCGTTAAAAGGAAGTAATTTACGTTTGTTGTTTGCCAAATCGCATTGAACAGCTTTGAATAAAGGCTCGTACTTTTTAAAATTTTTGCAAGGTTTACGTTGAGCGACAAAATCGGATTCTGCTCTCTCCGCTTCTTTTGGCGTATGTTTAAAATTAAATAAGCCTTCGGCATCTGTATTTAGCAAGTCAAATGTATTGTCGCTAAAAATATCATCAATTGAGTTTATTTCTTGTTTTTCTGATTGCAATAAATTGTATTTGTCAACCGATGCAAGAGCCAAAATTTTTTCTTCGCTTTCTCTTAAATTTTTCAAACGAGAATAAAGCTGATATTCTGCTATATTACTTGGGTTTGGTGTTGGTTCTTGCTTATTGTTTCTCTCGTAAAAATCGACAATTTCATGAAACGATGCCAACAAGCGTTCATCTGCATTTCGGGCAGGCGAACTCTTGGGCAGAACTTTGAGCAAGCCCAGCGAATCGTTGTTAAATATTTCGGCTAATATTTTATCCTTGTCCGTTTGCTGCATCTCGTTTACGCTTTTCTTCTTTCAAATAAATTACACATTCTGCCATTCGTTTTTCCAATGGGTCTTTTGAACTCAAACTTGGCTCTTTATTGTATGTTTTTACAAACTCTTGAATTTTAGGCCAAAGAATTTTAGCTTCCTCAAAATCCATTCTTATACGGGTAGATTCGATGGTTTCTTGAATAACTTTTAAAACCTTTGTTGTTACTGACTTTGAAAGCACTTCAAATGCCTTTTGAAATGGATTAATTTGGTCGATAAGGTCAATGTGAATATCGTCAATATTTACAAACGTGTCAGCCATTCGGATAAAACGCTTGTCGCCTGTTTCTTTTATTTCGCCGGTTTTTATTACAGAATCAACAACTACATATTGGCGAACTTCTTCAATTTCGGTATCTGATAATTCGGGATATTTTATTTTTATGATTTTCGGAATCAACACTTTGTTTATTACTTCGGGGTCAACGTTGCCGGGCATTGCTTTTAGCATTGTATCGTCTTGAAGTATGGTTGCTTTCAGGTCGTTCAAATCTGACTCAATGATGTCTTTTACTCGCTTTGAACTTGGCTCTTTTAATCCTCTGATTTTAATTTCTCCAGGTTTGGCTTTATCATCATCGGAAAGTTTGGTTTTAAAAGTCCAATTTGGGGCTAAAACTTGCTCCATAAGCAATGATGCTGTTATGGCTTTTAGCATATTGTTTACTGAAAGTTTTACCAAATCGTCTGCTGCATCGGGCTGTGCAATTAAGTTGGTAAATTGTGCGTGGTTTTTGTTTTCGCTATCGCGGGTTGCACGACCAATAATTTGAATAATTTCGGTTAACGAACCTCTGTAACCTACGGTTAAAGCATGTTCACAATATGGCCAGTCGAAACCTTCTTTTGCCATACCCAAAGCAATAATTAAATCCATGTCGCTGGCGGATTTAATATCTCTCAAATAAGCTACAATCTTATCACGCTCTCTTGAATTATCTTCTACCAAATCGGCAACTTTTAAAATTTTGCCGTCCGATTTTCTATTTACATAAATTACACCTGTTTCGGCATCTTGCTTTTCAACCGAACCAATGGAATCAATAATAAAATCAACTTCATCGTGTTTTTGTTTTGTCGATTCGCCCGAATTGACGTTTGGAATATGAAGAATTGTTTTTTTATCGGTATCGAGAATTTTTAAAATGGCATCGGTGTAACGCCCTTGATAAAAGTGATAGCCAATTCCTAACGATTTCAGATAACTGTAACCATTTAATTGTTCGTAATAATTGTAAGTAACTTTTGTAAAACGTGCTTCGGCTTCGGGTTTTAAAACGGGAACGCTGTCGCCACGAAAGTACGAGCCTGTCATAGCAATAATGTGTGCCGTTGATTTCTCCATAATGTTACGGAGTATATCGCCTAAGCGGTTGTTTACATCGGCTGAAACGTGGTGAAATTCATCAATTGCAAGTACCGTATTATTGAATTTATCTTCGGTAAGTTCCTCGCAAGCAAAGCGAAGCGTAGCATGGGTACATATAAGAATTTGTTCGTTGCCAGCCATAAAATCGTGAAACGATTTTACTTTGCTTTGACTGTTGTCGCTGCCCGGTGTACAAAGGTTGTATTTGTCGTTTGGCTCCCAATTGGCATAAAAACCAAATTTCATTAAATCGGTTTTGGCAAACGAGCTACCAATGGAACGTTCGGGAACGGCAACAATAACTTTTTTAAGTCCTTGATTTTTGAGTTTGTCTAAAGCCAAAAACATTAAAGCCCTCGATTTACCCGAAGCTGGTGGAGCTTTCAACAGAAGGTATTGGGCATCACGACTTTGATATGCTTTTTCTTGCATATCACGCATTCCCATTGGGTTTGTTTTTGAACTTTGTCCTGTTTGGTTGTATGTTACATGTACTATATCTGGCATTTTCGTCTAAATTTTCGTCTTGTTTAAATTACCTATTTTCTTGTTCATTAATTGTTTAATTAGTATTCTCGTCTAAAAAATGTCTAAAACTTCGTCTAAAATTTCTTCAATTTAGACATTAGACATTTTCCATAGTTTACCATGAATCACAATTTTACCTTCATTTTTAAGCGATTGCAAATTATTTTTTATTTTATTCCGCTTTTGTTCAATGTCTAAAACATCAGGTAATTTATTTAATAGAATCTTTTCAAAATCTTCCCTTTTGCCTTGTTTAAATTTCAGTAAATAATCCATTATTATCTTTTTGCAATAATCATCGTCAATTCCACGCTGTTTGATATATTCTGCCTTTTGGCCTGTCTCTGAGGCTACTATGCTTGAAATATGTATATTCGGCTTGCGACCTTCTATTAGTGCTTTATTTCGCAATACTTTTATTTCGTTATCGGTTAATTCTTTATTTTTCTGAACTTTATCAAGCAACATTATTTCAGGCAATGATAATTCCCTCATTTGTGCCAGTTTTCGGGCATAATTCAAGTCAATCACTTTCCCAATAATGCTTACTGTAACTTTACGGTCGGCCAAATTGTAATCGGGCAATGGAAAGAACTTGTTCTTTTGAATTACAAACAATCGTTTAATGCCGCTGCCAATGGTGTCAATCATATTCAGGTTTACCATTGCATTGGCCAAAAATGGGTTTCTGTATTGCGTTTCAGGGGCATCGGCTTCTATCACCTTTTCAATTGATTTGGGAATAAAATCGCCTGAATTGGAAAATACCAAAATGCCATCTTCACGCTCAACAAGGTTTATTTTTCCTCCCATAGTGTAATCCTGATGTGCAATACAATTGTTTAAAGCTTCACGAACCGTGTAAGGCTCAAATTGGTTCACTTCGTCGGGAAATAGAGTTCCTTCCTGCATGTACCTATATTTAATATTTCGGATTTTGGCATACACGTTTTGAACCTGCATAAACAACGGACAACTAAAATGCTCATAGTCCTTTTCGATACCGTCACGGTCCTTTAAAACCCAGGTAATTTTTGCTGATGCAGGGCTTATGAAATGTTCTGATTCGGGTTTGCCCAACAGTACAATTGCAGTGTTGGTAATTTTACCGTTAATCAGAATTTTAGCTTTATTTAAAAAAGTGATGTTGTCCCAATTAGGAATTTCGTCTTTTAGTTGAGGGTTTTTCTCGGCAAATTGTTTGCGAGCCAATAAAATAGCATCTTCCGACAAATCATTTACACTTGCTTTCTCAATAATTTGGGCACTCCAATCAACCGCTTTACTTTGGTTGCGAATGCGTTCCAATTCATTTATGTTCAACCCTCCCAAACTCTCGCCATCGCGCCCATAATACAGGCTTTTCCATGCCACCGGCATACCTTGCGGAGCAGGGGGTATTTGAAGCATCAACACGGTTTTACCATCAACTATTAAACGGTGAATATCTGTAAAACTCAAGGTTGGCGAAGTATGGTTTGCCATTTCGGCCTTGTAATCATTTAATTGAGCATCGGAAATTGAGGTGCCAACCACTTGTTTTTGGTTGTTTACCCCAAAAAGCAACCATGCCGAAGCTTTTCCTTTCAGGTTTGCCTCGTTGCTCAAAGCCGAAAAGTATTTACCCAATTTATCCTTGTCGTATTGGTTTTTTGCTTCTTTAAATTCCAATACTTCGGTTTCGGTGGTCGATTGTAACAGGCTATGCAGTAGTGTCTCCATGCTATTTCTTTTTTGTATTGGACTTTTTCTTTTTAGCTTTCCCCGCAAACAACGTTCCCTTATTCTTCTCTTCCTCAATCATTTGTTCGTAGAGTTTAAACAAATATTCCAAACGTTCTTCATCGCTTTCAAATGGTTTGCTTCGGTAGCAACGCTCTACAGCCAAATCGTTCAAGCGGTGGGCTTCAAGCAAACCTTCGGGCATTTTGTCTGGGTCGTAAAGCTGGGCAAGGGTTTTCTCGCTGTGCTTTTCTCGTTCTTCCAATATGCGGAAGGTACACATGGTGAGCTCTTCTTTTTGCTTGTCGGAGATTGGGGGAAAGGGGAAATTATTATAACATATTACATTGGAATACCTGAAATCTGTCTTTAATCTACCCGCCACAACACTTACCCAAACCATATGAATCTTTGAAGTAATTGAGCTAAACAACCAAGCCTCAGCACCATAAATAACACCAGCAGAATTAGTAACTACTGTACCTTTACTTAAAAAGCTGAACGGTATATATTCTCTTCTAATTGAAGAGGTTAAAGGTATTACAATGCAGTCAGACTCTTTGTAGGCGATTTGTCTAAAACGATTAGGATATTTTGCATATTCAACTGTTGTTGATGCATCGCTGTTTAGTCTAAATTCTCTAATTGCATCAAGTCTTTCTTTTATAAATGGAATATTATACGCTTCTTGAAACTCGCTATCTTCAATCCATAAACAAAATCTTGTTTTATCATTGAGAAAATCGCCCCCACTAATAATTTTTTTGATATACTTAATAGCAGAAGGGTAATTGCTTACTAAAGAATTCATTTCTTCTATGGTAAGACTAAAATTTCCATCATCCGTTGGCATACTTCCTCTAACTAATTCAGGAAAAGCACTAATGGACTTTGCTCTTCTATCAAATATTATATTTGGAGCATTTATTAAATATGGGTTAATATTCTTGACATCATGCTTTATGCTTTCTTTATAAAGAAACTTTTTTTTATCACTTTGATTTCTTATTCCTACTATTATTACGATTACAGCCGCTTTTGATTTTGCGTTATTTGACCACTTAAATGAATTAAATGCAAATCCTATTTCCATTTTCAAATCTAGGATGTATGGCCACAAAATACCAATTTGCTCACCTTGACAAATTGAATTTGTACTTACAAATGATATTTGAATATTTTGTTTATGAGCATACTTTGAAGCGTTATAAAACCAACATGCAATATAATCTAGGTTTTTATAATCTGACTTACCATGAAACACAAACTCCATATCTACTTTCTGTTCTGCATTTTGCATACTACTTCCCAAATACGGCGGATTCCCCAAAACATAAATCTCATCACCATCTTGTTTAGGACAAACCTTTTCCCAGTCCAAACGGCAAGCATTGCCTTGTACAATATGCCCAGCTTCACGAAGCGGTAAAGTTGGGTTTGTACGTCCAAATTGGTTGTAAAACTCTACATTCATTTGGTGTTCGGCAAGCCAAAGCGAGAGTTGAGCTATTTCGTGGGCGAAATCATCAATTTCAATACCGTAAAAATTGCTTAATGAAATATTAGAAAAGGCAAGAATACCAAGCTCTTTAAGAATTTTCATTTCGAGTTTACGCAGTTCTTTATAGGCAATAATCAAAAAATTACCGCTGCCGCAGGCAGGGTCAAATATTTTAATTTTGCTTATGCGTAAAAGCAAGTCGTTCAGTTTCTTTTTATCGCCTTTTGCTTTTTCAAAAGCTTCGTACAGTTCGTTTAAAAACAAAGGTTCTATTACCTTCATTATGTTTGGAACCGAAGTATAATGCTGTCCGAGGTTTCCACGTTGGTCAACCGAAACAACCGCTTGAAACATTGAGCCGAAAATATCGGGGTTTATTTCTTTCCATTGCAGTTCACCACTATCTATAATGGCTTGTCGGCTTCGGCGTGAGAAATTTGGTGTTTGAAACGGTGGGCGAAACAATCCACCATTTACATAGGGGAATGCTTGTAAATAGGCTGGTAAATCTTTTCTTTCTTTTTCGGGTGTATTTAGTACCTCAAAAAATTTATTGAGGTAAGTATGTAAGTCGCTTCCATCGGTCTGTGTATGCGAATCAATGGCGTTTGTGAATTGTCCGTCAGCAAAAATATTGGTATCCTCGGCAAAAAAGCAAAACAACAATCGAGAAAGAAAAACATTCAATGCGTGTATCTCGGCGGCTGATTCCCGGTCACAGAGCGAAGCCGAAGTGCCGGGATTATCCTTTTTAATCTCGTCAAAGAGTTTCGCCATTTTACCCGC
>CAMDBI010000057.1 GCA_945889005.1 Bacteroides fragilis
TGCTCCGAAATAAAGCCGCCGCCACCGCAAAAAGGGGTCAGTATAGTCCGAAATCTAGTGTGTTTTGAGCCGATTTTTGGCCATTTTTAACTGAAATTCGGCGAGATTTATCCTTTGGAAGGTGGGGTCAGCATAGTCCGTAATATCCAGGAATAAAGGAGAAATGAATAAAGGAAACAATTAAAAAACATTAGGATTGTTAATAAAATGATAATGGGTTTTAAAATTAAGTGAAAAATTATTAATTTTGCGAATGTTATAAATATAAAAATGAGCAACAAGGTTTTACAAATAAATAGACCATCTTCTAAACTTCTTGAATTTGTCAGAAAACTTGAAGAAGAAAAAGAACGCAACAAATTAATATTACTTGCCCAGAAAGATTTGTATATCAATAATTAGTTTTGTTGTCATTTGAAAACTATACCTTTTAAGAGCACCACAGGTAATCAGTATTTAATAGGATTTACAGAGTTTGAAAACATTTCTTTATCCCTTTCTGTCCCAATAGTTAATATTACTATTGAACGTATTACAGATTATCGTGTATCGATTGGTTTAACCGACTTAATAAAAATATCGCGCATCATAAAAGACTATTTAGAAAGCAATAATGTTGTGCTTTATTACTATTGCGACAATAAAGAGATTGAAAGGAGTAAGAAAAATTTGTCAAGAAGTCCTCAAGAATATAGAAATATTTTGTTTGATAAATTATTTGAAATTGGTTCAAAAAATGGAGAATTTATAAAAGATGATATTGTAATTAACGATCAAACGAATAATATTATACATTTTATTTCGCTTATTTCGAGGTCTTCCAATAATGCTTCAATGACTCAAATCTCAAATGAAATAGCTTTATTAAATGATAAATAGAATATGTTATGCTCTTAGTCTATTATCTAACCAAATTTGTCATTAGCAGACAAATTTCATTTATTCCGTAGGTCGCCTTCGTGTAATTAGTTTATTAGATGACAAAGAATTATTTCGACTGCAGGTCGCATTTCGTATTAATCTGCGTTCATCTGAGTCATCTGCGGACATAATTTTTTTTCGACCGTAGGTCGTATAATTACCTTCGGTGAGGGCTGCGCCGTTCTTTAAATTAGATGACAAAGTATAAATTTGAAAGCAAATAAAATTAAATGCATTCTATTAGAATTTTTATAAGTAGTGTACAATCCGAATTTACAGATATTCGACAACAGTTGTGTCATTATATTAGTACTGATGCATTGTTAGGTAAATTTTTTGTTCCGGTTATTTTTGAACAATTGCCAGCTCAAAACCAAACTGCCCAACGGGCTTATATCGAAGAAGTTCATCATTGCGATATATATATCGGTATATTAGGTCAACAGTATGGCAATGTTACAGTAGGTAGTGTTTCGGCAACCGAATTGGAATACAATGAAGCTACCAGATTGTATAAGCATCGCCTTATTTTTATAACAAATCACATCGATATTGAAAGAGACGAACGACAACTGTCTTTCATAAAACGAGTTGGACGAAGATAAAATACGCGAGTTTGCTTATGTTGCAGCCAGAAAACGATCTTTCCCTTTCGATGCCGATTCCGATATTAAGTTAATGCTAACGCATTTAAACCTCTTGGTAGGTGACAATGTAACTAATGCCGCAATTTTGCTTTTTGGCAAAAAGCCACAACGTTTCTTTATTACTTCGGAAGTTCGTTGTGCTCATTTTCATGGTTACGAAATAACCAAACCCATTCCTTCATATCAGGTTTACAAAGGCGATATATTCGAGCTAGTTACACAGTCTGTAGATTTTGTATTATCAAAAATAAACCTATATGTAGGCGAACGAGATAAGAGTGCAACAGTAGATGTGCAATACGAGCTCCCCATACAGGCTGTAACCGAAGCCATCGTTAATGCCATAGCCCACCGCGATTATAGTAGTAATGGAAGTGTCCAAGTTATGTTATTTAAAGATCGATTAGAAATTTGTAATCCCGGCACTTTGCCATATGGTTTAACGCCGGCTAAATTAGCACTTCCTCACATATCTATGCCGGCAAATCCATTGTTGGCTGAACCTATGTATTTACGCGGAACTATAGAGCGTATGGGTACAGGTACAGGCGATATAATTAATCGTTGTTTAGCGCAAGGTTTAGAAGCCCCACTATTTATACAAGAAGAAGATTTCAGGGTAATACTTTATAGAGCCGTAGATGAACCCCTCCAAGAAACCTTAAATGTCACTGAAAATGTCACTGAAAATGTCACTGAAAAAAGACACATACTAATTCTGAATGAAGTAAGGTTAGAGAATACAATTTCAATTGACGAGCTTGCTGAAAAATTAAAAGTTACACGAAGAACAGTAATTAGAGATATAGAAACAATGAAGAAAATGAAGCTAATTGCCCGTATAGGTCCCGATAAAGGCGGTTATTGGCAACTTATAAATTAAAACAAGAAGGAATTGAGTTGACTACATTTTGTTGTTAACTTTAAAATGATTGGAGACTGTCAGACCATGGCAGCAGAAGCTAATGTTTTAAGAATACCTTGTGTTAGATTCAATGATTTTGTTTATCGAATTGGCTATTTAAACGATTTAGAAAACAACTATCAATTGGGCTATGGCATTAAACCCAACAACCCCGGGCAATTACTTGATACTGTTCAATCAATCCTATCCATGCCCAATCGGAAAGAAGTATTTGTGCAACGCCACCAAAAAATGCTTTCCGAAAAAATAGATACCGCAGCATTTCTCACCTGGTTCATCGAAAACTACCCCCAAAGTGTCCAAACAATGAAACAAAACCCCGAATTTCAGAATAAATTTAGGTAGTTGACAATTGATAATTGACAATTGAAAATGGAAAGTTGAAAATGATTTATACTTCGACTTAGCTCAGTAACCGTCTGAAATCGAAAATCGCATTTCTGAAATACTTCGACATACTTCGACTGCGCTCAGTACAAGTAGCTCAGCACAAGTCTGATATCGTTCTCAGCCTTTTAATCTGCGTCCATCTGTGTAATCTGTGGACAATTCTTTGTTCGACCGTAGGTCGCCATTGTTTAAATTCGTGTAATTTGTGTAATTACCTTCGGTGAGGGCTTCTCCGTTCGAGGACAAAACCCATTTCGACCACAGGTCGTTTTCTTCGTTACATTAGTTAAATTACCTTCGGTGAGGGCTGCGCCGTTCGATGACAAAGAATTAATATATAATTATTTATACTTCGGCAAAGTGATACAGTGAGTTTGTCGAACTGCTCAGTAACCTTCTGAAATCACATATACTTCGACACTTCGGCATACTTCGACTGCATCAGTACAAGTCGCTCAGTGACCACGATGCTCAGAACAAGTCTGAAACTTTATCTAATAAAGTTTTAATTTATCTATTATTCGCGTTTTGCGTTTCGCATATTGCGAAAATATTTATAGTTTTGCTAAATGAAAAAAAATATACCTTATAATCCTTTTTTAATATCAGGGTATTTTAATCCTGACTATTTCTGTGGTCGAGAGTTGGAAACTGAAAAAATAATATCTGCACTCGAAAACGATAGAAATATTTCTTTGATAAGTCCGCGACGTTATGGGAAAACAGGTCTTATACAACATGTTTTTCATCATATATCCGAAAAAGACAGCAAATCGGTTTGTGTTTATTTAGATATTTATTCTACACAATGTTTAAATGATTTTGTACTAATATTTATTGAAAAAATATTAGGCAAGGTTGAAAAAGGGGGAGAGAAAACATTGAGAAAATTATCCGAAATATTCAAGAGTTTTCGCCCTGTATTGTCGTACGATGCAATGACAGGGACCCCGGAAATAAGTGTAAAAATTGAAAGGGAAACAACTGAAAAGAGTTTACAGGAAGTGTTTTCCTATTTACAACAGTTAGACAAAAGATGTTATATTGCTATAGATGAATTTCAGCAAGTGGCCGAATATCCCGAAAAAGGAACGGAAGCTTTATTACGTTCATATATCCAGTTTTTGCCTAATGTTAAGTTTATTTTTGCTGGCAGCAAACAACATTTAATGTCCGAAATATTTCTTTCAGCCAAACGACCATTTTATCAAAGTACGCAAGTAATGAATCTTGATGTAGTCGATAAAGCGAAATACTTCCATTTTACTCAGAATCATTTTAAAAAAAATGGTTTTACATTTGCCGAAAATTGTTTTGAATTTCTTTACAATCAGTTCGATGGTCATACATGGTATTTACAGGCGGTTTTGAATAGATTATATGAGTATAGAAAAAGTATCGATGACATTAATGTTGTTCACAGTTCTATAAGTGAATTGATTGAAGAGAATACATTTATATATCAGGAAATGTTAAATGCATTTTCGGTAGTTCAAAAGCATTTGCTAAAAGCAGTGGCAAAAGAAAAAGTTGTTACAAAAATACATGCGGGAGACTTTGTTTCGAAATACAATCTAAAGAATGTAAGTAGTGTAAATAGGGCGTTGAATAGTCTTATTAAAACAGAAACCATATATAAAACAGAAAATGGTTATATGGTGTATGATCGCTTCCTGGGTATGTGGCTAAGCCGTTTAAGATGATTTTATTCACCAATCAACCTCAACCTCAATTTTACTGTCTTTGTTCTTTATTCTTTATTCTTTTATCTATTAATCTAATATCTATTATTCGTGTGCGGTATTTGCGGTATCATTAACTTAAACAACAGCCCTGTCGAGGAGTCGAAACTTCGCCCCTAATCACAATGGTTTTAGAACCTCACAAGGAGTCCTCGAAAAAGCCGAAGAACTTCTCGCCCTTCCCCGGCTCAAAGAAACCTTCCAAACCTGCCGCCAACAAATGCTCACCGACAAAATCGACCCAACCGCCTTCATGGTTTGGTTTATCGAAAACTACCCAAATTCAATTGAAAATGGAAAGTTGAAAATGGAAAGCATAGTCAATTGAAAATGGAAAATTGAAAGTAAGAGATGTGCGATAACAGACCTTGATTTGCGATAACAGATGGTTGCTGAGCGTAGCCGAAGTATGTGAGATATCAGATGTCAGATGGAAAAATACTTCGACTCTGCTCAGTAACCGTCTGAAATCGCATTTCGCATATCTGAAATACTTCGACATACTTCGACTGCGCTCAGTACAAGTAGCTCAGCACAAGTCTGATATCTTTCTCGGCCTCAACCTCAACCTTTTTAATTACCTTCGGTGAGGGCTTCGCCGTTCGATGACAAAGAATTAATTTGAAAGTGAAGTTAAATAAGACACTATCAATTAAAACTATTGTATATAAATTAGATAAACAAAGCTTTGATATTATTAAATTATTTTTAATTTTGTTGGCTAAATTGCATTCATATAGCTCAATAATAAAATATTATAATCATGACAACTTTTCTTATAAATAGATTAAAATCATACACTCATTCAGAAAATGTTGTTAATTTGGATTTCAGAACTTCCTATTTGCCAAACGATTTAGACCTGAATGATATAGATTTTGCCAACACAAGAGGGAGTGTCCGTTTGTGTAATCATCATGTTCTTACACCTGCTGAAGAGAATAAGATGCTTGAGGAGATTTTGGCTTTTAATTTTGGTAAATACTAAAATATGTCATCTAATATTTCTGATTTTCATTCTCGATTTTATCAAAGTTTTACCGAACTTTATAATCTTTACGACGAAGTAAAGAAAATTGTAATGTTGGCCGAATATGAAAATAAACAACAGAAATACCTTATTACATCAGTAAATGAACTTCGAAATAGTCTTGATCATATCATGCGAATTGTTAACGATAACTCTTCGTTAGCTAAGAATTTTGAAAAGGCAAAAGGTCATTTGTATCGTGCAGGTTACGATGCTTACGAAATTATTGCAATGTCTAAACTTAACGAGATAAAAGAAGT
>CAMDBI010000058.1 GCA_945889005.1 Bacteroides fragilis
ACTTCTTTTATCTCGTTAAGTTTAGACATTGCAATAATTTCGTAAGCATCGTAACCTGCACGATACAAATGACCTTTTGCCTTTTCAAAATTCTTAGCTAACGAAGAGTTATCGTTAACAATTCGCATGATATGATCAAGACTATTTCGTAGTTCATTTACTGATGTAATAAGGTATTTCTGTTGTTTATTTTCATATTCAGCCAACATTACAATTTTCTTTACTTCATCGTAAAGATTATAAAGTTCGGTAAAACTTTGATAAAATCGAGAATGAAAATCAGAAATATTGGATGACATATTTTAGTATTTACCAAAATTAAAAGCCAAAATCTCCTCAAGCATCTTATTCTCTTCAGCAGGAGTTAGAACATGATGATTACACAAACGAACACTCCCTCTTGTGTTGGCAAAATCTATATCATTCACATCTAAATCGTTTGGCAAATAGGAAGTTCTGAAATCCAAATTAACAACATTTTCTGAATGAGTGTATGATTTTAATCTATTTATAAGAAAAGTTGTCATGATTATATTTTTATTATTGAGCTATATGAATGCAAATTAGCCAACAAAATTAAAAATAATTTAATAATATCAAAGCTTTGTTTATCTAATTTATATACAATAGTTTTAATTGATAGTGTCTTATTTAACTACATTTTCAAATTAATACTTTGTCATCGAATTTAAGAAAGCGACCTGCGGTCGAAGAAACTTTTTTTGTCCGCTAATTACTCGCTGACATTTCGTGAGCTTCGCTTCGCTACGGTTACGCTAATTACACGAAGGGCGACCTGCGGTCGGAATGGTTTGTCCGCAGATGACGCAGATGGACGCAGATTAATAAAGGCTGAGGTTGAGGCTAAGGCCGAGAAAGATATCAGATTTCAGATTTCAGACTTGAGATGTGAGATTTCAGATTTAATTCCATCTGACATCTGACCTCGTCCGTCTGCTATCGCACATCAAGGACTGCTATCGAAAATCTTTTACTATGTCACCCTTCGACACAACAAAGGGCATCACTTTGTTACCTTGTCAACTATTTTTTGTTACTTTCTTAAACTTGAAATATTAAACTGCTTGAAATACAGCATTACTCGCACGAGGAAGAAAAACTCCTTTAATACAATTGGGATTGATGATACAAATTTGGATATGAGTTCTTTCATGAAATCCGGCTTCGGGATAAATTGGATTGCCTTCTACGAAAGCTGCTCTAACTGAATCGAATGGCTTATTCTCATTTTCGATTAAAAACTTATGAATATATTCAATAACTGCACAATCCAGATAACGAAGGACTTTATCGTTTCCCTTTTCTTTTGGATGTTTAATATTCGTAGGCAGAGGTTTCCCAAACTTTTCTGTATCGTTATTTAACAGATTGTAGCATAGTTTCAAAAGCTCAATATTTGCAGAATCGAGCAAATCTAAACAATGACCCAAATCTAATACTGCCCCAATAATTGCAGGTTCTTGTATAGTCCCGGCTTTCTGCTTTTTCTCGGACCACTCAATAGCTCTATTGGGATTATTTTCCCAAAAATACATACCATGTCCTAGCCAATCGTAAGACTCTGAGCTTATTTTAAAAAATTCAGGATTGTTTAAAAGCTTTTGCTGATCGTGTTTCTCGCAACCGTGAAAACCTAATAAAAGATTGGGTTTCGTTGAATACATTATTTACCTGAAGTAAAAACATTTTCATACGGTGGAAGTATATTGCCATCCTTATCGATAAACCCGGCAGCTTCAAATGTTTTTTTAATTTCACTTACCGAACGGGGATGTTCAATATTATATTTTAAAATTTCAATTAATCTTTGAGTTTCTTCTGATGACATATTTGATTTTTTTATGATGTAAAATTATAATATTATTGATATATAGTCAATTCTTTGGTCAAAAAACTTGGGAAATGATAGAAGACAAAGTTGGTCGCAGATAAATTTGTTTGTCATCTAATTAAACTAATTTAACGGAGAAAGCGACCTGCGGTCGAAATACTTTTTGTCATCTAATTAAACTAATTACACGAAAATGCGACCTGCGGTCGAAATGGGTTTTGTCCGCGAACGGCGAAGCCCTCACCGTAGGTAATTATGCGACCTGCGGTCGAAATAATTCTTTGTCATCTAATTTAACGAATTACACGAAGAAAGCGACCTGCGGTCGGAATGGGTTTGTCCGCGAACGGCGCAGCCCTCACCGAAGGTAATTATGCGACCTACGGTCGAAAAATTCTTTGTCATCTAATTTAACTAATTACACGAATAATGCGACCTGCGGCCGGAATGAGGTTGTCCGCGAACGGCGAAGCCCTCACCGAAGGTAATTACACGAATTACACGAACGGCAAAACCCTCACCGAAGGTAATTGAAAAAAGGCTGAGGTCGAGAAAGATATCAGATTTCAGATATGCGAAATGCGATTTCAGATTTAAAAACCTTCTGACATCTGACTTCGCCCATACTTCGACTGCGCTCAGCACAAGTCTGCTATCGCACATCATAGACTGCTATCGCAAATATTTTACCTTTATAACTTTCACCTTTCCAACTTGTTACTTGGACCTTTCTACTTTACAACTTTCAAACTTTTTACAGATTCCGGGTAATTTTCTACAAACCAAACCATAAAGGCGGTTGGGTCGATTTTGTGGGTGAGCATTTGTTGGCGGCGGGTTTGGAAGGTTTCTTTGAGATTGGAAGGGCGAGAAGTTCTTCGATTTTTTCGATTACTCCTTGTGAGGTTCTAAAACCATGGTGATTAGGGGCGAAGTTTCGACTCCTCGACAGGGCTGTTGTTTAGGTTAATGATACCGCAAATACCGCACACAGGAATTAGATATTAGATTAATAGATAAAAGTACAAAGATTAAAGAACAAAGAGCAAAGACTGTTGAGGTTGAGGTTGAGGATTTCAAATGTTAATTTTACTTATGGAATTTTCCAATAACCTCCATTGTCGGGACCTATACGAAGCAATAAACCTTTATTTTTAAGGCTTTTAATATAACGTTGAACCGATCGCTCAGATAGTTTTGTTTTATGAGAGATTTCAGCTGATGTAATCGCCGTATTATCAATAATCAGTTTTAGAATCATTTGCTCATTATCTACGACATTATCTACGACATTATCTACGACATTAACTTTTGAAAAAACTGTTACCATAAAACCTTCAGAAATATTCTGAAAAATTGGCATTGGTAGTTTTTCTTTCTCAAAATAATCGATTATTCGCCTGATACCTGAACCATATTTCTCTATGAGGCCTAGACTCTTACAGAAATCGGCAATTAATTTATTGCGCGGTGCCGATTTATAGTTATTTGTCAATAAATCGTCGATACTAATACTTGATGGCAATCTGCCCGGATTATAAAATTCAATTTTATGATTATAAATTTTTACGATCGAATCGGACAATGACTTTTGTCCACTAATTACACAAATTAACACGAATGGCGACCTGCGGTCGAAAGGGGTTTTATCATCTAATTTAACTAATTACACGAAAAAGCGACCTGCGGTCGAACAAAGAATTGTCAGCAGATTTACCTACGGTGAGGGCTAAAGCCGTTCACAGATGGACGCAGATTAATAATAAAGGCTAAGACTAAGGTTGAGGCTAAGGCTGAGTACTTGACCTTTACCTAATTTCATTCATTTTCAATTGTCAATTGTCAATTACCTTCGGTGAGGGCTTCTCCGTTGTCAATTGCTCTTATATACACTTCCACAACCCGTATTTACAAGCCTTTGCTATCGAGTCCAATCTTCAATTGTTATACCTTGTATTCTTTCTAGATGGCTTATATTGTTGGTAACCATTATCAAATTATTTGATACGGCTGTTGAGCCAATTAACAAATCAAAATCGTCAATCAAAGTACCTAATTTTCGTAATCGGGCCTTTTCTTTTGAATATGTATCTATTGCACCAAATATGGGGATAATTTGAAATTCCTTTTGAAAATCCTTAATGACAACATTATTTCGCTGTGGATCTTCACTATACTCAGCACCATATTTCAATTCGGCTAATGTGATTTCTGAAATAAAACAATTTGAAAACCCGATCTCTTCAATTCTTGTTTTAAGATTGTATCGACCTCTGATGTAAAAAATACAGATATTGGTATCTAATAAATATTTCTTTATGGATGTCAAAATGCTTCAATTTGCCTATTAAAGATGCGCGAAGATTGAATATCGACAATTAATTCTTCAGCAGATTTATTTGATACAAATGCCCCAAATGCTGACTTTTGCTTTGTTTTTTTATATCTCAACGAACGTGAGATTTTTTCAATAATTTCAAGTTTATATTTTGGCTCCAGATTGTCGATAAGCCCAATATAGTTGTCGATAAAAATCGTATTTGTGTTCATGTTATTCCTTTTTACAAATATATGACAATCGTTGCTTTTAGCATCTATGCTCAAACAATTTTTACAAGTTAATTATTACTTTCCAAACAAAAACGGCTCCAGTTTATCCCGTACTTTCTTCACCTAAAGGTAATCTTTTAACATTTATTGTTTTTGTCCACTAATTACAAAAATTTACACGAAATTGCGACCTAAGGTCGAATAAAAATTTTGTCCGCAGATGACACAGATTAACGCAGATTATTTTCCATCTGACATCTGACCTCGCCAATCTGCTATCGCAAATATTTTACCTTTATAACTTTCAACTTTCCAACCTGTTACTTTCTACTTTATACTTTCTAAATTCAACTTTTTAACTAAAACCCCTTTCACCACATTCTTCACATTTTGCATGACCAATTCCTTAGTCCAGGCTATAGGGATTTTGGTCCAACGCTGGGGATGGGTTGTAATCATTATCTGATCGGGCAAAAGACCATCATTTGCGGCTTTTATTATATCATCTGTACTTCTAAAATGTTGTCTTTTTATAACCCCAACCCCATGTGTTTCTACTACGCTCAACAACCGTGGGGCAATAACTTGTCTTCCTTTTGAAAATTCATTATCAACTTTCAATTTTCCATTATCAACTGTCCATTGTCCATTACTTTGTCTCTCACACTCACTTTCTCGCCATCCCATCTCCTACCTGTATCGGTTAGGTAAAGTACTTTTGAAAAATCGACATCGAAATAGGGTTCGCCAATTATGCCCAAGTCTTTGTAATTGTATTGTTTTCAAAGGTCGTGGCTATC
>CAMDBI010000059.1 GCA_945889005.1 Bacteroides fragilis
CCGAAATAAAGCCGCCGCCACCGCAAAAAGGGGTCAGTATAGTCCGAAATCTAGTGTGTTTTGAGCCGATTTTTGGCCATTTTTAACTGAAATTCGGCGAGATTTATCCTTTGGAAGGTGGGGTCAGCATAGTCCGTAATATCCAGATAATGAAGTTGCTCAATTGAAATATAAGCTTTGATGTCTATAAATTTGAAGAATTATCGAATTCGCAATTTTTAGAAATTTCGTTTGTTTCTAAATTAATTGAAAATATAAAGGACAAAAGCATGTTTCTGTTTTTATTAGATAAACTCCAAAAACCTTATGCTTACGATTTTCCCGAGATATATTATGACATTTTTGAAAATGAATGGCAATATTTACCTGAAGAAAAAACACTAATGGAATATGATTCCGAAGAAATAATTCAATGTTATTTAGATGAATTTATAGATACCAAAAGAGAAGATGCTATTAATGATTTGATAGAGACATTAAAAGCTATGAAAGAGGAAAATTAAATTAAAAACTAACATTTTATAACTTTTTGAAATATCAAGTAAAACACATAATACCCGAACAACAAAACATAAAATACAAACAAATTTGGCACGACGATTATTTGTTGTTATATGGTATAAAATAATTTGAACTATTTGTTATTAAATCATAACATTTATGTTTAACTAAACGACATTGAATCTCAATATATAAAACATTTTTAAAATAGAAAATGCGTGACCTTAGATTCTATAAAAACTATTTTTTCTGCACATCATCAACCTTTTGTTCGTGTACATCGGCAACACGACCCGATGGATCGGTATTTTTTTGCCACATTGGAATCCATTTCAATACCGATTTGATGGCGCTTTCCTGTGGGAAATGCTTTTCGAAAATGGTTCTGATATAAAACGCTTCTTTGGTTGCAGGCGTGTTGTGAGGGAAACGTGTTGCAGCAGTAGCAAAATCGGCATCCGATACTACACTATTGCAATGTGCAATAAGGCTATCAATCCAGCTATAACCTACGCCATCGCTAAACTGCTCCTTTTGTCTCCAAAGTATATCAGTTGGTAGGTATGGGTCATTTTTATCGTCAAAAGCCGAACGAAGTATGTATTTTTCGGGCTTTCCATTGGCTTTGTCGGGGCGTTTGGCAGCCGGATCCATGGTCATAACGGCATCGAGAAAATGACGGTCGAGAAATGGCACGCGCGCCTCTAAACCCCATGCCATGGTCGATTTGTCGGCACGCAAACAGTCGGCGGTCGACAACAATCCCACCCTGCGAATGGTTTCTTTCTGGAAATCTTCGGTCGATGGAGCATTGTGGAAGTATAAATAGCCACCAAAAATCTCGTCGGCACCTTCGCCCGATAAAACAACTTTTATACCTTTTTCGGTAATTGCTTTCGAAAGAAAATACATAGGTGTACTAGCACGAATAGTAGTAACATCGTACGATTCGAGATGCCAAATAAGCTTTTCGATGGCTGCTAAACCTTCTTCGATCGAGAAATACACTTCGTGGTGCTTAGTGCCAATAAAATCGGCCACTTTACGAGCTGCTTTTACATCGGGCGAATCGGCGCTTAAGCCAACCGAAAAGGAATGTAGCTCTTTTCCGGTTCCTCTGAGCAATTTCATAGTAATAGACGATATAAGGCTAGAGTCGAGACCCCCCGAAAGCAACACTCCAAGGGGCACATCGCTCATCAAACGTTTGCGGGTTGCATCGGTCAAGGCATCGCGAAGCACCTTTAGGTCTGCCGGGTCGGTAGCCTTTGTATAATCGTGGTATTTGGGCTTGTAATATTGTACCAACCCTGTTTCGCCTGTATAGTAATATCCCGGAGGAAATGCTTCGAAACTCACGCATTGATCGGCCAAAGACTTCATTTCGGAAGAAAAATAAAGATTGCCTTCTTTGTCTTTACCATAGTACAATGGCTTTACACCTATAGGGTCGCGTCCGGCAATAAACTTATCGCCATCGATCACCACAAATGCAAAGTCGCCATCGAGATAGTTGCAAAAATCGTATCCAAACTTTTCGTAAAGATGCACGATAACTTCACTATCGCAGGTAGTACGAAATTTGTGACCGGTCAAAACCTTATCTCTTATATATTGGTGATTGTAAATTTCTCCATTGTGCATTACCCAAGCTGTATCGGTACCCTGAATAGGCTGCTTTCCGGTAGTAAGGTCGATAATCGACAAACGTTCGTGAGAAAGTGCATAGCCGTTGGGAGCTATAAAAATCCCACTTTCATCGGGTCCACGGTGACTCATGCGTTTAGACAATATCCTGACTTGTTCTTTTTCTTTCTTTCCAATTACTGCAAATATTCCACACATAAAAAAGTGATATTTTAAATTATAACAAATATTAACAAATATATAACAATTTGAAACCTTATTGGTTTAAAAGTAAATTTTTACTCATCAAAAAGTACCCAAAATTATAATTTCATAATGAATATTCAAAATAATTTTTGTTTTTTATATTAATTATTTACATTTGGTAACAAATTGTCAAAAAAAACAGTCAAAAAACGGTTCAAAATCATAAATAATAAATTTTTATGGAGGAAAATTATCAAATTGATAGTCTAGATAAAAAAATTCTCACAATTATACAGCAAAATGCTCGAATTCCTTTTTTAGAAGTAGCAAGAGAATGTGGAGTTTCGGGAGCAGCAATTCACCAAAGGGTTGGCAAACTCATTAAAATGGGAATTATTTCCGGATCAGAATTTATAATCGACCCAAAGAAGGTAGGATTACACACCTGCGCTTATATGGGTATTTACCTTGAAAAAGCAGGCATGTACAACGAAGTGGTCGAACAACTTAAAAAGATTCCCGAAATTGTTGAATGTCACTACATAACCGGGAACTACTCGATTTTCATCAAAATCTTTACCCGCGACAATGAACATTTAAAATATATATTAGCCGATAAGCTTCAATCTATAAGTGGCATATCGCGAACCGAAACATTCATTGCACTGGAAGAAAGTTTCTCGAGACATATACCTATATAGAACGTTGCTTCACTACCTCAAAAGCCAGTACTGCTGCTGCCGACGACACATTGAGCGATTCAATCTTTCCTTGAAGAGGTATGTATACCAGTTTATCAGCCAATCGTAACAACTCGGCAGATATACCTGTATCTTCGGCACCCATCAATATGGCTGTGGGTTGTGTATAATCTTGTTCGTAATATAGTTCCTTGCCTTTTTCGGTAGCTGCAACAACCTGTATTCCGCAATCGATAAGATACCTTATGGTTTTCTCTAACGATTTAACTCTACAAATATTGACATTGAACATTGCTCCAGCCGAAGTTTTAATAGCATCTTCGTTGATTTGAGCAGCTCCTTTTTCGGGTATAATTATTGCCTGAATGCCGGCACACTCGGCACTTCGTACAATAGCTCCAAAATTTCGAACATCGGTAATGTGATCTAAGATAAAGAAAAATGGCAATTGACCTTGCTCATACATTATAGGTACAAGCTGTTCTATTTGCTGGTATTCGACCGGCGAAATAAAAGCCACTACACCTTGGTGGTTTTTGCTAGTAACTCTGTCAATTTTTTCAATAGGTACAATCTGATATGGCACATCGTTTTGCTTAATCTCGGTCATAAGATCTCCTAGAATCTCGCCTTCTAAGTTTCTTTTTATCAAAACACGTTCTATTTCTTTGCCACTTCTTATAGCCTCAATTACTGCCCTAGAGCCAAATACAACATTATTCCTCATCTATACTGCTTTCAATGTTTTAATAATTGCAATCGGATTGTCCGATTTAAAAATATAACTTCCGACAACAAATACATCGACTCCTGCAGCCTTTAAATTTCCAATATTCTTGTCGTCGACTCCGCCATCGACCTGAATAAGTGCATTTGACCCACTGTGTACAATCAATTCTTTCAAACGACATATTTTATCGTAAGCGCTATCGATCATTTTTTGTCCACCAAATCCGGGATTTACAGACATATTGAGTACCAAATCGACATCTGTAATTATTTCTTCGAGGCACAAAACAGGTGTATGTGGATTGATAGCCACGCCTGCTTTCATTCCTTGTTTTTTAATTTGCTGAATGGTATGGTGCAAATGTGTAGAAGCTTCGTAGTGCACTGTGAGCCAGTCGGCACCTGCTTCGGCAAAAGCATTAATATAGCGCTCGGGCTGTACAATCATCAAATGTACATCGAGTGGTTTTTGTGTGCTCTTTTTGATTTGTGCTATTATAGGCATACCAAAACTAATATTTGGAACAAAAACACCGTCCATAATATCTAAATGAATCCAATCGGCATCACTTCTATTGAGCATTTCGACCGATTCGCCAAGTTTTAAAAAATCAGAATTAAGAATTGAAGGAGATAGTATTAGACTCATATTTGTTTTTTTTAAGACTACAAAGTTAATAACCTAAATTTAATTCTTTAAACTATATTAGTTCTACTTTAACAGATTTAACATTTTAATTCTACTTTGACAGATATGCAATGTCGTTCTAATAGCCGCAGAGCGGCAAAATATTTGTTGAAAAATGTTATTCAAAAATACTAAGCCACATAGTGGCGAAATATGATTTCGGTGCTACGCACCTTAATGTTTTGGTATATTGTCTTTCTACAAAGATATCGCAACTATGTTGCTTTTTATTAAACTATGCTTTCGACTTTATTGATGCTATGTATATAGTTTTCAGCTTGTTTAATCTGTCAAAGTAGAATTAACTCAAAATATTTAAAAACAACTTGTGCAACCAACTCTTCACCGCTTCATAGCTTGGCAATTCACCCGGTATTTGATGTGCCATGCTGTTCTTCCAAGCTGCCGAAAGTTGTTTGTCGTTATCGGGGTTTATCAGTTGCTCAATGCCTGTAAACGAGTGTCCTTTGAATGCCATTTTTTTGTGAAAGGCATCAACTATAGGTTTATAATCCAAATC
>CAMDBI010000060.1 GCA_945889005.1 Bacteroides fragilis
AATGAATTTGCCAAAGGGTTGCAAAAAGAGTTATTTTATTGACATATCCATCTGGGGCATGAAGTTCAACGCGGGTAAAACGGGTATTGATACCCCTGGCTTTGCCTTTAAACAGATACGAGCGATTAATGGCATACAGTGTATCGCCATTGCTCTCTATGCCTACAAAACGCTCGTTTGTGCTGTGTAGTTCAAAGCGTGTCCATTTTTTGCCGAGCTTGTCGTAGGCATACAAACCAAACAATGTTGCGGCATATAAGTCGCCATTAATATCTTGGTGAATATCAAAGATTTTTTGATTGTCGGTACCTTGGGGAAATCCATTATTAAACGAAGTAAACTTCGAAAACGAAGAATCTGTGAGCCATATACCGATATTTCCATATACCAGAATACTGTCTGTTCCAATAATAACATTGCCTTTCAAAGCAGCGTTGTTCCAGTTGTTATAAGCATAATTTCTTGGTAATCTGCTGCGGTTAATGTCAATTCCTGAAAACAATTCACGATGGTTCATAAATATGCCCGTGATGGCATAGTAAAGCAGAACAAATGAAATAATAAGTCCCGGCCAACGGTGTAACTTTTTATAAATACTTTTCACCTGAATTACTTTGATTTATTTAGTCAATTTTCTTTATAATTTTACTCTTACCCGACCATTCAATAATGTCCAGCCTTATAATCTCTGTGCGTCCAAACGAGCCTTCTGCATACTTCATGCCCTTTTCCATAAATTCGGGGCTATATTTATCAATCAATAAAAGCAGGGCTTTCATCCGTTCATCGGCCGAAAGTCCAATATTGGCTGTACACACCAGAACTATGCTTTCGTATTCGGTCGAAAATTTATCGGGCATTACGTTGGTTTTTCCCACGATACAAAACGAAACCTTGTTATTGAAACTGATGCAGTTGAGTTTCCTACCTTCGGGAGCGCAGTGCAGATAAATGCTTTGTTGCCCATTCCATATATAGTTTATTGGAAGTCCGTATGGATTACCATTGGAATCGACCATCGAAAGAATTCCATATTCGCTTGATTGCAATAACGCAATTGCCAAATGTTCTTCGAGTAACCTGTCTTGTCGGCGGATACTTTTATTGTTAAAATTCATGGTTAACTGGCTGTAACATTTGCCAACTCCTCAATAAATTCATTTATATCCTGAGGGAAATATTTTTTGAGATTGACAGCATTATATAGATTAATAACTTCTTGCTTTTGATTGGCGCTTACTGCATCTTCTGCCATGGGATAAAGGATATTGTCTTCTTTTCCGATATGGTTTTGGAGCAGATAACAATATCCTCGTGCATTCTTTACAAGAAGAGCTTTATCGCTATTTGTAAGAGCCAAAACTATCTCTGCTACAAAGTTGCGACCAGCATCGTGTTCGTGAAGCATTACCGGTATGGGGTTGCAGTGCATGTCTTCGGCATTATTGAGCATTGCTTTAAATAGGATATTTTCTTCTTTGGCATGGTGATAACCATCTGCATAATTTTTTATAAAACCGACAACTTTTGCAAAAAATTTATTATTTATGTCGTTCCCAGCTTCTAATCGGTTGCATTCCTCTAAAACGAGGTCTATAACCTGTAAAATATTTTGGTGTTCTTGAGTTAACTCTTTTGTAATGTTCATAATATTATTTATTTAATGTTCATATTCTTTTTCATTTTTTCCGCTAACGATAGAATTGTTTCGGAAGAAACTAGCTTGTTAATTGCATTCCTAATAGGTAAATAATGTTCATGCAATGGACATGGATTTTCACAACTGCATTGTTTCAATCCAAATCCACATTCGTTCATAGATTTGTTTCCTCCGGTTAGGTTTACTAAATCGTTAATGGTTAAATTTTCTTGCCCTTCTCCAAAATAAAAGCCTCCACCTTTGCCCTTTAATGATTGTAAAACATTCTGTTTTACAAGACGTTGTAGGATTTTTGCTGTAAAAAATTTAGGTGCATCAATTTCCCTAGCTATCTCTTCAATTCCAGGTCTTCGTTGGTTATTTTTTTGCAATTGAATATATACTAAAGCTCTTAGAGCGTATTCGGTTTCTTTATTAAACATAAGCCTCTATTTATTCGCGACAAAAGTAGTGAAAAATTTAAACATATTAAAAGACCTTTTAGTCTTTTAATATAAAATATTATATATTTGCATTCAATTTCGTTTAGATAAAGTTTTCGTTTATTAATCATACATCACCTCAGAATGAAGTATTTATGTTAATGTCAGGTTTAGCGTAGTCGAAACCAATTTTTTAACTAAACGACATTGTATTTGCATTCGTAAATTTTAAAATATTAATATGGACAATCATTTTTATAAAAGCAAAACACTTGGCGAAATTGTAGCAAACGATTTCAGAGCTGCCGAAATATTTAGAGAAGCGGGAATAGATTTTTGTTGCGGAGGCAAAAAAACACTACATCAAGCGTGTGATGAAAATGCCTTATCAATGGCAACCCTTGTTGAACTGCTGGAAGCATTAAAGACCATATCGGCAAATCCAGAACAAAACTTTAACGAGTGGTCGCTCGATTTCTTGGCCGATTATATAGTAAACACGCATCATAAATATGTACTAAAAACATTGCCGGAACTGGTTTTCTATACACATAAGATTGCCAATGTGCATGGAGCCCATCATCCAGAATTAATTGAAGTCGCCAGACTTTTTAGCCAAATTAATACAGAGTTACTACAGCATCTAAAAAATGAAGAAGAAGTGCTTTTTCCGGCAATCAAAGAGGCATTAAAAACCAAAGCCGCTAAAGCAAAAGAAACCATTCTTTCGGAAATAACACGCATGAGCGACGAACATGAATTTGCGGGTGGAGCAATGGACAAAATTAATGTAATTACCAAAAGTTATTTAGTACCTGCCGACGGTTGCAACACTTACACAGTAGCATTTAAACTTTTACATCAGTTTGAGGATGACCTCCATATTCATGTGCATCTCGAAAACAATATACTTTATCCAAAAGCACTAAAACTATAATATGCTATTGGAATACAATAAAAAATTAACAATAAAATAATTAAACAATGAGAAAAAACTTAATCCTATTTTGGGCAATTTGTTTATTGCCAACACTGTTTTATAGTTGCGAAAACCTTTCAGAAACCACGAAAGAAGATGATGAAGAAAATGAAAAAGCAGCTATTAACTTGGTTCTGACTTCGAAAAACTGGACAGTTACTTCGTACAAAACCAATTTTAATGAGTCAATGGAATTGAAAGAGCAGTTAAACGTGGAGGCTTCATATACATCGGAAGAATTTGCAATAGAAGGTGGTGGTTTTTGTCGGGTTGAGCATTTCAGTACGCTAAAGAACATAAATATTAAATTTACAAGCAAAGAATCTGAAACCCAAACCAGGTTTGCCAGGAGAGATGTATATTCAGGAAATGCCTGCGACCCGAATAGCAAAAGTGGCAACCTGCACGATACTACCCTTGTGTATTCAAGTACTTATACTTTAAATACCGATAGTTTACTATTAATCGCTGATTTTGGCAATCGAATAGACCCTAATGCTAGCATGGAGCCAATTAAGATTCGCTACAATATTGTAAATTATACGAGTACCCGTATTGAATTGGCTGGTGAACTAATTACTAAAGATGAAGAAGATGGTTCAGTATTTAAATTTAAAGAGCAATTGGTTCTTGAGTAAAGCAATTTAGCAAATACAATTATAATTTAATTTAGGTATATAAATTATGAATACAGCAACTGCCAATTTAGAAAACGACCACGTACATATTCTTCGGTTAATTGACGTAATGGAACAAATAACCCAAAAGAATGAAGCCAATGTAGAACACCTAGAGACCATTGTTTCGCTAATCCGCAATTTTGCCGATGGTTTGCACCATGCCAAGGAAGAAAAACTTCTTTTTCCGAAAATGGTAGAGAAAGGATATTCTTTCCAGCAAGGACCTATTGCAGTTATGATGCAAGACCATGAGCAAGGGCGAAATTTTGTTAAAGGTATAGCAGAAAACTTGCAGCATTATAAAACTGGAAATACATCAGTTTTGTCAGTAATTTACACCAATATGATTGGTTATATTGAACTTTTGAGAGGACACATTGCAAAAGAAAACAATGTATTGTTTCGAATGGCAGATAATGCGCTAACGTCACACGAACAACAAATGTTATTATCGGAATTTGAAAAAGTTGAGAAAAATCATGTATGTGGAAGCGTTGTAAATGATTGTATAAACAAGATTGTAAGTCTTACAAAAGAATATAAAATTTAATTATTAATAACCATTTTATCAATTTAAAAAACAAATACTTATGACAACAAAAAAACTATGGTTAGGCTTTTTAGCCGTAATGACCATTTCATTTGCAGTACTGTTGTACTACGGATGGGAGATATACCGACAAGCTCCCCCTATACCCGATAAAGTTGTAACCGCCGATGGAACTGTGCTTTTTACCGGACAAGACATCAAGGATGGTCAAAATGTATGGCAATCGATGGGTGGTCAGGAAATGGGTACTGTATGGGGGCACGGTGCCTACCAAGCACCCGACTGGAGCGCCGATTGGTTGCACCGCGAAGCTGTGTTTATGCTCAATCAACTGGCATTAAAGACCGATAGTATTGAATA
>CAMDBI010000061.1 GCA_945889005.1 Bacteroides fragilis
TATTATAAAACTTAAATGTTATTTTAAAATTTATACACAAAAGTGAACCTTTTAATAGTTAACAACAACTACAAACATATACATTTGTGTTAAAAAAAGTTAACCGTCAATGAAAAATCGCTATTATGTTCAGCTGAGTTATAAAGGTACACACTATCATGGTTGGCAAATACAGCCCAATGCCAATAGTATACAGCAAGAGCTCAACAATGCCTTTGGCCTCTTACTTCGCGAGCCGGTGGAACTTACAGGAGCGGGCCGCACCGATACGGGAGTGCATGCAAGCTACTATATTGCCCATTTCGACAGCATTCACAGCGATTTGCATTTGAACCAAAAGCTCTTATATAAAATCAATAGCGTGTTGCCCAACGATATTGCCATTCAAAAAATATGTAGTGTAAAAAACGATGCTCATGCCCGATTCGATGCCACAAGTAGAACCTACAAATACTTTATAGTCCAACAGAAAAACCCCTTCTTTAACGATAGTGCTTGGCAACTGTTGCAAACTTTAGATATTGTATTGATGAACAAAGCTGCTCAAACCCTTAAACAATTCACCGATTTTACGAGTTTTAGTAAACTACACTCGGACAATAAAACCAACATTTGCCAAATAAAACACGCCGAATGGACGGTAGAAGATCAGAAACTGGTATTTAACATCACAGCCGATCGGTTTCTGCGAAATATGGTGCGTGCCATTGTAGGAACTTTGGTAGATATTGGCTTAAAAAAAATAAATCTCGAACGTTTAAAAGAAATAATTGAATCTAAGAACCGATCGAATGCAGGCACATCGGCTCCTGCAAAAGGATTGTTTTTGACGGATATAGAATATGGGTATCGGTTTTAGAGGCTCTTGAAATTAAAAAAAATTAAATACGAACAATTGATAATTATGCAACTAACACAAAGTCTGATCAACAAAATATGAAATTATCAAAAAAATAATAATAGAAATTCAGAAAGCCAAAAATAAATAAAGGGCGTCTCTAAAAACTCGATTTTTTGAGGCGCACGAATTTTTAAACCCGGAGTTTACTACTGTAAATGTTTTACACTGAACGACAACCGAAGTGATGGGTTTAAAAATGAAGTCTAACAAAGAACCCCGAAGGGCTCAGCGTAGCTAAAAAGCAGTTTTTAGCGATGCCCTTAAGTTGGTTTAATGCGTTTTAGGAATTATTGGTTAGAGCAATACTAAAAAGAAGATACCATAAGAAAATTGTCAAGGAATTTAAACACGATGCAGTTATTGAGGAAATAAAAAAAAGACCGATATTTTACATTTTGTATTTTTTACAAAATTGCTATTTTTAACTTGTACTATAATCGATTAAGTTATATTTAAATCTTATTGCTAGCTTATCGCATTTTTCAAAGCTCATTCTTTTTGTTTTTTTCTTTCAAGGTCAACTTCGACTTATGAGTATGATCCCTAACAAGTTTTTCGGCTAAATCTCCATCACCCTTTTCAATTGCTACCAATATTTCTAAGTGTTCATTCAATGTCTCTTTTGGAGAACGAAGCAACCCCCCACGAAATGTTTGAATAGTATTGTTTCCTAACAATTCGAGGCGATTAATAATTTGATTTCCACTAATTTTTATAATTGTATTATGAAATTCTTGATCAGATTCAAGATATTCAGACTCATTTATTTTATCGACGCCAACAAACTTTTCAAACAAAGATTTCAAGTAAACCAATTGATCTTTGGTAATGTTCTTAGCTACACGACGAACAGCAATCCCCTCAAGCGCCTCGCGACATTCAAAAGCATCAATTAAAAAATTTATGTTAACCTTGGTAACATAATATCCACGACGAGGAATACTTTCGACAAGCATTTCATTTTGAAGCATCTGAAAAGCCCTATGCAACGGCATACGACTTACTCCAAACATAACAGCAATATGCTCTTGTTTCAATTTTGTTCCAGGTCCAAACTCTTTTGCTAATATTTTGGTTTTAAGCCTCTTGTAGACCTCATAACTTAAATCTTGATGTTGAATTTCCATAATTTAAAATAGTTTCAAATATAAAAAATATTTTGTATACAATATATAGTATATTAAATATAATTTAATAACTTTAGCTAAGCCCTAAAAATACAAAACCAAATTAGATAGAGTATGCCCATGTTAAATATATTTTGTAATTTAGTTTTGTTTTTGATAAAAATATTTGTCGAATCTATATAAAACAATTATCATTGCATAATAATTTGCATTCGCAAAATACAAAGAAAGCAGGGTTTATATCTATCTGTTTAAGAATCAAAACGATCTTCCGATTTAATTTTAAAATGATTAATCAATATTTTATTATATGTACGACATTAGTGTGCTAAACGACATGGCATTGCCCGAATTGGTGGCTGTTGCAAAAGGTTTAAATGTAAAAAAAGCAGAATCACTCGACAAGCAAAATCTCGTTTATCGAATACTCGACCGCCAAGCCGAAGATATTTCAATAAAAAAAGAGAAAAAAGCAAAGAAGGAACCTGTAGAAAAGAAAATTGACAATACTCCACCTGCTTTACAAAAAGAGAAAATAATTCCCTCCATAAAAAAAGGAAGAAAAAAGAAAATTGAAGAAACTGAAATTCAGTCTAACATTGAGTTTTCGGTAAGCGAAAGCCCCGAACAGATTAACGAAGTTGAGAAAAAAATTGAAATCATAACCGATACACAAGCCAATCCGCCTAAGAAAATTATTCGTTTAGAACGGCAGAAAAAAGAATCGCTCCTTCAAGATGAGTCACATTCGCACTTGAATCAACCGGCATTTGAAAATGAAATTGAGAACACATCAAAAAACGAAGATGCTCAGCCAACCGAAGATCAAGATACAACATACAAGCCACATATAGAAACAGAAGACAAACTTACCAAAACACAGGAACCAAACGAAACTCGAGAAAACATTGCTCCTCGCAGATTCGAAAGAAAAATAAACAATCCTGTTACAGAAAAACAATACGACTTCGAGGGTATAATAACTGCATCTGGTGTATTAGAAATAATGCCCGATGGTTACGGATTTCTCCGATCGGCAGATTACAATTACCTCAACTCGCCCGACGATATATATGTTTCGCAATCGCAGATAAAACTTTTTGGTTTAAAAACGGGCGATACTGTCAATGGAACCATACGCCCCCCAAAAGAAGGCGAAAAATATTTTCCACTGATAAAAGTTGAAGAAATAAACGGTCGCAGCCCCGATTTTATTCGCGACCGTGTACCATTCGATTACCTCACACCTTTATTTCCTGAAGAAAAATTCAAATTGGTTTCTCCGGGGCATCAAAACTTATCGTGCCGAGTAGTCGACATGTTTTCGCCCATTGGTAAAGGACAGCGCGGTCTTATTGTAGCGCAACCCAAAACAGGCAAAACCGTTTTACTTAAGGATATAGCCAATGCCATAGCTGCTCACCATCCAGAGGTATACCTTATTATATTGCTTATCGACGAGCGCCCCGAAGAAGTTACCGATATGGCTCGCAGCGTTCGTGGCGAAGTTATTGCTTCGACATTTGACGAACCAGCAGACCGACATGTTAAAATTGCCAACATAGTATTGGAAAAAGCCAAGCGAATGGTCGAATGCGGACACGATGTGGTTATTTTGCTCGATTCTATAACCCGTTTGGCTCGCGCCTTCAACACCATATCGCCAGCATCGGGCAAGGTGCTTTCGGGAGGGGTCGATGCCAACGCTTTGCACAAACCAAAACGATTCTTTGGTGCTGCCCGTAATATCGAAAACGGTGGTTCACTAACAATTCTTGCAACTGCTCTTACCGAAACAGGCTCAAAAATGGACGAAGTAATCTTTGAAGAGTTCAAAGGTACCGGTAACATGGAACTACAGCTCGATCGTAAACTTTCGAACAAACGAATTTACCCGGCTGTTGACCTCAACGCTTCGAGTACTCGTCGCGAAGATTTATTGCTCGACAAAATTACTCTCAACAAAACATGGGTTCTTCGCAATTATCTGAACGATATGAACCCGGTTGAAGCTATGGAATTCCTCAACGACCGTTTAAGCAAAACAGTTTCGAATGAAGAATTCTTTGTATCGATGAATGCTGGTTGATCATAGACCTTTCTTAATAACAGTTTTATTTTAGGACGTTTAGACACATAGGCGCTAAAAATAAAATTATAGGTATCGGCGCTTAGGTCGCCTTCAATTTTATTGAAATCTATATA
>CAMDBI010000062.1 GCA_945889005.1 Bacteroides fragilis
AAATCGCACGACCGCTTTTTGATTATCGACAACCAAACTGTTTACCATATAGGAGCCTCATTAAAAGACTTGGGAAGACGGTGGTTTGCTTTTTCGAAGTTGAATATCGATATTGATGAAATGATGAATAAACTCAAATAATATCAGATATCAGAAATGCGATATTCGATTTCAGAAGTTTAAAAATCTGACATCTGATATCTCAAATCTGCTATCGCAAATCAAGGACTGCTATCGCCCATCAATTAAATGAATAAATAAAATATCAGATTTCAGAAATGCGATATTCGATCTCAGAAGTTTAAAATCTGACATCTGATATCTCAAATCTGCTATCGCACATCAATTAAATATGACTTCAGCTATAAAAATTGAAAATTTAAGTAAACAATACCGCCTCGGCCTCGTTGGCACCGGTACCCTCTCGCATGCTTCGACTTCGCTCAGTACAGGCTATTCAAGCGTTGGTGACACCTCGTCCGTGGCAAGGAAGACCCGTATTTGAAAATCGGTGAAACCAACGATCGCTCCAGCAAAGGCACGAGCGATTATGTTTGGGCGTAAAAAGTTATTAATTTCGAAGTTTAACAAGACGAACTACTCTATATCGCTTAATTTATTACATATTGTATACAAGGTGAAATAGTTATATACAAACCTGACCATTCTGAAGAGCAATTTGAGGTTGTTGTAGAAAATGAAAATGTGTGGCTTACTCAGTCTCAAATGGCTGAATAATTTTTAACTACACGCAATAATGTAACATTGCATATTTCAAATATTTTCAAAGAAAAAGAATTGGAATATGATTCAGTATGTAAGGAATCCTTACTAACTGCAAAAGATGGCAAAAACTATAAAACAAATTTTTACAGTTTAGATGTAATTATATCAGTTGGTTACAGAGTTAAGTCACAAAGAGGTACACAACTGAACGAAGTGAGTTCAGCGAAGCTAATTCCGTATCTGGGCAAACAAAGTTCTAAAAGATTATCTTCTCAAAGGTTACGCCATCCATAATCGATTCGAGAAAATAGAGTATGACATCCATTCTTTGAAAAAGAAAGCAGATGAGTTTGATCTGCACATAAAAACCTCCCTTCCTCCTCACGAAGGTATTTTTTATGATTATCAAATTTTCGATGCATGGACTTTTATTTCAGATATTATCAGGTCTGCAAAAAGTTCGATAGTGCTTATTGACAATTACATCGACGACAGCGTACTGACTATACTCTCGAAAAGAGAAAAGTATGTACAAACCACTATCTTTACTCAAAATATTATATAATAATAACGATTTCATAAAAAACATATACCATTACTCAACTTATATATTAGTATCTTTGTAATTGCAATTAATAAATGCTATATGACTTTAACATTGGTAATTAAAAAAGGGAAAAGCAATTATCTGATAGGGCAACTAAAGGAAATGCCAGAGGTTTTTACTCAAGGTATAACCATAGAAGAAGTAAAAGAAAACATTGTAGATGCGTTGGAAATGTATCTTGAGGATATTCGCGAACAATACAGACCCGAAGGTGATATGCTCCAAGAAGAAGAACTTGTTTTTGGATAAAGTATGAAGAGAAACAAATTCTTAAAATACCTCAATGAGCACAATTGTGGTTTTATAAAACATGGCGGTAGACATGATAAATATATGAATCATACAAATGGCAAAAGAACTGTTATACCAAGACATCCTGATATAGATGATGATTTGTGTATACTAATTTGTAAACAGTTAGAAATACCAAAGCCTCAAAATTCATAAAGGTTTCAAAGTAAATGCAGAGCTAAACAATATTGATTCAACATTTAATTTAATCTTCGGACAAAAAACTTAATTAAATGACCTCAAAAGAACAAACCTACAAAATCATCGGAGCCTGCATGGAAGTCCATCGTGAGCTTGGCTGTGGCTTTCTTGAAGCTGTGTATCAGGAAGCCCTAGAGTGGGAATTCAAACAACAAGGCATTCCTTACCATCGCGAAGAGCCATTGCCCATCTATTACAAAGGAAACCTGTTGAATAAGCAATATGTAGCAGACTTTATTTGCTACGATTCTATAATAGTTGAACTAAAGGCATTGTCTGAATTTTCAAACCAACACGACGCTCAGGTATTGAATTATCTCAAAGCAACAGGCAACGAAATAGGACTTTTAGTTAATTTTGGAACGACAAGTTTAGAATACAAAAGACTTATTAAAACAAAATAAACCGTCCACGGATTACACGGATTAACACAAACAATAAAATAATACATCCACAGATTACACAGATACACACAGATTAATTTTTATTTTTTTTAATTTGCGAAAATCTGCGTCATCTGCGGACAACCCATTTTTTGCGACAATAACAAAAAAACCGTCCACAGATTGCACAGATTAACACAGAAAATACAATAATACATCCACAGATTACACAGATACACACAGATTTAATTTTATTTTTTTTAAATCTGCGAAAATTGCGAAAATCTGCACAATCTGCGGACAATAATTTTTTTTTTGCAACAATAACAAGAAAACACCATCCACAGATTACACGGATTAACACAGATTTAATTTTTATTTTTTTTAATCCGCGTCCATCTGCGTAATCTGCGGACAATAATTTTTTTTGCAACATTCACCTTAATCTGCGGACAATATATTATTTTTAATCCCTTTAATCCGTGCAATCTGCGGACACATACTTATTCATGGAAGCAGCTATAAAAATAGAAAACCTCTCCAAGCAATACCGCCTCGGCCTAGTAGGCACTGGTACCCTCTCGCATGCTTCGACTCCGCTCAGCACAGGCTGCTCAGGTGGCACCTCGTGCGTGGCAAAGAAGACCCGTACCTCAAAATCGGCGAAACCAACGACCGCTCCTCTAAAGGTACGAGCGATTATGTGTGGGCAATATAGGATATTTAATCGAAGTACAGCCCGGCAAAGTACTCTATATAGCTTAATTTTTTATATGTTTTATGCAAGGTGAAATTATAATTTATAAACCTGATAACTCAACAGTTCAATTTGATGTTAGACTGGAATTTGACACTGTATGGCTTACTCAAGCAC